>NZ_JBNDJO010000003.1:0-651371 GCF_050434965.1 Paraburkholderia sp. GAS38 | reverse complement strand
CGTTGCAAAACTTGACCTCGGAGGAGCAAAACGCTGACCATGATGTGTCAACGATGTCCTCGCACATGTGTCAACCATGTCTCCAGTCTGTACACAACGCTAGCGATCGCTGCGCAACAAACCATACAGCGCGGTATCCGACACCTCGCCGGCGACAACCCAGCGCTCCCTAAGCAATCCTTCGCGGACAAAGCCGGCGCGTTCCAGCACGCGCGCCGACCCGTTGTTGCGCGGGTCGATATCGGCTTCGAGGCGCCGCAGCGACAACGTCGAGAACGCATGTCCGATCAACGTATGAACCGCTTCCTGCGTGTAGCCTTGCCGCCAGAACTCGCGGGACACGCCAAAGCCGATCTCCGCCCGCAACGAAGGTTCGTAAAGACTGAAGAGCGTGCAAGTGCCGATCATTTGCCCGGTCTCACGCAGGTCGATGGCGCACACCAGGTCCTTGCCGGATGCACTCGCCGTCATCAGACGCGATAGATATTCGCGCGCCTGTTCCAGTTGGGTCATGGGAGCGAATGACCAATAGCGCATGAATTGCGGATCGGAGTACATCGCGAATAGCACAGCCGCATCGTCTTCGCGCAACGGGCGCAGCACCAGACGCGGCGTGTTTAACGTAATGGGTTCGAAGAATGGCATAGCGTGTTTGGTTTGTTTAGACGCTCAGGCCGTATAGCGGCTTGGCCTTGCCCGCAAACCAGTCCCGCAGCGACGCGTCGTCCCAGCTCCCGGCAATACCCGCTGCCTCCTGCAGCAACGCGGTGCCCTCTTTCTGCCGTGTAAGGCCGAACAGTGCCTGAGCGGCCTCAAGCATCAGGAAGGCACGGTCGACGTCTTCGCTGCCGTTGGTCTCGATCAAATGCGTGCCGCGCTCGGCCGCTTCCAGTGCCTTGGCAAACTCGCCCAGGCGATTGAACACCATCGCGCAGAGGTAATCTGCCCGCTCCAGATTGACCCATGTGCCCGCGCGCTGCCAAAGCTCGCGCGCCGCGGACGCGCCCTCGATCATCACCTCGCGGACCTGCGGATGGGCAAGCGTTTCGTCATCCTGCTCAAGCAGCGCCGAGACGATATTGTTGAGACTGGGCGCAACGAGCGCATCGGCCTCGCTCGATTCGTTCCAGCGTTCGACACCCTCCACCACACCCTGCAGCGCCACGGCGACGTCCAGCGCACGTCCAGGCGTCAGCAGAAAGCTGATCGCCGCCGCGCGCACGACCGTCGTTGCCTGCTCGGCCCGTAGACCCAGCTTCGACATCCGGCGCTCCAGCGCGACGCCCGCCAGCAGATTTCCACTGATATGCGCAGACACCGCCGCGTTACGCAACACCGCCAGCGGCAACGACTCGTGGCTCGATGTGCTCTTGGCAATCAGTTCGTAAGCCTCCTGCCAGCGCTGGTTCAGTTCGCCGACCACGTGATTCGACAGCCAGCTGAAGCGCGCAAGCTGGTCGGCGGGTAACGCAAGGTCTGCTAGCTGGCGCAGTTTTTCGGCTGCCGCTTGCGGCTCGTCGTCGTGGTTCTGCATCAACAGGCCAAGTTCGTCTGCGATCGTCATCGTGCTGATTCCTCAATTAGAGAACACGTCATTCAAGCGGCATCTCTTTAAGCGCGTTCAACCGCCGGCCGGCCGACGATCTTAAGCATCTGCAGGCAGGGATTGCTCGGCGACCAAAGCTCGGGGAACACCTCGACAGGAGCAAATCCCATCCGCTCATAAAAGCCGCGCGTCAAGGCGTAATGCGGATTGGGACTCGTCGCCGCGATGGTCTTCACTTGCAGGAAGCGTGCGCCGTGTTCGGCGAGCCAGGATTCCACGTGCATCAACAGCTTCTTGCCGACACCTTGGCCTCGCACTTCGGCATGCACCGCCACGCAGTGAATTTCCCAAGCTTGAGGGAAGTGTTCGCGTAACGTCAAGAAGCCGATAATCCGGCATTCATGACGCATCACAAAGGTGGGCAACGTGGCCGTATCGCGGACGTACTGCATTAACGCTTCTTCAATGCCGAACCATTCAGGCACGCTGCGCAGGATGGCTTCGCACGCTGCCTGAATATCGCCTTGCGGACGGACGCCACCCACAGGCCAGCGATAACCCAGCACCGATTCGCGCGGATAAGCGTTCTCGCAGACCTGGCCAAGCTGGTTGCCGCCCAACAGGTAAACCGATTCGCTATCGGCGCGCAGGAAGAAGCCAACATGCCCCTTCCAGCTCTCCGGCTCGTCGCGGTACAGCACGGCAATGCATCCTAAAGCCGGTTGCGCGAGCGGCTCGCCCCATTCGAGCCAGGAGCGGGCCAGCGCCGAACCCGTACCTGGCATATCGAACTGCGCTAAACACCAGTTCACGAACGACGAACACCACGAGGCCTTGTCGTCGTAGCCGCGAATATTCGTGTGTTCGTGGTACTCGGTGATGCGCGGATTGCTCTGCCCTGGCGGATATTGCGCGATGCCGGTTTCCCTCCGTGCAACGGCAAGCCAGGGTGGGACATCGACTGATTCGATGTTGTATTGAGGATCGTCCATAGTGTGCAGTTCAGCTTGGGGGCGGCCGCTGAATCATGCCGCCCCAATCGGACTTAAGGTTTCATCAAGAGGTAGTAGCCAAAGCCTAGCGTTGCGCGTCCCCACTTGAGGTACGCCATGTGCCACTTCTGCATGCGCACGCTAAAGGCCTCGGCCTCGGGGTCGTCGGGATGATCGGCGAGGTAGCGCATCATCGCGTTGCAGTACTTGCCTTCGTAATCGTCCCACTCGTCATCGTTGCTCGTTGTCGTGCGCAGCACCACGTATCCGCAGGTCCGTGCCCGCTCCGCATTGTCCGCGTGCGTCGCGAACTCATCAAGCGTGCCGTCGATCGCCTCGAGATAGCCGCTTGACGGCGGCTGTTTCCAATACCCGTCTGCGACAAGCAGGCGTCCACCGGGTTTGAGCCAGTCGAAGCAGGTTCGCAGACACGCGTCGAACGAACCGAACGCATGGACCGAACCGACGCATAGCACCGCGGCATAAGCCTCGGCCTCGCGGGGATGCTCCAGCAGCGGACAGTCGAACAACTGCAGACGATCGTCAGCGCCTCGCCATTCGAGGCGCGCGCGATCGAGAAACGCCGCGTTGATATCGACGCCCACGCCGCGCGCAGGACATCGTTCAAGCAGTTCGCGCAACAAGGCGGCCTTGCCGCACCCTGCGTCGAGTAGGACGTCGTGCGCGGTCAGGCCGTCGCCGAGACTGCCTAAGAGTTGCTGTGCCTTAGATGGCGAGAGCGGGCTGAGATAGTGATGATCGCGATGCGCGATCGTCGAGAAGCGAAAGGGATTTGCGGATGTACCGGACATGATTCCATTGCATGGAGAGGTGGGATGAAAGATGGATAAAACCTGAGTGGCACACAACTTTCATATCCAGACCTCCGATGCGTTAAATGGAATTCGCGGCGACAGATAGTAAGACAGAAATCTGCTTTTGACGAATCTTTCCGCACGAAGTGAAACGGCACAACACCTCGACCGAACGCAACCGCTCAATGCAGGTCGGCCCGCGCGCGCATTTCGTACACCTCTTCCAGATTCGGCGCGGGTTCGCTCAAACTGTCGACGAAGCATTGCGTGGCCGGATCGCTAATGAAGCTGGCGGCCGAACCGGCCGTCAGGATCGCCTCGCACTCCTGCGGTCGCGCAACGACGAAGCCTTGCACATAGTCCACGCCGATTTCCTTGAGCGCCCGCAGTGTGTTCGCATCTTCGACCCACTCGGCAATGCTGCGCATGCCGAGGTTGCGCGCAAGGGCGACGATTGCCTCGACGATCGCCGTATCGGCGGGGTGCTCGCACATCGTGCGAATGAACTCGCCGTCGATCTTCAAGGCATCGGCCGACAGGTCCTTCAGATACTTGAACGAGGTATAGCCCGCGCCGAAGTCGTCGAGCGCGATCTTGCCGCCCATATCGTGAACGCGCGCGATAAACCGCTGCGTGTTTTCCAGATCGTGCAGTGCGACGCTCTCGGTGATTTCGAGGCACAGGTAACGGATAATCGGACGGTAGCGCGCGAACAGCGCGAAGATGTCTTCCATGAACTGCTCGTCGTTGAGCGACCCACCGCTCAGGTTGACGCACACAAAGCGCGTCTTCGGCAACGCATGCCGGTTCCGCTCGATCCATTCGAGCACCGTGGTCAGCACCCATCTGTCGATGGCGGCAATGTTGCCGGACTCCTCCGCCGCCACGATCACCTTGCCGGCCGGCAGTATCGCGCCGTCCGGCGCACGCCAGCGCAGCAGCACTTCGAAGTCGAGCGACGCGGTGGGTGCGGCGAGCGACATGATCGGCTGCATCACCAGGAACAGTCCGCCGGGCAAGCGGTTTTGCCCGAGCGTCTCGACCAGCATGAGTTCCTTGGCGCGCTCCTCGAAGGCCGCCGCGCCCTTGCGATAGGTGACGAGATGCCCGTGCGCCACGCCTTTCGCCTCACGGCAGGCGCCGTCCGCGTTGGACAGCGCGTCCTGCACCCGCACGCCGTGCGAGCATTCCACGAGGCCAATCGACGCCTTCACCTGAAACGCGCAATTGCCGACCTGATACGGCGCGGCGCTGAGCAAGGTGACGAGTTCGCGGCACTGCTCGATCGCATCGTCGATCGAGGTGTTGCTCATCACGCAGATGAACTCGTCGCCGCCGATGCGTCCCACCGCATACTCAGGCCGGAACAGTGAACGGGCACGCGCGGCGACCTGCTTGAGCACCTCGTCGCCAGCGCGATGCCCGAACAGATCGTTGACGAGCTTGAAGCGGTCGAGGTCGATATAGGCCAGCGCCCACGGCGTGTGCTCCTCGCTTTGCGCCGCGATGGCCCGTTCCACCCCGCGGCGATTCAACGAGGCGGTCAGCGGATCATGGTCGACGAGAAAATGCAGACGCTCGATCGCTTTGGCGCGCTCCGTCACGTCCTGCAACGAGCCTTCGATCCAGCCGTTCGAGCGCGTCGCCTTCAGCGAGTAACGCCGCTCGGCCGTGCCCCACTCCGCCGAACCGCCGAGTTCGAGCTCGCCCTCGCTGCCCTTCTGCGCCAGCGCCTGCAACGAGCCCCACGCGCCCGGCTCGAAGTAATCCTTCCAGAGCCGCACCTTGTATTCGGCCTTGCGCAGATCGAGCATCGCACGCAAGGCGGGATTGGCGCGCACGAAATGGCCGTTCTCATCGAGCGTGAAGAGACCGATCGGCGTGACGTCATAGGTGTTGCGCAACTCCGTTTGCATCCGCCGGCGGCGCTCGCGCTCGGCGCGCATCTGCTCGGCAATCGCAAAGGCGGCCATCATGCTCGACGACAGCGCCGCCACCACCGGATTCACGCCGCCGAACAGCAGCTTGATGCCGAACGCCGCGCCCAGCACTTCGGAGAAGATCGAAAACAGCACGACGACCATCGACGCCACGTACCACAGCACGGTGCGCGAACCGGTCATCCACACCAGCCGCGCAAGCAGGAAGACCAGCACGGCCATGCCGATGCTGCTGAAGGTCCACATCACCGGAATGAACTTCGCGTATGGCAGCACCGCCGCCGCAGCGAGGTTCAACAGGCCGGCGTACAGCACCGTGCGCAGCAGCCAGCGATACCCCACCACCTTCAGTTCGCGGCGGAACAACTGATTGAACAGGGCCCCCGTCAGCAGGTAGTACACGGCAAACGTGTACTGGCGCAGCAAAGGCATGTAGTCGGGTGGAATGACGCGGCCAATCCATTCCATGTCCCAGCCCATCGCATTCGAGCAGAGCCGCAGATTGCCGATCAGCCAGGCCGCGAAGATCACATAGGTCAACTCGCGGTTGATGAGGGCCGTCACGAACACGAAGATGGCGAGCGTCAGCAGGCCGCCGGCAATCAGCGCCGCGTTTTCGTGGAAGTCGAGCGCCGAGTCGCTGAGCGCCGCGCCATCCCAGGCGAGCACATTCAGGTACGCGGGGCCCGAAAATGTGCCGCGGCACAATACCTGTGCGGGCTCGGCGGCGGCATTGACCGGCAACTCGAAACCCGCCTTGACGGGACTGAGCTTGCCGCTCGTGCCATGGCGATCGGCCTGGCCGAGCGGCGCCAGCGTCGCGGCATTCCAGCAAGCCAGGGTTTGCGCGTGGCGCGAGGGAAATTCAACTACGGTCGGATGCCCCGGATTGACCGGCGGCACGTCGAACAGGAACCAGAAGGGCGATTCGGCAAGCCGCGTGCTGTAGCGCCTGGTGGTGGGCGCCTGCTGCAGGCTCTTCAAGGTGGCGAGCGCCTCGGCCGGCCGCAGCGATGCGCGCTTGTCCGGCACGATGTGCAGCGCGAGCGTGACGGCACCCGCCGACTGAAATTGCCGGGGTGCCCAGAATAACGTGGCGACCGTGGCGAGCGTAATAAGCGCCGGCACGACGTAGACCGCGAATGCGTACAGAAGCCAGTCGATAAACGACCCCGCGCGCATGTATTTCGACCGCGAAAAGAACGTCGCCGACTCCATACCCGGAATTCCCCTTATGCGGCAAAGCCCTCAACGTAAACGATGACGGAGCCGAGAGGCCCCGCCACCACCGCGTTACCCATTACAGCGTGACACGTTCGTTGGCCTGCCGGAGCACTTTGTTTTACTTGCCATATCCAATTTGAGTAGCTTCCAAGCATCCTACAGTTTCCCGGTTGAAAGATAAATCTGCGGGCGACAAATCAATGTCCGGGTGATACGTATGGATCATAAACTTGAGCAGCGGATGGCCGGCCGCCGCCCAGCGCTCGCGCGCCACGGCCACCGGCTTGGCCATCACCCGGTGCGGCAGGCCGCCGACGTGCGCCATGGGCAGGAACTGGTTCTTGCCGAAAACGTCGTCGAACAGCATGGCTTCATACTCGCGATCCAGCGGCGAACGCGCGGTAATGACCATCCAGTCGATCTCCTGTTGCTGGCAATACAAAAACAATGCCTTGCACAGGCCGATCTTGACCATCCGCCCAATCGTCCCGCCGGCCACGCCCAGCCGCGTGGCTTCCGCCATGCGCGTGCCCTGCAACCAGTCCGGCAACTGCACCGACTGCTCGACGGCCAGTGGTGCGAACTCGTTCGTCTGAATCCGCAGGGTGCCGAGCGGACCGCCGTCCAGCTTCGACTGGGCCAGCAACACGGCCGTTCCGGGCTCGCAGTCCCCCTTTTCAATCGTCATCTTGCTGGCAAAGTCCGGCAAATGCCGGCCGTAAGCCATTTGTCGCATCATGACAGCTTTTTGAAGGGAATCGCTATCGGCGGCTATACGAATGGTAAACGGCAGTCTCTCCGTTTTCCTGAGTGGAATCGTCTCTGCGATCTCCGGGTTGGCGGCGTGTTCGTGATGGAGTTCGGAAACTAATACTGAAGGATTTAGGCGATCCATTTTATAACCCCAGTTGGCTAATAGAGAAAGGAAACCATCGCACCTGGCACTCCAGAATTCCGCGCTTCAGTACGACAAATCTAGCCTCTCACGAACTGAAATTTACGGGTGAGTCCTATCTAATATTTCTTAATAATTAACGTCTTAGTGAGGACGCCAAGCCATTGCAGCCGTGGGCTTCCACCTCCTCGCAAAGGCACGCCCGGCAACGCGCATCGCCCGGCGCAAGCCAGATCGTTGCGCTTGCACTAAACTTGCGGCCTTCAACAACATCGCGCCTTGCTAAATCGCGCTTCGCGAACTCATGACCGCTCAATCCGCCGACACCTCCGACGAGCCCCGACCTCCGCCCTCCTCTGCCCCTGGCGACGAGACCTTCACTAGCGAAGCACTGCATCGCAGCCTGCCGCGCAGCAGGCCGTTTCAGCGCTTCTGGTGTACCCGCGTGTTCTCGTCCCTTTCGTTCCAGATGCTGGCGGTCGCAATGGGCTGGCACATCTACGGGCTCACGCACAGTGCCTTCGCGCTCGGCCTTCTCGGCCTCGCGCAATTCCTGCCGATGTTCACGCTGACCCTCGTCGTAGGCCAGGTCGCCGACCGCTACGACCGCCGGCGTATCGCCGCCGTCTGTCAAAGCGCCGAAGCCGCCGCTGCGCTGGTGTTTGCATGGGGTACCTTCGGTGGCTGGCTGAGTGCGCCTGTGATCTATGGACTCGCCGCTTGTCTCGGCGCTGCCCGCGCCTTCGAATCGCCCGCCGTGTCGTCGCTGCTGCCCGGTGTGGTGCCGCGCAGCCAGTTGCCTCAGGCGACCGCATGGGCGACCTCGGCCGGCCAGACGGCGCAGATCGTCGGTCCCGCGCTCGGCGGCCTGCTGTATGGCGTGGGTGCCGGGCCGGCGTATCTCGTGTGCGCGCTCACGTTTGCTACGGCCGCCGCACTCGTGTGGGGTATTCCACTACAGGCACGGCCCGCTACCCGCGCACCGGTGACGTTGACATCGGTCTTCTCGGGGATCGGCTTCATCCGCAAACAGCCCGTCATCCTCGGGGCGCTTTCGCTCGATCTGTTCGCTGTCCTGTTCGGTGGCGCGACTGCCCTGCTGCCGGTGTTTGCACGCGACATCCTGCACGCCGGGCCATTGGGACTCGGCTTGCTGCGCTCGGCATCGGCGGTCGGCGCGCTCTCCGGCACGATCTGGCTGGCGCACTTTCCGCTGCGCAAGCGGCCCGGTGCTGCGATGTTTGGTGGGGTCATCGCGTTCGGCCTCGCCACGTTGGTGTTCGGGCTCTCACATCAGATCGTGATCTCGCTGCTGGCGCTCGCCGTGCTTGGCGCATCGGATGTGATCAGCGTCGTGGTGCGCCTCTCGCTCGTGCAACTTCGCACGCCTGACGAGATGCTCGGACGCGTGAGCGCAGTCAACGCGTTGTTCATCGGCTCGTCGAATCAGCTTGGCGAGTTCGAGTCGGGTCTGACTGCCGGATGGTGGGGTGCCCAGCCTGCGGTGCTGATAGGCGGCGTGGCAACCATCGCCGTTGCACTGCTGTGGATGAAGCTGTTTCCCGAGCTTCGCCGGGTCCGCACGCTAGGCCATGAAGACGAACCCGTCACCGCAGGTTCGTAAGATCTGCCAGGTGAATGTCCCAAGTGCGCGAGTGTTGCGCTGAGGCGACATGAGAGCACTGCGCGAGGCACGCGACGGCGATGCCTCGTGCGTCAAACTTACCGATCGCTTCAGGCTCAAGAAAAAACGACCGGCAGTTCAGTGAACGCGGCGTTTGCAGCGGCCCGTGTCGAATCGCACCATTCTGCGAATCTCCAGTCAAACGAGTAGCATAGGTCCCAGACTGATGTGAAAACGGAGGAGACATGCAGACCGCTCATCAACCTCACCATTTCCACCTCGAGCTACGCCACGCAACGGTACCCACCTACGTGACGAGCTACCTGTTTCCCATTCTGCTGCTCGCCTACGAGGCGTGGCGGGTTGGGCACTGGATCTTCGATTACGGCATGAACTTCGCGAACTTCCGCTACATGGGCTATGAATTCCTGCTCATGCTGACGTTCGTCGCGCTGCAGATCCTGGTGGAGATTGTGTTCCTCGCGGGTGCAGGCATCACCAAACATCCGGACTTCGAACATCGGGTCTCGAATGTTCTGGTGGGGATCGGTTGCTCCTTCGTGGTGCTCGGCTTCGACCTGGCGTTGCAGTACGCGCTGTAACGCCGTACACGTTGCCCCTCACGCCTTGCGCTGCAGGGCGAACAGGGTGCCGGCGAGCAGGATGAACGCGCCGATAATGACCTTCTGCCACGTGCTCGGCACGCCCACCAGGATCAGCACGTTGTTGATCAGGGTGACCAGCACCACGCCTAGCAGCGTGCCGACCACGGTGCCGGTGCCGCCCGTAATGCGCGCGCCGCCGAGAATCACCGCCGCGATCACATCGAGTTCCGAGCCGACCAGGTCGAACGGATTCGCGAGCCGGTTATTGGCTACGTGCAGAATCCCTGCGATGCCTGCCAGCATGCCCGTATAGCCGAACACAAACAGATGGATTGCGCGCAGGTTGTAGCCGAGGCGCTCCGCAATCGCGAGGCTGCCGCCCATGGCGTAAACGCCGCGTCCCATCATGGTCCGGTTCAGCAGCCACCATGTCACCACCGCCGCCACCAGCAGGGCCAGCACCGAAACCGGCAGCACAGCACGCAAGCCGTCGGCGGTCTGATAGAAAAACAGCGGGATGCGGCCGAAGCGATCCATGCTGTGCGGAATGTTCATGAAGAACGTCGTGCCGATGAAGGTCAGCAGGATGCCGCGATAGAGATACTGCGTGCCGATCGTCACGATCAGCGACGGCGCTTTCAGCCGGTGCACCAGCACGCCGTTGATCAGGCCGAGCACAATGCCGCCGAGCGCGCCGGTGATCAGGATCAACGCGAACGGCTCGTCGGGCCACCACGCGAACACGGCCTTCGTGATCCCATACATGGTGAGCGCGCCGATCGCGGTGAACGACACGTCGATGCCGCCCGAGGCCAGCACCACCAGCGTGCCGAGCGCAAACAGCGACACGGTAGTGGCCGAATGCAGCAGGTCGAACAGCGTCGCCAGTTGAAAGAAGCGCGGATTGATCGCGCCGACGATGATGCACATCACCACGATCAGCCCGGCGGTGAACCACTCGGGGTTGCGCGCGAGCTTGGCCCGCAAGCTGAGCGGCTTCACCTGCGGTGCGATGTCGATGACAGTTGGCGTGGTCATGGTCTGGTTGATGCGCGGGTTCATGCGGGTCACGTCCTCTCAGCGTACTCTATGCGGCTTCCGACAGCAGCGCGTGATACAGGTCGGCTTCTTGCAACTGGTCGGCTTGATATTCGTTCGCAACGCGTCCCTTCTTCATCATCAGGATGCGGTCGCAGTTCTGCAGCAGCTCGGGCAGGTCGTCGCTGATCAGGATAATGCCGATGCCCCGCTGCGACAGGCGCTGCATGATGCGGTAGATGATGTCCTTCGAGCCGACATCCACGCCGACCGTCGGACCGTGCAGGATCAACACGCGCGGATCGATGGCGAGCCAGCGGCCGATCAGCACGCGTTGCTGATTACCGCCGGACAGCGACTGCACGGGTTTGTCGACGTCGGGCGTCGCGATCTGCAACTCCTTGACGGTGTCGACGGCGAGCGCTTGCGCACGCGTGCGGTCGATCTGGCCGAAGCGGTCGCGCAGGCTCGAGATCATCGCGGTGATGACGTTGTCGCGAATCGACTTGTCGAGGAACAGCCCTTCGTTCAGGCGGTCTTCCGGTACATAGCCGATCCGGTGGTTCTTCGCATCGGACGGCGTGTGCAAAACAATGCGCTTGCCGTCCAGCACGATCTCGCCATGCTGCGCAGGCGCCACGCCCGCGAGCGCGCGCGCCAGTTCATTGCGTCCCGAGTCGAGCAGTCCGGTGACGCCGAGAATCTCGCCACGGTGCAGCGCAAACGAGACATCGGCGAACTGGCCGGTGCGCGTGAGGCCGCTCACGTCGAGCACCACTTCGGCGCCGAAACCGCCTTCGCGATAGCGCTCGCTCGACAGATGCCGGCCCGTCATCAGTTCGCTGATCTGGGACTTGGTGTAGTTCGCGATCGGCCCTTGCGCCATGGTCTGGCCGTCGCGCAACACGATTACTTCGCCGCCGATCGCATAGCATTCGTCGAGCTTGTGACTGACGAACAGCACCGTCACGCCCTGCGCGCGCAAATTGCCTAGTACTGCGATCAGGTTGTCGACTTCTTTCTGCGTCAGCGAGGTGGTGGGCTCGTCCATGATGACGAACTTCGCCTCGCTCGCAATGGCGCGCGCAATCGCCACGAGCTGGCGGGTCGCGAGCGGCAATTCTTCGACGAGCGTGGACTGGAACTCCGCGTCGCCAGGCAGGCCGACAGCCGCCAGCGCACGCTCCGCCGTCTTCGCCAATGCGCGGCGGTCGAAGGTACGGGTCAGGCGGCCATTGTGCGTAGCCAGCTCCGAGGTCAGCGCGACGTTTTCGGCCACGCTCATGTTCGGCAACAAGGAGAGGTCCTGATACACCGTCTCGATCCCCGCCGCGAGCGATTCCAGCGCCGTGAGGCGGGCGTGCCGCTCGCCTTCGATAATGAGCTCGCCCTCATCGGGCGGCTGCGCGCCGGAGATGATCTTGATCAGCGTGCTCTTGCCGCAACCGTTTTCGCCGAGCAGGTGATAGATCTGTCCGCGCTGAAACGACAGGCTCACGCCACGCAGCGCATGCACGCCGGTGAAACGCTTGTGCACGCCAACCACTTGCAGAAACGGCACGGAAGCAGCGTCTGTATTCATAGTCCGATTGCAATCTTTAAGACCTAGGAGCAGCCTGCGTTTTCTTCTTCAAAGGTGTGCCCGCAAGCGAGCACACCTCCACTCAGGAAGCGACAGCCGTTAGAACGCGTAGTTCTTGTAGTTCGACTTGTCGACGTCGACCCAGCCCTGGCCGCGCACGATGATGCCCTTGCCCGGACCCTTGGTCACGGTCACCTTCGTGTAGCCCGGAATGCCGAGGTTGTCGCCGTCATGCACGGTCTGGCCGTGGATCAGCATCAGCGCGATCTTGTTCATCGCTATGCCGGCAAGCTTCGGATCCCAGAACGAAATGCCGTTGATGGCGCCGCTTTCGAGGAACTTGGCGGCTTCGGTCGGCAGACCCGTGCCGTACACGCAGATCTTGCCCTGCAGGCCCGCTTCTTCAACCGCACGGCCAATGCCGATCACGTCGAGCGACGACGACCCCTGGAAGCCCTTCAGGTCCGGATGCTTGCGCAACACTTCCTTGGCGACTTCATAGGCGCGTTCGCCGTCGTTATTGGTTTCGAGCTTCGGTTCGACCAGATCCATCTTCGGATACCTGGCCTTGGCGTTGCCGATCCCGCCATCCGCCCACTGCACCTGCGAGCGGCTGCCGAGCGACCCCACCAGCACGGCCCATTTGCCTTCGTCGTGCATGCAGCCGGCGAGCCGCTGGTTCAGGTTCGCGCCATACGCCGTGTTGTCGAACGCTTCGATGTCGACCATGGTGTTCTTTTCGTTGTCCGCCTCATGCGTGACCACCTTGATGCCGCGGTCCATCGCCTTCTTCAGCGCGGGTTCGAGCGTGGGCGGATCGTAGGGCACCACGGCCAGCGCATCGACCTTCTTGGCGATCAGATCTTCGATGATCTTCAGTTGCTGCGCCGCGTCGGCTTGACCCGGTCCAGTCTGATAGGCCGTTACGCCCGGGTTGTCCTTGGCGAATTCCTTGACGCCTTCGTCCATGCGGTTGAACCAGTTGATGCCGGTCACCTTCACCACCGTGACGATCGTCACATTGTCCGCCGCGTGCGCTGCGGCGATCACGCCTACCGTGAGCACGCCTGCTGCCAGTGCGGCGCCCAATCGAGTCAGTTTCATTCCATGTCTCCTTTTTCTTTCGATGTCGCCCTGCTTCACGGTTGCGGACATCCAGGGCCCCGATGTCCGCCGCGTACTAAACCTTGCCTACATGCGCGCGCTCGCGCTAAACGCGAGCGCTACCTTCGCGCCGCCGGATCGGAGCGCGTGAAACCGAAGATCGCGCTAACCCGCTCGCCACCCGCGAAAGCCAGCGACAACAGCAACAGAAAACCCCACGCGCAGTCGCCGAAGAACTGCGACACACCCAGCAGATTGAACAGGCTCGCGAGGAACTGCAGCACCGTGGCGGCGAAGAACACCGAGATGATGCGGCCGCGTCCGCCGGCGGGATTCACGCCGCCCATCACGGCAATCAGGATCGAGATCAGCAGATACGAGTTGCCGTAGTCCCATTTCGCGCTGGACGTATGGGTCGCGCTGATCAGGCCGGCCAACGAGGCGAGCACGCCGCACATCGTGTAGGTCAGAATCAGCATCCGCGCGCGCGGAATGCCCGCATAAAAAGCGGCCTTGGGATTGGTGCCCATCAGATATAGGCGCAAGCCGAACGGGCTGCGTTTGAGCAACCAGCCCAGCACGACGATGGCGGCGATGAAGATGATGAACGAGATCGGCACCTGAAACGCGGTGCCGTTGCCGATATCCGAAAGCTGGTCGACATACTCGACCGGCACCGATGCGCCGTTGCTCAACACCACGGCGATGCCGGTAAACAGCAACTGCGTGCCCAGCGTGCAGAGAATCGGCGTGAGCCGCAGCTTCGCAATCACGACGCCGTTCAAGAGGCCGCCGAGCAGCCCTATCGCCACGACGATCGCGCAAAACAAGGCCGTGTAAGCGACCGGCGAGACGTCGGCGCTGAGGCACTTCGGCACGATCAGCGCGGCGATCATGCCCGACAGATTCGCCAGGCCGACGCCGGACAGATCGATACCGCCGTTGCCGGAGATCATCGAAAGCATGATGCCGAGTGCAAGCAGGCCGAGTTCGGGCAACTGGCTGCCCATCGACTGCAGATTGTCGACATCGACAAACTGGCCGTGCGACAGCGCTGTCGCCACCAATACGACCAGCACGTTGACGGCCAGCAAGAAATTCAGTTGCCGGTCGGCGAACAGTTTTCCAACAGCGAACGAGGACTTCATGGTGAAGAGAAACTCCTTCAGACTGCATGAAACTTCAGCGGGCCGTTGAGGTGCGATCCATGAGACCTCAACGAGCAGTGAACGCGCCCTGCGTGTATCTGCAGTGCACCTTCAGTGCGCAGACACCGGCTGGCCCGCCTGACTCAATAGCTGGTTCACTTCGCTTAACGTCGGCATCGACGGCGCCGTGCCCGGACGTGTCACGGAGATACCGGCCAGCGCACAACCGAAGCGCATCGCCTCCACGGGATCCGCACCGCGCGCCAGCGCTGCGGCAAACCCGCCCGTGAAACCATCGCCCGCACCGGCCGTCTCCACGACGCGGCCGCACTGGAACGCCGGCACCAGCACCGACTGCCTGGCGGAATGAAGCAGCGCCCCCGCTTCGCCAAGCGTCACGATCACCGTGCCCACGCCTTTGGCAAGCAGCACGTCGGCTGCGCGCCGCGCGTCGTCGGCGTTCTGGATCGGCACGCCCGTCAAGGCGGCGGCCTCCGTTTCGTTAGGCGTGATGTAATCGCACAGCGGGAAAATGTCGTCGTCGAGCGGTAACGCAGGCGCGGGATTGAACACCGTGATGACGCCGTGCCGCCGTGCCACTTCAAGACCGCGTCGCGCTGCTGCGAGCGGTTGCTCCAGTTGCGTGACGAACACCTGCGCGGCAGCGATATCCACTTCGATCGCGTCGACATCGGCCGCGTTCATCGTGCCCGCCGCGCCCGAGGCGACGATGATGGCGTTCTTGCCGTTGGTGTCGTCGACGAAGATGTGTGCGGCGCCGGTCGAAACACCCTCCACCGTCGTGGCCCGCGCGGTGATGCCTTCCGCGGTCCACGTCGAGCGCGCGATCGCGCCGAAGGCATCGTTACCGATGCGTGTGCAGAAGACCACTTGCGCACCGGCCCGCGCTGCGGCGACCGCCTGATTCGAACCCTTGCCGCCCGGGCCCATCGCGAAGGCCGAGCCGGCGATGGTCTCGCCGATCAGCGGCATGCGTTCGGCGCGAAACGTCAGATCGGTCACATAGATGCCGAGAATGACGACGCGTCCGCTCTGTTGGGACTGCGTGCTCATTTTTGCTGCTCCCCGGCACTCGGCGCGTCCGGTGCCAGCAACACGCCCTTGGTGAACACGAAGCAGCCGTAACCGCGCCGCTCGCCGGTGGCGATCACGCAATACGCTTTCTTGGCGCGTTCATAAAACGCGAAACGCTCGATGGAAGCAAACGGCAGATCGCGCCCTTCGGCCGCATTCACTTCGGCCTGCGCCTCGCGTTGCACAGCAGGAATCGTGTTCGGCTCGCCGACTACTTCCATGCGCTGCGCCGGATGCTCGACAAAGGTATCGAGCGGCAGCACGGACAGCACCGCGCGAACCGCGCGCGCCGCATCCGCGCCGTCGAAACGCAGCAGCTTGCCCAGCACCGTTGCGCGCGCAACGGAGTCGGCGGGGAAATTCGCGTCGCAAATCACCACTTCGTCGCCGTGGCCCATCGCGCGCAGCGCGTGCAACACATCGGCATTCAACAGCGGGTCCAGATTCTTCAGCACGGTGTCTCCTCCATGTTCGATCGGCCTGCTACCCGTCCACAATCGGACGGTCAGTCTCCGTAAGGTATCCAGATGTTCTTCACTTGCACAGCCTGACGCAGCCAGGCCGGTCCTTCTGTCGAGCGGTCAAACCAGTCGAACTGGCGCCCATGATCGACAAAGGTGCGCTTCAGATTACCCACCGAGGCGCGTTCGACGAGCGCCGAATCCGCCGCGCCGCCGAAGCACCAGAGCGCGTCGACGTCGTCGTGTTTCGCGAGCGCCGGCAGCAAGGCGGCGCGCTCGCCCGTGACGATGTTCAACACGCCGCCAGGCACATCCGAGGTTTCGACCACCTGATACAGGTCCGTCGCCGTCAGCGGGCAGGCTTCGCTCGGCAGGACCACCACGCGGTTACCCATTGCCAGCGCCGGTCCCACCAGCGAGACGAAGGCCAGCAGCGGCGCTTCATCCGGGCAGGCAATGCCGATCACGCCCAGCGGTTCGTGCATGGCCAGCGCGACGCCGCGCAACGGCGGCGTATGCACCGCGCCGTCGAACTTGTCGGCCCACGCGGCGTACGTGAAGAGCCGCGTCACGGCAGCTTCGACTTCCGCATGTGCGGCGGTCTCGTCGACGCCGGTGCGCACCACCAGTTGCCGCGCGAATTCGTCGGCCCGTACCGTGAGATTCTCCGCGAGGTAGTACAGCACCTGGGCGCGATTGTGCGTGCTGGCCTGCGACCACTTGCCTGCGCCGCGCGCCGCCTCGACGGCGTTGCGAATGTCCTTGCGGTTGCCCTCGCCCACTTCGCCGACGAGTCCACCGTCTGCACCATGGACGGGCAGCGAATAACCGCCGTCGGGGCGAACCTGCTTGCCGCCGATAAAGAGCTTCGCTGTGCGATCGATCGCCGTCACGTTCAAGCCGCTCGCGTTCGACAGCGCCTCAAGCGAACCCGTTGCCGCAGCCCGCGCAGGACGCTCGGCGAGCTTAAGCCACGCACGCGGCTTCAGATATTCGTAAATGCCCTCGCGACCGCCTTCACGGCCATAGCCCGACTCGCGATAGCCGCCAAAGCCGACCGCGGCATCGAACAGATTGGTTGCATTGATCCAGACCACGCCGCATGCGAGACGCGGTGCGATGTCGAGCGCGCGGCCGATCGTTTCGCTCCACACGCTCGCGGCCAGGCCATAACGCGTGTTGTTGGCGAGCGCCACCGCTTCGTCCGGCGTGCGGAAACTCATCGTCACCAGCACGGGGCCGAAAATTTCTTCCTGGGCGAGCATCGAAGCGGGCGCGACACCGGTCACGAGCGTCGGTGGGTAATAGCAGCCGTGTGCAGGCACGGTGGCATCCGGCGACTGCCACACCGCGCAGCCTTCGCGGCGGCCGGCTTCCACCAGCGATTCAATCCGTTCGAGCTGCACCGGATCGACAATCGCGCCGATATCGATGCTCTTGTCGAGCGAGGAGCCGACACGCAGGGTCTCCATGCGCCGCTTCAGCTTGTCGATGAAACGCGCTTCGATGCCCTCCTGCACGAGCAGGCGCGAACCGGCGCAGCACACTTGCCCCTGGTTGAACCAGATCGCGTCGACTACACCTTCGACCGCGCCGTCCAGGTCGGCATCGTCGAACACGATAAACGGCGACTTGCCGCCGAGTTCGAGCGTCAACGACTTGCCCGAGCCTGCAGTGACCGAGCGGATCTGCCGACCGACTTCGGTCGAGCCCGTAAAGGCCAGCTTATCGACTTCAGGATGCTCAACAAGGGCGGCGCCGGTGCGGCCATCGCCCGTCACGACGTTCAGCACGCCCGCCGGCAAACCGGCGCGATGCGCCAGTTCGGCAAACAGCAAGGCGGTAAGCGGCGTGTATTCCGCGGGCTTCAGCACGACGCAATTGCCGGTTGCGATGGCCGGCGCGATCTTCCACGCAAGCATCAGCAAGGGGAAATTCCACGGCACGATCTGCCCGACGACGCCCAGCGGCGCGAAGTCGGCGAACTCGCTGTCCTGCAACTGCGCCCAACCCGCATGATGCAAGAAGTGACGCGCGACAAGCGGTACGTCGATGTCGCGCGTCTCGCGAATCGGCTTGCCGTTGTCGAGCGCTTCGAGGACGGCGAACAGCCGGCTATGCCGCTGCACCATGCGCGCCAATGCATACAGATGACGCGCGCGCCCCGCGCCGCCCAGCGCCAGCCAACCAGGCTGCGCGGCGCGGGCCGCGGCGACCGCTGCGTCGACATCAGCCGCATCGCCCTGGGCAAGCTGCGCGAGCAACTCACCCGTGGCCGGTTCACGCGATTCGAAGCGCTCGCCCGAAGCCGGTGCGCGCCACGCGCCGCCAATGAAATGACCGAAGCCGGCCTCGTGCTGCGCGAGCCAGGCCCGCGCGGGCTGATCGTCCTCGGGTGCGGGACCGTACTCCATCGAAGAAAAATATTCGGCTACGCTCATGGGATCGGTCTGCTTAAGCAACGGGGTGACGATTGAAGGAGGAATAACGGCCGCTCACGTGATGCTCGAGCTGGCGTTCGATGTCGGCGAGGAGACTCGATGCGCCGATCCGGAACAACTCCGGTTCGAGCCAGGCGCGTCCCAGTTCCTCTTTCATCAGGATCTGATAGGTCAGCACGGATTTCGCAGTGGAGACGCCGCCGGCAGGCTTAAAGCCGATCAGGACGCCAGTGCGCTCCTGGTAGTCGCGGATCATCCGCACCATCACCAGCGAGACGTCGAGCGTCGCATTCACGCCTTCCTTGCCTGTGGAAGTCTTGATGAAATCGGCACCCGCCATCATGCAGACCATCGACGCACGCGCCACGTTCGACAGCGTGCGGATATCGCCGGTGGCGAGAATCGCCTTCAGATGCGCCGGCCCGCAGGCCGCGCGGAAATCGCGCACTTCGTTGTAGAGCGCCTGCCAGTTACCGGTCAGCACGTGTTCGCGCGTGACGACGATATCGATCTCTTGCGCGCCGTCCGCCACCGACGCCTCGATCTCTTTCAGCTTCAGCGGATGCGGGATCAGGCCCGCCGGAAAACCCGTGGACACCGCCGCGACCGGAATGCCGCTGCCTTGCAGCGCATCGACCGCAGCGGCGACGAAGCGGTGATACACGCACACCGCGCCAGTAGTGATGGTCTGCGGCGCAATGCCGAGCGCGCTGAGGATGTCGGCCCGCACCGGCTGGCGCGCTTTCGCGCAGAGGCGCCGCACGCGGCCTTCGGTGTCGTCGCCGCTCAGCGTGGTCAGGTCGATGCAGGTGACGGCCTTCAATAGCCACGCCGCCTGCGCATCTTTCTTGACGGTGCGCCGCGTGCCGAGCGTGGCCGTGCGCCGCTCGACGGCCGACTGGTTGACCCGCAAACCGTCGAGCCAGGCGGCGTCGAACGGTACGCCGGGATTGCGTTCCGGATGAATGGCCTGATCGCGCCGCAACGCGATGACCGAGGAAGACGAAGAAGGAGCTTCAGGCATGGGACGTCCGTGATTTTGTGCAGCGCACAGCAACGGCTGATGGTTTATTCGCAACCATCGTACATCGAATGATAGGATCGTAACAAGTGGCGTTACGATCATTTCCTTACGTGCGGTTTGCGGGAGTGGCGCGGCGCGCCGACCGCTTGGTCCATCCTGGTTTGCCCATCGGTGTTTTCACCAGGCAAGAGGGTGCGGCGTGCGTGCGAGGGGGTGCTTGCGGCGAAGCGCGCACGGATCAAGCTGTGGCACGATGAGCGTCCTGCCCCTCAACCCTCTCTATCCCTTGCGGATATCCCTCGTGGAGTCGCAGCACCATGATCGACGAAGCTCACGTCGTGCGCGCCCTTGCGGCCCGTGCGATCGTGCCGGACGCCAGCCAGCGCCATGCAATCGCCGCGCTAATGGACCTGCTCAGCAGCACGACGATGCAACGCCAACGCTCCGGCGCCGTACAAGCAGCCCAGGGCGTCTATTGCTACGGCTTGCCGGGACGCGGCAAGAGCCTAGTGGTCGATACCGTCTTCGAACTGGCCGCCTGCACCAAGCGGCGCATCCATTTCCACGAGTTCCTGCGCGAGATGAACCGGCGGCTCGTCAACGAACCGCGCGGCGACGACCGGCTCGGCTCGGTGTCGCGGCAATGGCTCGACGGCATCGCGTTGCTGTGCTTCGACGAATTCCACGTGCACGATATTGCCGATGCGTTTCTGATCGGCCGCTTCCTCGACGTCGCGCTGGAGCTCGGCACGCGCATCGTGCTCACCTCGAACTATGCGCCGCGAGACCTGCTGCCGAATCCGGAATATCACGAGCGTTTCGAGCCGACCATCGAGCGGCTCGAACAGCATTTCACCGTGGTGCATTTCGACGGCGCGCGCGACTATCGTTTCAGCGCCGAACCGGCGCAACGTCCACGCTTTTTCGCACCGCTCGATGCGGCGACGCACGATCAACTGCAGCGCATCTTTCTGCAGTACGAAGGTGAAGATGCGCTATGTGCACAGACGCTGTCTGCAGCGGGACGGCCGCTCCACGCGCAGGCCGCCGGCGCGTCGCTCCTATGGGCGAATTTCGAAGCACTGTGCATCGCGAGCCGTTCGCATCTCGACTATCTGGATCTCGCCGAGCGCTGGCAAGGGCTGATCGTCGACCAGTTGGAGACGCACTGGCTCGCGACACCGCATACGCTGCAGCGCTTCGTGTGGCTGGTCGATATTTTCTACGACCGTAAGCGCGCGTTGTTCATCGCTTCCGATCAGCCCATCGCTGCCGCGCTCAACGGTCTTGAAGGTGCGCACGATCTGTCGCGTACGCTGAGCCGGCTAGCCGAAATGCAGTCGCGTGCGTATCCGAATCCGCTCGAAGGCGTAGCGGTGTAAAGATCAGCGGCGCGCAAAGGCCGTCGTCAGACGGCTCGTGGTCGCCTTCTGTGCCGCGTCGTCCTTGGCGAAGTCAGGTGAGCCGCCGACCTTCGACATCTCCGGGTCGCTCGCCATTTTCGTTTCGATCGACATCTCGATCATCCGCTGCATCGTATAGATCGATTCTCCCCGTCCCATGCCCGTATCGCGCAACAGGTGATATGCGGTCTTGGTGCCGGGATCCTTGTCGAACAGTTCGGCGAACTTTTTCTGGCGCGATTTGCGCGTGCCGTTCGGCTCCTTCATGATCTTGTCCCACTCGGTCGCAAGTTTCTCCGACTTGACGGGGTCGCTCGTGCCCATGTGATAGTCCACCACGGCATACGCGTGCTTGCCGACGAGGTCGCGCGTTTCCTTCTTCGCAGCGGTCGAGCGGGTGTCATTGATCTTCGAGCCCTTGAAGATCCGTCCGAAACGCTCGTTGCCCGCTTGCACGCGAGCCTGCGCGGTGAATGCGGAATGAATGTCCTTGATTGCCTTGTCGTGCGAATCGCCGAGGTCGCTGATGATCTTCTTCTTGTCGTCGGACGCGCCCGGCCCGGCGTACTCGTTGGCAAAAGCCTGGCGTCGTTGCAAGGCATAGCTGCAGACCACTTCCGCCTTGTCGTTGCGCATGCGCTGCTTGAGTCCGCGGATGCCTTTCGCGACGTCGAGCGAACCGGCCGCTGAAAGCGCGCTGCCCGCAATGCGGGTGTGTCCCGCAACCGCTGCCGCGTGCGATCCGGCCAGGGCCACCGACGCGCCGTGCGTGCCGATGGCCGTCGCCGTCGCGGCACTGATGGACACGGTATTGCGGATGAATTCGTACGCGGCGCGGTTGCCCTGCTTTGCGGCGACGTCGTCTTTCAGGAACGCGGTGAGCAGCACGTTCTTCGCATGGGCACTCTCGTTCTTCAACTCGGGATCGTCCGAGGCGGCGAGCTTTTTCACGGCTTCCATGTCGTATTCGAGCTCGGCGGGTTTGGCGGGGGATGTAGCGTCCTGATTGCCGTCGGCGCGCTGCTTGCCCTTCGTATCGGCCGCCTTCGCGTCGTAGACATCGTCGAGTTTCTTGATGGCGTTCTTGCGTTTGAAGATCAACGCCTCTGGCCGCATTTTCACACTGGGATCGCGGCCATGGAACTTCGCTACGTCGTCCTTCAGCATGGTGTCGAGCTGTGCACCGTAGCGTTTCTTGCGCTGGGTCGCGGCAAAGAACGCATGACTGTTGACTACCGCGCCGACGGTTTCGTGGGCTGCCGTCAGGCTGCCGCCGACCAACGCGGCGTCGACCGTGCCGGCTGTCGTATGCGTGCCGATGCCGACCGCCGCCGCCACCGACGCGCCCGGACGCAGCTTGTTGGTTTCGAGCAGCGAAAAGCCGGGCTTGTCGCGATCGACCGGCTGGCCGAAGCGTTGCGCGCGGGGCGGCATGCGGAAGCCGGGATCTTCGGGGCCTGCTTTTGCGGCAGGCTCGGCGTCGGCCTTGATCGAGCCTGCGCGCGACGGCGGCGGCGATGCATCCGCGGTCGCGGTTGACGCGCCCGGCACGGGCGGCGGCGGTCTCGTCGGAGCAGCCGGCCTCGTGCCGACAGTTGGCGTCTGCACGGTAGCGTTCAACGCAACGCCCTGTGCGCTTTCATTCGCCGCGGTGGGTAGCGACGGCAACCGCCTGGTTGGAATCGGCGGCCTTCCCGCGGGGATATTGCCTGGCGTCGCCGCGCCAGGCGGCAGCGCGGGCAAAGCCTTGTCCCGCAACGCGGTTGAATTACTCGAACCCTGTCCACGCGTTGCATCCTTGCTGCCCTGCGCGCCAGCGGTGCCCACCGCGAAGGTCACCGTTTTGCGCGGCGGGTTCGTGTCATTTTGCACCGCTGAAGCCGGGTGTCCGCTTAGCCGCGCAATCTCGGGCGCGACCGAATTCGGATTCGCCGACGGCTGCCCGTCCGGCTTTTTTCCCTGCGGCTTGTGCCCGGTATCGACGGGGCTGCTGTTAGCGGGTCCCGCCGTAGACGGGGCCATCTTCTGGGTGTTCAGCATGCGATATCTCGTCGGCGATGGGTTCGGCGAAAGCACGCGGCTACCTTCGGCTGCCCGCGGCGCAAAGCCATCATATGAATCGCAGCGCCGGTTCGTCGCACCGCTAGCGAAGCAAACGGCGAAAACGCGAAGATGGTGTGGCCGATCCAAAGCAACGAAGCCCAATAAGCGAGCGAGGTTCGATGTGTCGCCGAGCTTAAGATGCGCCAGCCATGCTTATTTATGCGCGCGCATTCGCATGCATGCTTATCGGGTCAGTGCCATATCAATCCCACGACGCCATCGCCAACAAATCCGACCGACCCTCAAATCAAACGCAGCAAAATCTTTGCAGCATTCCGAGCGCGTGCTAGTCTCGAATGGACAGCCCCCACGGAGCGCAGAATGCAGACCTGCAAATCGTGTTCGGACCTACATGGTCGCCCTGCTTCGACCACCCAACTGTGTGAGATGGCGCTGCTTGGCGTAGGCGAGCTGTGCGGTGTTCCCGCCGTCGAGCATTACCGCTGCGTCGCCTGCGGCTCATCGTTTTCGCGCGTGCTGATCGGCGCCAGTTGCGATTGCATCTGGCGATTCCTCGATGGCCGGGGCGCGAGCGAAGACCGTGCGGCGCCGTCGGCGGCCCCAGCGTAAGCACTCAGGGCCGCAGGAAGCGGACTAGGCCGCTTAGGAAAGTTCTCGGCCCGATGACGCTCCGGGCCGCAACGCGGTTCGATTCACTTCGCCTTGCCGGCGCCCCAGCGCTTCGCGTCGAGCAGGCAATCGAACAGGCGGTCGCGGTCCTTCTTCGACAACGGCGACAGTCCGAGCAGTTCGGTGAAAATCAGCCCTCTCGCGGCCGCCCAGCGCAGCAGGGCGAGATCCGGATCGGCGGCCTCCGCCTTGATGGCGTCGATCTTCTTGTTGTCGAGCTTGCGGGTGCTGGCAAGCAACTCCGGGTCTTCAACCATCGCCGCAATGACCGCCAGCGCGACCGAGTGATGCTGGTTCACGGCTTCGCGCGCCGTCGCGATCTGCGACAGCAACGTGAGCTCCGGCGTCGCCGGGTCAGATGCGGCCAGATACTGCTGCGAGAACTGCTCGAAGTGTTCGACCTGATGCGCCAGCAGGGCCTTCAGGATGCCGTTCTTACTGCCGAACTGATGCAGCAGCCCCCCCTTGCTGATGCCGCTCTCGCGCGACAGCGCCTCGAACGTCAGTTCACCCGGACCGTCGCGGGCAAGAATGGCGAGCGCCGCCTGAATGGCGGCGTTACGGGATCGTTCCGAGCGAGTGGGATTGTCCATGAGCTCCAGCAAAGAGAGTAGCGATTGCACGCGCAGACCGCGGTCCCGCAAGACCGGCCGCGCGCACGAGGCCAGAAAAATCCCGCCATTATCGCCGGTTTGAGCGCGGTGGCGGAGCTTCAGGGGTGCGATACCGCCCCGCCCGTCTCAACGCCTGACGAGATGACCGCCGATTTTTGGGCACATTCACAGCCATCCAAAAACAAACCGTACATCCGGTTTACATTCTAAACTGGCGATGCTACGCTTCGGTCTCGCATCACGGGCAAGCCGGATCAGGCCCGGGCGCCCTCATCGCAAGGCACACTCAACGGAGCTTCAAATGGACAAATCCAATCACACACGGCTACTCGTGATCGCGATCGCATGCGCAGCGCTGGTCGGCTGTTCGAGCGTGCAGCCGGTCGCTTATTCGGGGATCGATTCGTCGAGCTACCTGCAACCCAACTCGCAGCGCGACGCTGCACGGATCCCCTACCGCTACGCGACCCTCGCGGACTGGCGGCGGTACCGCAAGCTGATCATCGACCCTGTGATCGTCTATCGCGGCCCCGACAATCAGTTCGGCACAATGCACGACGCGGACAAAACCACCCTTGCCAGCTACATGCAGACCACCTTCGCGCAGAAACTGGGCAAGCATTTCGAACTGGCGAACACGGCCGCGCCGGACACCTTGCGCCTGAAACTGACGCTCACCGGCGCCGAGACCAGCACGGCGTTCCTCTCAACCGTGTCGCGATTCGATATCGCAGGCGGTCTCTACAACGGCGTCCAGGCCATCCGCGGCGGTAACGGCGCATTTACCGGCTCGGCTACGTATGCCGTGGAGATCTACGATGCGTCGACCAACCGCCTGCTTCATGCCTATGTCTCGAAGCAGTATCCGAACGCCATGAATATCGGCGCTACCTTCGGCTCGCTCAGTGCTGCAAAGACCGGTATCGACAAGGGCGCCGACGCGCTCGCCGCCCAACTGAACTAGTCGCGGATCCGGAGACCGCCGTGTCCAGCAGGCAAGCACTGCGGTACTTCATCTGGCTCGTCCCGTTTGCCGCGGCGGCGATTTGTATCGCATTCCTTATCGAGTCGTTCAACGCCCGCGGACCGAACGTGACGATCAGCTTCGTCAGCGCCGAAGGTCTGGAACCCGGCAAGACAAAACTCCGCTACCGGAACCTCGATATCGGCTCGGTCAAGGCGATCCGCCTGTCGAACGATCACGCGCGCGTGCTGGTCGACGCGCAATTGACCGGCACGGCCAAGCCGTTCGCAGTGCAAGACACGCGCTTCTGGGTGGTGCGCCCCCGCATCGGCTCGAGCGGCATCTCCGGGCTCGAAACCGTGCTATCGGGCGCCTACATCGGTGTGGACCTGGGCCGTTCGCGCGAACGCTGTTCGCAGTTCGCCGGGCTCGAGACGCCGCCCACCGTCACCAGCGAGCGCAACGGGCGTCGTTATGTCCTGCACGGCAGTTCGCTCGGCTCGGTCGATATCGGTTCGCCGGTGTATTACCGCCACATGCAGGTCGGACAGGTGACCGGGTTTTCGCTCGATCGGGACGGCAACGGCGTGACCATCGATGTGTTCGTCGATGCGCCCTATGACCGCTACGTCGACGTCAAATCGCGCTGGTGGCACGCGAGCGGCGTCGATCTGCGGATCGACTCGGCCGGGCTCAAGCTCAACACGCAATCGCTCGCGACGGTCCTGCTGGGCGGCATCGCTTTCCAGCAGCCGCCGCCGGATCAGTCGGTCGGCGAAGCGGCGCCGGACGGCGCCGGCTTCAGTCTCGCCGACGACGAGGCCAACGCGATGCAGAAGCCGGACGGTCCCCCGGCTCAGGTGATCATGAAGTTCGAGCAGTCGCTGCGCGGGTTGTCGGTCGGCGCGGCGGTGGACTTCCATGGCATCGAACTGGGTTATGTGACCGCGATCGATGTCGCCTACGACCCGAAGCGCGGCGACTTCACCATGCCGGTGACGATGAATCTGTTTCCAGACCGGCTGGGCCGCAGCTATCGCGAATCGGTCGGCCACGGCGACCCGCAAGAAGGCAAGGCGCTGCTGCGCAAGCTCGTGGCGCGCGGCTTGCGCGGACAGTTGCGCACCGGCAATCTGCTGACGAATCAGCGTTACGTGGCGCTCGACATGTTTCCCGGTGCGCGCCCCGTCTCCGTCGACATGAGCCGGACGCCGCTCGTATTGCCGACCGTACCGAACACGCTAGAAGAACTGCAGGTGCAGATCGGGGACATCGCAACCAGGCTCGATCAGGTGCCGTTCGCGGAGATAGGCAACAACCTCAACAAGACGCTAGGGAACGCCGCTCACCTGTTCGACCAACTCGATACGCAACTCGTGCCGCAGGCGCGCGACACGCTGCAGAGCGCGCAACAGACCTTCAGCGCCGCGCAGGCGACCTTGCAGCAGGACTCACCTCTGCAGTCCGATCTGCACCTGGCGCTCACGCAATTGACGCGGACGTTGCAGACGCTGAACCAGCTTGCGGACTATCTCGAGCAGCATCCCGAGTCGTTACTGAGCGGCAAGGCACGAGACGAACGGCATTGAGACGAGATCTGCCCGCTGCGGGCCATGTGATAACTTACGTCGATTCCGTCTTCCGCCGTACGTCGCGGCAAGTCTCGCCTGACCGGTCACCATGAGCTCATGAGCAGATTGAACTTCGATACCGTCGTACTCGGCGCGGGTATGGTCGGCGTGAGCGTTGCCGTGCATCTGCAAAAGCGCGGCCGCCAGGTCGCACTGGTGGACCGCAAGCTGCCCGGCAACGAAACCTCGTTCGGCAATGCCGGCCTGATCCAGCGTGAAGGCGTCTATCCCTATGCGTTTCCGCGCGGACTTGGCACCCTGCTTCGCTACGCGCGCAACCAGTCGCCTGACGTTCGCTACCATGCCGATGCGCTGCTCAAGGTAGCGCCGTTTCTGTGGCAATACTGGCGCAATTCGCATCCGGCAAAACATGCGGCGATTGCGAAGTCCTACTCGACGTTGATCGAACATTGCGTCAGCGAGCACCGGGCGCTGGCGGCAGATGCCGATGCGAGCGCGTTGTTAAGGCCAATCGGCTGGATCAAGGTGTTTCGCACCGAAGCGGCACGCGACGCGGAAAACCGGCTCGCCGAACGGTGGCAACGCGAGTATGGCGTCGCCTTCGAATCGCTCGACCCGGCCGCCCTGCACCAGGCCGAACCCGATCTCGCCACAACCTTGTCCGGCGGTTTGCGCTATCCGGCATCCGATTCCGTGAGCGACCCGAACGCGCTCGTCACCGCCTACGCAAAATATTTCGAAGCGCTCGGTGGACGGTTTTTCATCGGCGATGCCGACTCGCTTCGCGCGGGTTGGGAGGTCGATACGCAGGACGGCACGATCACGGCGCCATCGGCGGTGGTGGCGCTCGGTCCGTGGTCGGATCGCGTGAGTTCGCGGCTCGGTTACCGTCTGCCGCTTGGCGTCAAACGCGGCTACCACATGCACTATGCGGCCCACGCAGGGGCCCGCCTGCATCATCCGGTGCTGGACGTAGAAGTGGGCTACGTGTTGGCGCCTATGGCACGCGGCATCCGCTTGACCACGGGCGCGGAAATCGCCCTTCGCGATGCGCCCAGGACGCCCATCCAGCTTGAAGCCGTGGAGCCGGTTGCGCGCACGCTGTTTCCATTGGGCGAGCGTCTCGACGAACAGGCCTGGATGGGAGCGCGCCCATGCACAGCCGACATGCTGCCCATCATCGGGCCGGCCCCGCGTCACCGCGGACTGTGGTTTGCGTTCGGCCATGCGCATCACGGATTGACGCTCGGCCCCATCACGGGCCGCCTGATCGCCGAGATGATGACCGGTGAGGAGACCATAGTGGATGCGCGGTCGTTCAGGGTAGAGCGGTTCTAGTCTCACCTATCCCGTGACGACAAGCGGCGCTGACGACGACGGCGACGGTAGCCGCCCGAAGCGGCTGCGCCACACGCACTTCACGCCGAATCCATGTGATCCCGCACCGCATCGCGCGGCACGGTCTGCGCGAGCGGCTCGCCGAACTGCAGCGCGGCAAGCTGGGCGTAGAGCGGCGAACTCAGCAGCAGCTCGGCATGACGGCCCTGCGCGACGATGCGCCCATGCTCCAGCACGACAATGCGGTCGGCTTGCTGCACCGTCGCGAGGCGGTGTGCGATGACGAGCGTGGTGCGGTTCTGCGCGGCATTGTCGAGCGCCGTCTGGACCAGCCGTTCGCTGGCTGCGTCGAGCGCGCTGGTGGCCTCGTCGAGCAGCAGGATGGGCGGATTCTTGAGGATCGCGCGCGCGATTGCGATGCGCTGACGCTGTCCACCGGACAAGCGTACGCCGCGCTCGCCGAGAAACGTGTCGTAGCCTTGCGGCAAGGCTTCGATAAAGCCGGCTGCAGCGGCCATGCCGGCGGCCCGCTGCACGTCTGCAAGCGTCGCTTCGGGCGCGCCATAGCGGATATTGTCGAGCACGCTGCCCGAAAAGATCACCGACTCCTGTAGCACGACGCCGATTTCCCGCCGCAATTCGACCAGCGGCACATCCCGCGTCGGGACGCCGTTAATCAGAATGGTGCCGGACTGCGGATCGTAAAAGCGCAGCAGCAACTGGAACAGCGTGGTCTTGCCCGCACCGGATGGGCCCACCAATGCGACATGCTCGCCCGCGCGAACATGGAGCGACAGACCGGAAAGCGCGGCAATGCCGGAGCGGGACGGATACGAGAAGCTCACGTCGTCGAACTGGATGCCGTCGCCACGCGCCGGCAGCGCGACCGTCGTCCCCGCCTGCACGACCGGCGAGCGCGCCGCCAGCAGTTGCAGCAAACGCTCGGTCGCGCCGGCGGCGCGCTGCAGATCGCCCCACACCTCGGCGACCGCCCCCACCGCGCCGGCAGTAAACACCGCGTACAGGATGAACTGGGACAACTGGCCGGCCGTCATGCGCCCGGCCAGCACCGCCTGCGCCCCGAGCCACAGCACGAACACGATAGCCGTGAATATCAGCACGATCACCACCGCGGTCAGCCAGGCGCGCGCCCGAATCCGGGTAAGCGCCGTGTCGAAGGCGGTTTCCACCGCACCCGCAAAGCGCCGCGACTCGAACGGCTCCTGCGTGAACGACTGCACGGTCGGCATGGCGTTGAGCACCTCGCCCGCCAGCGCGCTCGCGTTCGCTACCTTGTCCTGGCTGGCACGCGAGAGGCGCCGCACGCGTCGTCCAAAGATGACGATAGGCGCCACCACCACGAACAACGTGGCGATGATGTACCCGGACAGCACGGGACTTGTCACCACCAGCATCGCGACACCGCCGATCAGCAGGAAGAAGTTGCGTAGCCCTAGTGACAGGCTGGTGCCCACCACCGCCTGGATCAGGGTGGTGTCGGCGGTCAGCCGCGACAGCACCTCGCCGGTTTGCGTGGTCTCGAAGAACTGCGGACTCATCTCCAGCACGTGGTCGTAGACCGCGCGCCGCAAATCGGCCGTAACCCGCTCGCCCAGCCACGACACCAGGTAGAAGCGCAGCGCCGTGGCGCCGGCCAGCACCAGCGAAACGCAGAAGAGCGCGAGGAAATAGCGGTCGATATGCGCCCGCTCGCCGCTGGCGAACCCGCGGTCGATCAGGTACTTGAACGCCACCGGCAGCACCAGCGTGGCCCCCGCCGATGTCACCAGCGCAAGGAACGCGAGCGCCCAGCGTCCGGCATACGGGCGCAGGAACGGAAACAGCGCGAAGAGGGGCGCGATGCGCGGCGCAGGTGAGACGGGGTCTGACATCGGGATTCCCGGGCGGGTCGAAGATCATCCGATTGTGCCAGTCTTGCGGATTCGACGGCGTGACATGATGAAAGCGGGCGGCCGGTCCGTTGGTGGGTTCCCGTTGGGTTCCTGTTTGCCTGGATGCGGCTCGGGCGTGCTTGCCGCGACTCGCCATCTGTATCAAGATCAGATCGACTCATCTGGAATCCCCCTTCCCATGACCGATGATCCCGATCCCAACGCCGATCCCGACAAACTGAAAGGCCCCGGCGGCATGACCTTGCGCCAGATTCACGAACAGGTGCAAAAGAGCGTCCAGCGCGACCGGCAGGAACAGGCCGCCCATCACGCTGCCGCGCCGCCGCAAAGCCGGTGGCAGCGCTGGGTGCGCTATGTGTGGGGCCGCAGCGGCCGTCGCTAGCGGCTCGGGGCGCCGACGCGGCGACCGCGCGCGTTTGAGCGTGGCCGCGGCTTAGTCGGCCGCTGCCGCCTGCACCAGCGCGACGACGCCATCAATGGCCTTCATCAGATCCGCAGGCGCACCATGCCGCGCCTGCAGGTAGCTCGTTGCGTTATACGAGAACCAGACGCGGCCGTCGCCGTCCTGCCACACCAGAACCTTGAGCGGCAAATCGAGCGCCGCCGTCGGCACCGCTTGCATCAGCGGCGTCCCGGCGCGCGGATTGCCGAATACGAGCAACTGCGACGGATTCATCGTCAGGCCCGCGCGCTGTGCGTCCGCGGCGAAATCAATGCGGGCGAACAGGAGAATCTGCTTCGCTTCGATCAGCGCGGCGAGTCGGTCGGCGGCTTCCGCTACTGAGCGATGCGTGGGTAGGGTGACGATGCCGTTGTCGGTTGTTGGCGTGGACATGGGGGCTCCTGGGATGGTGGCAACGCAAGCGGTCAAGAACGCGATGCGGTTTCCTCGCTCGCTTGACAGGCACGGTTCGACACAATGGCAGCTTGACCGCTTGAGTTTAGCCGCTGGGCGAAGGATGCGGGGAGGCGAAGCCTGGCGTTGCGGCGTTCAGATGTGAGACAGATTGGACCGCCCCGAAAAGCCAGGTTCGAGGCCACAGACCCGAACACCGAGCGTTTATCGAACGACTCCGCGCTTAGCGCGCCTCGCGTCGATCGGCTGTGCGCCCCTTTGCATTCGTCTCCGTCTCAGATCTGAGGCATTCCGTCCAGCGCGCTTCGCAGCATACGTCCGCCCACTCATCGCCGAACCCTCTACGACGCCGACGCACGGCCAATGGCATGGCTCATGCTTGATGCAGCGCGCAGCGTTGAACGACAAACGCGTCGAATAGAAAAAGGAGCGGGCATGACGGGGGGCTATCGCAAGCCGCTATCTGGAGTGGGAGAACAAACCAGCCGGCTATTCCTGAACCGATACGTTTCAGGCTGCCTCATCGTGGCGCTCGTCGCGACGATTGACTACGTCTGGGTTTCGGTCTGCGATTATTCGGTTGCCGAAAGAGAGGTGTTGCGGATTGCACGGTTCGCTATGAATCTGCTCTGCGTGGCGGGCGGCCTATTCTGGCTCGCGCGCGTTCGCCGTTGCGCGGTGATAAGCGAAGCGCTGCGCTTTCGAGCAGCAGCCTATACGCTAAGCTGGCTTGTCTTATTGCTTTGCTTCATTGCCTCTGACGACTTGCTGCAATACCTGAGCGTGACGCTAAACGCGCCGCTCGTCGACGACAATCTCATACGGCTCGATAGCGCTTTCGGCTTTCACTGGTTGCCGTTTTATCGCTGGGTGCACGCCCACCGTGCGCTTCAAACCGTGCTTCAACTCGCGTATCTCAGCTTCTTCGTGCAAGTGCTCGCGGTTCCCATCGTCCTTGGGCTGACCGGCCGCCGCGACGAGCTATCGGAATTCGTGCTGCTCTTCATGCTCTCCGGAACCCTGCTTCTTGTGATTTCGACGCCTATTCCCGCATCGAGCGCTTTCCTGCATTTTGGCATTGCCGACCCCGGCACTGCATCCGGTTACTCGGATTTCTATTTACTCCGCAACGGCAAGCTACGGATGTTCAACATGCCGCCATCGCAAGGCCTCATATCCTTGCCCTCGTTTCACACGGTAGTCGCGATTCTTTCCGCTTATGCGCTTCGACATATTCGAGGGCTATTCCCGCTTGCGGTTTTACTGAATCTCACTATGATTGCTTCGACGCCGACACAAGGGGGGCATTATCTCGCGGATGTATTGGCGGGGATATTGCTCGGCGTGCTCACTATTTTCGTATTCCGCGGTGGCTTCCATTGGCATCGCGCGGGGCCACCGGTTGAATACACGCGGTCTTTGAACCCAAGGCAAAAAAGACCTTCTCGAATGCGGGATATGATCGCGGAGCGCAAATGAATCACAATCTGGCGTGTCCGGTATACGGTCATAGCCTTACCACCCCGGACGCGCTCGCCGTCGCCTGCGAGGGACGCTCCCTGAGCTACGCGCAGACGGCTCAACGCGCGGCGCAACTCGCGCAATGCCTGACGCAGAGCGAGGATTGGCCGCGCCGGCACGGAGCCCTGCCGCGGGTGGGTATTCTGGCGTCGCGCAGCATCGAGGCCTGTCTCGCCGTGCTGGGTACATGCTGGGCCGGCGCCACTTATGTCCCAATCGGTCCCGGCCTGCCCGAAGAGCGGCTACTGAAGATACTCGCCGCCTGCCGTCTTTCCGCAGTCATCGCCGATCAGCAAGGCGCAAAAAGGCTCAGCAAAAATGTGCTCGGCGCATGCCCGCCGCTCGTGATCGTGCCGGACGCCCATGCGTCGCACTTTCCGGAAGACACGCGGAAGAGACTGACGGACTTCGCTTCGCTCCCGCACGTCGCAGTGAGCGAACCCACGCACGTCGATGCGAACGACACCGCGTACATCATCTTCACCTCGGGAACTACTGGCGTGCCGAAGGGTGTGATGATCTCCGCCGGCGCGATCCGGCATTTCATCGGCGCGATGTCCGACCTGCTCGGACTCAGAAGCAGCGATCGTACCGTCGAGACTTGCGAGCTTGGTTTCGACGTCTCGGTGCACAACATGTTTTCAAGCTGGGAAGCCGGTGCATCGCTGCATATCCTTCCCGCGACCCAGGTCATGAACGCCGTCAGATTCGCCCGTGAAAGCGGCCTGACTGTCTGGAACTCTGTCCCGTCGCTGGTCGGCATGCTGCGCCAGACCAAGGCGCTCAAGCCGGACGTTCTGCCGGACCTGCGCATTTCCCACTTCGGCGGCGAGCAGTTGACTGACGCCGCCGTTGCCGCGTGGCGTGCCGCCGCCCCGAACAGTCTCATCTACAACCTGTACGGCCCGACTGAGACCACCATTTACTGTCTGGGCCGCGGAGTCGAGCTCCCCACGCCGTTGACCCCTGGCCGCGACGCCGTGCCGATCGGTACCGCATTTGTCGGCAGCGAGGCCGCCATCTTCGATGAACATGGCGCCGCGATCATCGACAACCGGCCGGGCGAACTCGCGATAGCCGGACCGCAACTGGCCGACGGTTACCTCGATGCCCCCGAATTGACCGCGCAACGTTTTCCGACACGCCTGGGCAAACGCTGGTATCTGACCGGCGACCTCTCCCTACGCGACGAATCCGGCCAGTTCCACTATCTCGGCCGCATCGACAATCAGGTGAAGGTGCTGGGCCATCGCGTCGAGCTGGAGGAAATCGAGGCACATTTGCGCGTGGTCGCCGATGTCGACCTGGTGGGCGCCGTACCCTGGCCGATGGTGGAAGGTTCCGCGCGAGGCATCGTCGCCTTTGTCGGCGGCGAGGCGGTCGACGCCGAGCGAATCTGCAGGGAGCTGAGAACCCGGCTCCCTGCTTACATGATTCCGGGCAAGGTGTTCGCCCTCGCGAACATGCCGCTGAATCACAGCGGGAAAGTCGACCGGCGATCGCTTCGTGACCTTCTGGAACGAGAGTCGGCGTGAACGAGGGAAACGAAGCGATCACCGGAGCCGGTCCGCAAAAAAGGGCCGCAGCCGGCACGCCTCCCGACAGGCCGACGCTGCGCAGCATCCTGGCGATAGACGAGCGGGAGCATCTCGTCGAATTTGCACAGACGAGCCGCGGCAAGCTCCTGATCGTGACGGTGTTCACAGGACTGCTGATGACCGGCCAGGGGGCCGCGCGGTGGCAGTCTCTACTGATCGGGGTTGCCGCGGCAGCCTGCGCCTATGTGCCGAGATATCGCGCGCTCACCGTCTTCGTAGCAACGTTCGCGCTGCTGTTCCACGCGCTGTGGTTTCCGCTGAATGGCATCGACGCGGCGATGCGGCAGGAGCACGTCGACGTCCTGTCCGCCAGAACGTTCGCCTGCATCGCGGTCGTGGTGTACACCTTCACGGCATGGGGCGCGCTCGTACTCGTGCGCCGTCACAAGACACTGTTGATCGCGCGCAGGCCGGTGATCGCCTTGCTTCTGATCGAGGCGGCACTATGCGGGCTTGTCTGCATGCCTGTCGTACACGGCTTGCCGCGTGTGTTGCTGTGGTCGTATCTGACGGTCTTCACAGCCAACATCTGGTTTTTCTCTTATGCGCTGGTCGATCAGCGTTCACGCGAGCGCAGCCCGGTGCTTTTCCAGCTTGGTCTCTTCCATCCGTTCTGGGGATCGACTGCGACGCCGTGGGGCAAGGGCGCGGCGTTTCTACGCAAGACGCTGGCGAAGACCCCGGCAGAACTCGCCGTTACCCAGCTCAAGGCCATCAAACTGCTGACGTGGTCTTGTGTACTGCTGGATTTGACGAGCGGCCTGGCCTGGGTATGTGCGTCCTGGTTGCATATCCCCAACCTGGAAAGCGTCCAGGCCGCGCAATTCAGGCATCACCCCTATCCGCTGCCGGTTGCCTGGGCGTCGTTGATCCTGGACACCACCTTCGACGCCTTGTGGCTGGCGGTCTGGGGCCACCGCGCCATCGCCGTGGCACGGCTGGCAGGATTCAGATTGCCCCGCAATACCTGGCGGCCGCTCGAGTCGCGGACGCTCGCGGAATTCTGGAATCGGTACTACTACTATTTCAAGGAGCTATTGGTCGAATTCTTCTTTTTGCCGACCTTCCTCCGCACCTTCCGGAACCACCCGCGCTTGCGCGTCTTCTTATCGACCTTCATGGCCGCGGGCGTGGGTAACGCGCTCTATCACTTCATTCGCGACATCAGTCTCGTCGCAACCATTGGGCTGTCCGCCACAATCGAAAGCTTCACGAGCTATCTGTTTTATTGTGCCGTTCTCGCCACCGGCATCGGACTCTCTCAAGCCCGAAGCAGCGCGGGAGCGCGTCTTCCGAGCACGTTTTCCGGCAGATTCGGCGCATTCCTGTGGATCTGGACTTTCGTGGTGTGCCTGCACGTTTTCGGTAACGAAACACGTTTTTATACCTTGGATCAACGCCTCTCGTTCATGGCCAGTCTTGTTGGAGTCAACTGATGGATCACCACGCTAAAGCCGATTTACGCAATTTCATCAAGACTACGTTGACGAATCGTGGCGACGACAGCGACGTTACGGATAGCGATTCGCTGTTTATCAGCGGCAGACTCGATTCCCTGAGCATGATGACGCTCATCGTCTACCTGGAAAAATCGTTTCGAATCGACTTCGCCGAGGTCGACTTCGAAGTGGGCCTCATCGATTCGGTAAACGAGATTGCCTCTTTCGTCGATGCGCATCTGGCGAGATAGTTGCCGGCTCGGCCGTTCTTCCGTGCGGCGGCGCGGCCCGCGCCTTGACCGATGCACAGCCCGCGACGCTCAACGCTCCGGCCAACACCCGCGCCATCGCTTCACGATTGACGGTCCACCATTGCCCCGACCGGCGGCGCTGGCTCCGCCCCCTCTCTTGCGGACACCTCTCCGGAATTAGGCTGCGTGGACAGGCGCAGATAAGCCGCCGCCAGCCTGCGCAGTTCTTCTTCCGACGCATCCTCGATACCGATCAGCTGATTGTTCGCGGCCCGATGCGAGGACAGCAGCTCATTCAGTTTCAGATGCAATGCGACGCTATCCTTGTTCTGGCTTTGCTGGATCAGGAAGACCATGAGAAACGTGACGATGGTGGTGCCGGTGTTGATGACCAGTTGCCATCCGTCGGAGTAATGGAAAATCGGCCCCGTCACGATCCAGATCAGAACCGTCAATACGGCGAGCGTGAAGGCCGTGGGCGAGCCGGTCCATCGGGTCACCAGGCTGGCAAACCGGTCGAACAGACGCGTAATCGGATGACGCCCGGCATACGCGGGGCTCGCTGTATCCGGGACGGTGCCGAGTTCGTCAGTCGGCGAAGGGGCGACAGGCTTGATAGGCATGACCGGCTCCAGAAGCTTGACGTCTTCGACGTCCTTAACGCCTTTCTGTCAGCACGATCCATGCCGCGCGGCTCCGAAGCCGATGCCGGCCTCCCGCTACGTGAGTGAGCAAGCAAGCCCTGGGCGATCTAATCGCCGCCATTCGCAGAAAGAATGCCCTCCAGCAGGTTCGCCTGATCGGCCAGGGATTTGAGCATGAAACTCGAACTGACGATGTAGACAACCTGGCCATTCATGCCGCCATCCTCCGACAGCAAACCGTAGGTTTCGTCTCGCCACTGCACCCAGGCCTTTTGCGCATTATTGAGTCTGGCGATCGCATCGGGATTGTCTTGCCACAACTTCAGAATCTTGTTGTACGCCGTGTTAATCCGCTTCTTCTGAAACTTGATTTCCGCGACATCGCAATTGGACGCCGCCGATTGATCGTAGAAACCAGGTGGACCGGCTTTCGCTATACAAGCCGCATATTCCTTGGAATACGGACTCGGAGTTTGGGAATTCCCTTGCGCGTGCGCGAAACCGCAGGCCAGCAAAACAACCGGAATGGCGAGATATTTTTTCATCGGTTCTTTTTATCGAAGATGGCTTTGAATAATCAGTGGGCGCGCCATGCGTGACGCTCGCCCACTGCATCTTCGATTGTCAGTGATTTGCATGGCCATGTCGAACGGGCGCCCTCGCCGGCAAACCTTAGCCATTTATCTTCGACATCACCGCCGTAGCCGGATCGTATTGGTAACCCTTCTGGGCGAGTTGCAGACTCATGGTCGCGCCAATCAGCTTTTGCTGCGCGTCCCGGGATATCAATTCATGATCGGGCTTAAGCCGCTCCAGTTCCGATGCCAGCCTGCGGACAAGCGCGACTTCTCCCGTGCTGCGTGCATCGATGAACAAGATCTTTTCGCCGGCCTGGCCTAGCCGTTGTTTCAGATCCCTGGCATGCGCCACCCATTGTTCGGCATTGGTGCGCAGATCGCTGAGGGCCTTTTCGTGGGCTTTGGCCTGAGCCGATATCTGACGCTGCAAGGCGGCCACCTGCTCTGCGCTCTCCGGCTCGTCCGCGCGAGTGCCGGGATGCTGGCCGCGCTGGCCCTCCTGGCCGGCGGTTTCAGCGGTCTCAGCGAGCTCTGCGAGGCGCTGCGCCAACTGGGCTGCATAGCGCTCGGCTGTATCGGCGCGCTCCTTCGCGGCGGAGGCGTCTTGCGAAACGCGGGCCAATTCGGCGCTCGCGGACGTTTTCGCCTCCGTGAGGGCGCCGACCTGCTCGCGGGCTGCTTCGAGTTCCTGGGTGATACGCTGCACTTCGTTGAGCTGATCCGACTCTGCGTCGAGCCGCGTCGCGGTTGCGTGGCGCTCTGTCTCCAGCGCCTGGCGGGCCTCATCCAGTTCAGCCTGCAGAGCGGCAAGCCGCGTAAGGCTCTCGTTCGCCTGTGCCTCGGCGGCTTGCGCGCGCGAAGTGGCCTCGCCGGCTTCCTGCGACCACTTCGAGACCTCTTCCGACTTCGCCTCGCCCGTATCGCGCAACGTGGCGATCTGCTGCTGCGAGTCGTCGCGCTCCTGGGTGAGGCGCGCGATCTCATCGTTCTTATCCGAAAGAAGCGCGGCTAGCTCGTCACGTGCCTTGCGCTCTTCTTCAAGTGATGTCCGGGTGGTTTCCAGGTTGGCATTTTCCACCGATGCGCGCTGCAGGAGTTCCTCTACCCGCGCCTCGGCGGCTTGCGCGCGCGAGGTGGCAGCGCCGGCTTCCTGCGACCACTTCGAGATCTCCTCCGACTTCGCCAGGCCCGTGTCGTTCAACGCGGCGATCTGCTGCTGCGAGTCGTCACGCTCCTGAGTGAGTCGTGCCACCTCATCGTTCTTCTCGGAGAGCGCCAGCGCCGATGCTTCTCGCGCTCTGCGCGCTTCTTCGAGCGAGGCCTCGGTGGCCTGCAGACTCGCATCGGCCACCGACGCACGCTGCAGCAGTTCCTCGACACGGGCCTCGGCCGCTTGCGCACGCGAGGTGGCCGCGCCGGCTTCCTGCGACCACCTGGCGACTTCTTCCGATTTCGCCTGACCGGCCGCGTCCAAAGTCGCAACCTGCTGCCGTGCGCCATCGAGATCCTGAGCGAGCCGCGCTACCTCGTCATTCCTGTTCGCGACCAGCGCGGCCAATTCGTCACGCGCCTTGCGCTCTTCTTCGAGCGATGCCTGGGTCGCCTGCAGACTCGCATCGGCCACCGACGCCCGTTGCACGAGTTCCTCGACACGCGCCTCGGCCGCCTGGGCACGCGAGGTAGCCGCGCTGGCTTCCTGCGACCACTTGTCGATTTCTTCCGACTTCGCCTCACCGGCGGCGCGCAACGACGCGACCTCCTGCCGCGCGCCATCGAGCGCCTGGTTGAGGCTCGCGATCTCGCCGTCTTTACTCGCGACAACCGCGGTCAATTCTTCATGCGCCCGGCGTTCGTCTTCGAGCGATGCCTGGGTGGTTTCCAGCGTGGCGTCCGCCACCGACGCCTGCTGCACCAGTTCCTCGATCCGCGCCTCGGCCGTTTGCGCGCGCAACGTGAGCGCGCTCGACGCCTGCGACCACTTCTCCACCTCGTCCGACTTCGCCTGGCACTCGGCGCTCAGCGTGGCGGCCTCCTGCCGCGAGTCGTCGCGCTGCTGGGTCAGTTGGGCGATTTCATCGTTCCTGGCTGAAACCGTCGCGGCCAGTTCTTCACGCGCCTGGCGCTCGGCTTCGAGCGATGCCTGCGCGGTCTCAAGATTGGCGGCCGCCGCCGACACCTGCTGCGTGAGTTCCTCTATACGTGTCTCAGCGGCATCCGCGCGGCCGGTCGCCGTGGCAAGTTCCGCTCCAAGCTGCGCGGCAGTCTGTTCCGAGGCGCCCAACGCCTCCGTCAGCGCAGCGAGCCGCTCGCGCCCGGCGTCGATTTCGTCCGCGAGCTTTTGAAACTCGGCTAGCGCTTCGTCCCGATCCGCCAGCGCGGCGTCGGCATGCTCGCTCGCCGCCGTGAGGCGCTGGCTGAAGGCCTTTTCCGCCTCGCCCTGGGAAGTCGTCCAGATCTGGCCCGCGGCGCTCATGAGGGTCTCGGCAAGCCCTTCCGGCAATCCGCCCGGTATCTGCAAATCCGGCGTTCTGGGCTGGCGGGCCTCGCGCCAGCGCTCCAGCGCCGCCACAATCGCCACCAGCGAACCGCCGCGCGCCTCCGACCAGATCGTCACTGGGGAAACCCGTCTGCCTTCTCCGACCATGCGATCGGCGATGGCAGCGACCTGCTCGTCGGTGATCAAGTCTGCGTCTTTGGACATAAGCGCCTCAAAAATCAATGTGAGCGGGCGGAAGACCGAGTCCCCAATACCTTACTACGTCCCGCGCGGTCTCCGTTGAAAGCCCGATGACGGCTGCCGTAATGTGAACACGTCTCGCGGGACGCGCGTCAGCCTACTCCGTGGCATGGCCGTGGCCCTGGCGCTGCCGCTGGAACGGACGAACCGCATCATGTCATCGGGACCGCGGGTCTTGCCGGGAGCTTGCCCGCTTCGCTCAGAAGGTCTGCCAATTATCCGCTTCGTTCGCGGCTGCGGCGGTGGCTGTGGACGGCGCGCTGCCGCCCGCCGGCTCGGCACGCACAGTGGTTCGGCGGGGCGTAGCCCGTGCCGGCGTCTTCGCGCTACGGGCAACCGGCTGTGCGCTTCTCGGCGACGCGGATGACGCCGATGCCCCCGATGCCCCTCGTGCCGAAACCGCAGCACGCGGCGCGTCGCTCTCGACGCTGAAGACCGACACCGCATCGCGCAGGGCTTGCGCCTGCTGCGCCAGCGCCTGCGCCGCGGCCGAGGCCTGCTCGACGAGCGCGGCGTTCTGCTGCGTGACTTCGTCCATCTGGGTGATGGCGGTATTGACCTGGCCGATGCCGGTGCTCTGCTCCTCGGAGGCTGCGGCGAGCTCGTTCATGATATCGGTCGTGCGCCCGGCGGAGGTCACGATCTCGTCCATCGTCCGGCCGGCGTTTTCGACCAGCTTCGAGCCGGCATCGATGCGGCTCACCGATTCGGTAATCAGGTCCTTGATCTCCTTGGCGGCGGTGGCGCTGCGCTGGGCCAGCGTGCGCACCTCGCCCGCCACCACGGCGAAGCCGCGTCCCTGTTCGCCGGCGCGGGCCGCCTCGACTGCCGCGTTGAGCGCCAGGATGTTGGTCTGAAAAGCGATCCCCTCGATCACGCTGATGATCTCGGCGACCCGCGCCGAGCTTTCGGCAATCTCGTGCATGGTCGCGACCACGCGGCCAATCTCCGCGCCGCCGCGTTGTGCAACGCTCGAACCCGAGGTGGCGAGCGTGCTGGCCTGCTTGGCGTTGTCCGCATTCTGGCGCACGGCGCTGGTCAACTGCTCCATGCTCGACGCCGTTTCCTCCAGGGAAGCGGCCTGTTCTTCCGTGCGCTGCGACAGATCGGTGTTGCCTTGCGCAATCTCGCTTGCGGCCACTGAAATCGACTCGCTCGAGCTTTTGATGCCGCTCACGATCGACGTCAACTGTTCCTTCATGGCGGCAAGCGAATACATCAGGCTGGCGTTGTCGCCGGCCTTCAGCGGCACCGTGACGCGCAGGTTGCCGGCTGCGATCGCACTGGCCATGGCGGCGGCTTCGCGCGGCTCGCCGCCGAGCTGCCGCGCGAAGCCGCGCGCGATGAACAGCGCCACGGCCAGCGCCACGGCGGCTGCGGCGGCGATCAAGCCGACCACCAGCGCGATCGCCGCGTGATAGGCGTCGCGGGCCGCCTTGCCTTCGCGCGCCGTGCCCTGCTCGTTGATGGCGACGATCTTGTCGATGTCCTTCGCGACGGCATCCCGCACCGTCCCGGATTGCCCCGTCAGGATGCTCATGGCCTGCTGCGGATTGCCGGCCTTCGCCGCCGTCCGAACCTGCTGATCGAGATCCATGTACTGGGGCATCAGAACCTGGATGTCCGCAAAGGCCGTCTTCTCTTCCGGCTCGGAAATGAGCTTTTCGTATTCCGCGCTCGCGCTACGGAAGGCCTCGATACGCGGCTCCATGCGCGAATCGACCGCCTGTACCTCGGCGGCCTTGTCGGTCGAGGCCATGCGGAATTCGGAGAGGCGCATCTGGTTCAGCGCGTTCTGCATCCGCAGGCTGCTGCTGACGCTGGCCGCCCACTTGTCGCGCAGTGCCGCGACATGATCGTTTTCGGCGCTGACCTCATAGAGCGAAAACACACCCAGGCCCACCAGCAGGAGGATGACAAGCGCAAAACCTGCAACGAGCTGCGTCACCACTCGCATGTTCTTAAGAAACGGCACGATGATTCCCTTGTTTGCTGTGACGGACTGGCCCGGCTGGACACTTCACGCTTGCCGCTTGCCGCGTCGGATGCGCGGGGTTCAGAAGCGATGCTCAGACGGGATGAGCACGCGTGCCGGGGTCCAGCTCCAGCGTCACCATGGAATTGGACAATCTACCTAGGTGTTTACGACAGGTTTAAAGAAATATTTAGGTTCGGATGCAGGAAGGGAGCGGGAAGGCGGCCGCTTTCCCTTCCGTTTCCTTCTCAGAGTCGCGTCATGCAGCCGGTACGGCCGCCCCCACCTGCTGGTAGACCGCGGCCTCGAAGCCAATGAGCGTCTCGACGACCGGCATGTCGAAGAACGGCAGGATTTGCGTCATCAGCACCCCGCCGATGCCTTTCGCGCGGTCCATCCAGTAGTACGAATTGAAGATGCCGGCCCAGTCGGCGGTGCCGCTGCTGCGCATGCCCGGCAGATCGGCGAGCGTGAGGCAGAAGCCCAGCCCCCAACTCTGCGGCACCAGCCCTGTGGGCACCTCGTTCGACAACTCCGGCACCGTGGGCTTCACCGCTCCCGGAAGGACGATCGGCGCAAGGTGGTCCTGCAGCGCCAGTTGCACGGTCGCCGGGTCGAGGATGCCGGCGCCATCGTCAAGCCACGCCTGCAGGAAACGGCCGTAGTCCTGCACCGTCCCGTACGAGCCGTGGCCGGCCGCGTCCCATTCGGAGGCCGGCGGCAGATCGATGCCCGAAGGCGCCAGCGTACCGTCGGCCTGGCGCTGCATCACGCGCAGCAAGCGGCTGCGTTGCTCGGCGCTGGGCGTGAAGGTGGAATCGTTCATTCCCAGCGGACCATACACATGCTGCTTGAGATAGCTGCCGAGACTTTGCCCCGAGAGCTTTTCGACCACCAGCCCAAGCCAGTCGACGTTGGTGCCGTACTCCCAGGCGGTGCCGGGGTCGTTGACGAGCGGCACCGAGAGACTGCGCTTCAGGCCTGTGAGGGGATGGGGTTCACCCGTCACCTCGTGGTAGCGCTTTAGCTTTTCGTTGAGGAAGAAGTAGCCGAAGCCGGCTGTGTGGGTCATCAGTTGGCGCACCGTGGCCTTGCTGGCAGGCGGGCGCAGCCGTGGCTGGTCGCCGTCGAAGCCGTCCAGCACCTGTAACTGGCCGAACTCCGGCAAAATCGATTCGACGCTGGCCTCGAGGCTGAGCAGCCCCTTCTCTACGAGCTGCAGTGCCGCCGTCGTGGCAACAGCCTTCGTCATCGACGCGTTGCGGAACAGCGTGTGTGGGCCGGCCTCGCCGGCGGCGTGATGAAACAGCGGGCCGTTGCGGTCGACCACTACTGCCGCAATGCCATGAATCGCGCCCTTCGAAACTGCCTTGTCCAGCAGCGCCTTGATGGCCGAACCGTCAAACGTCATGGGTGTCTCCTGCGTTCGTGATGGGAAGTCCGCACACGGCAGCGGATCGGCCGTGGTACGGCTCGCGATATTTTGCGCCAATGTGCGGGAAACGTGGTGACACGCCTGACCGGAGGGCGTGTTGTCGTCTACGCGGTAGAATCCGAGTCAATGCTCGCTTCTTACCAGGACCAGACCGCATCATGACGAAAACCCGGCACCCCTCCGTCAAGCCGCGCAAGATCCCCCAGCAATCCCGTGCCGAACAGACCGTTGCGACGATTCTGGAGGCCGCGGCGCGCGTGCTCGAAAGCAAAGGCATGGACGGCCTGAATACCAATCTCGTCGCGCAGCGCGCGGGCGTCAGCGTCGGCACCCTGTATCAGTACTTCCCCGGCAAGGACGCGATTATCGTTGCCCTGAGCAAGCGCGAGCATGCCGTGTTCTACGCCGAGGCCCAAGGCGCGCTGAGCCAGCCAACCGGTCAGAGCGCGTTGAAGTACATGATTACCGTCTCGGTTCACCAGCAACTGCGCCGTCCTCTGCTTGCGCGTGCGCTCGATTTCGAGGAAAACCGGCCGGCTATCAGCAAAGAGCTCGCGACATGCAAGGCTCCTTTTGGCGAGTTGGTTAGGCAGATTCTGGCGCATGACGATATTCCGCCGCAGCCGGACATCGAGATCGCGATCGACGACCTCGTCGCCATTCTGCGCGCCATGGTCGACGCGGCGGGAGAGCGCGGCGAAGTGAACCGCGGAGCGCTGGAATCGCGCGTCAGCCGTGCCTTGTTCGGATACCTTGGGATTGTGGATCGGCAGCCCGAAAAGTCACGCGCCAGGAAATAGACGATATTCCGCTGGCCGCGCAGCCTCACAAATGCGAGCAATGATTCGCATTGCGACTGTGACCGACACTTCAAACCCCCGCCAATACTGGGCCAGGCACCCCACGAAAAGCTGCTGTCCAATGCGAGTTTTAAAATCGAGCAATTACTCGCAAAATTGACTCCGTGGGATGTCACACGAGCTGCTGAGATTGCACAGGATCGGCTCTGTGACCGCTCCCACGACGGCACATTTCAACTTTTCTGCGAGAACCTCATGAATCTTCATAAAGAAGCGAAACTGAACCACCTGAGCTTCCCCACCACCAACGTCGCCGAGACGGCTGCGTTCTTTGAAAAATACCTCGGCTGCGAGATCGTCGCGGTCGGCGAGAGCTGCCTGCTGAAACGGAACGGTTTTGACATCGTTCTGGACCACGTCAAGGAGGAAGCGCCGGTCTGGCCGACGAACTTCCACTTCGGCCTGGAGGTCGAGAGCCTCGACGACGTCCATACCCTCTACACGGAATTCCTGGAAGGTGGGGTTCTTATGGAAACGGCGGTCTTCAACAATTCGCGCGGATCGCGGTTCTTTTGCCGCTCGCCGGGTGGCGTCCTGATCGAAGTCAACACGCGTGAGGACATGCAAAAGCAGGAGCAATGGCAGAAGCTGTTTTAATACAGCCAGGTCGGCCATCGTGGCTAGTCGTTGTCTTTTGCCACGGCCGCGCCCTCGATCTGATGACGCGCCAGGGACGCCGCCACAAAACCCGATGCTTTCATGTCCTCGACAAACTTCGCCAGGTACGCAGCCGCATCAGCGCCCTTTGCCTTGGGCACGCCCATCGCCTGACGGATCACCATGAAGCGTTGATCGAGGATCCGCAATCCGCCGGCCTTCGCCGCATCTCGTTCCAGTTGCTGCTTGACGCCGGCGGCCACGTCCAGATGCTGATCCAGAAAGCCTTGCACCACGGCCGGCGAGGTCGGAATCCGCACGATTGTCGCGTGATGCAATTCGCGCGAGAGGAACAGATCGTAGGCACTGTCTTTGCCGACGGCGACCGTCACACCCGCCTGATCGACCTGGGCGTTGGTGGTGATCGGCGATGCGTCGCGCACCAGATAAAAGCCTTCAATCAGCACATACGGTTTCGTGAAACTGATTTCCTGTCCGCGCTTCGGATCGACGGCGAAGAAGCCGACGTCGGCCTTGTCCTGATTCACGTTGTCCACGGAGGCGCCCGCCGATCGAACCGCGACCAGTTGCAGCGGTACGCCGAGACGGCGGGCGAGTTCAGCGGCGAGATCGACCGATACGCCGACCGGCTTGCCGCTTGCCGGATCGAGGCTCGCCAGCACCGGGTTGCCCAGGTTGATGGAAGCGCGCAGCGTACCGCTCGGCGCAAAGGCTTTCACCACGGTTTCACTTACCTCGCTTGCAGCGGGTGAAACCGCGGCGGGAGCGAGGTTCGCGCCTTGGGTCTGTGCGAATGCCGAGGGGACGCCAAAGGCGGCCGACAGGACAAGCGTCGTGGCACAGAGCGTCGAAACAAGGCAACGGGACTTTTTCATTGAAGAGAAGGACGTAGGACGAGGAGGAACCGAAGCGGCGGATCGGCGAGCGCCACTATGCTATCCGATTCCACGCCGGCGTCCTATCGTCAATCGGGTCGCTTCTCGAGGACATCCTTAACAACAGGCAGCGCCGTAAAGACATTAGGCCAGCCTGCATAAAACGCCAGTTGCGTCATGACTTCCGAAGCCTGCGCCTTCGTCAGGCCGTTATCCATCGCCCTGTTCAAGTGATAGGTCAGTTGCGCGACTTGCCCGCTGGCGACCAGCGCGCTGACTGTGACGAGACTGCGATCGCGCGGAGCCAGGCCCGGACGCAGCCAGAGATCCAGAAACAGCGCATCTCGCGTGAACTGAACCACGCCCGGCGCCACTGCCCCGAAGTTTTGCGCAACGGTGGCATCGCGCTGAGCCTCGGCAGCCGCGTCGAGCGGCAGCCGATTACCGGCGGTCGGCGGGAGCTGATCCGCCGTGATCCCGCGTTGCTCGAACACCGCTTTTGTCGCCCGGGCGGCGGCGGTGGCATTGGCCCAGCCCGAATAGAACGCGAGATGCGTAATGATCTCCGAAATCTCGCTGGGCTTGAGACCGCTGTCGAGGGCCACGTTAAGGTAATACGGCATCTCCGAACTCTGATTGCGCGCAATCAACACCGACAGCGTCACAATGCTGCGGTCGCGTGCCGACAGTTGCGGGCGCTTCCACAAATCGCCGAGCAGCACGCCGTTCGTATACCGCTCAAGGGCGGGCGAAACCGCATGCATATCGTCAGTCATGCTGACGATATGCCGGGATTCCGAGCTTTCCATATCCGTTTTCCTTCCGATTGACGAGCAGGCAGCGAGGCCGAGGCACAACACCGCGATCGCTGCCGTGATTGTTCTCATGGGTTGTCTCCATGAAATCTCAATGCGCGACGAACCCACCGTCGACCGGCAGCGCCACGCCGACAATCAGGCTGGCGCCCGGGCTGCACAGCCACAGCACCGCCGCCGCCACTTCGTCGGACCTGCCGAAGCGGCCGATCGGCTGGCCCTTGAGAAACTCTTTCATGGCCGCCGGATCGATCTCTTCGCCCATGGGCGTGTCGATGCACCCAGGGCATACGGCGTTCACGCGAATGCCTTGCGCCGCGACGTCGAGTGCCGCGCTCTTGGTGAGGCCGATCACGCCATGTTTGCTCGCGTGATAAGCCGCGCGTCCCGGCAAACCCACCAGACCGCCCAATGACGAGCAGTTCACGATCGCGCCGCTGCCCTGCTTCTTCATCTGCAGCAGTTCGTGCTTCATGAAGGTCCAGATGCCGCGCAGATTGACCGCCTGCACTTCGTCATAACCCTCTGCGGTTTCCGACGACATCTCACACATCGGGCCCAGAATGCCGGCATTGTTATAAGCCATGTCGAGCCGGCCGAACTCGGCGACCGTGCGCTCGACCGCTGCCTTGGCCTGCGCTTCGTCGGACACATCGCACACGATCGCGATTGCCCGATACCCCGCGGCCGTCAGCGTCTCGACCGCGGCATTCAGCTTCGCTGCGTTCCGGTCGACCAGTACCACGCTCGCGCCGGCCTCGGCAAATGCCTGCGCGGTCACCAGCCCCATGCCTGAACTGGCGCCCGTGACGAGCGCTATCTGGCCTTTGAAATCGTAGACGGGGTTCATGGTGTTTTTCCTTGAGTGAGATGCGCATGCTGGCGCGCGGCGCTACACATCAGCGCGACGTAGCCGGACACGACGGGAATGGTTGAGCGGGCAACCAGCATGCTGGATGCGTCCCGGCTTGACTAGCCGGTGAAAACGGCAAAGACCCATGAATTGAACTCATCAATGTCATGGGCAGGCTTCGACGGTCCTCTAGCTTTGCCAGCAAACGCTAGCGGCAGGAAGGTTGGCCCCTAGCTCCGCGCCCGATTAATGGCGTGGGTCGCCAGATTCTGCGCGAGCTCCGCGTAGAGCTCGGCCCACTTGCCGAGCAAGGTCGCGTCATCGGTCAGGAACAGCGGGTGTTCTGCCCACGCGCTGACGTTCGGGCCTTCCCAGGCCACCTCGAAGATGCGGAGATCTTCGTCTTCGCTGACGCCGCTATCGAGCAGCTCGCGAAACGAGGAGAGATTGTAGAGACAGACATTGTCGGGCGCGATGCCATGGATCGCGGCGAGCGCGTCGGTGGCTTCCTTGCGCGCGGCGTCGCGGCTGGCGGCCATCAGGAACACGATGCTTTCGTCCTGCGCGTGGCCGAACATCAGCCGGTACAGCGAGGTCCTGCAGCGATGGCTTAGTTGTGTGCCCATGGTTTGCTCCGCTCCTGAAGACGCATTGTCATCATGCTGGATCGCCTGCCACGCCTCACGCGCCCCTGTCGATCATAGGACCGCATCTATTCCGACGCTCAATCTATCCCGCTTTTAGACAGTTATCTACCCCGGGCTGCCCCTTACACGAGCGCCGCGCAAAACGGCCGCTGAAGCGTCAAACCCGCCGCGGCGGCATGCGCGGCGTGGAAGGATGCACTGTGCCGGGCGAATTGGTGCAGTGCATCGAAGCCTGCCGCTGACGATGTCGAGCTAACGCGTCAACCACCCTCTTCCCGTCCCGTCAGAGCCGAACGACATCGAGGATCGCATCGGCAAATGCCTTCGGTGCTTCCTGCGGCAGGTTGTGTCCAATGCCGCCGTCGATATTGCGGTGCTGATACTTGCCGGTGAACTTCTTCGCATACGCGGCCGGCTCCGGATGCGGCGCACCGTTGGCGTCGCCCTCCATCGTGATGGCGGGCACGGAGATGGTCGGCGCCGTCGCCAGGCGCGCTTCGAGTGAATCGTATTGCGGCTCGCCCTGGATCAGTCCCAGACGCCAGCGGTAGTTGTGAATCACCACTGCGACATGATCAGGATTGTTGAACGACTCGGCCGAACGGTCGTACGTCGCGTCGTCGAAATTCCATTTGGGCGATGCGAGACGCCAGATCAGCTTGTTGAAGTCGTGGCGGTTCGCTTCATAGCCCGCCTGGCCGCGCTCCGTTGCGAAGTAGAACTGATACCACCACAACAGCTCCGCCTTCGGTGGCAGTGGCGTCTTGCCGGCCGCCTGATTGCCGATCAGATAGCCGCTCACCGACACCAGCGCCTTGACCCGTTGCGGCCACAACGCGGCAATGATGTCGACCGTGCGCGCGCCCCAATCGAAGCCGCCAAGAATGGCCTGGTCGATCTTCAGGGCGTCCATCAGCGCGATGATGTCGACTGCGACGACAGACTGCTGCCCGTTACGAGGCGTATCCGCGGACAGGAAGCGCGTCGAACCATAGCCGCGCAGATACGGCACGATCACCCGATAACCCGCGGACGCCAGCAGCGGCGTCACGTCAGCGAAGCTGTAGATGTCGTACGGCCAGCCGTGCAGCAGGATGACGACCGGTCCGTTCGCCGGCCCCGCTTCCGCGTATCCGATGCTGAGCGTTCCCGCGTTGATCTGCCGGATGGTGTCGAACGAAGCAGCGCGCGTCGTCCCCTTCAAGCCGGCCGCAGCATCGTTCGACTGTGCGTGGACAAGTCCGCTCAGGCCCAACTCCAGCAAGCTGATGCCCGCCACGGTTGTCCCCAGCAGACGGCGACGTCGTGTATTGATCTGATCCGTCATTGCAGATACTCCTCAAAGATTAGCCAACGCTACGCAGTCCCGATTGACACGGGCTCTTGATGAATGTCGATTCAGCTTACGGCTTCGCATAGATCGGACCGAGGCCGATCACATCCGAACCGGCCACGCGCGAGCCCGCGGCGGAAGTGCCCGCAGCCGACGGCCCGTACGACGACACTGCCACACCATGCTGCGCGTTCAGACGCGCCTCGGCGGCTTCGAGATTCTGCGGATATTGCGCCTGATCGCTGGTCGGGTTGTAGCCGGCCTGTTCCAGTTCGACCAGTTGCGCACGGACCTCGGCGCGGGTCAGCGGTTGATTCTGATTCGATTGTGCGAACGACAACGCGGGAAGAGCGACAACAGCAGCGACCAGCAGCGATTGAATGACTTTCATGATTTCCACCTCGAAAAGGATTTTTCATGCAGACGTCCGGTTGGATATCTGGCTTGCGAAGCCAGAACGTCTGGCCTGAAACCATTAGAACCCGTGGACGTATCTGGCTTGTGTCCGCAAAGAGCCGCAATGCAACGTTGTGTATTGACCGGCGCTGCGGATACATTGGGATACAAAGACGCTGTGCCAGACAGAGATCGGCACTCGCCGTTTCACGCGTCTTCCACGACGGACAGGCTGGCCCCATCGGACAAGTCGGCCTCCAGCGCATACGGGTCGACGCCTTCGAGACAACCGATGTTGACGCGCCAAAGTTGCGCATCTTTACGCGTCTGGTGAAACGGATAAATGCCGCAGTGCTTGCAGAAGTAGTGTTTCGCCACGCGTGTATTGAACTGGTAAAGCGTCAGCGATTCCTCGCCACTCAGTATCTTCAGTTCGCCCGCAGCGAACGGCGGCGTCATCAGCGCGCCCTTGCGTCGGCACAGGCTGCAATTGCAGCGCGCCGCAGGCACGACGGCGGTACGGACTTCGAATTTGACGGTCCCGCAATGACAGGATCCTCGCAGCAGTTCGGTACTCATGGTGAGCTCCGCAGTTGTAAAGGCTGCGTTATAGCCCAGTACGCGCGACGCTTTGTATCGCAGTGTGTCTGAGTGGGCTCCCGACACAAAACGTTTCATCCAGGCCGCTTTGGCGACACATGCCAGATACGGACAGGCGTTCCAATGCAGTCATCGTTCACCACTGGAATGCCCGCTCGATTCCCCTCGCCAAAAGGACTCCGACATGTTCACCCGACTCAGAACGCCCGCGCTCATCGCTCTGCTGGTTGCAGCCGCGGCCAGCAGCGCCGCGGCAATCGCCAGCCTCGATGCAAGCTCCGCGCCCATGAATAACGCTAGCCCCAGCGCAAAGCAGGCAAACGGCAGCCATGCCGCGCCGGAATTCACCGGCATCGATAAATGGCTCAACAGCGATCCCCTGACCGTGCAGCAGTTGCGGGGCAAGGTCGTGCTGGTCGATTTCTGGACCTACACGTGCATCAACTGCATTCACGTGCTGCCCTACGTCAAGGCATGGAATCAGAAATATAAGGACCAGGGACTGGTGGTGGTAGGTGTCCACACGCCCGAGTATTCGTTCGAGCGCGACACGGACAACGTTCAGAAGGCCATCAAGCGCTTCGGCATTACGTACCCGGTGGCGCAGGACAACCACTATGCAACGTGGAGCGCCTACGACAACCAGTATTGGCCTGCGTTTTATCTGGTCGACAAGAAAGGTCAGGTGGTCTACACGCACTTCGGCGAGGGTGACTACGATCAGACCGAGGCGGAGATCAAAGCCCTGCTGGCGGAAAACTGAGGCTGCTGCGCGGATAAGCGGGCGCGTGGCCGGGCGACGTGCGCCGCGGCCGCGCTTTTCAACGGCACGCCTGTGGTTCAGCGAGCGGGCAGTTTCCAGCCCGGCCGGATGAAGTGGCACGTGTAGCCGTTGGGAAGGCGTTCCAGATAATCCTGATGCTCCGGCTCAGCCTCCCAGAACGGGCCCGCCTGAGCGATCTCGGTGACGACCTTGCCGGGCCAGAGATCGGATGCGTCGACGTCCGCCACGGTGTCGAGAGCCACTTTCTTCTGCGCGTCGTTGAGATAGAAGATGGCCGAGCGGTAGCTCGTTCCAACGTCGTTGCCCTGGCGGTTTTTGGTTGTCGGGTCGTGAATCTGGAAGAAAAATTCGAGGATCTGACGATAGCTGATCTGGCTCGGATCGAACACGATCTCGATCGCCTCTGCGTGCGTGCCATGGTTGCGGTACGTGGCATTGGGCACGTCACCGCCCGTATAGCCGACCCGCGTGGACAGCACGCCGGGATAGCGCCGCAACAGGTCCTGCATGCCCCAGAAGCACCCGCCGGCCAGCAGGGCGGTTTCGGTTTGCGTCGTCATTGCAATCATCTCCATCAGTGGTGTGAGTCTGCCGAACACATTGTGCCACCATCGGCACAACGCGCTGCCTCAGCCCCGCAACCCCGTGGTGAATACAACCCGCGCCTGACTGCCGTCATCCGCCCAGTGTTCTTCCACCTGCGCCAGCGGCACCGGCTTCGTTGCGATCCTGAAGCCGCCCGGAACCGTGGCGTTCAACAATTGCCCGATTGCGTGCTGGATGCGCGGCATCGGAATGCTGCCTATCCCGCTGCCCATCAGTTCAATGGACGACGAACGCAGCACGGCGCCCGGAAGGTTGATCGCCTGCCCGCTGATCGCGCCAATCTGAACGAAGCGGATGGGCACGGCCTCCGGCGCTGCCTTGGCGCCGGACACCAGCAACAGTTCCGCGCTTGCGCCCCAGAGATAGTCGAGAACGACGTCGATACCCTGGTGAAACTGCGTCTTGAACTCGCTTTCAAGCGTCGCGCTGTCCTGCGCGAGGCTGATCGTCACATCCGCGCCGAGCGCGCGCAGAGACTGCAGCGCTTCCGCGTTGCGTCCCGTCGCGATGACTTTACCCGCGCCGAGATATTTGGCGATCTGCACAGCCAACCGACCCGAGACGCCCGTTGCGCCATTGATCAGGACGGTTTCTCCCTTGACCAGTCTGGCACGCTCGACCAACGCCGCCCATGACGACATGCCGGGAATCGCGATCGCCGCGGCGACCACCGCATCCAGCTCTGCCGGCAACGGGATGCAATGCGCCGCGTTGACAACGCAGTACTCCGCCATGCCGCCGAACGGAGCCTCAGGGAGTACGAAATAAACCCGCGTGCCGTCTGCGAGAACGCCGGTGCCGTCGATCCCCGGCACCAGAGGCAATGCGCCCGAAGCGCTATAGTGCTTGCCCGACGCCCGGCTTTTCGTAACATGGCTCAGCGCGGACGCTATCACCGCAACGCGTGCCAGGCCCTCGGTGACGGGCGGCTCTGCGAAGTCGGCGTAAACCGGCGTTGCGCCGGGTTGCTTGACGAGTGCTGCTTTCATCTCTGCTCTCCTTTGCCGAGTGGTGGGCACCGGCATCATCCGGGATTGGATGACTGAATATACGTGTATTATACACATATGTCGAGATCGACAAAAACGAGGTGACGATGAAGAAGGAGATCCGCGAACTGCGGGGAGCACTGCTGGATTTGACGGGCGTGCTGAATCGGCCGCAGCCCGATGCCGCGCTAATCGATGCGGCCGGTGTGGACCTGGACCGGGCGCTGTTTCCGCTGCTGGCCCGCGTGGCCCGGCAGGGACCGCTTGGGATTGTGGAGTTGGCCGAACTGGTCGGACGCGACTACACCACCGTCAGCCGGCAGATCGCGAAGCTGGAGAGCCTGGAGTTGGTCGCGCGTTGTCCGAGCCCGGCAGACGGGCGGGTTCGTGCGGCGATCATCACGGACAAGGGCCGGGTCATGACAAGCGCGCTGGACGCTGCGCGCCAGAAGATCATCGAAAAGTTACTGGCCGACTGGGAGGCCGAAGACGTGCGCGTGCTGGCGCGTCTGCTGCGCAAGTTCGCCGACGATGCGCTCGAGTGGGTGGGAACGCTGTAGATCGGTACGCGGTGCGGCGAAACACTCTGGAGCGTGTTGCGCCGGCAGTGTTCATGCCGCTAGCCGACCGCCTGCCCCTTGTCGACGCCCGGCTCCGCGAACGTCTCGTCAAGACGGGCAATCTCGTCTGCCCGTTCCGGCCTGCCGAGCAGGAAGCCTTGCGCGTGAGTGCAACCGCAGGCACGCACGAATTCCAGGTGCTCCGGCGTCTCGATGCCTTCCGCGGTGGTGGGCATGCCCATTTCCCGCGCCAACGCCACGATGCCCCGCACCACCGCCGCGGATTCGCGCCGATGCACCGCGTCCATGACGAAGGAACTGTCGATCTTGAGCTTGTCGAACGAGAAGCGCACCAGCGTCGACATGGTCGAAAATCCGGTGCCGAAGTCATCGAGCGAGAGCGCGACGCCCAGCGCGCGCAGTTGCGCAACGTTACGCCGGGTCGCGATGTCGTCGCTCAGCAGCACCGATTCCGTGACCTCGATAGTCAGGCGCTCCGGCGGTAAATTCGTTTTCCGAAGGATCGAGGCGACACTCGCCGCGAACGCTTCCTCGCGCAACTGCACGGGCGATACATTCACCGCGACGGCCACCGGGTCGCGCCATGCGGCCGCTTCCGTGCAGGATTGCAGCAGCGCCCACTCCCCCAACGGAAGCACGAGACCGGTCCGTTCGGCAGTGGGAATGAAGGCCACCGGAGACAGCTCGCCGCGGGTCGGGTGCGTCCAGCGCAGCAGGGCCTCGCGGCCGGAGATGGTGCCGTCGCTCAGATCGAAGATAGGCTGGTATTCCATCCGCAAACCGCTGAACGACTGCATCGCGCCTTCGAGGTCGCTGCGCAGAAGACTCAGACTCTCGTCGGACGCGTGCTTGTCAGCGTCGAATACGGCGAACGCACTCTTGCCGTTACGCTTGACCGCGTACAAGGCGCGGTCCGCGCAGATCAGCAACTGCGGACCGGTTTTGCCATGCTCCGGGTAGAGCGCAATGCCCACGCTCGCGCCGATATGCACGCGTGCTTCGCTCAGCGCAAATGGGCGCGCCAAGGTCTTGACGATGCGGCCGGCCAGCGCACGGACGTCGGTGGCCTGGGCAGCGGTATCGTCGGCAATGGCGACGAACTCGTCGCCGGCCAGACGGCCGACCAGGCCACCGGCCGGCAGTATTTCACGCAAGCGCACCGCCGCTTCCTGAAGAATCTGATCGCCGGCCGCATGACCCAGGCTGTCATTGATGGCCTTGAAGCCGTCGAGATCGATCAGCAGAACTGCGAACGATCGATCCGCTTTGGCAAAGCCGGCCCCGGTGCGCTCCAGCAGGAGCTCGCTGATACGCGCGCGATTGGGCAGACCCGTGAGGCTGTCGTGGCGCGCCAGGCGATGGCTGCTTTCGCGCGCCATCAGCAACGCGACGGTATCGCGATTGCTGCGCAGGGCAACCGTGAAAAAACCGGCCGCGCAGAACGGCGCCTGAAACAGCAGGACAAGCTTGCCCGAACCGGGCGACAGTGCCGCTCCCAGACCCAATAGCCCGAGAATCAAGGTGATCTGAATGAGTACGAGGCGGGGCGTGCCGGCGTTGCGCCCTGCCAGCCCGCCGATCACCCCGACGGCGCAAACGTTGCCGAGCAGAAACAGCGTGTTGTCGCCGCTGGTATTGCAGAGCAGGCTACCGAAGCCGAACAGCGCACTCCACAGGATGCTGGCGAGCAGGAACGCCGAGGTAGGGGTCGGCTGGCCGCGCGCGCTCTGCGTGCAGCACACCCGGATCAAGGTCAGACGGGCGACCAGCAGCGCGACGACGGCGCCGCCCCACAAGGCGTAGATGCCGCGGTTCGGATAGAGGTAGTACGCGGTGGCGCAGACACTGATTTCGCAGATCGACGCGAACACGATTGACGCGGTTCGCGTGAACAGATTGGCGAGCAAGATTTGCCGATTTTCCGCGCTCAGGTGCTGGGCGGAAGAGACGACCCACTTGAAAAATGGAGACCTTGGTTCGCTGAAAGCCATGACCCGCACATTTTTGATGGTTAGTGGATCGAAACAGCCGTGCATCGCAATTATTACGTAAACGTCAAATAACAGGTTGATTGACGTGCCGACGGCGCCACCGGCAGTGCTGGCCGAGCAGCATGCCTGCCACGTACGCCGGGCATGCTACCCAGCCTGAACTGACCGCCGATGTCTCACGAACGCCGGGGGCGGCGCGCCCTGCCCTTCGAGGAGGGTCGCGTGCGCTGCGCTTCGGCATGCTCGCGAATCATCTCGATCAGCGCGCGCAAGCTGGCCGGCACATGACGGCGACCCGGATAGTAGAGACAGAGACCGTCGAGCGGCAGCGTCCAGTCTTCCAGGACTCGCACCAGCGTGCCGGCCTGCAGATCCGCGGCGACGTTCCACTCGGTCAGATAGGTCACGCCAAGACCGGCCCGCGCGGCTTGCAGCATCAAACCCGGCTCGTCGAGCGTCAGCGCGCCTTGCACGTCGATACGCAGCGCTTCGCCGTGGCGCGCGAACTCCCACTGATAGATCGCGCCGCTCGGCATCCGCGCACGGATGCAGCGATGCGCGTGCAAATCGGCCGGCGTGCGCGGCGGCATGTGCTGCGCAAAGTAGCCTGGACTGGCCACGACGGCGAAGCGCTGCGGCTCGCCGAACGGCACCGCGATCATGTCGCGCGGCACCGTTTCCGCGAGACGGATGCCGGCATCGAAGCCCTCGACGACGATGTCGATCAGGCGGCCCTCGGTGACGATATCGAGCTTCAGTTCCGGATAGCGCTGCAGGAATGCGATAAAGAGCGGCATCACCTGCCTCGCGGCGCCCGCCGACGTGTTGATGCGCAACGTGCCCGACACCGTGTCGCGAAAACTGCCCGCCTGTTCGAGCGCGAGACGGATGGTGGAAAGCGCCGGCGCCACGCTGTCGACGAATTGCGCGCCCGCCTCCGACAAGGACACACTGCGGGTCGTGCGATTGAAAAGCCGCACGCCGATGCGCGACTCGAGCGCCGCCACCGCGTGACTGAGCGCAGACGTCGAAACGCCGAGTTCGGTTGCCGCCGCGCGAAAGCTGCGCTGACGGGCGACGGCCAGTACGGCTTCCAGTTCGCTCAGGCCTGAAGTGTTCATTATCCCAAATCGCTCAATGTTTCATGCCAGATTGTACGGCTAGTCAACGCAATCGTGCCGATCTATCGTGTGTGCTCCAGAACCGCTTCCGGGTAGCCACCATGCAGATGATCGACAAGATTTATATCGACGGCGCGTTCGTCACGCCTCACGGCGACGAACTCTTTGACCTCTTCAATCCCGCCACCGAACAGGTGATCGGCCGCGTGCGCCTCGCCGATGCGCAAGACGCATGCGACGCGATCGCCGCCGCGAAGCGGGCCTTTCCCGCGTTTTCGCACACCAGCAAGCGCGAGCGCATCGACATGCTGAAGCGGATGCACGAAGCCGTCGTTGCGAAAGAAGACGAGCTTTACGAGGCCATCACCGAGGAATATGGCGCGCCGGTGTCGCGCGGCCGGTGGATGGCGCAGCACGCGAGCAACGTGCTGCTCGAAGCGGCGAAAGTATTGGAGGATTACGCCTTCACGCGCCGTGCGGGCACCGCTGACGTGGTCATGCAACCGCTCGGTGTCGCCGGACTGATTACCCCATGGAATAGCGACGCGGGCTTCATCTGCGGCAAGCTGGCCGCCGCGTTGGCCGCGGGCTGCACGGCCGTCATCAAGCCGAGCGAGATGAGCGCCATCCAGACCCGCGTCGTCACCGAAGCGCTGCATGCAGCGGGCTTGCCGGCAGGGGTGTTCAATATCGTCACGGGACGGGGCGAGACTGTCGGCGCCCAGATCAGCACGCACCCCGATGTCGCGAAGCTCTCCTTCACGGGCTCCACGGCGGTCGGCAAGGCGATCCTGCGCGCCGGCGCCGAGACCTTGAAGCGCGTCACGCTCGAACTGGGCGGCAAGTCGCCCGTGATCGTGCTCGACGATGCGAACTTCGACCAGGCAGTGCCGCTGGCGATTCAGGCCGGTTTCATGAACAGCGGCCAGGCCTGCATCGCGGGCACGCGCATCCTCGTACCGCAACACCGGCTGGCGGAGTTCGAAGCACGCGTGCAGGAGGAAGTGGCCCGCACGCAGGCCGGCGATCCGCGCGATCCGCAAACAACCGTAGGTCCCATGGTCAGCCAGAAGCAGTGGGAGCGCGTGCAACGCTACATCGGCATCGGCACGGACGAAGGCGCGCGGCTGATCGCAGGTGGCCCTGGCCGGCCGGATGGCGTCGAGGCTGGCTGGTTCGTCCGCCCGACTGTCTTCAGCGACGTGACAAACGACATGACGATTGCCCGCGAAGAAATCTTCGGCCCCGTGCTGTCGATTCTCACCTACCGCGATACAGAGGAAGCCATCGCGATTGCCAACGACACGCAATACGGTTTGCAGGCCTACGTATTTTCAGCGGATGCGCAGCGGGCGCGCGAAGTCGCGGCGCGGATCGACGCCGGCCGCGTACTCGTCAACACGCTCGCGCACGAACCGGCCGCACCGTTTGGCGGTTTCAAGCAATCGGGGATCGGTCGGGAGTACGGCACGTTCGGTCTGGAGGCGTTTCTTGAACCGAAATCCGTGCTTGCCGCCTCGTGACGGCGTCATGGTGACGGCGCCAGTCAGGCGTAGCGCGCCAGAAACATATCGGCGGCGGATTCGGCGATGTGCTTTTGCTCGGCCTTGCTAAGCGACGGCTGGCCCATCGTCACCTGCGGCCAGAACGCGAAGCCTTTCACGAGGCCTTGCAATTGCAGCGAGGCGAACACCGGGTCCTCGGTCTTGAGGCGGCCGTCGGCAGCGGCGGCGCGAATCCACACGGTCAGGTCCTCTTCGCGCTCGCCCATGCGCGCCACCATGTCGCGCGCGCGCTCCGGCGAATGAATGCCCGCCGCGATCGCCACGCGTGCGAGCGAGAGGAAAGCTTCGTCGTTCAGAAGACTCAGCTTTTTGCGCAACAGCTCGAGCAACTGGTCGCGCAACGGTTGCGACGAGGAATAAGCAAAGACCTGCCCCGCGTCACTCGAGTCCCACAACTGCCGCAGAATCGCCGCGAACAGCGCTTCCTTGCTCGGAAAGTGGTTGTAGACCGTCCGCTTGGAGACACTCGCGCGGGCTGCGACGCGGTCCATGCTGGTGGCGTCGAAACCGGCCGCGAGAAATTCTTCAATCGCGGCGCCGATGATGGCGGCGCGCTTGCGGTCGGTTAGACGGAGACGGGTATCAATGGCATCCATAGCTAAAATTTTACACCATGCAGTTTACTTTTTTCCAGGATAAACTACACTGGACAGTCTACTTTGTGTCCTGGAACGCTCTACATGACCTCGTTCACCGAATCCTTGCGCCGCACGTTGGGCCTGACAGCGGCTCAACGCGGGCGCGAATCGTTTGGCTCGTCGGCCCAGCATGACAGCGAGCGCTTTCGCAACGTCAAACCGCGTCCTGTCGAAGGGTTCGGCAAGACGTTGAGCATCGCGTGGAATCTGCTGTTCAAAAAGCCGGACGGCACGGCGCCGGCAAGCCCGCTGCCCGTCGATCCGCTGACGCGCGCCCAGCTCGACGCCGCACCCGACCGCAGCCTGTTTCGCCTCGGACACTCGACCCTGCTGCTCAAGCTGCGTGGTCGGTTCTGGCTCACCGATCCGGTGTTCGCCGAACGCGCGTCGCCATTCCGGCGCTTCGGCCCCAAACGCTTTCATGCGCCGCCCATCGCGCTTGCCGATTTGCCGCCGCTCGCCGGCGTGATTCTGTCGCACGACCACTATGACCACCTGGACCGCGAGACGGTGCTGGCACTCGCCGGCAAGACAGGTGTGTTTCTGACGCCGCTGGGTGTCGGCGACCGGCTGATCGAGTGGGGTATCGACGCTTCAAAGGTGCGCCAGTTCGACTGGTGGCAGGGTACGGAGATCGACGGCCTGGCATTCACGGCCACGCCGGCCCAGCATTTCTCCGGCCGCAGCCTGTTCGACGGCAACAGCACCTTGTGGGCCTCGTGGGTGATCGTCGACGACGATCTGCGGGTGTTCTTCAGCGGCGATACGGGCTACTTCGACGGATTCAAGGCGATCGGCGAGCGGTTTGGTCCGTTCGACGTGACCTTCCTCGAAACCGGCGCCTACGACGCACAATGGCCGTACGTCCATATGCAACCGGAAGACACCGTGCAGGCACACGTCGATCTGCGCGGCCACTGGCTCATGCCGGTGCACAACGGCACCTTCGATCTGGCGATGCATCGCTGGCAGGAACCGTTCGAGCGCGTGACGGGCCTCACTACGGCGCGCGGCATTCCGCTCGCCACGCCGCGAATGGGCGAGCGGCTGGATCTGGCCGCGCCCCATCGCGGCGAACGGTGGTGGCGCAACACCGCCGCGGCGGGCAACTACAGCCTGAATTCGCTTCCGACGTAACGAACCCCACCTCTACACCCCAACCTGCGCCCGAACCATCGCGGACGCAGGTTGGCCGGTTCTCGACGCCTCACCTTGGCAGCACCGCTCCGAACGACCCCGAACTGGTTGCGTCCGCAATCAAAATCCAGGACGCCCGATACCCCCAAGCGACGATAAAACCTTCCGGTGTTTAACCGCGAAAACGTTTGCCGCAAACCAAATCCGCTTTACTGAATCGAATTGACGATTAAACCGCTCCGCTTTCACGCGAGCCAATAGATCGATATTTCGGATGGACTATCCATCGCGATTTTATCCATTCAGCATAAAATAAAAAACCCAAGCTGATTCTATTAAGTTTTCGCACCCCATTGCCGTTATTCCCATTGCGTTAATGCAGAAGGTCCAGACCTGACTGCCCAGCGCTAGCTGGGCAAAAAACGTAACAACTTCAAACGCGAGAGGAAACGTGAACATTAAATTAACAGGGGCTGCAGCCTTGTCGCTGCTGATGCTGACTGCCTGCTCGGATATGCAGATGGGCGCTACGTCGGCAAAAACCACCGCAACCGGTTCGGCGGCCGGCGGGACATCCCAGAACGCCAACGTCGGCTTGCAGCACTGCACGGCGCCGCTCGGGACGGTTTCGATTGTCGAGGACACCACTGCACCCTGGTATGGCATGTTGACCGGCCAATATCAGCTTGGCAGCACGGTGCCGGTTCTGAAACTGCTGGTGCAGCAGTCGAACTGCTTCGTAGTGGTCGATCGTGGCCGCGGCCTCGCTGCCGCCATGGACGAGCGCGCACTGAACGAATCCGGCGAACTGCGCAAGACGTCGAAGATGCATAAAGGCCAGATGGTCGCTGCCGACTACACCATCAGCCCCAGCATCACCTTCAGCAACAACAACGCGGGTGGCGGCGCAGCGGGGCTTCTGGCCTTTGTGCCGGTGGTCGGCGGTGCGCTCGCGGGGGTTGCCGGCACCATGAAGACGCAGGAAGCATCCACCCTGCTCACGCTGGTCGACAACCGTTCGAGCGTCCAGTTGGCTGCCGCAGAAGGCTCGGCCAAGAACGTCGACTATGGCATGCTCGCCGGCGTCGTCGCGGGTGGCTTTGGCGGTGCAGGTGGCGGTGCGGGCGGCGCATATGCGAATACGGCGCAGGGCAAGGTCGTCGTCGCGGCGTTTACCGACTCGCTGAATAATCTCGTGGTGTCGGTGAAGCAATATAAAGCGCAAAACGTGAAGGGCGGCCTCGGCAACGGCGGCACTCTGCAGGTGAATTGATTATGGCTGGCGCCAATCCGTATTGCCGCGCTCATCACCAGGCAGGCGGAATGGCGTCATCCTCCAGGTGCGGCGAATTCAAATAGCGAACGCACACCCCTCTCACGCTTGCGACAAACCCGTGCTCAATTTCTTCAGGAGTTGACGCAACGTATCCCGCTCGCTTTTCCCAAGGGGAGCGAGGATTGACTCGTCGACCTGTTGCGCAATGGCTGTTGCCTGCTGCAGCATCGCCGCGCCTTTTTCGGTCAGTTCGATTGCGTATCGACGCCGGTCCGCTTCATCCGCAACCCGATTGATTGCACCCAGCGCTTCCAGATCGTCGATCATCGTGACGATCGCACTCGGCACCACATTCAAGGCCTGTCCGAGCGCCAGTTGAGACGTCATGGGCATATGACGGATCGCCGCCAGCAAGCCGCAATGCTTCGGACGAATCCCGAGCGGACGCAGACGTTGAGCGAACTGCTCGATCGTTGCCTGGCCGAGCTTGCTCAACATATCGGATGGTCTTCACATAACGTCATGAAGACGATCGGGCCGGTCACGCTCGCCGTGCTGACGCTCGCGTCGGCTGTCATGCTCCTTCGCACGACGCGTCAGGCGGCGTGACGGAGAGCGTCAATGCGCGGTCGGCGTTAGCCGAATAGCTGCAGATGTTCCACAAGGATGGTGCTGCCGATGCCGATCAGCACGACGCCGCCCGCCATCTCGGCGCGCCGGCCCGCGACGTGGCCGATGACACGGCCGAGCATGACGCCGAGTGTGACCATCGCCATAGTGGCGAGACCGATCGCGGCAGCCGTCGAATAGATGTTGACGTCGACAAAGGCGAGGCCCGCGCCAACCGCCATCGCATCGATACTCGTGGCGAAGCCGGTCAAGGCGAGCAGCCAGAACGAATGGGCCGCCGGCCTGCTCTCCTCGACTTCTTTAGCGGCAAAGCTGTTGAAGACCATGCGGGCGCCGAGGACCAACAGCAGCGCAAACGCGATCCAGTGATCCCATGCGGAGACGTATTGGGCGGCGGCCTTGCCGAGGAACCATCCGGCCAAAGGGGTCAGCGCTTCGATCACGCCGAAGATCAGCCCCGTCCTGATGGCTTCGCTCCAATGGGGACGATGGAGCGTGGCGCCTTTGCCGATAGCGGCTGCAAAGGCGTCGGTGGACATGGCAAAAGCCAGGAATAGCGTTGCGACAGGATTCATCAGAGTAGGCGCTCGAGGTCGGGCTGAAAACCACGACACACCGCCGCGCCCGACCGGTCGCGTGGTGTGTCGATGGTCTTGCCAACCGAAACGGCTACCTGCACCACGGTCTGCGCGACCGAGAATGTTGATGCAGGCGCTTCTGGGTAGAAGCCGGCTACTCCCCAAAGACAGGGGCGAGCATACCATGACTGAAAGGCCTATGTAATGTCGTCCGCTCGTCAAGGCGCCCGGCTTCGCAGGAAGCGGTTAGACGGGAAGGTTGCATTTGTAATGGGCCGCGCGATAGAATCGCGCCTGCTCATTGGGGAGTAGCCGCCTCGAACGCGATGTTCGAGGGCGCACGTCAACATACTTGGCCAGTCGCAAGACTCGCCATGGCGTACGCAGCGAAATGCCTGGCAAGACCGATGACTCGCATTCCGACCTAACCGGGTCGCCGGAATGCGCGTCATCGCGTTTTTTCAGCGCGGCCCGGGTACAACATCCCATGCAATCCTTTCTCGTTGCGACCAGTGTCGTCGGCCTCGCCGAAATCGGCGATAAAACCCAACTACTGTCCCTCGTACTGGCTGCGCGGTATCGCAAACCCATTCCCATTGTGCTCGGTGTGCTGGCCGCCACGCTGATCAACCATGCGGCATCCGGTGCGCTGGGAGCGTGGCTCGCGAGCGTGCTCAGGCCGGGCATCCTGAACTGGGCCGTGGTCGCATCGTTTGCGGTAATGGCTGTGTGGATTCTGATTCCGGACAAGCTGGACGACGCCGATGCAGCGCTAACCAAGAACACAATGGGCGTCTTCGGCACGACGGCCGTGACCTTCTTTCTCGCCGAGATGGGCGACAAGACGCAGATCGTCACCATCGCGCTTGCCGCGCGCTTCCACGAATTTTTCGGCGTGGTCGCGGGTACGACGCTGGGCATGATGCTGGCGAACGTGCCGGTCATCTATCTCGGGCACAAGTTCGCCGACCGCTTGCCGACCAAGGCCGTGCACATTCTGGCCGCCATCATCTTTGTCGTACTCGGTGGACTCGCCTTGAGAACGGCGCTCTATCCGGACGCGCATCCGATGTTCTAGCACGCCCGGTTCGACCGTCAGCCAGCTTTATGCAAGCCGCCCCGTTTGCAGGCGAAGCCGCTCCGCCAGCGCTCAGCGAGTTCGCTTCTTGCGGACCGGCTCGGTTTGCGAAGACATCCCCTCGCGCTCGAGCCATGAGCGGAACAGCACGACCCGCTCATCCATGGCGTTGCCATCCGCGACGTAAGTGCAGTAGCTGCGCGACGGCAGACGAGGACCCGCGAACGGCGCGACAAGCCGGCCGGTAGCGAGATCGTCGGAGACCAGCGCAGTCGGCCCCATGGCAACGCCTATGCCGTCGATGGCGGCCTGCAACGTCAGATAGAAGTGGTCGAAGGTCAGCGTGGCGGCGGGTTTGAGCGCGGGCGTCTCTGCGCTAGCCAGCCAGTCCGGCCACAGTCGCGGAAGACTTGATGTGTGCAGCAATGTATGCCGCCGCAAATCGTCCGGTGTGCGAAGCGGCAGTCGCTGCAGAAGCGCCGGACTGCAGACCGGCAGTCGTTCCTCGGACAGGAACGGCCGCATCGCGTAGCCATAGAACGTATCCGGACCGCCGCGGATGATGACGTCATAGCTGGCTTGCAGACTCTCCACCGGTTCGTTCGACGTCTCCACGTTGACGTCCACCTCGGGATACGCCGCGCGGAATTTCGCCAGCCTCGGCACCAGCCAGCGCAATGTGAAGGTGGCCGGCGCATTCACGGACAAGCTCCGCGCCACCGTTTCGGAAACGCCATATCGCGCAGTGGCCTGCGAGAGCTGCTCGAACAGCGGAGCGATTTCCGCCAGGTAGGCCTTCGCCGCCGGCGTCAGCACCACACGCCGGTTGTGCCGCTCGAACAATGAAGACTCAAGCCACTCTTCAAGCAGCCGCACGTGCTGGCTCACCGCGCCGTGCGTGACGTGCAGTTCCGCGGCGGCTTCCTTGAAACTGCCGAGGCGGCCTGCGGCCTCGAAAGCGCGCAAGGCATTGAGTGGAGGTAATAGCCGCTTCATCCGCAAGAGTTTGTCTAACGCGAACCGGCAATTTATCTGGTTTGTGAGTGGGCCACAAGATAGATACCCTACTTACTTCACCGTCGCTCCGGAATCCGCATGCTCAGTTATACCGGCGGCTTCGTCCTGCTTGCCGCCCTGCTCCACGCGAGCTGGAATGCCATGCTGCACGGCAATGCCGACCGCCTCCTGTCCATGACGTGGATGAGCATCGCCATCGGCGCGGTAGCCGCACTCGTGGTGCTGGTCACGCCGTGGCCGGCCGCTCCGGCGTGGCCGTATATCGTCGCATCGGGGCTCGTGCATATCGTCTACAACGTAAGCCTCGTGCGATCGTATCGGCGCAACGATCTGGCGCAGGCCTATCCGATCGCACGCGGCTCGTCGCCCTTGCTCGTCACGCTCGGCGCCGCGCTCTTCGCGCATGAGACGATCGGTCCGTTGCACGCGCTCGGGATCGTGATGATCTCGGGCGGCATCATCGCGCTCGCGCTGCAGGGGCAGCATGTGTCGCGCGCGGGTGCGCTAGCCGCCTTGACGACCGGCGCCACCATCGCGCTCTATACCGTGATCGACGGCATCGGCGTGCGCCTGTCCGGCGGCGAAGCGCTCGCCTACACCGCGTGGATGTTCCTGTTCTACTGGCTGATGCCGCTGCTGTTCGTCGCGAAGCGCGGGCTAGCGGCGCTGTGGGCACCGCTGCGGACGGCGCCTATGGCGCTCGGCTCGTCGCTGGTGGGCGGGCTCGTGTCGATCGCGGCGTACGGCATCGTCATCTGGGCGCTGCAGTCGGGCGCGATGGGTGCGGTATCGGCGCTGCGCGAGACCAGCGTGGTGTTCGCGGTGCTGATCGGGCGCGTGTTTCTGCGCGAGGCGGTCAGTGGAAAGCGCTGGCTCGCGTGCATCGTCGTCGCAGCCGGTGCGGTTTGTCTGGGGCTTTGAGCCTGGTGGTCCACGCTTGCCGCATTGGGACATGAAATGTCCGCGTGCGCATCTATCTTCGCTATCGGCGTGACTTTGCCGTGACGATCGTTGCATTCCGCTCACAGGTTCATTTCGGAAAATCGCCCTAAATTTTTGGGCTGAATTGCCGAAAACCATGGCATCGTGATGCGCGCGCGAATCCGGTACTCGTTCGCGCACGGATCGATCTCGTCTCTCCAAACTACAAACCTAACAACAAATCCGTATGCGACCAACCGCCGGGGCCTCATCGAACGATCTCCACCAAGCCGTACTGAATGAAATCGACGATCTGCTGAAGCAGCTCGATCTCGATGCGACCGATACGCGCGTCGCGCAAACGATGGCGCAGGTCGAAAATCTCGTCGCCCCGATTCACGCAGATCTCGTGCAGCGTATCGAAGCGCTACAGCGTCACGCGCGTTGGGACACGTTCACGATCGCGTTCTACGGCGAAACGAATGCCGGCAAATCGACGATCATCGAAACGCTGCGCATTCTGCTCGGCGAACGCAGCAAAGCCGACGCGCGCGCCGCGTTTCGCGCGAAGCAGGCGGAGTTCGGCCTTGGCGAAGCCGCCTTGTCGACTTTGAAGCAAGCGATCGACGACAGCCGCGCACAGCTCGACGCACTGCAGGCGCAAGCCGTCGAACGCAGCGCGCAGCTCGATGCGGACCGCGATGCGCTCGAACAGGAACTGAGCCGCCTGCGGCACCTGATCGTCGCGCAGAAACAGGCGGCGTCGTTCTGGCAAAAGCTGATGCATCTGTTCCGCAAGCGACCGGAAGAAGTGGCGCTCGCACAGGGCGAGCAGCAACGTCTCGCGCTTGGCGCAGCGCATGCGGCCGAACGCGAACAGCTCGACACGCAGCGTGAACGCGCTCAGGCCGCGCATGAGGCGCTCGAAGCCCGGCAAACGAGTGCGCATGCCGCACTCGACAGCCTTGCGCCGCTCGCCGACGGGCAGATCGTCGGCACCGGCCGCTCCGACTACACGCTCGATGCGCACGGCTACGGGTTCGACGCGAACCAGCAGCATTTCGAACTGCTCGACGTGCCGGGCATCGAGGGCAAGGAAGCGCGCGTGCTCGACAGCATTCTCGGCGCGGTAAAGGCCGCGCACGCCGTGTTTTACGTGACCGGCAAGGCCGCCGCGCCGCAGACCGGCGACGAAAACGGGCAAGGCACGCTCGAAAAAATTCGCACGCATCTGGGCGACCAGAGCGAAGTCTGGACCATCTACAACAAACGCATCACCAATCCGATCCAGCTCGACAAGGACGAGTTGCTGAGTCAGGGCGAACGCGACAGCCTTGCCGTGCTCGACGAGACGATGCATGAGCATCTGGGCGAACGTTATCAGCGCCATATTGCGTTGAGCGCGCAACCGGCCTTTCTCGCGGCGGCCGACTGTCTCGTGCCGTTCTCGGACGTCGCGCGCAGCCGCGCGAAGTTTCTCGCCAAGGCGAGCGCCGCCGAGCTGCTGTCGAAGTCGGGCTTCCAGCCGTTCGTCGACTGGCTGACCGGCAGCATGGTGACCGATTGCGACGCGCGCATCCGCACCGCAAACGTGAACAAGGTGCGCAGCGCGGTGCAGGCAGCGACGGGGACCATCACCCTGATCCAGCGCGATACGGTCGCGCCGCTCGCCGCGCAACTGAAGCGCGATTGGGCACTGGTCAGCCAGCAGCTCGAACTGACAGTCCGCAGCCTCGGCCCCGCGCTGCAAACGCTCGCGGACGGCGCGATCCGAACGTTCGAGACGAGCGTGCGCCGGCGCGTCTACAACCGCATCGACGACGGCATCGGTAACGACGATCTGAAGCATGCGTTAGGGCTCGCGATCCGGGGCGAGCAGGCGACCCTGGAAGCCGAGCTGCCGGAGCAGATGAAGGCGCAACTCGAGCGCTTCCAGCAGGAAGTGGGCGATATTCTCGAACGCTTCCAGCAACGCGTCGAGCAGCTTCAGGACGCGTACCGCTCGATCGGCGCGCCCACGCTCGGCGGCTTCGAACTGAACATGACCTTCGACAGCGGCGTGAAATACATGCCGCTCGTCGCGGCGCTCGCGGGCGGCCTGATGATGCTGTGGAATCCGGTGGGCTGGGTGACGCTCGCGATTGGCGGCGTGACGCTCGTGGTGAGCATCGCGAAGGCGGTCTGGGGGCTATTTGACAGCGATTACAAGAAGTCGCAACAGCGCAAAGCCGTCAACGAGAATCTCGACCGCGTCGTCGACGGGATGGGCGACGCCATGAAGCGAAGCTACAACGAAGTGATCGAGAACGTGACCGCGCGTATCGACGAGATCGCGACGGAAGTGGAGCGCTCGGTCCAGCAAGCCGCGCACGTCAACTCGGCGCTGCTGCGGGTCTGCGCGAATCTCGCGCATTTGTCTAAAACGATGTCCGAAACAGAGGCGGTGTAATGGAACAGACGCTGGAGTCTTTTAAGGAACGGCAAGCGGGAACGTTGAAGGTGCTGCATGAACTTCAGGCGTTCCTCGCGCAGGGTGAGGCGTTCGGGATCGACGCCGATCCGAACGTCAAGGCGAAGCTCGACGGCGCGATCCGCAGCATCGAAGACGACAAGCTGCGTGTCGTGCTGATCGGCGGCTTTTCCGAAGGCAAGACTGCGATTGCGGCCGCGTGGCTCGAGCGGCTCGACAAGTCGACGATGAAGATCAGCCATCAGGAGTCGTCGAATGCGGTCACGGTCTACGAGGCCGGCCCGGACTGCGTGCTGATCGACACGCCCGGGCTGTTCGGCTTCAAGGAGCAATTCGACGCGCAAACCAACACGCTCGAAAAATACAAGGAGCTCACGCGCAAGTATGTGAGCGAAGCGCATCTTGTCGTGTACGTGATGGACCCGACCAATCCGATCAAGGAGAGTCACCGCGACGATCTGACGTGGCTGTTCCGCACGCTGAACCTGCTGCCGCGTACGGTATTCGTGCTGAGCCGCTTCGACGCGGTGGCGGACGTCGAGGACGAACACGAATATGCGCAGAGCCTGAACATCAAGAAGGAGAATGTTGTCGGCCGCCTGCGCGACCTGATCGCACTGAGCGACGCCGAAGCGCGCGAGCTCGCGGTGGTGGCCGTGGCTGCCGACCCGTTCGAGATGGGCACCGAGTACTGGCTGGCGGATCTCGATCGATTCCGCGCGCTGTCGCGCATCGGGCTGCTGCAGCGCGCGACGTCGGAGAAGGTATCGGCGGCGGGCGGCGTCGCGGCGGTCGTCGATGAAACCAAGCGCAGCATCGTCCGCGATGTGCTCGGCAAACAGTTGCCGATCGCCGTGCACAACGACGACAAGATTGCCCAGGAAGTCGACCGGCTCGAAACCATGAGCAACCAGTTGAAGAAACAGATGGTCACGGCCGACGCGCGCATTGTCGACGTGCGAATCGGCCTGCGGCGCTTCGTCTCCGAGTTCTTCACCGACCTGATCCTGCAGACCCACAAGCAGTCCATGCAGACGTTTTCGGAGTTCTTCGAGCGCAACGTGGGCGCGGACGGCGCGGTGTTGAGCGCGAACCTGCAGAACGCGTTCGACCAGCAACTGCGCTCGGTGAAGTTCGAGGTCGGCAAGATGGCCGTTGGTTTCGACGCGGAGGTCAACCACTTCAACGCCACCGTGCGCGTGTACGGCAAACAGGGCATCGATTACGTGGTCAAGAGCGGCATGATCAACAACACGTCGATACTGGCCGCGCGCGATGGCGTTCTCGGTGTTGCGAAGGTGGTCGGGCTCGATCTCGGCAAGTTGCTGAAGTTCAAGCCGTGGGGCGCGGTCAATCTTGCCAAGGGGCTCAACGGCATGCTATCGGTGCTTGGGCTCGCGCTTGAAATCTGGGACTCGTGGGAGCAGGCCAACCGCGAGCGGGCGTTCCGCGAGGTGATCGCGAAGATGGTCGACAACTTTACGAAGCAGCGCGCGGAATTGCTCGAACTGATCGACGGGCCTCGGTTCGAAGATCAGTTCTTCCCGGAACTCGTCGAGTTGCGCGGCAACGTGGACGCCGTCGAGCAGAGCGTGGCCTCGGGGCGCCAGAAGCGCGAGCAGTTCCATCGCTGGCGCGATCACGGCGAAGCGATCGACGCGGAATTTCGGATGATGGACGCGGCTTGAGCTGTGCAAGCTCGCGAAGCCGCATGACGCGGGTGGCATGTCGTTGGGGCGCGGGTCGAGATTGATTTCGTCCCGCTCCCCGACCCCTTGGGCAAAATGCCACTACAATCCAGCACTACGTTCCGTCAACCGTGGTTTGCCCATGAAATACCTCCTTGCATCGACACTCGCGGCGGTCATCGCGGCCGCAAGCACCGCAGCCATCGCCCAGACACCCAGCAACGCCGCCGCCCCTAAACAGTCGTGCACCATGGGGTATGTCACCGGCGTGGGCGGAGCGGCGCAAAGCATGCACGACTATCTTGCTACGCCCGACAGAGACAGGTTTCGCTTCCTTGCAGACCACGCGATCCAATGCGATGTTTCGGACGACGGTCGCGCGACTGGCTGCACTGGGGTCACCAACCTTCGGCATGAAGAAATCAGCGTGTACGACGACAGCGACAGCGTAACAATGGCCGTCGTCACCCGTGTGGAACTCGACCGGGGGACTTACCCGGCGATCATCGTCGTGCAAAAGAAAGACGTGCAGTGCGGGGAGTGAATGCGCTTACGGCGTGTCAGTTTCGGCAGATCGCGATGAATCTAGCCTCGCCTGAAAAAAACGCACCACGTCCGCATTGAATCGTTCATGAAACGCCGCGCGGTCGAAGCCCGGCAAGCTGGCGCAAACTTCCGGCATCGTCTGGGACATGCGTGCACTGCAGGGTGGCAGGAAATCGAAGTGGCCCGCGTTTTCGACCACGTGATAGTCCGGCGCCCGGGGCAAGTCTGCGCGCACCGCTTCGTCATAGTAGGGATCAGGCTGGCGATGATCCTGCGCCGCCCGCCAGAGCTGCACCGGCACACGCACGCCGCTTAAGCCCGCGCGGCCGAAGCTAAAGCCGAATGCCGGCGCGGCGACGACCACGGCTTTGATGCGGGCGTCGTGCACCCAGGCATCGGCGGGAATGCCCTGGCCCAAATGAAGATCGACGCCGGCATGCGTTAGGACCTGGCACAGGTTGTGATCGGGGTGCGCTTCGCAATACGGCGCGATCGCCGCAAGATCCGGAACACCACCGGCCGCCACCAGCACGGTGAAGCCACCGTTGGAAAATCCAAACGCGCCGACACGGCCCGCGTCCAGCCGTTCGTGCGAGGGCCACTCGCCGAGCATATAGTCCACCAGCCGGCGAAGCTGGGCGGGACGGCGCCACAGTTGCAAGACCTTGCTTTGATCGTCGAACGTATCGCCCGCATGGCTGACCGCGGCGGCCACGAAGCCCGCGTGCGCGAGGGCGAGCGCCGTGTCGTAATGACCGTCGTACCAACCTCCGCCACCGTGCGACATCACCACCAGCGGCAGGTCACGGCCCGCAATCGGAGCGCCGGGCGCCACCGTCTGGGTGAAATAGCCCAGGGGGTGCTGGGTCGCGGGCGCATCGGTCGGATACCAGATCCCTACCGTTAGCGGCGGTTCGTCCCCATTCGTTATCCTGACTTCCTCGAAACCTACATTGGCGGCAAAGGCCGGCGCAGCGAAGAGGGTAAGCACGGTGGCGATCATGGCCGCGAGTTTCACAGCAGTCTCCTGTTTCGTCTTCTGTCACGTCTCGCGGCATTCGAACATACGGGCTCAGGTACTGTGGTCGCCGCAGCCACCTCGGCATTTTTACTGGGCACGAGCGTCATTGCAAGCGGTGGCGAATCGGCAAAACACACAACTAGCACGAAGTGGCCGCATATCTGCCGGCCGCCGTCACAACCGACGACGGCCTGTTGCACCGCTCAGAACGCGTGATACACCCCCACCGACATCAGCAATTGCTTCGATGTGCTGGAGTCGTAACCGGCCCCCGGAATTTCGGCAATCGCCGTGCGCCCCACTACTGCGCCATCCGCGTCGAACACCGGTGCGATGCCATCGCCGCCCGCCTTCTGGAAGATCGCAAGCGCATACAGGCTGGTGCGTTTGGAGAGCGCATAGTTGACGCCCAGGTTTACCTGCTGGAAATCCGGCTTCAGATTCTGATAGTCGGCTTTGCCTGCGTTATAGATGTAGGCCGCACCCAGAAGTAGTTCGGGGGTGACCTTGTAGGTCGCACTGGCTTCGTAGGCGTCCATCTTGAAGTCATTGCCGCCACCGGCGCCGGCAAAGCCGTTGACGACAAAATACTGGCTGTTTTCAAGGTCCGTATGCGAGTAGTTCAGTGCGAAAGTGGCCGGCCCAAGCGTGTACGAACCGCCCACCGTGAACACCTTCATGGCATTGGCGTCCTGCAGTCCGACATAGTCGTTCAATGACCCGACATAGTTGCCATTCGACGCGTACACACCGCCGGTCCCACCCGAATTGGTAGCGGGATTCTGGATGTCCAGGTAGCCCGCCGCCACCGAGAAAGGTCCCCGCGTGTAGGCTGCAGCCAGGGACCAGACGCGATTGGTCGAGAAGTCGCCTGCCACACCGCCGAAGCTGAACATCCCCTCCACATGCAAGCCGCCCCAGGTCGGGCTGACGTACTTGACCGCGTTGTTGAAGCGGATCGACTGGTTCAGGTTGTCGAGGTCGCCGAAGTGCGAGCCGTAGCCGGTGGCGAAGTTATTGCTCGACGGGAAATAGCCCACCGTCAACGAAGGCGGATCGTACTGACGTCCCAGCGTGACCGTGCCCCACTGATCGTTGCTCAGCCCCACAAAGGCCTGCCGCCCGAACTCCGTGCCGCCCTGCCCGAGCTTACCGTTCTGGATGTTGAAACCGTTCTCGAGCGTGAAGATCGCCGACGTACCGCCACCGAGGTCTTCTTTGCCCTTCAGCCCCCACAGGTTGCAACTCGGCGGTCCGCAAGTGTCCGATTCGACCACATGACCTTTGCCGGTATTGTTGACGACCGTGATACCCGCATCGACAAGGCCATACAGCGTCACGCTGCTTTGGGCCTCGGCCAGCGCCGGCAGCGCGAGTAGCACAGCCATACAGATACTGCTCTTTTTCATCAGGATCTCCAGGTAAGGGGCACGGCTATTCGAATGAAGTTTGTTCAGGCCGCCGATTGCTTGCCGGCAATAGACTCAGACGCGACGCCGAGCGACACCGCATGCCGCGTCGGCAATGGCGTGGCCAGGCTGACGAGCACGACCGTCGCGGCGTTGATCGCCATGGCGATCAGTCCCGGCTCGCATTGAGGGGCCACCGCAGCCCAGTAGTGCGCGGCAAACGGCGCCAGCAGCGCAACGAAGCCGGCCGCGAGACCCGCCAGCACACCCACCGCGGTGGTCCGCTTCCAGAGAAATCCGAGGAAGACAGCTGGCGCCAGCATGCCGATTGCCGAATACGCGTCGAGCAGAATCTTCACGAGCGAGCCTTTCTGACTGATCGACAGCCAGACGGCAATCGCGGCAAACACGGTCAGCGAACCGCGCGAGATCAGCAAGGAGGTGCTGTCCTTGAGATTGGGCATGAACGGCGCGACGACATTGCGGCTAAAGATCGAACCCGCGGTCAGCAACAGCAACGCGCCGGGCGCGAGCGCCAACAGGAATCCCGTCCCTGCCACGAGACCGACGATGGGTGCGGCATAACGCTCGGAGATGAATTGCAGCAGCGCGGCGTTCAGGTTGTTGCCCGGCGGATGGGTACCGGCAAGCAGTGCCGCGAAGCCAAGCAGAATGATGAAGAAGTACGCCAGCGAATAGAGCGGCTGCCAGATGGCATTGCGTCGAATCGCGGTCGCGCTTTGCGCCGTGTACGACATCTGGAACAGATGCGGGAACACCCAGTTGCCGAGCGCGATGTTGATCGACGAGGTCATTAACCAGATGGCTGTCGTCGGCGACGTCGGATCCAGCCCCGGGAATTTGCCGATGCCCGGATGCTGCACCTCGGCCATGTGGAAGATATCCAGCATGGACGCCGCGCCCACTTTGCCCGCCACCGTCGCACTCAACAACACGACCACCACGATCATCAGCACGTCCTTGACGCCCGCCGCAAACGCCGCGGAACGCACCCCGGCGACGAAGACGAAGGTGATCATCAGCAAGCCGGCAATCAAGGTGGCCGCCTGGGTGGAGATCAGATCGTCGAGCGTCAACTGAACGATCAATCCCAGGCTCACCAGTTGAATCTGCACATAGACAATCAACGAGGCAATGCCGATCACGCCGGTCACGACACCCAGCCAGGTGGCGTCGTAGCGGGCCGCGAAAAAATCGGCCTGTGTGACGAGCTGACGGGTACGCCCCGCTCGCCAGATCTTCGGCATCAGCCAGTAGCCGATCGCATAGCTCAGCGACACCGAACAGAATGCCAGGTAAGCCGGCGCCCCTAGCGCCCACGCGTAGCCGGAAATGCCGAGCACAGCGAAAGTCGTGTAGACCTCCCCTGCGTTCATGAACCAGAAGATCACCGCGCCCAGACTGCGGCCGCCCACTGCCCAGTCCGCTAACGTGTGTCCCTTGCGGGTGCGCCGGCCATATCCCACCGCGCCGGTCAGCGTGGCAAGCAGGATCACGATCACAATGGCGAGCTTCATCGCGGCTCTCCCGTGGACCCGGAGGTCGCCGCAATGAAGGCCTCTTCTTCACGCTCGACGCCATGCGCACGGTCGAGCCGGAACACGATTGCGATCAGCACGCTCGTCAGCACGATTCCCACCACCTGCCACAGCATCGGAAACGGCAGACCGAGCGGCGACCACGACACGCCGTTGACGACGGGGGCAAGCCCCGCCTGCCAGACAAAAGGAACGACCAGCAACCACCGATACGCGTGACGGGCACTGCCGCCCGCCGCCTGACCTTGCGCCATGACCTTTGCTCCACGTGAAGTTGGACTGCACTAATGGAGGCAGAGTGTGCACCTGTAGTGCACATCATTTCAAGCAGGTCAAAAATAATTTGTGGCGCGGACGGATCAGGTTAACCCTGGTTTATCGGGTATTTTTGGCTATAACCCAGTTCGAGGCGAATCAGGACGAGGCGCATTGACACCACGTTGACGACACAATATCGTGCACCTATACTACACACCAATGTTCGATCGAGCTGCACGACACGAGGCCACAAATTGATTGGTGAACGACTCAAGGAATTGCGGACCGCGCGCGGCATGTCGTTGCGCCAACTGGCAAGTCTCGCGGATGTCTCGCCTACGCTGCTCAGCCAGATCGAGCGGGCGGTGACGGACCCGAGCCTTGAAACCATGCGGCGCCTCGCCGGCGTATTCGGCGAATCGGTCGCCTCACTGTTCGCCCAGACAATCGCGCCTTCGGTCTGGATCAGCCGGCCAGGCAATCGCTCGCGACTGATTGCGCCAAAGGGGCGCGTCGGCTACGAACGCCTGACGGCCGGCAACGGTCAGCTTGAAGTGCTACGCGCCGTGCTGCAACCGGGCGAAGTGTCTGCCGACGAACCGCGCGGCCACGCGTCGTCGGAATGCGTGTATGTGATCGCCGGCGAGCTGATCGCACAGATCGACGGCATCGAGTACCAGGTGGCGGCCGGCGAGAGCATTTCGTTCGACTCGCGGCTGCCGCACCGCTATCGCAACGGCTCTGCCCATCCCACCGAAATCATCCTGTCGGTCACGCCACCGAATCCTTGAACATGACTTCTCACACCCACGACGAGCGCGCAGAAGCGCCCTCGTTCGAGCTTTACGATCTGCGCGTCGAAGTCGTTGCACCGGAGGGCGCCAAGCTGTATTGCGGCGCGCAGGTCGGCGACTCCTTCGAATTGCACGGCGAGATGCTACATCTGCCGCCGGGCCAGGCGTTCTCGATTTACTCGCTCGCGGCATTGCTGCCGCTGCTGCCCGCCAAGCAACGTGCCACCGACCCGCATGACTGGATGTCCACGGACGCCGAAGTGGCCTGCCCCGATCCCAATTGCCCCTCGCGCTTTCGCATCACCCGGCTCGGCAAACGCCGATTCCGGCATGCGGATACGACCGCGGTCAAACTCATCGAAAAGGACTTTGAATGACACAGATGCAGCGCGTCGAGCTGGCGCCCGGCTACTCGATCTCACGTATTCTCAAAGGCGGCTGGCAACTTGCCGGGGACCATGGCAGCGTCGATCGCGCCACAGCGATTGCGGACATGGGCGCTTACTACGACGCCGGCGTGACCGCTTTCGATTGTGCCGACATCTACACGGGTGTCGAGGAAATGATCGGCGAATTCCGTGACGACTACCGCAATCGCCGCGGCGCGGACAGTCTCGATCAGTTGAAGATTCATACGAAGTTCGTCCCCGATCTGTCCGCGCTCAAGACGATCGACCATCGGTTAGTTCAGCAAACCATCGACCGCTCGCTCTCGCGTTTGCGCGTCGAGCGACTCGACCTGGTGCAGTTTCACTGGTGGGACTATTCGGTCCCGCGCTACCTCGAAGTCGCGCAATGGCTGCGCGAATTGCAGCAGGCGGGCAAGATCGACCGCCTGAGCGGCACCAATTTCGACACACAGCGCACGAAGGAGCTGGTAGATGCAGGCATCGAACTAACCAGCATGCAGGTGCAGTACTCCCTGCTGGACCGGCGTCCGGCGCGGCAACTCGGCGCATATGCGCGCGAGCACGGCATTCATCTGTTTTGCTACGGCACCGTAGCGGGCGGGTTTCTGTCCGGGCGATGGCTCGGCGCCGCCGAACCGGGACAGGACATCGCCAACCGCTCGCTCATCAAGTACAAGCTGATCATCGACGATTTCGGCGGCTGGGATCTGTTCCAGACGCTGCTGCAAACGCTCGAGCGCATTGCGGTTAAGCACGACGTGTCGATTGCGACCATCGCGACGCGTTGGGTGCTCGACCAGGAGCAGGTCGCGGGCGCCATTGTCGGCGTGCGCCGCGGCGATCATCTGCCGGAGCATCTGAAGGTCATGGCGGTCGCACTGGATGCAGAGGATCGTTCGGCGATCGCGCAGGTGTTGGCGCAAAGTTCGACGATCGAGGGGGACGTGTATAGCGTCGAACGCGACATTCATGGGCGGCACGGCAACATCATGAAGTACGAGCTGAACAGCGCTACGTGACGTTGCATCCCTGTCATCGATCTACCGTATCATGATCCGCGGTTCTCCCAAGCCGCCCGACAACCCGGATCCGACACCTTCGATGAGTCACAGCGACCAGACAGCCGGCGACGCAGCCGAGCCGCACACCATCCCATTCATCACGCATGGGTCCTATCCGCGACGCGTGGGCAATCGGGTTCATCCGCTCGTCGACAGCGGGCCGGCTTTTCGCCGCATTTGCGAAGTGGTGGAGCATGCGCAGCACAGTGTCTGGCTCACCGTGACCTTCATCGCCACGGACTTTCAGATGCCGGATGGCCGGGGCACGCTGTTCGATGTGCTGGATCGCGCCGTCGAGCGAGGTCTCGACGTCCGCGTGATTTTTTGGCGCCCCAATCCCGAGAGCAGCGGATACGGACAGACCTTCGCCGGCACGCCCGCGGACTTCGAGTGGCTCGCTGCGCGGGGTTCGCGTTTTAGCGCCCGCTGGGACCGCGCGCCGCGCGCCTTTTGTCATCACCAGAAGTGCTGGCTAATCGATGCGGGTCAGCCGGCCGAGACCACGTTTGTCGGCGGTATCAATCCGACCTTTGCGATTGTCGAACCCGGTCATGTAGACGGCGAGCCACGCCACGATGTGTATGTCGAGATTACGGGTCCGTGCGCAAGCGACGTGCATCACAATTTCGTGCAGCGTTGGAACGAAACCAGCGAACGGACGCAGGCCCTTGGGGTCTACGGCCCGCAAGGCCATTCCGCGCTCGCTTTCCCGATGTGTTCATCCGAGCCATGCGGCCCGAGCGTCGTGCAGATTCAGCGCAACGTCCACGCGGATTGCTATCGTGAGGCACACGCTGCTGCTGACAGCGAGGCTTACCCCATCGCGGCCGGCGAACGCTCCATCACGGATCAATACTTGCTGGCCATTCAGGCTGCGCGCCGTTCGATCTACCTGGAAAACCAGGCGCTGCCTGTGCCCACTATTGCCAGCGCGCTCGAAGATGCCTTGAAACGCGGGGTAGCCGTCGTCCTGCTCTTACCCGGCGAGCCCGAGGGATATGTTGCGCAGTGGCGACTGAAACCGGAGAGCAAGCCGTTTTTCGATCAGATCGAAGCACTCGGCCGCTACGCGAATTTCACGTTGGCGGGGATTGCGGGGCCGACGCGATCCGGCGGCCGGCGCTACGTTTACGTCCACGCCAAACTCATGCTCGTCGACGATGCGTGGATGACGATCGGCTCGTGCAACCTGCATGCGAATTCGCTGTTCGGTCACAGCGAGATGAATGCGACGGTCTGGGACCCGGATGCGGTGCGCGAGCTGCGTTGCCAACTCTTCCTCGAACATCTGGGAGAAGACACGCGTCACCTCGACGACGTGTCCGCGCTGCAGCTCTATCAACGTATCGCACGCGATAACGAAACACGATGGCAAGCGGGCGACTTCAACTGGAACGGTCTCGCCTGCAGCCTGAACCCACAGACGTATGGCGAAGCGCAAGACCGTCTTCACCCATAGGTCCGAAGAAGGGCCAACAGCACGCCCTTCGGACCGCACCCTTTCACGCAAAGCGGCTCAACGAAAACGCGGACAGATCAATCTGGCTTGCGCCGCTCACGCAGCGCTGCGCCACCGCTTCGCCAATCGCCGCCGAATGCTTGAAGCCATGCCCCGAACAGGCTGACACCACGGTCACATTGTCGAGCGTCGGATGATCGTCGATGATGAAGCCGAAGTCAGGGGTCACCGTATACGTGCAAACGCGTGCCTTGACCAACTCAGAGGTCACACCGGCGATATTGCCCGCCACCTGCTTGCGATACATCTCGTCCACCTCGGCGGCGGAGACCGTGCGATCGAGCGCGTCGATCGAGTTCAGCGCCACATACTGCTCGGTCGCGATCTTCATGCTGCCTTCACCGGGAATAGGCGGAAAGCCATAGCAAATATCGGCTTCCCCGGGACCATGGGCCAGAATGAAACTCGGCGACACTTCCGGGAAAATCGTCGGCTCGGCCAGCCTGAACCAGTACAGCGTTTGCCGGCAGACCTTCAGCAAGGCGCTAAACGGCTCGCCCAACAGGTTGGCGGACCACATGCCGGCACAGACAATGACCTTGTCGGCCACGAGCGTCCGTTCGCCCGCTTTGACGCGAACCCCACCACCGTGCGATTCCAATGCGGAAACCGTGGTACCGGTGATCAGGGTGGCGCCAAGCGCTTGCGCCGCCTCTAGCTGCGTCGCGATACAACGCTCCGGACGCACAAAGCCTCCCTCAGGTTCGAAGTACCCCACCGCGCCATCGCGGATCGGTCCGAATTGAGGGAAGCGCTCGCGGATCTGCGACGATGTGAGGACCTCGTGCGCAATGCCATAGGTACGCCCCAGCTCAATGGTGTTCGCGGTGAAATCGGCCGCGCCATGATGCGACGTCGTCGTCGCGCTCGAGCTCATGACGAGTACCCCGCATTGCTCGAACAGCGCTTCACCGCTCTGCGCTTCCAGCTCGCGCCAGATCTGATGCGACCTGCGCACCAGCGGCACATAAGCAGCCCCTTCGCCCACTGCCAGACGCGTGATACGCGTATCGCCGTGACTCGATCCCTGATCGTGCGGCGGAGCGAACCGGTCAATGCCCACCGCTTTTACCCCGGCTTTCGCGAGTTGGTAAAGCGTCGCCGCGCCCATCGCGCCCAGCCCAACTACTGCAACATCGCATCGCTCTTCAGACACAGCCTCTCCTTCAGCAGTTGACGATATTCGCGATCATACCTTCGTCCAGGGAAAACCCCGATCCTCAGCGCACAGAATTCATACAATCATATATATGAATTTACCCGGCCATTGGCCCATACGATCGTGGACGACCGCATTCCCCGCTATCACCGCCTGCGCGACCAGTTGGCCGCGCGTATCGCTGCGCTTGAATGGCAGCCGCACGATCCGCTGCCGACGGAGCAGGAACTGGCGCTCGCATATGACCTCGCCGTGGGCACCGTGCGCAAGGCGGTCGACCTGCTGGAGCGCGAGGGGCTGGTCGAACGCTTCCAGGGCCGCGGCACCTTCGTGCGCCGCGCCACCTTCGATCGCTCGCTGTTCCGCTTCTTCCGTTTTCATGCGCCTAACGGCGAGCGCCGCGTCCCCGAGAGCCGCATTCTCGAGCGTGTGGTCAACAAAGCGCCCAAGGCGGTGGTGGCCCGATTCAGCCTGAAATCCGGCGCTAAAGCGATCCGGCTCGCCCGTTTGCGTCTGATCGACGACACACCCATCGTGGCCGAACAGATCTGGCTGCCGTACGAGCCCTTCGCGGCGTTAGCCGACTGCCCGGTCGAGGAATTCGGCCCACTGCTGTATCCGTTCTACGAGAAACGCTGTGCCCGTGTGGTGGCGCGCGCCGACGAACGCCTCACTGTCGAAACCGCCAACGCAACAGACGTCGCCGCGCTGGGCGTACCCGAGCATAGCCCGATCGTCGTCATCGAACGGGTCGCCTTCGGCTACGACGGCGCGCCGCTCGAATGGCGCCTCTCGCGTGGCGCCGCCCAACACTTCGCATACGAAATCGAAATTCGCTAGGCGCCGCAGTCGCGTTCTGCGCGCCCATCGCGGCGCGCAGCGACGGCTTGCCATTGCCGGCACAGTTAAATGGCGCCCTGTGCGCCGCGCAGTTTTCGGGGTTTAACCAGTAGCAGCGCCGGCATCAGGCGCGTGGAGTCCAGATGTTTTCCTGGTATGGCGAAGTATCCAAAAACGAGCGGCGCACCTTCTGGGCGTGCTTCGGTGGCTGGGCGCTCGATGCGCTCGACGTGCAGATGTTCAGCCTCGTGATTCCGGCGATCATCGCCGAATGGGGCATCAGCAAAACCGAGGCCGGTCTCGTCAGCGGCGTCACGCTGATTGCCTCGGCGCTGGGCGGCTGGATTTGCGGCGCGGCGGCGGACCGCATTGGCCGTGTGCGCACCCTGCAGATTACGGTTGCATGGTTTTCCGTCTTCACGCTGTTGTCGGCATTCGCGCAGAACTTCCCTGAATTCATCGTTCTCAAGGCCTTGCAGGGTTTTGGCTTCGGCGGCGAATGGGCGGCCGGCGCCGTGCTGATGGCGGAGACGATCCGCAACCAGCATCGCGGCAAGGCCATGGGCGCCGTGCAAAGCGCATGGGCCGTGGGCTGGGCCGCGGCTGTGCTGCTCTATGCCGCGGTGTTCTCGTTCCTGCCGCCGGCCATGGGCTGGCGCGTGATGTTCGCGGTCGGCATGCTGCCCGCCCTGCTCGTCATCTACATCCGGCGCCATATCAAGGAGCCCGAAGCACCCGCTGCCAAAATAAAGAAGGATGGCGGCGCCGTCGAACGCATGCCGCTTCTGTCCATCTTTGCACCGGATGTCCTGCGCATGACGCTGATCGGCGGTCTGCTCGGCGTCGGCGCACATGGCGGCTATTCCGCGCTGACGACCTGGTTGCCCACGTTCCTGAAGACGGAACGACACTTGTCCGTGCTCGGCACCGGCGGCTACCTGGCCGTGATCATCCTCGCGTTTTTCTGCGGCTGCCTGGCCGCATCGGTGTTGCTCGACGCGATCGGACGGCGGCAGACCATCCTGCTGTTCTCGGTGTGCTGCGTGGCGACCGTGATCCTGTACGTGTTCCTGCCTATGTCGAACCACGCCATGCTCGCGCTAGGTTTTCCGCTCGGCTTCTTCGCCGCCGGCATTCCGGCAAGCATGGGCGCCCTCTTCAACGAACTCTATCCACGCGGCACGCGCGGCACCGGCGTGGGCTTTTGCTACAACTTTGGACGGGTGGTCTCCGCCGGCTTCCCGGTGCTGGTCGGGCATCTTGCGAGCCAGTTTTCGCTGGGCTTTGCGATCGGGACATCCGCGGCCTTCGCCTATGCCATCGTCGTCGTTTCGATTTTGATGCTGCCGGAAACCCGCGGCCGTACACTTGCCGATGAACCCGCAGCCTGACGTCGACGCATGACCTTCTCTCACGGTACGACCGCCCTTCACACCGCACAGCCGATCACCGGCATCGACAGCCACGCGCATGTATTCGTGCGCGGTCTTCCGCTTGCGTCGGGACGCCGCTATGCGCCGTCCTACGATGCGACGCTCGACGACTATCGCAAGATGCTCGCGAGCCTCGGGCTATCGCACGGCGTTCTGGTCCAGCCGAGCTTCCTCGGCACCGACAATGGCTTCCTGCTGTCCTGTCTCGCCGCGCATCCCGGGCAGTTGCGCGGCATCGTCGTCGTGGATCCCGCCCGCGATCTCGGTGAGATCGACGCGTGGCATGCCCGTGGTGTGGTCGGCGTACGCGCCAATCTGATCGGCAAGGCCTTACCCGACTTCGGCGATCCGCTCTGGGCGCCGTTTCTCGAACGCATGACGGCGCTGGACTGGCATCTCGAAGTGCAGATCGAAGCGGCCCGCCTGCCTGACATCGCACCGGCTTTGCTCAATAGCGGCGTGCGTATTGTCGTCGATCACTTTGGACGCTTCGAGCCGGCGCTCGGCCTCGCCGATCCAGGCTTTGCCAGCCTGCTCTCGCTAGGCGCCACGCGGCGTGTGTGGGTGAAAATATCGGCGGCGTACCGCGTGAGTCCGGATCCGCGCGATCCGGACGCAGCGCTCGCGATCGCCGCCCGTGCATGGCCGGCATTGCTTCGCGAATTCGGCGTGGATCGTCTGGTGTGGGGAACGGACTGGCCGCATACGCAGTTCGAAGACGTCCAGAACGCGCGCCTCGTCCGCGATCATCTGGGCGCCTTCGTGAACCAACCCGATCAGTTGCGTGCCGTGCTGATCGATACACCGGCCTCGCTCTTTCAGTTTGTTTGAACGGGCGTCACCGGACACAACAACAATCGCTTTTCGCTACGCTCAACCAAGAGACCAACGTGTTCAATAATCTATCGGTCAGAACGGGTCTGACTCTCGCCACCGGCATCTTTGTGCTGCTGGTACTGGCGGTCGGCGCCTGTGCCTTTACGTCGCTCGCCTCGACCAACGAAGCGCTCAGCCACATGTATCAGCACGACATGACGGCTACCAATGCGCTGTCGCGCAGCTCCGAACTGCTGTTGCGCTGCCGCTCCGCGAAGAATCGCTACGAATCGCTCACAGGCCAGCAAAAGGATGACGACGCGGCGCGGCAACTGCAACTCGCCACCACCTACTGCAGCGAATCGCAGAAGCAATGGGACGCCTTTCTCGCAGTGCCGGTTTCGCCGGACGCGCAATCGCTCGTCAACGACGCAGCGGACAAGCACGCCGCCATGATGAGCAAGGGCATCATGCCGGAGTTCGATGCCCTCAAGGCCAAGGACTTCGACGCTTATCACCGGATCCAGTTGCAGTTCAGCAGCCCGCTCTATAACGAGTTCGACAAACTGTCCCAACCGCTGCTCGACTATGCCGTCTCGCGCGCGGCACAGCGCTTCGCCGATGCACAGGCGCGCGCGCATGTGATGAATCTGGTGCTTGTGGCGTGTGCGCTGCTGGCGGTGGCGATCGGCATCTTCGTGCGCCGGGCGCTCACGCGCGTGGTGGTCGAGCCGATCAACGAAATGGCGCAGGACTTCGAGCGCATGTCGAAGGGCGATCTGCAAAGCGACATCGTCGCGCGCGGCACCAACGAAATCGGCCAGTTGCAAGTCGCCTTGCGCCGCATGCAGATGGAACTCGCAGGCACCGTGCGCCATATCCGCGCATCCACCGAATCGATCACCGTCGCGGCAAGCGAGATTGCCTCGGGCAATGCCGACCTGTCGGCGCGAACCGAGCAACAGGCGGCCTCGCTGCAGGAAACGGCGGCGAGCATGGAACAGATCACCGGCACGGTCAAACAGAACGCCGACAACGCGCGTCAGGCGAGTGCCTTTGCGCTCAACGCATCGGAGATTGCGGGCCAGGGCAGCGCCGTGGTGAACAACGTGATCGGCACGATGGACGAGATCAACCAGAGCTCGGCGAAGATCGCCGACATCATCACGATCATCGAAGGCATTGCGTTCCAGACCAATATTCTCGCGCTCAACGCAGCCGTCGAAGCGGCGCGCGCAGGCGAGGATGGTCGAGGCTTTGCCGTGGTTGCGGGCGAGGTGCGCAGCCTCGCGCAACGTTCGTCGGCAGCGGCCAAGGAGATCAAGGCGCTGATCGACACGTCCGTGAACCGCGTGCAAGCCGGTGCAAGCCTCGTGAATCAGGCCGGCAAGACGATGAGCGAGATCACGACCGCGGTACAACGCGTGACCGACATCATGGGCGAAATCTCAGCGGCATCCGAAGAGCAGAGCGGCGGAATCGACCAGATCGCACGCGCGGTCACCCAGATGGACGAAGTGACGCAACAGAATGCCGCGCTCGTTGAAGAAGCCGCGGCGGCGGCGCAATCGCTGGAAGATCAGGTGAAGTCGTTGAAGCAGGCGGTGGCGATCTTCCGCGTGGATGGGCATGCGTCGGCGAGGGTGTGACCGTCCGCAGGCCGCGTGCGATTGAACGCTGACTGCGGCTGCGGTTGCCGCCGGCTCACAACCGCTCCTTCGGGACGGCTGCCGCCGGCGGCACGATGGATTCGAATTTCGCAGCCTGCGCCCCACCCCGCCTCGCCTTCGGCGGCACACGCGACGGCAAGGTGGACAGGCGCATCAGATGGCGCAACGCCATCATGGCGCCGATCGCTTCGAGCACGCCGGCCGGCACCCACATGATCAGGCCACCCAGGCTCTGATCCAGCGAGGCCGGCACCGACGTGAACGCGCGGCCGCATAACGTGAAGATCGGATAGAGGTCACGCGAGGAAAACGTGATGATGGCGCCCACCAGAATCTGCGGCGTCATGGTGATGACCGGCGAGAGCACGCGCAGGCCCGGCCGGGTGCGGCTCGGCGGACTGGGCCGATGGTCGAGCAGCATCCACCAGTACAGCAGGCCGCTGACGGCCACCGACCAGTTCATGAACGTGTAGATGCGCCAGTCGAGCATTGCGACGAACTGGACGGACGGAATCAGCCAGAAGACCACCGACACGACGAAGGCCGCCGAAATAAAGGCCGGATTCAGCACGACCGCCGCCGCGATACGCGCGGGCCGCGTCCGTTGCCAGCGCCGCAGCGCGCTGCGCCAGCGCAACGGCAAGCCGGCGCGCAGCGCACTGCCTGGATAGGCCGCCATCAGGATCAGCGGCGCCAGGTGGTGCAGCACCAGATGCTGGAGCCGATGGACGAAGAACTGGTGCTCGGCGTAGTAATCGAGCCGCGTATGCAGCGCGATATAGAACAGCCCGAGGCCGACCCAGAACGCCACCTGCCGCGCAAGGCTGATGCGAACGCGGCGCGAACCGCGCGCGAACAGCACCGCAACGGCGACGAAAACGGCGACGAGCGCGAACGACGGCTCCCACGGATCAAGCAGACTAATCAGCGACATGGCGAATTCAACGGTAACGGCGGGACTGCGGGGCCGCAATCATGGTCCCATGGTCCGGCCCGGCGACTCGCATGTTAGCAGGTGTCTTGCCAGGATCCGGCAAAGCGCGCGCCGCGCCGCGAGTCTCACTTCACCCGGCTGAACGGCGTGGCGCCCGCCATGGTCGGCAAGACGATCGCATCGTGTGCCTTGTCGTAAGCGATGCTTTCGGTCCCGCCGCCCGTGCTGACCTCCAGCGCGCCATCCCGGTAAGCGGCTGAAATCACCGCGCCCTTCATGGCGCCACGGGTGGTATTGGCGATGATAAACCCATCGTCGTTCCGCGTGATCTCGACGCTCTGCGCGCTTTTAGTGCTTTGCCATTTGCCGACGAATTCGTCGCCTTCCTTGTTCCCGCAACCGCCGAGCCCGACAAGCGCTGCGACAGTCAACATCACTACACCACCCCGTATCATGAGGTTCCCCTCTGTTTTATGATCGTTTTGTCAGTCAGCCTTGCGACGCAGCGCCAGTCGGCTGAGATTCCGGCGCATTCAAACCAACACCCGGCCACCAGAGCCAGTCACGCGCGGTGGGCAAGCGGTCCTGCATTTGCTGCCGAAGTGCGGCGGCCTCCGTACCGGCGCCGTAGACACGTTCGGCCATCAGCATCAGGGGCAGATAGTCTGCGAGACTCACGCCCTCAATGTCCTTGTACGGCCAGCTCGATGGATCCGCCGCATACGCCGCGAGGTAAGCATTCGCGATGCGTAACGCCGGGCGGCTCGCATTCGGGTAATGCCAGACGTCTACGCCGAGTTGCTCGCCATAGCGGGCAATTCGAAACAGCGCCAGCAAATTGAAGGTGCTGTAGTGAAACGACCGCGTGCGTTCGAGCTCGAGCGGCTGCCGGCCATCCGCCGCGATCTGCGTATCGAGGCGCGCGGTGAGCGCCTTCTGCAAATATTGCCCAGCCAGCGGGCGATCGCCCGTGAACAAGGCATAGTCGATCACCTGCTCGTCGAAGTACGAGCCGTGGTTGTTGCGCGCAGCGGCTTCGTCGTGACCGGCCGGACTGGTCAGCAGCCATTGCGTATAGTCGGCGAACCATTGACGCAAGCCCGCCCTGTCCGCTTCGCTTAGTTGACCTGAGGGTGCGATCAAACCAATCGCGTCGACGATCTGCCAGAAATAACGGGTATCGATAATGCCGGTACCGCGCCCGTGCGCCACGCCCATCAAGGCCTGCCCGTAGTTCAGATTGGGATTCATCCGCGTGGCGGGGTCGAGAAACCACGTGCGCAACAGGAGCGCCGCGCGCTGCGCGTAACGCTCGTCGCCGGACAGGTAGTAGGCCGTGCCGAGATCGCCCACCGCTTGCGAAAACTGCGCGATGCGCTTCGAGTCGGTCTCGTCGTTCTTGGTTGCCGGGTTGATCCGGCCGTCGCGTCGCACATACGGAAGACCGTTGTGTCTGGACGGATCGGGCCACCAGTACGGCGCCATGCTCAGATAGTCGTGCTTGTCGCCGCTCGGCGGCGTCACGCCTTTGGCCGTGACCGTAAACGGCGTGGCGACGAGCGCCTCGCCGGCGTCGCGAATGAGCTGCCGATACGCCGGCAGTAACGCGGGGTCGCCCGCCTGGATGCGCTGCTTCGCGAATGCAAGGGATGCGGGATCGAGCGTGTAGACCGCGGGCGCCACAGGCGCGCCGGCTTCAACCGCGCGCACGATCGAACACGTAAGGATGAGACATGCGGATATCACCAGCATTGAAGGTTTCATTGCACGCGGCCCCGGAACGCTCTGCCGTTAACTCACCAGCGTCCGGCCCCGCAGACGCTTTGCGAGCACAATAGTCCTATTCGGTCCGCGCAACAACCCACCTAGCGACGCCAGCGGCTTGAGGGGTCGGAGGGCTTCCGGCTCTCGAGCCCGGCGGCTCTTCGTTGACCTTCAAGGAGTTCGTCGAGCCGCCTCGATTCCTTGTTGATAGAGAGAAGCTCCAGCAGGCAGGAAACAATGAACAGCACAAAGTTCAGGATCAGCACGCCAATGATGACCTCGATCCAGTCACCCACCCCGGCCCCCGTCGACACTCGACTTTTCATTCAATGTATCTGCCTCGACGAAACATGAGCCAGCAAAAGCGCGGACTCATCTTATTCTCTTTACCCGTTAAGATTGCATCAATTTTAATTGAAAAGTCCATCCATCCGCATTCGACAAGGTAACAATTTAATAAAAAATATCCGGAATAATACCTAACAGCCTATCAATGGCAACTCAGCGCGGCAGTGAAATCCATTCATCCTGCCTGCCGGCAGACGAGGTGATCAGAGCTCCCGGCGCCGTCACCGCATCCGTCCACGCAACGCCATCGGCACTCCAAAGACCTGACGCGCACCCATTACAATCACAATCGCGCGCTAGCCCTGTTCTGCATCCGCACAGCCCAGCCGATTCCATCGGCACAATGAAAATGTTGTAAAAATTCTCAATTTTTCCTCAATAGACCGCTATGCGCAATTTGACCCGTTCCGATCTGACGGAATTAAATGTCTTTTTAAGTTTGACACGGTCCCGAAGCTTTCGGGTCTCGTCGCTCGAACTGGACGTGTCCTCTTCCGCGATCAGCCACTCCCTTCGCAATCTGGAGAACCGGCTGGGGGTCAAACTGATGAACCGAACCAGCCGCTCGGTCGTCCCCACCGTGTTGGGCGAAACGCTCGCCAAGCAACTGGAGGTCGGCTTTGAATCGATCGGTACGGCGCTCGATGCGCTTGAACAGCATCGTAACTTCCCGGTTGGACGCTTGCGCCTCAACATTCCCTACGATGCGTCCGTGCTGTTATTGCACCCGGTTCTGGCCGGGTTTGTGACCGCCTATCCGTCAATCGATCTCGACATCGCCGTCGACGACCGCATTGTGGATATCGTCGCGGACGGCTTCGACGCGGGCATCCGCTATGGCAACTCCGTGCCGCGCGACATGGTCGCCGTGCCGCTCACGCAACCGCTGCGCTGGGTCGTGGTGGGGTCTCCCGCCTACCTGGCGCGACGCGGACGCCCGCTGCGGCCGGCGGACCTGCGCAGCCACGCCTGCGTACGCATGCGCCTAGGCGACAAGACGCTGTATAAATGGGAGCTTGAGAAAGGCAACGAGTTCGAGAGGATCGACGTGCCGGGACCGATTTGCGTCAACAACACGCAATCGGTCCTGAACGCTGTGACGAACGGCATCGGCCTCGGCTATTGTCTCGAACGGCACGCGCGGGATTTTGTCCGCACCGGACAGCTCGAAATCGTCCTGGCCGATTGGGCCGCGCTCGGCGAGCCGCTGATGATGTACTACACGAGCCGCCGGCAGCCCGCGCCAGGACTCAAGCAGTTGATCGAGACGATCCAGACGGCTGAAGGCGTCAATTGAGCGGTATCGGGCCGGCAGCACCGAGTCGAAAACACTCGCGGCGGCCGGCCGCTGCCCGGGGCCTAGAAGTTGTGGCGGACACCGACGCGCACGAGCGTCTGCGTATCGCCCGCTGACGAGATGCCGTTCGCCACGTCGCCGATCGACGCGGTGGCGTTCACCACGTTGCCGTACTGGTCAAGCGTCTTGCCGCTGGCCTTCTGATAGCCGACCATGGCGTACAGCGAGGTGCTCTTGGACAGGAAGTAGAACGACGACAGATTGAACTGGTTGTACTTCGGAGCCGACTGGCCTTCGATCGAGCTGCCCGCGGTGTAGTCGTAGCCCACGGCGACACGCAGTTCCGGATCGATCTGCCACGATGCCGTCGCCCCTGCCGAATTGAACGTCTCCTTGCCCTTGAACAGCGAGAAGCTGCTCGCCTTGTACTGCGTGTTGCTATAGGACAGGCCGAGGGTCACCGGACCGACCAGGTACGAGCTCGACGCGGCGACGATCTGCATGTTCTGCGCCGTCGCAAAGCCCTGATTGATCGACGACGAGAAGGTGCCGTCATACGAACTGGTCCACGTACCGCCCGTCGGGCCATAGGTGTTGTTCGCCTGCAGATACGCCGCGCCGAGCGCGAACGGGCCGTTCGTGTACTGGCCACCCAGGCTCCACGTGCTCTGGTTCTTCAGGCTGCCCGCCTGATTGCCGAAGCCGTACAGGGCGCCCAGTTGCAGGCCGCGGAACGACGGAGTCACGTACTTGAACGAGTTGTTCTCGCGCGACTGGTTGTCGATGTTGTCGAGGTCGCCCGGGTGCGCGGCCATGCCGCTCAGAAAGCTGGTCGGTCCAATCGAGCCGACGAAGTCGACGATCGGGTCGTACTGGCGGCCCATCGTCAGCGTGCCGAACTTCGTGCTGGAAAGGCCCACAAATGCCTGCCGGCCGAATTCGCGGCTGCTCTGCCCCAACTGGCCGGTGCCGATGTTAAAGCCGTTTTCGAGCTGGAAGATCGCGGCCAGGCCGTCGCCCAGATCTTCCTTGCCCTTCAGGCCCCAGCGGCTGCCGTACCACGTACCGCTCGCGAAGGCGTAGTTCGACTTGCCGACCAGCACGGCGGGCGTGCCGGCCTTACCCGCCGTCTGGACGACGGCCTGATTGCTGGTGTAGCCCAGACCGGCATCGACGATGCCGTACAAGGTGACGCTACTCTGCGCGTGGGCTGCGGCACACAAACCGTTCAGGGTGACGAGAGCGAAAAGCGACTTTTTAATCATCATTAGGATACCTATATGTTAATGAAATACCGACCGCCTTGTTGAAGCACACTTCCTACCGGACTCGGAGCGGATTCACTCCAGGGCTGGCGTACGGCGCCAGATTCAATCGTTCATGGTGACGGTCCCGCCCTCCGAGGCGAGCCAGTTCGCGACCGTCACGACAAGCTGATCGATGTCGTCGAACCGTTCGACGCCTGGCACATGCGGGGCGCCGCATGTGGTGAACACCGGCTTGCCCCACTGCAGGCCCAACGCCATCTCGGAGAGCGTGCCCAGTCCGCCGCCCACCGCAATCAGGCACACCGAGGCACGCGCAATCAACGCGTTACGGGTGATGCCCAGTCCGGTCGGCAACGCCACGGTCAGATACGGGTTTGCCTCAGCCGCGTCGTCTTCGGGCAACAAACCGATCACCACGCCGCCCGCTGCCTTTGCACCGCAGGCGGCTGCTTCCATCACGCCGCCTTTGCCGCCGCATAGAAGCGCCATGCCGGCACCGGCCAATGCGTACGCCAGGCTTCGCGCCGACGACAACTGCTCCGCAGTCGCCTCGCGCGGACCAATCAGGCCGACCGGCGTGACATGGCGTCTCGCACTCGTCTGACGGGCGGCCAGTTTTTGCAGCGCAAGATACGCGTGATGCGACCAATCAATCTCTTCGTTGCCGTGCAAGGCATTCCCCCAGCGCAAGGACACAGGTACAAACGGCCATCAGCACGAGCGACAGCGCTGCGGCGAGTGGAAAATCGGTCTGTCCATCGGACAGCTTCAGATACATCAGGAGCGGCAGAATATTGATCTGCGTGCCGGCTAGCGCGAGCGCCGTCCCGTAGGTGCCGAGCGCGATCGAATTGACGAGACACCAGGCGGCCGCGATCGAAGGCCAAAGCTCGCGCAGCGCCACATCGAACAACGCCCGCAGCGGCGAAGCGCCCAAGGTCAACGCGGCTTCGAGCGGCCGGCGGTCCAGGTTGGCGATAGCCGGATACACCATCAGCGCCACACGCGGGATCAGGTAGTACGCGTAAGCCAGCACCAGGCCTGCGCTCGTGTAGATCAGCGATCCCACGCTAGCGGGATCCGCGCCCATGCCTGCGAGAAGGCTCGTGACAAATCCAGCGCGGCCGAAAGCGAGAATGAAGCCGTAAGCGATCACGAGCCCGGAGAACGCCAGCGGCACGCCGAGCAGCGCGAGCAACCAGCGGCGGCGGCCGGGCGCTTGCGCAGCCAGCGCCATGGCAAGCGGCACCCCCACCGCCAGCGAGACGGTGCCAGCGCTCACCGCCAGCACCAGCGAATTCGCCAGCGCGCTCGACACCAGCGGATCCCGGACGAGCCGCACGAAAGCCGAACCGCGATCGTCCGCCGCCGATACCATCAGCGCGCCCAGTGGCAGCGCGAAAAACAACGCGAGAACGAGCCCGGCCGGCACAGCGCCGAAGCGTCTCACGAGGCCGGCGTTGTCGTCGGCGTTGTCGTCGGCGCCGTGGGTTGACGATGCATCCATCTTGCCGGGCCCCTTACTTCGCGAGCGCAGCCTGCGCCCACAACTGGTCCACCTCGGCCTTCTTCGCGGCGGCCTTGACCACATCGAGCGGATGCACTTGCGGTGCATCGGGCATCTTCGCGCGGATCTCCGGCGAGAGCGGCACACCCGGCACGGCCGGACGCACATAGCCTTGCGCAAACAACGCCTGACCGACGTCGCTCATCACCAGGTTCAACCAGAGTTGCGCCGCATCGGAATTCGGTGCGTTCTTTACCAGGCTCATCGCATACGGCGCCGATACGCTGGCCTCCTTCGGAATCACCACCTCGGCCGCGTCGCCCATGCCGTCGACGTATTTCGCTTTCAGCCCGTCGTTCTCGTAGCCGATCAGGATCGGAATTTCGCCTTTGAGGAACTTCGCGTACGGCGTGGTGCCCTCGACGCGCATCACGTTACCGGCTTCGCGCAGCTTGCCGAAGAAGTCGGCGCCCGGCTTCGGATTGTCGACGCTGCCGCCGAATGCATAGGCGGCGGCGAAGACGTCGACTTGCCCCTGGCCCGTCGAACGCGGGTCGAGATAGACCACCGAGTTGCGGTATTCCGGCTTGAGCAGGTCGGCCCAGCCTGTCGGCACATCCTTGACCAGCTTGCGGTTGACGAGCAGCGCGATATTCAGCGAATGGACCGTGAACCAGCGGCCGTCGGGATCGCGGAATACCGGCGGCAACTTGTCGAAGTTCAACGGCTTGAACGGCGCGACGACATCCTTGTTGACCGCGTCGAGCGCCGACGCGGCAAAGTAGTAGGCAGTGTCGGCCTGCGGGCGGCGGCGGGCCTTGTCGAGGGCGACCACGGTCGCGGCCGAGCCGATGTCGTTGTAGGTGATCTCGACCTTCGGATAGCGCTTCCTGAACTCGGCGAACAGCGACTTCCAGTTGGCCCATTCCGGACCCGTGTCGAACGAAACGACGAGTCCTTCGTCAGCGGCCTTCTCATACAACGCGTCCTCGCCGGGATACAGCGGCGCGGCCTGCGCGCTGCACGCGCCGCCCAGCAGCGTCAATGCGCAAACGAATCCGGCCGCACGGCGCACGTGCGACACAAGACGAAACCCTGCAACCATGGTGACACTCCGTCAAACTGCATGAATGGAAATCAGTTGAACTACGCGGCCAGGACGCGCAAGTCCTCGGGGGCGATGGCGATGGCGTGTTCGGCAAGACACCGCCCTTCGCATAGCAGCGGCGCTTGCGCGTGCTCGGGAACGAAGTCGTAGCGGCAAGTCGCGCCGAAATAGCGCACCTCGGTGCGACGGCCGCCCAGCCGGTTGAGCGCGTCCGCCGGCGGATCGGGCTGCACGTGCTCCGGCCGCAGCAGCACGCTGACACGCTCGCCGGGACGGAACGCGCCGGTGTCGGCGAATAGCACTGCGAAGGACACATCGACGGCGTTCACGCCGATCACGCGGCCAGGCATCACGCTCGAATGGCCCACAAAACGCGCGACCTGCGTCGATACCGGCTGCGTGTAGAGGCGCTCCGGCGTATCCACCTGCAACACCCGCCCGCCGTCGACCACGGCGACCCGGTCGGCAAGACTCAGCGCTTCGTCCTGGTCGTGCGTCACCAGCAGCGTGGTCGCGCCGCAGGCGCGCTGCAGCGTGCGGATTTCGTCGCGCAATTGCTGGCGGATGCCGGCGTCGAGCGCCGCGAGCGGTTCGTCGAGCAGCAGGACTTTCGGCTCGAAGGCAAGCGCGCGCGCCAGCGCGACGCGCTGTTGCTGTCCGCCCGAGAGCGAGGCCGGGCGGCGCGCTGCGTGTTCGGTGAGCCCTACCCGTTCGAGCATCTCGAGTGCGCGGGCACGGCGCCGGTCCCGGTCGACACCTCGCATGCGCAGCCCGTAGGCCACGTTATCCACTACGCTCAGATGCGGAAACAGCGCATATTGCTGGAACACCATGCCGGTTTCGCGACGCCACACCGGCACGCCGGCGACATCTGTTCCGCCGATGGCGATGCGGCCGCGATAACCGTTTAGCAGTCCTGCGGTCAACCGCAGGATCGTGGATTTTCCCGAGCCGCTGCGGCCCATGACGGCCAGCAACTCCCCGGGCGCGACCGTCAGCGTCACGGATTCGATGCCGTGCCGCGCACCCGGGTAAGCAAAGCTCACGTTGTCGAAATGAAGACTCATCGTTTTACTTGAACCGTTGAACCGTATTGACCGAGACCAGCGTCGCGATCACCGCGAGGCCCAGCAGCACCACGGTGGCGGCGCACGCCAGGCCGGTCGCGCCGTAGAACGCCTGCAGCAGCACCACCGGATAATTGCGGTAGCGAAAGCCGGCGATCAGATTGGAAACCTGAAATTCCCCAATCGACAACGCAGCCACCATCACCAGTCCCGAGAGCACACTCTGCCGGAGGTTGGGCAGCGCAACCGTGAGGAACTGCCGCAGCGGCGTGGCGCCGAGCGTGGCGGCGCACGCTTCGAGCCGCTCGATGTCGAGGTGACGCAAATCGCTGAGCAGCGTTTGTGTCAGATAAGGCAGCGTCAATACGGTATGAGCGGCGATCAGCAGCGGCAGCGAGCCGAGCCACGGCAAGGTGTCGCCGCTGAAGACCGCGATGTAGCCGAAACCGAGCGTCAACGCCGGGACGCCCACCGGCAGCAGCGCGATCAGCCGTGCGCTCATGCCGCGTCCCGAGCGCGAGCGGTAATGCAACGCATACGCGAGCGGCAAACCGAGTGCGGAACATGCGCCGCAGCAGGCCAGCGCCACCAGCAGGCTGACGCCGAAGGCGCGCCGCAAGCCCGGGTTGGCGGCCAGCTCCGCGAACCAGTGTCCGGTGATGCCGGCCGGCAGCACGGTATTGGTCCACGTCTTGCCGAATGCACCGATCAGGAGCAGCGCGATCGGCAACAGCATGTAGCACGCAAACAGCACCACGACGATCTGCAGCGCGATGCGCCCGGCCGGCACGGCGCGCGGCGCCCCGCGGCGGGCGGGGAGGCGCGGCTGGATAGCGGGGGTGGCGGGGGTCTGCATGCAGGTGTTCCTCGATGAGCAAAATGAAACCCGCCCACCATGCGACGAACCGGTGCGGGTTTCGAATTGCTTGCAAGTGTGCGGATACGACATGGCGTCGTCATGAAAAAAACGTACAAAACACGCATTGCGCTGTGCCTGATCGGAACAGTTCGCGCCACACTTCGATGCCACCTTGCCGATGAAACACCACTATCCCAACGTTGCGGAACTGCTTGCCTTCACGAGTTCGGCAAAGCATCTGAATTTTTCGCGGGCGGCGCGCGCCCTCGGCCTGACGCCCAGCGCGGTGAGCCGGCAGATCGCCAGCCTTGAAGCCGCATTCGGCGTGCAGCTTTTCATTCGCGACGGCCGCAACCTCGTGCTGACCCGCGCCGGCAGCGTCTACCTGTCGCGCGTGGCGGGGCCTTTGCGCGACATCGGCAATGCGTCGCTGGAATTGATGAGCGCAGCCGGACAGAGCGACCTGCTGACCATTGCCAGCGTGCCGACCTTCACAACCAAATGGTTGATTCCGCGGCTTCCCGACTTCCTCTCCAGCACGCCGGGAGCGACGATCAGCTTTAGCCGGCATCTCGCGCAGGGCGACCCGTTTCCGCTCGACCTCGATGCGGCGATCCGCTATGGCGACGGCAATTGGGAGGGCGTGGTGTGCGATTACATCGACGGTCGGCACTTCATATTGGTCTGCTCACCTGACTATCACCGTCGGCATCCGCTGCGGATACCGGAAGACACGGCGCATGCGCCACGACTGTTGCATGGGCAAGCCGAACAGGTTTGGGCCCAATGGGCGCAGTGCTATGGCGTGCGTGGCCTGCATGCGCTCGGCGGCCCACGCTTCGAGCAGTATTCGGTGTTGTTTCAGGCTGCGCAAGCCGGCCTAGGACTCGCGCTTGTCCCGGCATTTCTCGTCGCGGACAACCTGGCCGCCGGGACGCTGATCGAACCGATCGCGGCGCCCATCGAGGTCGATCAGGGTCACTACCTCTGCTATTTCCCCGAACGTATCGAGACGCGGCCGCCGCTGGCTCAGTTCCGCCGGTGGGTGCTGTCGCAGGTCGAAGCCACGACGAGTGGCGACTCGCTTCGGGTAACTAACCGTTCCACGACGGCTTAGCTCGACAGCGGCCACGGTCGCAGCACCAGCGCAGCCAGCCCACCAGCCCCAGCAGCACGAGTCCAGCGCCACCCAGCACGGGCTCGCGCCATGCAAGCAGCGCGGTAAAGGTGAAGGCCCGCGTGCCGGCCAACAGTGCGAAACCGGCAATCGCGGTGCTGGCTGCGTCAAGAGCGCCGAACACCCGCGCGAACGCGAGCGCAACGGCAAAACCAGCGGCACGAGGCTCGTGCATGATCGTCTCCTTGAAGGCGGGAAGGCTGGCAGCCCCGGTTGATGGGCGGTGGGTCAGGCAGCGCCCGGCATGGCGTCGAGGAAGCCGGTGACGGCCTGCAGGCGGCCGCTCGGATCGACGACACCAAAATCCGAACCCTTGACGACCGGCGTGCCGTCGGGCGACGCCAGTTCCCACGAAAAACGCAGGCGGTTGGCGAAGCCGTCCACATCCGTGGTGCGGCGGAAGGTGTGGCGGGGGAAGCGTTCGTGCACGGCGCGAATCATCGCGTCGATCCCGTCATGGCCGTCGCCCGAAAGCAACGGGTCGAGATAGGCGGCGTCGGTGCTCCAGGTGGTGGCGATCAGTTTGCGACGGCTCGCCGTGTCGGTTTCGTTCCACGCGGCGAAATAGCGGTCGATCAGTTCGGTATGGGCGTTCATCGCAGATTCCTTCAGTCGCTTGAGTGAGCGCTACGCTCGGCAAACCGTGTGTTTGCGGCGGGCTCGGACTGAAGAATCGACGTTGGGGAGGCGTGAGTCGATTACCTAAGACGTAATGGAATTGGGGCGGAGGGTTCTATTCGGCAATCGTCACAGGTCAAGCTGTTCCTGCGTGATGCCAAGCGCTGCAGCGATTTTCTCCCGCGACACCTTACGCAAACGTTCGCTGACTTCCTGTTGCGCATACGCCGACTGGCTGATACCGAGGCGCTTCGCGACCTCAGCCTGGGTGAGACCGAGATGTTCCCGCCACGCACGTACCGGTGTCGCGCCATCGACCGTGCGGCTCACGACGTCGTGCGGAATCAGCTCACGTTCCACGTTTCGCTCGGCAATGTAGTCCTCGTACGGAATGACCACGAAGGCGGGCTTCCCATCCAGCCCATTGATGACCTGAATGTTAGTAGGTCCGTTCATCGCGCTTCCTCACTTCTTCGATTTCGACGACCTTGATTGTGCCGTCCCCGTCACGAATCGCAATCTGCTGCTGGCGATCCAGCTTGCGCAACTGTTTAACGGCCTTTTGCGTCCAGTTTATCGCAGTCATCGATTAAATTATAAGTCAAAAATAAGTTATATCAAGTCCCCATATAAGTTTAAGTGAGCCGTGAAAAAGCCCATTCCAAAAAGCCATCGTTCGACATCTGGCGCCGTTCGCAGCGCCGCACGTTGACAATCGGACCGAGCGCCAACGACGGCCAACCTCCCGCCATTACCCCCCAGGTAATGGATTCCCGGCCAGCCTTGGCTATCATCCCTCCATGAGCACCCTCTCCCTCCCCCAGACCATCCCGCCCGGCACATCGTCGGTCAGCCGCACCGTCGGCGAATTGCTGCGCGAATGGCGGCAGCGGCGCCGGATGAGCCAGTTGTTGCTGGCAACAGAAGCCGATATCTCGACCCGCCATCTGAGCTTCGTCGAATCGGGCCGCGCGCTGCCGAGCCGCGAAATGGTGATGCACCTCGCCGAGCGTCTCGAGGTGCCGCTGCGCGCCCGCAACGCGCTGCTGGTCGCGGCCGGCTACGCACCGCTGTTCCGCGAGCGGCCATTGACCGATCCGCAACTGAGCGCCGCACGCGAAGCGGTGGAACTGGTATTGAAGGGACACGAGCCGTATCCGGCACTCGCGATCGACCGCCATTGGACGATCGTCGCCGCCAACCGCTCGCTCGCGCCGCTGGTCGGCGCGGCGAGCGCGGCCTTGCTGGAAGCGCCCGTCAACGCCCTGCGCCTGAGCCTGCATCCGGAGGGTATCGCGTCGACCATCGTCAACTGGCATGCTTGGCGCGCTCATGTGCTGGCGCGCCTGCAGCGCCAGGTCGAAGTCAGTGCCGACGACACGCTCGCCGCCCTGCGCGACGAACTGGCCGCCTACCCGACGCCGCCCGGCGCACAAAGCGCCGACGAAGACAGCAACGCCATCCTCAACCAGATCGCCGTACCGCTGCGTCTGCGTACGCCGCTCGGCGTGCTGTCGTTCTTCAGCACCACGACCGTGTTCGGCACCCCCGTGGACGTCACGCTCTCAGAGCTCGCGATCGAGGCGTTTTTCCCTGCCGATCCGCAAACCGCCGCTGCCCTGCGCGCCTACGCAGAAGATCAGGCCGCGTAACCAAACCGCAGCCGAAAACCGGCGAGCCGTGATGAACGGCCACGCGCCGCGCACCTTGCCGCCCTGGTAACATGCGAGCTCCCCCAACACCCTGCACATGGAGACACTCCGATGGCGCCTGCCCCGCTGATCCGCCAACTCAACCCGGCCGACCGTGACGCTTTCTTCCAGTTACGTCTGCGCGCCCTGCTGGCGCACCCCGAGTCGTTCGGTCAGAGTCATCAGGAGGCGCTCGAGAGAGGCCCGCAGCACTACGACGCCGTACTGCAAGGCGCACGAGCAGCTGAAGGCAATTTCGTGCTCGGCGCATTCACGGCGGAGGATCAAGCGCTGATCGGCATGGTGGGGCTCACGCGACAAGAACCGATCAAGGACCTGCACAAGGCTTCGGTCGTCGGCATGTATGTCGCGGCTGAAGCGGCGGGTCGCGGCGTGGGACGCGCGCTGCTCACCGAACTGCTGGCGCGCGCCGATCGCGTCGAGGGCTTGCGGCAAATCCAGCTGGTCGTCGCCAGCAAAAACGACGCGGCTCGCCGTCTCTATGAATCCGTCGGTTTCCGCCCCTACGGACGGGAAATCGAGGGGCTGTGCGTCAACGGCGTATTCAGCGATCTGGACCTGATGGCTCGGTTTATTTGACAACTGCACTGACAACTGCGCCCACCAGGTCCGCTGCAACGCCTGTCCCGTCTGGAGTTGTCATATCCATTCTTAACATGGGGTCCTCGTGTCAGGCAGCCTGCCTGTCCTCAGAGGATGCCCGATCAAACGGGGCAAACGCATCGGTCAGTCGCCCCACTCGCCCCACATGTAATCTCACCCGCCGTCAGCCCGACCGACCGGTCGGGCTGACCGTCAGTGCAAACCTGCTACGAGTTACAATTGCGGCCCGAGTTTGTAACTGGGGCCGCACCGAAGTGTTACAGCTTCATTTGTCCCCGTAAGCCTCCCGGCGAGCAGTAGTTATTACTGAAAATCTCAAATCCTTTCTTTTAGCTTTCTATTTGAATTGCCTATTAGGGTTATCACAGGCAATCAAGGCAATTTCCTCAGATCATTTCAAAGAAAGCCGCCACACAAGGCCTGAGGCCCACTGCGCGCGGTTCGCACGCGCCGGGAAGCCGACGCCGCAGCTTCTATTACGGCACCGTGAAAGAGTTACCGGGAAATGTTGTATTTTTGTGAGATATTTTTTTGAGAAGGTATTGATTTCCTGAAATCCACTTCATACAATTGCTTCCAAGGTGTTACGAGTTGTAACACCTTGTATCAAAGAGTCAGGACCGGTATCAAGAAGTGAATGTAGCCGGAGGTCATCAGTGTCCGGCTAGGGTACAAAAAGCATAACGGCGCAAAAAAGCCGACATAGCAATTCGGGGCTTCGGAAACACAAAAATGGACCGTAGCAGCGAGACGCGGGAGTCTATCCGCGAGATTAATTTGTCTTACATCATGCTCGCACAACGTATGTTGCGCGAGGACAAGCCTGTCGGGATGTTCCGCTTGGGCCTGTCGTCGGAACTGGCCGATTTGCTTGCCGGGCTGTCGCTCGCGCAAATCGTCAAACTGGCCTCTTCCGATCAGCTTCTGTGCTTTTTCCGTTTCAACGATCACGCCATGTTGTCGGCGTTGACGCAGACGAGCAAGCACGCAGAAGTAGCGCCGACGCATGCGGCTATCCTGTTGGCCGGCCAGCCAGCAGAGCAATTCGCTTAACGAGGTGACTGCGATGCTCAAGCGAAGCCTGACGGAAGACGCGCAGGAAGTGTTTCGCGCCATTGCTCTGATCGAGCTCGGCGCGCGCATGCAAGTGCTCGAGAGCGAATTGACGCTGTCGCGCGACCGCATGATTCGCCTCTATCGCGAGGTGAAGGGCGTTTCGCCGCCCAAGGGAATGTTGCCGTTCTCGGCGGACTGGTACATGACGTGGCTGGCTAACATCCACGCCTCGCTGTTCTATAACACGTACCTGTTCCTCAAGAAGGAAGCGCGTTGTTCGCATCTGGACGCGCTGACGAAAGGCTACCGGCTGTATCTGGAGCACTGCAAGCACAGTGACACGGAACCGGTGCTGGACCTGACGCGTGCATGGACATTGGTACGTTTCTTCGACGCCGATATCCTGCAACTGACGCCGTGCTGCCGTTGCACCGGCAAGTTCGTCGCACACAAGCACGACTTGCAGCACAACGTCGTATGTGGTGCCTGCCAGCCGCCGTCGCGCGCCGGCAAGACCAAGAAGGCCGCCGCAGCGGCCAGGCTGGAAGCGCAAGAAGCGCTCGAAGCTACGCAGATCGCGGAAGCCGCCTGAGCCGACCGTTGTCCGGTTGGCTCATTCGAAGCCGGCTTCCGGCGCCGCTCTCCAAGAGCGGATCGCGCTCAGCCCAACCACCCCACTGTCTGCACGACCAGCCAGAGGTTCGCCGCTGTAATCACAACAAACAGCGCCCACGTGATCAAGCGCGTCGGCAGGCGGTTGGCGAATTCGCCCATCAGGGCACGGTCGTTAGTCATACGGATCAACGGATAGAGGGCGAACGGCAATTGCAGGCTCAGCACCACCTGGCTTGCGACCAGCAGCGTGCCCACCGCGCCGTTGCCGAGCGTCTGCACGCCGATCAAGGCGGGTATCAGCGCAAGCGCTCGCGTGATGAAGCGGCGCTGCCAGCACGGAATCTTCAGCTTTAAAAAGCCTTCCATGATGACCTGGCCAGCCACTGTGCCGGTGAACGTCGAACTTTGCCCCGACGCCAGCAGCGTGATGGCGAACAGCACGGCCGCAAAGCCGGTGCCGACGATCGGCGCCAGCAGCCGGTAAGCGTCTTCGATTTCCGTGACCTGGTTGTGCCCGGTTGCGTTGAACGCGGCCGCCGCGAGAATCAGGATCGCCGCGTTGATCAGCAGGGCAATCACCAGCGAGACGATCGTATCGAGACGCGACAGGCGAATGGCCGAGGCAATGCTGCGCGAATCGCGCTTCACCGCGCGGGTCTGCACGATCGACGAATGCAGATACAGGTTGTGCGGCATCACCGTCGCACCGAGGATGCCGATTGACAGGTAGAGCGGCTCGCGCGCGCTGACGGCGTGCCACGACGGCACGAGTCCCGCCATCACGGACGGCCAGTGCGGATGCACGAGTACCAGTTGCACGATGTAACCAATGCCGATGGTGGCGATCAGCCCGAGAATGATCGCTTCGAGGTCGCGGAAATTCTTGCCCTTCAGGCCGAGCACGATCAGCGTATCGAACGCCGTCAGGATCACGCCGGTGGTCAGCGAGCACTTGAACAGCAAGTGAAACGCGAGTGCGCCGCCGAGCACTTCGGCAAGGTCGCAGGCAATGATCGACACTTCGGCAAGCAGCCATTGCACGCGGGCGACGGCCGGCGAGTAGCGGCTGCGCGACAGTTGCGCGAGATCCTGGCCGGTTGCGATGCCGAGCCGCATGCTCAGGCACTGCAGCGCGATCGCCGCGAGACTCGACAGCACCACGATGAACAGCAGGCTATAGCCGTAGCGCGAGCCGGCTTCGATATCGGTGGCCCAGTTGCCGGGGTCCATGTAGCCGATCGAAATCAGCAGGCCGGGGCCGGCGAACTGCATGATCCGCTTCCATAACGGCGCGCCCTGCGGGACGGCGACCGTGCCCTGAACCTCGGATGGGCAAAACGGTGCGGTAGCGGTAGTCGGTAGATTGAATGGCAAGCCGGTGACCTCTTGAGGTAGACGTAGCAGCGGCGCCCAGTTTCGGGCGCCGCAGACGGCCTCAAGTGTACAAAGAAACGTCCGGCAATGTTCCACTTAGCGCGTAGCGGCCTACGTCACGCACGCGGTAGTCAAGCGGATCGTGCAGCGTATGGACGCGGGCATTGCGCCAGAATCGGTCGAGTGCAAGCGGTGCGTGCGTGGCACGCGCCCCGCAGGCATCAAACAGGTTCTGGCTGACTTCGAGCGCCGCCCGGTGCGCGAGAATCTTCGCTTCGGAGGTGGCGAGCGCCACGTGCGCCCGTTCTTCGGCGCTGAGCGCGGCGCCCTTTTGCCAGGCGTTCTCGAGGGCTTGCGCGGCACGCTCGGTCAACGCTTCCGCGCTCACCGTCTGCAGACGCATTTCGCCGAAGCGCTGGATCAGATACGGATCGTCCGTGGCCTTCTCCACGCCGGAGCTGATCCAGGGCCGCCCATTCTGCGTCACGTAGCGGCGCGCTTCTTCCAGCGCCCCCTGCGCAATGCCGACGAACAGGTTGGTCAGCACCAGTTGCGACACCAGCGTGCGTAACGTGGCGTGCGGCGTGGGGGGCGCTTCGGAACGGTGCAGGACTTCGTCTGCTTCGATCTTGACCTGGGCAAACGACACGCTGCCGCTGTCGGTCTGCCGCTGGCCGATCGGATTCCAGTCTTCGTTCACGGTGATGCCGTCACGCGTGGTCGGCACCACGGCGAAAATCGGCTTACCGGTCTGCGGGTCGTGCGCCGAGACAGTCATCATCTGCGAGCCGCGCGTGCCGGAGCAAAAGCCCTTCTGCCCGTTCAGACGGAAGCCGCCGTCGGAGGTTGCGGTCGCAACCAGGCGGGTGTCGAGCGGATTGACGGCGTTGCCCCACCACCAGCGCGCCTCGACGGTGCCGCGCAGATAACGGGCCCGTTGCGCCGGATTGCCCCACACGTCGACGCTCACCACTTGCAGGCACTGGAAGCCAAGCAGATGGGCGAGCGCGCTATCTACGCGGGCAATTGCGCGAATCGTTGCGTAGATCGCAGGCCAGGGCGCACCCGCACCGCCAAACTCGCGCGGCACGGCAAGCGTGAGCAGGCCCGCATCGGCGATCCACTGTTTTTCCTGAGCGGCATGGCCGCCGTCGCGATCGCGCTCGGCTGCAGTGGCGCGCAATGCGTCGAGCAGCCCGGTCAGATCGCCAATCGCCGCTGACGCTTGCCCGTCGAACGACGCTGGATGGCCCGGTTCGTTCATGGAGTCTCCAGATGACAAGCGGAAGATGATAAACCGCTGAAAATCGGCGGTCTACCAAGGGATGTTGGAAAGGAAAGTGGCAAACGCGATATGCGGCGAGGGCCGCACCGAGGGTGGGACTGAGCCGGAGAAAGGCACGCGAGGCGCAAAGGCCATCCACGCAAAGGAAGACGCAACGAACTGCGGCAAGGGGCGCAATCGACTGGCCGCCCCTTGCCGCTTGACTACTTACCGCCTAAAAGCTCACTGCTTCGCTACCTGCTGCGGCGCATCCTTCGCAGCAGCAGATGCAGTGGTGACAACCGGGGCAACGGCCCCAGCACCTGCAACCGGAGCAGAAGCAGCCCCCGCCACCGGCACATCCGACGCCCCTGCTTCACCCCATCCACCGCCCAGCGCGCGAATCAGATTGACCGTCGACACCGCCTGCGTGCCCTCCAGATGACTCGCCTGCAGTTGCGACTGCAACACCTGCCGCTGACTGTCGATCACATCCAGATAGCTGACCTGCCCTTCCGTGTACTGCGTCTGCGACAGATGCGACGCCCGTTGCGATGCGTTCACCGCATCGTCCTGCGCCTGGATCTGGTCGTCGAGCAGTCGCAGATCGGAGAGGTTGTCCTCGACTTCCTTGAACGCCACCAGCACCTGCTGACGATACTGCGCCACATCTTCGTCGTACTTGCCGCGCGCCTGGGCCAGATTCGCCTTGCGACGGCCACCGTCAAACAGCGGCAACGTCAACGCCGTGCCGGCAAACGGCCCGAGCAGGAAGGTGCGGCTCGACCACATGAACAGATCGCCCAAGGTAGCCGACTCATACCCAAGCGCACCGGTGATGTCGAGCTTCGGGAAGAACGCCGACTTCGCCAGCCCGACGCGCGCATTCGCCGCGGCCATCGCACGCTCGGCGGCCGCCACGTCCGGACGGCGTTCCAGCAAGGCCGACGGTAACCCCGGCGGCACCTTCGCCGTCACCGGCACGAGCGGCGTTTCCGGGAACGAGAAGTTCGCCGGCGCCTTGCCGAGCAGGATCGCGAGGCTATGCTCGGACGCGGCCCGTTGACGCGCCACGCCCACTGCATCCGCACGCGCGCTAGCCAGTTCGTTGCGGGCCTGCGCCAGATCCAGTTCACTGATGTCGCCTTCGTTGAAACGCCGCTGGATCAGCTTGAGCGTGTCTTCACGCAGCGTCACCGTCTGGCGATACAGGTTCTGGTCGGTATCGAGCTCGCGCAACTGGAAGTAGTTCTGCGCGACGTCCGCCTGCAACGCGAGCTGCACCGAACGGAACAATGCTTCGCTCTGCTGCGCATCGGCCTGGGTGGCGTTCACATTCGAGCCGACCCGTCCGAACAGATCCGTTTCGTACGACACCGTGCCATCCGCGCGCCACAACGTCGTGGTTTCCGGGCCGTTGCTTTGCGGCAGGAACTGCGAGGCCGGCGAGACCGTTTCGCGCGTCGGTCCGAAGCCCGCATCGAGCTTCGGGAACCAGTCCGAGCGGGCCGCCTTCAACGACGCCCGCGACTGCTGCACGCGCGCCGCCGCGGCCTTCAGGTCCTGGTTAGCGGCAGCCGCCTGCTGTTCCAGATCGTCGAGCGCCGGGTCGCCGAAGATGCGCCACCATTCGCCGCGATGCGCGTCGTCGGCCGGTTGAGCCGTTTTCCACGTGCCCGCGTCTTGCGGTGCGATGACCGGCGCTTCCTTGAACGCTGCCGACGTATCGACATCGGGACGCTTATAGGTCGGCTCCACCGAGCAGGCTGCAAGCAGCGCTACCAGCAAACCACTGGCTGCCGCCCGGCCCCACCCTGGTAATGATTCAAACCGTTTCATTGTTTTTCTCCTCAAGCGTCCGTGACCGGCAACGCGTAGTGCGGCGAGTCTTTTTGCGCGACGTGAATCTTGCCGCCGGCAAGCGTACGCAGCACCACATAGAACACAGGGGTCAGCATCAGGCCGAACAGCGTCACACCCAGCATGCCGAAGAACACCGCGATACCCATCGCATGACGCATCTCCGAACCCGCCCCGCTCGACAGCACCAGCGGCACCACGCCCATGATGAAAGCGATCGACGTCATCAGGATCGGGCGCAACCGCATGCGGCTCGCTTCGATCGCCGCCGACAGCGGCGTATGTCCGTCGTGTTCGAGTTCGCGAGCGAACTCGACGATCAGAATCGCGTTCTTCGAGGCCAGCCCCACCAGCACCATCAAGCCGATCTGCGTGAAGATGTTGTTATCGCCGTGCGTGAGCCAGACCCCGGTCAGCGCAGACAGCAAGCTCATCGGCACGATCAGGATCACCGCGAGCGGCAGCGTCAGGCTTTCATACAGCGCAGCCAGCACCAGGAACACCAGCAGCACGCTGATCGGGAACACCCACATGCCCGCATTGCCGGCGATGATCTGCTGATACGTCAGGTCGGTCCATTCGAGCTTCACGCCACGCGGCAAGGTTTCCGCCGCCACGCGCTCCGCCGCGGCCTGCGCCTGGCCCGACGAATAACCGGGCGCCGGTCCACCGTTGATGTCGGCCGCGGTGTAGCCGTTGTAGCGCACCACCATTTCCGGACCGAAGGTCGGCGTCACCGTCACCAGCGAAGACAGCGGCACCATTTCGCCCGCGGCATTGCGCGTCTTCAGTTGCCCGATGTCGTCGGCACGTTGACGGAACGGCGCGTCGGCCTGCACCCGCACCTGATACACCCGGCCAAAGCGGTTGAAGTCGTTCACATACAGCGAGCCCAGATAGATCTGCATCGTGTCGAACACGTCCGTCACCGGCACGCCCAATTGCTTGGCCTTGACGCGGTCCAGATCCACATTCAGTTGCGGCACGTTGATCTGATAGCTGGAGAAGGTCGGCCCCAGTTCAGGCGTCGTGGCAGCCTTCTTGATGAACGCTTCCGTCGCCTTGTTCAGCTCCGCGTAGCCAAGCGCACCGTGATCCTCCAGCTGCATCTTGAAGCCGCCCAGCGTACCGAGACCCAACACCGGCGGCGGCGGGAACACGGCCACGAACGAATCCTTGATCGCGCCATACTGCTGGTTCAGCGCGCCCGCAATCGCACCGGCGGAGAGCGCCTTGCTGCCGCGATCCTTGAACGGCTTGAGCGTGACGAACACGATGCCCGCGCTCGAGCTATTGGTGAAGCCATTCACCGACAAGCCCGGAAACTCCACCGCGCTTTCGACACCCGGCTGCTTCAGCGCAATCGCGCTCATATCGCGGATCACCTTTTCGGTGCGGTCGAGCGAGGCGCCGTTAGGCAACTGCGCGAAGGCGATCAGGTATTCCTTGTCCTGCGCCGGCACGAAGCCGCCCGGCACGATACGCGTGATCAGCACCGTCGCGCCGAGCAGGATGGCGTAGACCGCCAGCATGCCGCCCTTACGGCGCAATACGCCCTGCACGCCCTTGCCATACGCAGTCGAGCCGCGATGAAACACCTTGTTGAAGCCCTTGAAGAAGCGGCCGAACACGACGTTCATCCCCCGCGTCAGCCAGTCTTCCTTGGCGCCATGGCCGCGCAGCAGCATCGCGGACAGCGCCGGCGAGAGCGTCAGCGAGTTGAACGCCGAGATCACCGTCGAGATCGCGATGGTCACCGCGAACTGCTTGTAGAACTGACCCGTGAGACCCGTCATGAACGCGAGCGGCACGAACACGGCCACCAGCGTCAGCGCGATGGCGATAATCGGCCCGCTCACTTCCTGCATGGCCTTGTACGTCGCATCGCGCGCACTCAGCCCCGCTTCGATATTGCGTTCGACGTTCTCCACCACCACGATCGCATCGTCCACCACAATCCCGATGGCGAGCACCATGCCGAACAGCGACAACGCGTTGATCGAGAAGCCGAACGCCAGCAGCAGCGAGAACGTCCCGACAATCGACACCGGCACCGCGATCAACGGAATGATCGACGCACGCCACGTCTGCAGGAACACGATCACCACGATCACGACCAGCGCAATCGCTTCGAGCAGCGTGTGAATCACGGCCTCGATACTGGAGCGCACGAACTGCGTCGGGTCATAGACGATCTGGTAGTCCACGCCTGCGGGCATGTCTTCCTTCAGGTCCTTCATTGCCGCACGCACCTGATCCGAGATCTGCAGCGAGTTCGCGCCCGGCGCCTGGTTGATTGCGAGCGCCACCGCCGACTTGTTGTCCAGCAGCGAACGCAGGCCGTATTCCGACGCGGCCAGTTCGATACGGGCAATGTCGCGCAGATACGTCACCGCACCATCCGGCGCGGTCTTGACGACGATGTCGCCGAATTCGCCGGTGGTCTGCAAACGGCCACGCGCATTCACGGACAACTGCAACTGCGTGCCCGGCAACGACGGCGACGAACCAATCTGACCGGCTGCCACCTGAATGTTCTGCTCGCGGATGGCGTTGACCACGTCAGTGGCCGTCAGGCCGCGCTGCGCGACTTTCTGCGGATCGAGCCAGATACGCATCGCGTAGTCGCCCGAGCCCCACAACTGCACTTCGCCCACGCCCTGGATACGCTCCAGCCGGTCCTTGACGTTGAGCAGCGCGTAGTTGCGCAGATACGTCATGTCGTACTGGTTGTTCGGCGAGATCAGGTGGACCACCATCGTCAGCGTCGGCGAGCTCTTGATGGTCGTCACGCCGAGACGCTGCACGTCGTCCGGCAGGCGCGGCAGCGCCTGGTTGACGCGGTTCTGCACCAGCTGCGTCGCGAGGTCCGGATTGGTGCCGAGCTTGAACGTCACCGTCAGCGTGAGGTTGCCGTCGCTATTGGCCTGCGACTGCATATACAGCATGTTTTCCACGCCGTTGATCTGCTCTTCGAGCGGCGAAGCCACCGTTTCGGCGATCACCTTCGGGTTTGCGCCCGGATACTGCGCGTGCACCACCACCGAGGGCGGCACGACTTCGGGGTACTCGGAGATCGGCAGCCTGAAGAGCGAAATGATGCCCGCCAGCAGGATCAGGACTGATAGCACGCCCGCAAAGATCGGCCGGTCGATGAAGAATTTGGATATGTTCATGAGAGGCTCTGAAAATTAAAGCGCTGGGAAGCGGCGCGCAGGAAGCAACCGTTAAGCACGCGGCTCACGAGCTCTTCTGCGTTTTCGCATGTCCCTGCGTCTGTGCGACCGAGGCGCTGTCCGCATCGTCGTCGCCGCTCATCGGCACGGCGTGGGCACGCACCGTCTCGCCGGGACGCACACGCTGCGTCCCGTTGACGACGATCCGGTCGCCGCTCTGCAGGCCCGACTTGACGACGCGCAGACTGCCCTGCATCGCCCCGAGGGACACCTCGCGGTAGACCACCTGATCGCTCTTGTCGACCACGAACACGAACTTCTTGTCCTGATCGGTGCCCACCGCGGCATCGTCGATCAGCAGCGCCGGATGCGGCGCGCTGCCGCTCACCTTGACGCGGGCGTACAGACCCGGAATCAGTGTGCCGTCCTGATTGTCGAAGCGCGCGCGCACGCGGATCGTGCCGGACGAGGTATCGAGCTGGTTGTCGACCGAATCGATCACACCGGTGCGCGAATAACCCGACTCATCGGCAAGCCCGAGCTGGACCGGCACCTTGGTGCCGTCCTTCTCGCGGCCGATGTATTGCAGGTAGGTCTGCTCATCGGCATCGAACGAGGCGTAGATCGGCGAAACCGACACCAGCGACGTCAGCGCCGGCGCACCGGCACCCGCGGAAACCACGTTGCCCACGGTGATTTCGGCGCGCGAGACGCGGCCCGACACCGGCGCGACCACCTTGGTGTAGCCCAGGTTGATCTGCGCGGTTTCGAGCGCGGCCTGCGCGGCCTTGACGTTGGCGCTCGCGCCGCGCGCGGCGTTCTGCTTCTCGTCGTAGTCGCGCCTGGCGATGGCGTTATCGCCGATCAGGCGTTGCGCACGCTCCCAATCGCTCTGCGTATAACCGGCTTGCGCCTGCGCAGCAGCCAGTTGCGCCGCGGCGCGATCCACTTCGGCCTGGTACGGGCGCGGATCGATCACGAACAGCGTGTCGCCCTTCTTCACGAGCGCGCCGTCCTTGAAATTCACCGACACGATCGTGCCCGACACCTGCGGGCGCACCTCGACCTTCTCGACCGCCTCGAGGCGCCCCGAATAGGATTGCCAGTCAGTGATGGTTTTTTCGATCACGGCCGCCACGTCCACTTCCGGCACGATGGTCGGCGTGGCCTGCGCGGGCGAGCTCGCATCGACGCGAATCGCGCCGAACGTGCCGAGCCCGGCAATCACGACAACAGTCAGAACGGCTAGCGCCAGACGATGGCGCTTGGTAGAAAAAATAGACATGTACGGCTCCCGTCGTTGTTAGTTAGTTGGATTGAAATCGGTTTATCGGTGGGCGCGCGCGTCGAAGCGCCACTGAAAGAAGCGCACCGCTTCCTGCAACGCGGCCGGATGGTCGGCCAGCGCGGCGTGCGAGACGCTCGGATAACGGACCACCTGGGTCAGCACACCCGCATCGATCAGGTTGCTGGCATATTTCTCGGCCTCGACGTGCAACACGTCGTTTTGCGCGGTCGCAATCAGCGTGGCGGGCAAACCCGCCAGACGCGCCGATTCGAGCGGCGCGGCATACGGATGCATGCGCTGCGAGGCTTGCGGCAGATACGCGCGATAGCAGGCCGCGCACTCCTTGGCGGTGATGTCGGAGCCGAGCCGCTGTTCGTCGCCAAGGCGCGTCAGGCTGGGGTCCAGCATCGGGCCGAACAGCGCCTGCGCGCCGATCCGCACATCGCCGCGGTCGCGCGCGATAAAGGCGAGGCAATTGGCGAGCTGGCCGCCCGCGTCGTGCCCCGCGACGCCAATATGTTTGGTGTTGCCGCCGAACGCCCGGGCGCGGGTCTGCACCCACAGCGCCGCGCGGTGCGCATCTTCGGGCGCGGCGGGAAACGGAAACTGTGGCGCGAGCGAGTAGCCCACCGAGACGACCAGCGCCGGTAAGTGTTCTGCGAAATAGCGCGCGGCGAAGTCGGCCTCGCCCAGCGAGCCGCGCACGAAGCCGCCGCCGTGAAAATAAAGCAGCACAGGCAGCGCACTTTTGCCGCCCGGACGATACAAACGCAACGTGATGTCCTGCGCGTGCCCCTCGATCGTCACGTCGGTCACATCGAGTGCCGTGCGCGCCGACGGTGCATCGGCCACCTGCGCAACGTCAGGCGGCACAAAGGAGGAGTACGGCGGTTTGAATGCATTCATATCGAACAGCGCAATACGCATAGAACTGGAATGGTGTGAATTGTGGGTTCGGCAGACTCCTAAATAAATGCCTATAATCCGGCAACACAATTCGGCATGCCCAAACAATCGAATTCGCACCCCGGCCAAACCGGGCTAATCCTGCCTATTCGACTGGCGTTGCGGGCCGCCGGCCCCTTTTGGAGGTTAGCCATGGACCGTCTTCAGGCCATGCAGGTGTTCACCCGTGTCGTCGACACCAACAGCTTCACCCGTGCCGCGGAAACGCTCGATCTGCCGCGCGCCTCGGTCACCACCATCATCCAGAACCTCGAATCGTTTCTCGGCACGCGCCTCATGCATCGCACGACGCGCCGCCTGTCGCTCACGCCGGACGGCGCCGCCTACTACGAGCGCTGCGTGCGCATTCTGGCGGACGTCGAGGAGACCGAAGCCAGCTTCCAGAGCGGCAACAAGAAGCCGCACGGCAAGCTGCGCATCGACATGCCGGGCTCGATCGGTCGCCTGCTGGTGATCCCTTCCCTGTGTGAATTCCACACGCGCTACCCGGATATCGACCTGCAGCTCGGTCTGACCGACCGCCCGGTCGATCTGCTGCAAGAGGGCGTGGATTGCGTGGTGCGGGTCGGCGCGCTGCAGGATTCGTCGCTGGTGGCGCGCCGCATCGGCATTTTCGAAGGCGTCACGTGCGCGGCGCCCGAATATCTGCAGAAGTACGGCATGCCCCACACGCTCGACGATCTGGAGACCCACTGCGCGGTGAATTATTTTTCGAGCCGCACGGGGCGGGTGATCGACTGGGCCTTCAAGGTGGACGGCAAGGAAGTCGAGGTGAAAATGAAGGGCACGGTGTCGGTCAACGACGCGGACGCCTATGTCACCTGCGGTCTGGAGGGTTTCGGCCTGATCCAGCCGGCCCTCTTCATGGTGCTGCCGCATCTGGAGTCGGGCCAACTGGTCGAAGTGCTGCCCGAACTCAAGCCGCTGCCCATGCCGATTTCGGCGGTCTATCCGCACAGCCGCCATCTGTCGCCGAAGGTGCGCGTGTTCGTCGACTGGATTGCGGAGTTATTCGACCGCTGCCCGTTGCTGAGCGGCCGCTGCAGTCTCGACACGCCTTGCACGAAGCGCACCTTCGAGCAGCGCGAATCGTCGCCGGTGCTGGATACGCCGGTGATGACGGAGTGGGTCGCCTGAGCCACCCCACCCCGCACTGCACGACGCGGCGCGCGCGGCGATCGCGGATCGTTGCGCGCGCACGTTTCTGTGCGTCTTATTGCTGAGGCACGCCCTCACGCCACTGGCTCCAGTGCGTCACAATCTGCTGGACCAGCGGGTTGCCGGCGAGAAACAGATTGGCAATCGCAATCGTGAAGCCGCCCTGCGCTGCATAGTTCAACAGATTATCGGCGCTCGTCTGGCCCGCATACGGCCGGTCGAAATCCGATCCGGCGCGCAGCACGGCCACGCGGTTCAGGTCCACCCGATGCGCGCTCGCCGCGCGCTTGAGCGCTTCATAAGTAGCGTTGTCTTCCTGCTGCGTCGTGCAGTACACGCCTTTGCCGTCGGTCAGTATCCTGGTCCAGTCGCGTGCCCGTTCGCCGAGCAATGTGCCCGACCACCACGTGTCGCCCGCGAGCGTATCGCACTGGATGACCGTGGGCGGCAAATCCGCCGGCGCATAGCCATAGCGGGCACGCGCCGCTTGCGCCTGGGCGTTGTCCGTCAACGTAACGTTGCGCGACAACGCAAACGCCGCGTCGGCAAGCTGCGAATTGAGCTGGAACACTTCGGTGCGATAGTCGAGCGAGGGCTTCTGTGTCGGGTTCTGCGTATTGATGCCGAGATAGCCCGTGTTCCAGTTAGCGGGAATTTCGCGCGCGTCGATTTCCCACTGAATGCCGAAGTCGACCAGATACTTCGCCCATGCCGCAGACCCCACAGTGCCGCGCTGCGGATCGATACCGGCAATACCGGCCACCATGAAATACGTATGCCGCAGATCGAAGCGCTGCGAGAAAGTCAGCGCCATGATCGACGCAGCGGCATTCGCGTGCCCCATGCCGGTGGTCATCACGCACACGTCCTGCTTGTTGCAGTGGACCGAAGGATAATCGGGCGAGAGGCCGTCAACCGGGATCTCCTGCCAGGGGCCGAGATGATCGAGCCAGACCTGCCCTTCGGGGCCGAACATCGAAATGATCATCACCTTGACGGGGCGTCCGTGCGAAGCGTCGGCGCTTTGCGTGGCGGCGTCGTCATCGGCGCGCGCCGGGACTGTCGAAACAGCCGCACACGCCGCGAAAGTCAACGCAGCGCTTGCCGCGAGAATACGAGTCAGCATCGGTGTCCTTCCTTTTTTCTGTCATGCGGATTGGGAGGGCGCTACTGCCTGAGACGGACTCGCTGAAGGGTCGAACGGGGGTCAAGCGAGGTCAAACGGGGTCAAGCGCAGCGGCGTCCATGTCTCGGCCCGTGAAGTCTGCGCCAATATCGAATATGCTTCAACACGGTATGCGCATTGGCTGATCAGCGACGCGAAAGCACGTTCGATCAACGAAGAGCCTTCCGCTTGCGCAATCGGCATTACTCACAGGAGCATGAGCATGGACTATGTGAAACTGGGCCGCACCGGCCTCGATGTCTCTCGACTTTGTCTGGGTTGCATGAGCTACGGCGCGTCCGATCGCGGCAACCATCCGTGGACGCTCAGCGAGAGCGACTCGCGCCCGTTCATCAAGCAGGCGCTCGATCACGGCATCAACTTCTTCGATACGGCCAATGTCTATTCCGACGGCACCAGTGAAGAGATCGTGGGCCGCGCGCTGAAAGATCTGGCCAAGCGTGACGAGATCGTGCTTGCAACCAAGGTGCATGGCCGCATGCACGCGGGTCCTAATGGCATGGGCCTGTCGCGCAAGGCGATCATGGCGGAAATCGATGCGAGCCTGAAGCGTCTCGGCACCGACTACGTCGACCTGTATCAGATCCACCGCTGGGACTATGCCACGCCGATCGAAGAGACCATGGAAGCGCTGCACGACGTCGTGAAAGCGGGCAAGGCACGTTATATCGGCGCGTCGTCCATGTATGCGTGGCAGTTTTCGAAGGCGCTGCATGTGGCCGAGCAGCACGGCTGGACCCGCTTCGTAACGATGCAGAACTACGTGAACCTGCTGTACCGCGAAGAAGAACGCGAGATGCTGCCGCTGTGCGAAAGCGAAGGCATCGGCGTGATTCCGTGGAGCCCGCTTGCGCGCGGCCGTCTCACACGCGACTGGAACACCAGCAGCGCACGCTCGGAAACCGACGAATTCGGCCGCACGCTGTATGCGCAGACCGAAGACGCGGACCGCCAGATCGTCGAACGGGTGGGTCAGATTGCGGCCAGCCGCGGCGTGCCGCGCGCGCAGGTTGCGCTGGCGTGGGTGCTGCAAAAGAGCGTGATCAGCGCGCCGATTGTCGGGGCAACCAAAGCGCAGCATCTCGACGATGCCGTGGCGGCGCTGTCGCTCAAGCTGAGCGCAGACGAAGTGAAGCAGCTCGAAGAACTGTACGTGCCGCACGCGGTGACGGGCTTCAAATAAGCGCGGCACCGCGCGCAATGCAAGAGGCCCCGTGTCGATGCGGGGCCCGGCATCGTCATTCAGGTATATGACGCTCCGCCGCGTTGATCGCGCGGCACGTCCGGTTCGAAGAACACCCAGCGGACCTGCGGAAAGGTCGCCTGCAAATCGGCTTCCACGATGTTGATGGCGTCGACCATCGCGCGGCCGCTGGGATAATCGATCATCTCCGCCTGCACCGCGACCACCACATCGCGGCCCCACTGCAGCGTGATCATATTGATGATGCTGCGGATCTCGGCACGCGCCAGCAAATGCGCTTCGATAGCGCGCCGCACGTCCGGGCCGGCCGATTCGCCGACGATCATCGACTTCACTTCACGCGCCACCAGCCACGCAATCACCATCAGCAGCAGGCCGACGCCGATCGAACCGAGCGCATCGAACATCGGGTTGCCGGTGATCATCGTCAGCAGCACTGCGACGAAAGCGATGGCGAGGCCGGCAAGCGCCGCAATGTCTTCGCCCGCCACCACCAGCAGATCCGATTCGCGCGTTTCGCGAAACCAGCGCCACATGGACTTGTCGGGATGCGTCTTGCGAATCTCCCTGACGGCCCCCATGAGCGACAACGTCTCGAGCACCACAGAGACACCCAGCACGGCCAGCGCCACGTACGCATGCGAGAGCGGCTCGCGCGCAAACAGGCGGTGTATGCCTTCGTACACCGAGAACGCCCCGCCGACGAAGAACAGCAGCAGCGCCACCAGCAGCGAATAGAAGTTGATCTCGCGGCCCGCGCCCATCGGATGCAGCGGGCTAGGCGGTTTCCTGGCCTCACGCAGGCCGAATAGCAGCAGAAGCTGGTTGCCGCAGTCGGCGGTGGAGTGAATCGCCTCCGCGAACATCGAGCCGGACTGCGTAAAGGTCGCCGCGGCGAACTTGAACACCGCAATCCCGAGGTTGGCGGCGAGCGCGTAAAAGATGGCCTTCGGCGATTCTTCTTTCATCTCCGTCATTTACGCAACCTCGACACGCGGCGCACCGTCACGCATTTCGCCGATCACCACCGCACGATCGAAGCCGTCCGCGCGGAAAATCGCCAGCACGTCGTCGACGCTATCCGGCGCACAGGACACGAGCAGCCCTCCCGAGGTTTGCGGATCGGTCAGCAGCGCCTGGGCAATGGCAGGCAATCCGGCGTCCAGGCTAATGCTCTCTGCGTACGAAGCCCAGTTGCGGCCTGACGCTCCGGTGATTACGCCGGCAGCCGCGAAGGTTTCCACGCCGGCGAGCCAGGGGAGATCCGCGTAACGAAGATGGGCGCTCAGGCCCGCGCCGCGCGCGAGTTCCAGCGTGTGCCCGAGCAGGCCAAAGCCCGTGACGTCGGTCAACGCATGCACGCCCGGCAAGGCGGCGAGATCCGTACCCGGACGATTGAGTTTGGTTGTGTTGGCAATCATCGCCGCGTAGCCCGCGTCGTCGAGCTGGTTCTTTTTCAGCGCCGCCGACAGCACACCCACGCCGAGCGGCTTGCCGAGCACCAGCACATCGCCGGCCCGAGCGTCTGCGTTCCGCTTGATCCGCTGCGGATGAACCACGCCCAGCGCGGCAAGACCGTAGATCGGCTCGACGGAATCGATCGAATGACCGCCCGCAACCGGGATGCCCGCCTCCTTGCACACGTCTTCGCCGCCGCGCAGTATCGCCGCGATCACGTCGTGCGGCAGCACGTTGATCGGCATGCCGACCAGGGCCAGCGCAAGGATCGGCTTGCCGCCCATCGCGTAGACGTCGGAGAGTGCGTTGGTTGCGGCAATGCGGCCGAAGTCGTACGGATCGTCGACGATCGGCATGAAGAAATCGGTGGTGGCGATAATCGCCTGCTCGTCGTTCAGACGGTAGACGGCTGCATCGTCGGCGGTTTCCGTGCCGACCAGCAAGTCGGGAAAGACCGGCAGCGGCACGCTGCGCTTGAGCAGGTCGGAGAGGACGCCGGGCGCAATCTTGCAGCCGCAGCCGCCGCCGTGCGAAAGACTTGTGAGCCGCGGCACAGCGGGATGTGAAGCAGCAGAATTCAAAGCAACGTGATCGGTCATGGATGAGTCAGGGCGCGGTTGCCGGTTCGGGTTGAAGTTCGGGTTGACCTTGCAAGGCTATAGTCAGCATTATGGGCAATCCGGGGCCCATCCGTCCAACCGGCACCACGACGGCCCGTCACGACGGGTTCGAAGCCGTCACCTGCGCACTCGACTTCAAGCCCGCTCCAGCAACGCCATTTCACGCACGATCACCAGCAGCACGGACAGGCTCGCACCGCCCGAGGCGCGCAGATCGGCCAGCAGGCGCGCATAACGTTCGAGCGGCGCCGCCCGTTGTTCACGCCATGTTTCGACCAGCTCCTCCGGCGTCGATGCTTCCTCCGCACCCATCAGCGCGCTCGTCGTCAAGGCGCGCTTCAGGCGCGCCAGCTCGGCAAGCGCGGCGGCGCGCGCCAGCGTGTCCCAATGCGTCGGCGTGGGCAGCGCATTCGCACGCTCGCCGATCCAGCCGTAGTTGAGCTGCGTGCCGAGCGCGAAATACACCCCCGCCACCCGTTCGAGATCCTTGCCGCACTTGGCCGCCACCTCGGCAATATCGAGCACCGCCGCGGAGATTTCGCCGCTCGCCACGCGCACCGCCAGTTCGCTATCCACGCCTGCATCCACGAGGACCCGCTGGCGTTCCGAGAGCGCCTCCAGGTCCGCGGCGGGCAACAGCGACGGCCATTGCGACGCGAGCCGCTGGGCCGCATCGCGGCAACGCGTCAGCAGATCCGTCACGTCGCTGACGGCACCCGTTTGCAGTTGCCGCAGGAACCACAGCGCCGCACGCTCGACGAGCCGCGCCACCTCGACGAACATGCGCGCCTGCACGTCGTCGGCTACGCGGTTATCGAGCGCGTCGATGCTGTGCCACACCTCGTCGAGATCGAACACATCGCGAGCCATGATGCAGGCCCGCACGATCTCGCCCGGCTGGGCGTCAGTCTCCTCCATCAGCCGGTGGATGAATTCGCAGCCCACCCGGTTGACCAGCGCGTTCGTCAGATAGGTGGCGAGGATCTCGCGCCGCAGCGGATGACGATGCATCGGCTCGCGAAAGCGCTGCCGCAGCGGCTTCGGAAAATAGTCGATCAACATGCTGCTGACCAGGGGGTCTTCCGGCATGTCGGATGCGACCAGCGCATCGTAGAGCCACATCTTGCTGTAGGCGAGCAGCACCGCGCGCTCCGGCGAGGTCAGCCCTTGCTTCGCAGCCTGGCGCTCGGCGATTTCCTCGTCTGTCGGCAGGAACTCGATCACGCGGTTCAGACGCCCGGCCCGTTCGAGCCAGCGCATGAAGCGCGTTTCCGCATCGAACAGTTCGACGCTGTAGCGCCCCGCAATCGACAGCGCCTGGGTCTGATAGTAGTTGTCCTGCAGCACCAGCAGGCCGACTTCATCGGTCATATCGGCGAGCAAGGCATTGCGCTGCTTCTCGGTCATCTCGCCGTCCGCCACCACGAGGCCGAGCAGAATCTTGATGTTCACTTCGTGATCCGAACAATCGACGCCGGCTGAGTTGTCGATCGCATCGGTATTGATGCGCCCACCGCGTAACGCGAATTCGATGCGTCCCAGGTGCGTGAGTCCCAGGTTGCCGCCCTCCGCCACCACCTTGCAGCGCAGATCCGCGCCGTTCACGCGTACCGCGTCGTTGGTACGGTCGCCGACCTGCGCGTGCGTTTCGCGGCTCGCCTTGACGTAGGTGCCGATGCCGCCGTTGTAGAGCAGATCCACCGGTGCCTGCAAGATCGCGCGAATCAGTTCGTTCGGCGCGAGTGCAGCGGCATTGATGCCGAGCACGGCCTGCATCGCGGACGACACGGGAATCGTTTTCGCCGTACGCGGAAACACGCCGCCGCCGGCCGAGATCAAGGCGGGATCGTAGTCGGCCCAACTGGAGCGTTCGAGGATAAAGATGCGCCCACGCTCCGCCAGACTGGCGGCGGGATCGGGTTGCGGATCGAGGAAGACATGCCGGTGATCGAATGCGGCCACCAGCTTGATATGCGGCGACAGCAGCATGCCGTTGCCGAACACGTCGCCCGACATGTCGCCGACGCCGACCACGCTGAAATCCGTGGTCTGGGTGTCGACACCCATCTCGCGGAAATGCCGCTTCACCGACTCCCATGCGCCGCGCGCGGTGATGGCCATTTTCTTGTGGTCGTAGCCGACCGAGCCGCCCGAAGCAAACGCGTCGTCGAGCCAGAAGCCGTACTCCTGCGAAATGGCGTTGGCGTAGTCGGAAAACGTCGCCGTGCCCTTGTCCGCCGCCACCACCAGATAGGGATCGTCGGGGTCGTGCCGTACCACATCGGGCGGAGGCACGATCTCGTTGCCGACCAGATTGTCGGTCAGATCGAGCAGGCCGCGCAGGAAGGTCTGATAGCAGGCAATGCCTTCGCGCAGCCACGCTTCGCGGTCGCTGGGCGGCGGCGGGTTCTTCACCACGAAGCCGCCCTTCGAGCCGACCGGCACGATCACCACGTTTTTCACCATCTGCGCTTTCATCAGGCCGAGCACTTCCGTGCGGAAGTCCTCGCGCCGATCCGACCAGCGCAGGCCGCCACGCGCCGCGCGCCCGCCGCGCAGATGCACGCCTTCGACACGCGGCGAGTACACCCAGATCTCGAACATCGGCTTGGGCTCAGGCAGGCCCGGCACGCGCGCCGGATTGAACTTGAACGAGAGGTACGGCTTCGGATGCCCCTCCTGATCGAGCCGGTAGTAGTTGGTGCGCTCGGTGGCCTTGATGACGCCGAGAAACTGCCGCAGGATGCGGTCCTCGTCGAGATTCGGCACCTGGTCGAGCGCGGTGTCGATCCATTTGAGCAGCAGTTCCACGCGCGCTTCGCGGCTGTCGTCCACCCGCGGATCGAAGCGCGCCACGAACAGTTCGACGAGCTTGCGGGCAATCGTGGGATTGCCGGTCAACGCACGCTCGATATAGGCATCGCTAAACGTGGAGCCGACTTGCCGCAGGTACTTCGCATAGGCGCGCAAGATCGTCACCTCGCGCGCCGCAAGCTGGGCACGCAGCACGAGGCGATTGAAGTCGTCGCTTTCGATCTCGCCGGTCCAGACCTGCTCGAAGGCGTCTTCGAAGAGATTCTTCACGCGCTCGATATCGAATTCGGCGTCGTCCGCGAGTTCAAGGCCGAAATCGTGGATCCATGCCGGGGTCGCGTCGAGCGCTTCGATCAGGTACGGCCGCTCTTCATCGACGCGCACGCCGAGATGTTCGAGCATCGGCAGGCTGCGCGACAGGGCGATCGGATGCCCCGCGCGGTAGACCTTGAAGCGAAACGCGCGCGGGCCGGATTCGATGGGCCGGTACAGGTTCATCGCAATCCGCTCGTTGCTCTGCAAGCGCTCGATCAGCTCGATATCGCGCACGGCCGTGCGGGCCGGATAGTCGTCGCGGTAGCCGGCTGGGAACGAATCGGCGTAGTGCTGCAGCAGCCGGTTACCCTGCTCCTCGCCGAACGCGTCGAGCAACGCATCGGCGAGATCGTCCTGCCAGCGGCGCGTCACCTGCACGAGCCGCGCTTCGAGTTCGCGGGTGTCCACATCCGGCATCGCGCCCGGTTCGGCGTGCACGACGAAGTGAATCCGTGCGAGCGTCGACTCCGAGAGCAAGGGCGTGAACTCGACACTCGCGCCGTTGAACGCTTCGGTCAGCAGATTGGCGATGCGCCGCCGCAAGTCGGTGTTGTACTTGTCGCGCGGCACGAACACCAGACACGACACGAAGCGGTCGAAGCGATCGCGCCGCACGAACAGGCGCGTGCGCTGATGTTCCTGGAGACGCAGCACGCCAAGCGCGATGTCGTAAAGCTGGTCCTCTTCGGCCTGGAACAGTTCGTCGCGCGGATAGGTTTCGAGCACCGTCACCAGCGATTTCGCCAGATGCCCTTTCGGCAGGAAGCCGGCACGCCGCACGATGTTGGCGCACTTGCGGCGCACGATTGGAATCTCCGCCGCCGACACGAGATACGCCGTCGACGTATACAGGCCGATAAAACGCCGCTCGCCGATGGTCTTGCCATCCGCGCCCGTCAACTTGATGCCCACGTAGTCGAGATAACCGGGGCGATGCACGGTAGCGCGCGTGTTCGCTTTGGTGAGGAAGATCGGCGAGGCGCCGGTGATGATCTGCGCGGCGGCGGCCGGCAACGGTGTGACGTCGGCGGCGCCCACGGGCCGCAGCGTGTCGCGCAGAATGCCGAGACCCGATTCCGGCAGCGCACGCAAGCCGAAGCCGACGTCATGCGAAACCAGTTCATAGTCGCGCTGGCCGAGGAAGGTGAAGTGGTTGTCCACCATCCATTCGAGGAAGGCCCGCGCCTCAGCGCCTTCCGCACCGGTTTCGCGCCCCTTCATGTCCTTGATCGTGGTGCGCGCAATCTCGACGATCTTCGGCCAGTCCTCCACCGCCGCGCGCACGTCGCCTAATACTTTGGCGATATCGTCGCGCAGCCCATCGAGCTTGGCGGCGTCGCCGCAACGGTCGACTTCGAAGTGGATGAACGAGGCCAGTTGCGATTGCGTGTCAGCCGCGTCTTCGGCGCCCTGCCCGACACGCACAATACTGCCGTCGGCGCCACGCCAGATGCGAAACACCGGATGCACGACCGAATGCAGCGCGAGCCCCAGGCGGTTGACCGCCATCGACACCGAATCGACCAGGAACGGCATGTCGTCGTTGACGATTTCGATAACCGTGTGGTCCGAATGCCAGCCGTGCTGCTCGAGGATCGGGTTATAGACGCGCAGCCGTTCGCTGCCGGGCACGAAACGCTGGGCCGTTTGCCAATGCGCCAGCGCGGCGCCATACAGGTCGGCGATCGCGCGGCTTTGCAGATCGTCGGCGTCGACGAAGTCGTAGTAATGGCGCAGGAAAGGTTCGACGACAGCGAATGCCGGTTCCGGCAATCGTCCACGAGCGAATTCGACGACGTCGTTCAGCAGGTGCGCAACGGATTCTTCGTTCTTCGCTTGCATGATCTCCTCCACAACGGGCGGCAATCGACTGCATCGTTTAGAAGAGAATTATGCGCCCGATAGTTGAAAGTCAATGTGCATCCGCACATCGACTTTCAACTGGACCTCCGATCAGCGCAGCATTGCGCTCGCTGATCGGCCTCAGCCGAGGAACACGTAGCGGGCGATATAAGGGCTGCGGCCTTCTTGCCCTTCCTGCGTGCAAGGACCGGTGGGCGCAACGCCGCCGTGCGTGTCGAGCCGTTGCACGTAGCGCACCGGCGAGAGCAAGCCGGGGCCGGCGGCGTTGGTTGCCCGCAGCAGCAGAAGCGGGATGCTGCCGGGTTGATCGGCACTCGGCGCCTGCTGCAGGACCTCGCCGGTGATCTTGCTGCCGTCCGCGGCGGCCCACGAGGGGCCCGCGCTATGTGTGACGATCAGCTCTCCCGAAGCGTCGTACAGTTCGGCGCTTGGCGCCTTGAAAGCCCATGACAGCTTGTTGTTGGCGTCGCGCTTGCAGAGGTAGATCTGCGTGCCGCTCGCCTTGAGCGTGGCAATGACGTGGGTTGCGTCGCTGGGTGTGAGTGCAGCGGGCACAGCGCTTTGCGCGAACGCGCTGCTAACCCAGGCGGCGCTGCAGGCAAGCGCAAGCGACGCGCCGGTGACAACACGCGCCAGCGAGCGGCGCGAGGCAAAACGTGAATACATGCAGTCATCTCCTTAGTGTCAAAACAGTGTCCCGGTCGTATCCGCTGCTTGCGGCAGCCACGCGCCAACCGCCTCGCTCGTCCACACCGGGTCGTCGTGCGGCAAATCATGTCCGGCCCACGGATGCTGCAGATGCGCCGCGCCCCACGCCGCCGCGAGCCGCGCCGAACAGACCGGGTTCACCAGCTGGTCGGCGGCGGACGACAGAATCAAGGTCGCACAGCGCGGCACCTCAACACCGGCGTTAAAACGCGCCGCTGCCCATAACTGACGCAGCGCGTTGGGCCGGCTCACCGGCGCGCTCTCGCGAATCGCACTCCACGCCGCGAGATCGTCCGCGAGTCCTGCCGGATTATTGCAGGTCAACCGGTGAATGCCAGTTTCGGCTTCGCGTGCGCTTCGCCAGTCGAACGCCACTCGCAGCAGTCCCGGCCATGCCTGCGGACGCAGGCGCTCGGTCATGCTGCTGAACGGCCGCATGCTGGTATTGATCAGCACCAGCCGCTCGATCTCGTCAGGGTATTGTTGCGCCCACGCCGTCGCCACCATCCCGCCCAGCGACATCGCCAACACGCGGTATGGACCGGGCACGCTGCTTTGCGCTACCGCGAGCCGCACGAAGCCGACCATCGCCGCCACTTCAGCGGGCGCGCGTTGCTCGACGAGCGCGCCGTTGCCCGGCAGATCGAGCTGCAACAAGCTGTCGGTCTTGACGGCGTCATGCAGGATAGCCGGAAACCGGCCCCAGTGCCGCGTCTCGCGCGTCAGTCCACGCAACAGGATCCACGTACTCATACACCGGCCGTCCGATACCAATGTTGAATCGCGTGATGCAGCAGTTGCTGGCGGCCGCTGCCTTGCGGCAACCAGCGCTGCGAGGCAAACGCGGCGCGTGTCAGGAAGTCGAGCAGGTTGGCATGGCGTCGCAAGACACGCGCCGTGCGATGCGCTTTCACGGGATTGAACATGCCCTGGCGCGAAAACAGTTGGCGCGGATTCTTCTTGATCCACAGCCACGAGCCGAGCTCGAGCGTCATCGGCAAAAACACGTTTTCCGCCGGCGCGCGATCGTACGCGCAATCCCATAGATCGCCGTGCAGCAGATATTGATGGCTCTGCGGTTCGAACGCATAGCCGTGATGCGGATGAGCGCGCTCGAACATGGTCTTGAGCATGTACATCTCGGGCAGATGCGGCATCAGCTTGCGAGTGCGCGCATACGGAAACCAGATGCTGTCGGCCCAGCCGTAACCCGAGTGGCAATCGAGCGCGAAGCTGAGCGGCCGCGAGGCCAGTTCGGTTTCGACCAGCTTCAGCAGCGCCGCGGCCTCCACCTCCATGGGTGCGCCGCGCCGTCCGCGATACCAGGGCAGCCAGGCGCCGAGGCGCTGGCCGCCCGCCAGCAGCGGCACGCGTTCGTCGGCGTCCTGCGGGGCATTGCGCATCAGGTCGACGCCGTTCGGATTGGCGCGCGTCGCCGCCCACATGCCGCCCGGGTTGCAGATGGGCATAAAAATCAGACGAATCGATTGCAACTGCCGCACCAGCAGCTCGTCCCATTCGAGCCTCGACAGCAGCGAGCGCATGTAGTCGAGCACAAGTTGCGTGCCGATACGTTCGAGCCCATGAATGCCGCCGAAGAAACCAATGGCCGGCGCCAGCGGATCGCTCGAACCGATGCTCGCGGTCAGCACCGGAAAGGTCCGGCCGTGCACCCGCGCCTCGCACAGCGTGCGAATGTCGAAGTTGGCACTGCCGGCGTCGAGAATCGCCTTCAAATCCTCGTATTCCGCAAAGCTGTCGGGTAGAAAGCTGAGAGCCTGCATGGGACGCCGAATGAGATGGGCAAGGTTATTGGGGACGGCACACGCACTATTTCAGCAATATAGCCTGTCGCGGCACATATTAGATGACGGCGTGCACCCTCCGCAGTTTGTGTCATCTGGCTGACATATCGCGGCCCGTTCAAGGCTTTGCGTTCCGGCACGCATTCCTCGTGAAGCCGTCTGGAAAGATATAGTCGTCTAGACGTTGAGATAGGTTCACTCAACCGTCACAGAGCCTTCCTAGAATGTGCCACACGTTCCGGCACTGGCCGGATGCATCAACGGGACAAGCATGGAAGCAATTCGTATCGAACGGCTGAGCAAGACGTTCACCAACGGCCGCAAGGCACTCGACGAGATCGACCTGCGCGTCGCGTCCGGCGAGATGGTGGCGCTGATCGGCGCCTCGGGCTCGGGTAAATCGACCCTGCTGCGGCATATCGCAGGCTTCACCGTCTCCGATCCGCAGCCGTCGCAGATCGCGATTCTCGGCCGGCCGATCCAGCAGAACGGCCGCCTCGTGCGCGAAGTGCGGCGGATTCGCCGCGATATCGGCTTCGTGTTCCAGCAGTTCAATCTGGTCAACCGGCTCTCCGTCGAGACCAACGTGCTGATCGGCGCGCTGGCGCGGCTGCCGTTCTGGCGGCGCATCACCGGACGCTTTCCGCGCAGCGAACGCGAGTTGTCGCTGGCCGCGCTCGGCGAAGTCGGCATTGCGGAACATGCGCGCGAACGCGCGGCAACGCTCTCCGGCGGCCAGCAGCAACGCGCGGCGCTGGCCCGTGCACTGGTGCAGCACGCTCGCATTGTGCTGGCTGATGAACCGATTGCCTCGCTCGATCCCGAGTCGTCGCGACGCGTCATGGAGATGCTGCGCAACCTGAATCGCGACCATGGCCTGACCGTGCTGGTCTCGCTGCACCAGGTGGACATTGCCGTGCAGTACTGCCCGCGCACCGTCGCCCTGCGTCGCGGCAAGATCGTCTACGACGGACCGTCCGCCGCGCTCACGCCCGAGCTCCTGCAGAAGCTCTACGGCGACGACGCACGCGAACTGCTCGACGAAACCGGGAGCAGCGTGGCGCAATCTCCTGCGGATATGAATATGGATGCGGATGCAACCAGACCGCAGCGCTATGCGTTTGCACTGGATCCTGCGCACACTGCCTGATACACAGCGTCGCCCTTTTATCTTCTGACAGCCCTCTTTAGTTAACTGGATTTAACCCGATGACATTCCTGCGCTCACTGATCGCCGGCGCGGCTGCGCTCGCCTGCGTCGCCGCTCACGCCGAAGACTTCAACCTCGGCATCATCTCGACCGATTCGTCCGCCGTGCTCTCGCAGCGCTGGCAACCGCTGGTCGACGACATGAGCAAGCAAACCGGCCTGCACGTCAAAGCCTTTTTCGCCACGGACTACGCCGGCATCATCGAAGGCATGCGCTTTAACAAGGTGCAGGTGGGCTACTTCGGCAATGCCTCGGCGATGGAAGCCGTGGACCGCGCCAACGGCGAAGTGTTCGCCAAGATCACGTACGCGAACGGCGACACCGGCTACAAGTCGGTGCTGATCACCAATGTGAACAGCCGCTTCAAGACGCTCGACGATGTATTCAAGAATACGAAGGATGTCACGCTCGGCTTCGGCGATCCGAACTCCACCTCGGGTACGCTGGTTCCCGGTTACTACCTGTTCGCCAGGCACAATACGCCGGTGAACACGTCGTTCAAGGCGGTGTTGCCGTCGAGCCATGAAGCGAATCTGCTGGCCGTGGTGAACAACAAGATCGACATTGCGACCAACAACACCGAGATGCTCGACACGCTGAAGAAAGATCATCCGGACAAGTTCGCCCAGGTGCGCGTGCTGTGGACCTCGCCGCTGATCGATTCGGACCCGCTGGTGTGGCGCAAGGATCTGCCGCAGGCCACCAAGGACAAGGTGCGCACGTTCTTCCTGAACTACGGCAAGACCGATCCGCACGAGAAAGCCGTGATGGCGGCGATTACCGGCTATAGCGGCTTCGTGGCGTCGTCCGATGCGCAGTTGCTGCCGGTCCGCCAGATCTCCCTGTTCCAGCAGAAGCAGAAGATCCAGTCCGACACGCATCTCTCGGACGACGATCGCAAGACCCAGATCGCCGCGCTCGATGCGAAGCTGAGCGCGCTGAACGCCGCGACCTCGAAGCAATGAGCGCCGCCGACCTGACCGGCGCCCGCCCCGCCGCCGCGAGCGGCGCACCGGCGGCGGCCGTTGCGGGCAAGCGAAGCTGGACGTCGCTGCTCGGCTGGATCGTCGTGATTGCCGTGCTGGGCGTCGGCTGGCACGGCGCGGATATGCGGCCACTCGATCTGTGGTCGGACGCCGGCAACATGGGCCAGTTCGCCAAGGACTTCTTCCCGCCGGACTTCACCGAGTGGCGCACCTATGCGCACGAAATGTACGTGACGTTGTCGGTGGCGGTGTGGGGCACGGTGCTGTCGCTGGTGTGCGCCGTGCCGTGCGGCCTGATGTGCGCGCGCAATATGGCGCCGCAATGGGTCGTGCAGCCGGTGCGCCGCCTGATGGACGCCTGCCGCGCGATCAACGAAATGGTCTTCGCGATGCTGTTCATCGTCGCGGTCGGGCTCGGCCCGTTCGCGGGCGTGCTGGCGTTGTGGGTACACACCACCGGCGTGCTGGCCAAGCTGTTCGCGGAAGCCGTCGAAGCGATCGACCCGCGGCCCGCCGAGGGTGTGCGCGCCACCGGTGCGACCGGTCTCGACGAGATCGTCTATGCGGTGTTGCCGCAAGTGCTGCCGTTGTGGATCTCGTATGCGCTGTACCGCTTCGAATCGAACGTGCGCTCGGCGATGGTGGTGGGCATGGTCGGCGCGGGCGGAATCGGCGTGGTGCTCTATGAGGCGATCCGCTCGTTCGACTACGCGTCCACCGCGGCGGTGCTGATCATGGTGATTGTGGTGGTCACGGCCATCGACCTGGCCTCTGCCTGGCTGCGCGAAAAAGTGATCTGAGTTCGATTTTCGCGGTGCCGATCGGCTGGATCTTCATGCATGAAACGCGCGGCCTCAGGCGAACTGCAGCAGCGTGGCATCGATCGCGTCGGCGAGCGTATTGAAGGCCGGCGCGATCTCCTCATCGGGCACGCAGGCATAGCCGATCAACAGACCCGAAGGCGCACGCTGCGGCTGCGCGTAATACCCCGACAACGCCCGCACCACGATATTGCGCTCGAGCGCCGCCGCTGCCACCGCGCGATCGTCGGCACCTTCGGGCAATTGCATCACCAGATGCAGACCCGCATCGCCGCCCACTGCCGGCAACGCATCGCCATAGCGGCGCGCGGCGGCATCGAGCACGGTCTGGCGGCGTTGACCGTAGAGCGTGCGCATCTTGCGAATGTGCGACGTGAAATGCCCTTCGGCGATGAACTCCGCGAGCACGGCCTGCTGCAGCAGTTGCCCCTCGCGATACAGCTCGGCACTGGCCGTAGCGAAACTTTCGGCGAGCGCCTCGGGCACCACGAGATAACCGATCCGCAAACCGGGGAACAGCGTCTTGCCGAAGCTGCCCACATAGATCACCTGCCCCGCCGTATCCAGCCCCTGCAGCGATGCCAGCGGCCGGCTGCCGTAGCGAAACTCGCTGTCGTAGTCGTCCTCGATGATCCAGCATTGATGCTGGCGCGCGTATTCGAGCAACATGCGGCGGCGCGCGAGACTCATCACCATGCCGAGCGGATACTGATGCGAGGGCGTGACCAGCATCAGCTTGGGCGGCTGGGCGAGATCCTCGGCGGAGGGGTTGATCCCTTCGGCGTCGACGGCGATGGGACGCGATTGCAGCCCCGAGACGTGCAGCACGCTGCGCACGCCCCAATAACAGGGATCCTCGGTCCAGATGACGTCACCGGGATCGGACAGGAGACGCACGGCCAGATCGACCGACTGGTGAATGCCGGTGGTGATGATGATCTGCTCGGGCGTGCAGCGCACCGAGCGCGAGGTGCGCAGATAGTCGGCCAGGGTGTGCCGCAGCAACGACAGACCGCCGCCCGGCGCATAGGTCAGCAGATCGGGGCGCAAGCGGCGCCAGTACTTGGCCTGCAGGCGGCTCCAGACGCGCGCCGGAAACTTCGAGACATCCGGCACACCGGGCATGAACGCTCCCCACTGACGCTTCGACACCCCTGCCCCGGCGATCAGCCGCGTACCTCGGGTGGACAGCGCGCGCCGCGCCGAGAGCGGCTGCGGGGCGGCGGCCGGCGCGGCGGCATCGGGCGCGCCGACGATTTCGTCCGGCGCGCTATCGGCCACGAAGGTGCCGCGACCGGTGGTGGAGGTGACGTAACCCTCGAGCGCGAGCTGCTCGTAGACCTGAGTCACGGTGTTGCGGGCGATGCCGAGTTCATTGGCGAGCAGGCGCGAGGACGGCACCTTGCTGCCGGCGGGCAGCTCGCGCGACAGGATGGCCTGCTGCAGCAAGCGATGCAGTTGCCGGTAGATCGGCTGACCGTTGCCGCGGTCGAGACGCTGCGCCAGCCAGTCTGACAAAACGCTTGCACGCATAATTGGCTCCTACATTTTTATTTAAATGGCTCTGAACGTCGGAGCCAAATCTCATTATAGTCGTTGCATGTGCCGCGCCGTGTGGACGGCTTCTGCCAAACCGGGAGTGAAGGAGATGACTGTGAAGAATGCTGAACTGAAGAGCCGCAAGGATGCCGCCACGCCGCGTGGGGTTGGGGTGATGTGCGATTTCTATGCTGCGCGCGCCGAGAACGCTGAGTTGTGGGACGTCGAGGGGCGGCGCTTCATTGATTTTGCGGCGGGGATTGCGGTGTGCAACACGGGCCACCGCCATCCGAAGATTGTCGAGGCGATCCGCGCGCAACTGGATCAGTTCACGCATACCGCGTATCAGATCGTGCCGTACGAGTCGTATGTTTCGCTGGCGGAGAAGATCAATGCGCGCGCGCCGGGCGACCATCTGAAGAAGACGGCGTTCTTCACGACGGGTGCTGAAGCGGTGGAAAACGCGATCAAGATTGCGCGCGCGGCGACGGGCCGACCGGGCGTGATTGCGTTCACGGGTGGTTTCCATGGCCGCACGATGATGGGGATGGCGCTGACGGGCAAGGTGGCGCCGTACAAGATTGGCTTTGGACCGTTCCCGGCGGACGTGTTCCATGCACCGTTCCCGAATCCGCTGCATGGTGTGACGACGGCGGATTCGTTGAAGGCGATTGAGTTTCTGTTCAAGGCGGACATCGATCCGAAGCGTGTTGCGGCGATCATCTTTGAACCGGTACAGGGTGAGGGTGGTTTTTATCCGGCGCCGGCGGAGTTTGTGCGGGCGTTGCGCAAGCTGTGCAACGAGCATGGCATTTTGCTGATTGCGGATGAAGTGCAGACAGGATTTGCGCGTACCGGCAAGTTGTTTGCGATGCATCACTACGACGTGGTGCCGGATTTGATGACGATTGCCAAGAGCCTGGCGGGGGGCATGCCGTTGTCGGGCGTGGTGGGGCGTGCGGAGATTATGGATGCGGCGGCGCCTGGCGGGTTGGGTGGAACGTATGCGGGCAATCCGCTTGCTGTGGCGTCTGCGCATGCTGTGCTGGACATCATCGATGAGGAGAAGCTCTGCGAGCGGGCGGTTTTGTTTGGCGATCGGATTAAGGCGAAGCTGGTTGCCTTGCAGGGTGAGGTTGGGCAGATTGCTGATGTGCGCGGGCCGGGGGGCATGGTGGCGGTTGAATTCTGCAAGGCTGGGACGCATGAGCCGGATGCCGAATTTACCAAGCGGGTGCAGGCTCGTGCGCTTGAGCGCGGGTTGTTGTTGCTCGTCTGTGGGGTTTATTCGAACGTTGTTCGGTTTCTTTTTCCGCTCACTATTCAAGAGGATGTCTTCGACGAGGCTGTTGCCATTCTTGAAGATGTGCTTAAGGAGACTGTTGGCGTCGTAGCTTAGTTTTTTTTGCCCTGCTGGCGGCTCTTTGGTGGCTTCTTTGGCGCTGCCGGTGGGGTTTAGTTCATTTGGTTTGCCTGTGCGGTGCTTTGGCTGTGTTCCTGCGGTGTTGGCCTTTCCTTGCTTTCTTAGTGGTCTATTAGGTTCGCCCCTGTGCGGGGCGGCACTTACTTTCTTTGCCGCCGCAAAGAAAGTAAGCAAAGAAAGCGGGCTCACACCGCCAGCGTTTAGTGAGCCATCTAGGTCTACCTCCGGAAACGGCCCAACACGAGACCCGCCCTCGCATTTCCACCACTCGTGACACAGCACTCATCCACCCCACTCCGCACTACGTGCGTCGCGGTCGGGTCTGCATGGGAAGGCGAGTTGCTTGCGAGTATCGCGGCGGCGGTGCCAAGCCAGCCTCCGCAGAAGGCGTTATGCCCGACGGCGGGGCGCGCAGCGCAACGCTGGAACGGATGACGGCCTTGTCACTAACGTGGGTGGCGCAAGGGCACGTCTCGTCTTGGGCCGTTCCCGGCGGCAGACCGGGATGGCTCACTACGGGCTAGCGGTGGCAGCCCGCTTTCTTTGCTTACTTTCTTTGCGGCGGCAAAGAAAGTAAGTGCCGCCCCGCACAGGGGCGAAGCTAATAGACCACTAAGAATGCAAGGAAAGGCCAACACCCTAAGACCACAGCCAAATACAAGGCTCCGCAGGCAAAAACCTCACTAACTAAACGGAAAACAGAAAATGGAAAAAGCAGCGTCCACCTCAGCATCGCAGATAAAACTGAATGACCCCACGCTATTAAAAACAAAGGCCTACATCGCAGGCGAATGGACCCCGTCGGACGACGAAACAACCATAGAAGTCCGAAACCCCGCCACCGGCGAACAGCTAGCCAGAATCCCCCGAATGGGCACATCCGAAACCCGCCGCGCGATCGAAGCAGCCAACAAAGCCTGGCCAGCATGGCGAACCAAAACCGCCAAACAACGCTCGACCATCCTCCGTGCCTGGCACGACCTGATGCTCGAAAACGCCGACGACCTCGCCCTCATCCTCACCACCGAACAAGGCAAACCCCTAGCCGAAGCCAAAGGCGAAATCCTCTACGCCGCGTCCTTCCTCGAATGGTTTGCCGAAGAGGCCAAACGCGTCTACGGCGACACCATCCCCACGCCCGCAGCCGATAAACGCATCGTCGTCACCAAAGAACCCATCGGCGTCTGCGCAGCCATCACCCCGTGGAATTTCCCCGCCGCGATGATCACCCGCAAAGTCGGCCCCGCTCTCGCCGCCGGTTGCCCCATCATCGTCAAACCCGCCGAAGCCACACCGCTCTCCGCCCTCGCACTCGCCGTGCTGGCCGAACGCGCCGGCGTGCCCGCCGGCATCTTCAGCGTCGTCACCGGCGACCCAAAAGCCATCGGCGCTGAAATGACCGCCAATCCGATCGTGCGCAAGCTGTCGTTCACAGGCTCGACCACCGTAGGCCGTCTGTTGATGGCGCAATGTGCACCCACGGTCAAGAAAGTCTCGCTCGAACTCGGCGGCAATGCCCCCTTCATCGTCTTCGAAGACGCCGATCTCGATGCGGCCGTTGCCGGTGCTATCGCCTCCAAGTATCGCAATAGCGGGCAAACCTGCGTCTGCACCAACCGCTTCTACGTGCATGACAAGGTCTACGACGCCTTCGCCGCCAAACTGCGCGACGCCGTCGAACAGTTGAAGGTCGGTCGCGGTACAGATGACGGTGTCAGCCAGGGCCCCCTCATCAATGAAGCCGCAGTCCTCAAGGTCGAGTCGCATATCGAAGACGCACTCGCCAAAGGCGCGCGCATCGTCACCGGCGGAAAGCGTCACGCGCTCGGCCACGGCTTCTTCGAACCCACCGTCCTCGCCGACGTCACCCCCGCAATGAAAGTGGCGCGCGACGAAACCTTCGGCCCGCTCGCGCCGCTGTTCCGCTTCTCGTCGGACGAGGAAGTCATCGCCCTCGCCAACGATACGGAATTCGGCCTCGCGTCCTACTTCTATAGCCGCGATATCGGCCGTGTGTGGCGCGTCGCCGAAGCGCTCGAGTACGGCATGGTCGGCATCAACACCGGACTCATCTCCAACGAGGTCGCCCCCTTCGGCGGCGTCAAGCAGTCCGGCCTCGGTCGCGAAGGCTCGCACTACGGTATCGACGACTATGTCGTGATCAAGTATCTGTGCATCGGTGGAATTTGAGGTAGCACGGCATCGCCGGTCACGCGGGATACCCCGCGTGACCCATTTCAAAACGCATGCCGTACCCCCGCCATCACACCAAGCTGCCCCATCCCAAACCCCGGCGTGGTTCCACCACCACCCTGGCTGATGGTATAGGCCGCGTGCGCGCTGTTAAACAGATACCCGCCTTGCAGATACACCGCTGAGCTTTTCGACAGCAGATACGTCGTGCGCACCACGGCGATCGTACCGCGCGTGTCGTCCTGGCGATTGAGCATCCGGTACACGCCGCCGTCCAGAACCAGCGCCGGATTCAGGTTATAGGCAGCGCTCACGTAGAACAGATTCGAACGGACATCGGGAATGTCCGGCGACACCGTTTCGACATGCCGTCCCAGCCAACCCCCGCCAATCTTCACCGGGCCGATATGGCCGTAGCCGTTCAACTGCATGCGCACGTCCTTGTCGCCCGAATTGGTCAGTGCGAACGGCGTGGTGCCGTCATAAAAGTCCGCCGCCGCGCCTGGGCCACCGCGTTGTTCGTCGTACGCGGCCGCTACCCCGTAGCCGTTCATGTCATAGCGCAGCATCGTCGACCATTCACGGCAGGTTTGCGAGCTGCCCGGCACCGGCCCCGCGCAGGTCCCCTGTCCCGCCGAATTGCCGGTACCGGTCGAATCGCGGCCAAACGAATAGGTCGCGCCGAACGTGATGCCCGAGAATGTGCCTTTGTAGACCACCGTGTTGTCGCTGCGAGCGCTCGGCAGGTATTGGTCGAATGAGCCGGTACCGCCGTAGATGTCCGGCCCGAGCAGGTCGGAGTCGCTCAAGGCCCAATAGGTCATCGTGTACTGGCGGCCGAACGTCAGGCTGCCGTATGGACCCATCAGCCCAACCCACGCCTGGCGTCCGAACAGGCGGCCGCCCTGGTTCAGCGCGCCGTTCTTCACGTTAAAGCCGCTCTCCAGCGTGAAGATCGCCGACCAGCCGGCCCCCAGATCCTCTTTGCCGCGCAGCCCCCAGCGCGACGGCAATTCGCCGGTCACGCCCGGCATCCGCACGACACTGTCGCCTGCCGCATTGGCATGCGTGACGTATTCCACGCCGGTGTCGAGAATCCCGTACAGGGTCACGCTACTCTGTGCAAACGACGTGGCGCTGACGCCCAGCAAGGCGCTGCCCAATGCGATCCGATATTTCATTGTCTCCGCTTCTCCGTGGTCAGGTCTTCAGAATGGCGCGCATAGTCGTCCCCGTTGCTTCGGAGAAGAACCATCCGTATCCGTTCTATCGGCATATTTTATATAGTCATACTAAGTAATGACGTGATTCTCCAGACCATTCGGCGAACCATCTGGCTTGAACATCACTCCATCCGTGCTGCCCCTACCCAGCGTCGACACAGCGCAGCGGTGTCCACTTTCGCTGCGCTTCGCCGACGCCGTTCCGTACTACTACGACACTCGCCCCCCTCAAACGCCGGGCTTAGGGATATGCCGCTTGACCACCATCAGCGCGATCATCACGACCAGCATCGCTGCACCCAGCATCGTGAGGTACGACGAAGCGCCGCCGGTGGTGATCACCATGGCTCCCGCGAAGGCGCTCAGAATCGCACCGATGCGTCCAAACGCCAGCGCCGAAGCAGTACCGGTTGCCCGCACGCCGGTCGGATAAACGTAGGCGCACAAGGCATACATCGTCGATTGCACCGCGTTCACGAACAGGCCATGCACGCCCAGCCCGAAGATCAACCAGCCGGTGTGCTGCGATACGTCCACGCCGAGCAGAAACCATGCGCTCAGCGCGCCGCCGGCACTGCAGATCAGGAGCGGCCAGCGCGATCCCGAGCGGGCAATCGCCACCGCACAAACCAGTGCGCCCACCACGCCACCGAGGTTGTACGCGGTCAGCCCCGACCCCGCCACGGAGACGGACAAACCTTGCGTGGTCAGCATGGTCGGCAGCCAGCTGAATGCGCTATACACCGCCAGCAGACACATGAAGAACGCACACCAGATCGCCACCGTGTCGGCCGCGCGGCCTTGGCGGAACAGCGCCGTGAAGCCAGTATGCTGTTCGGCGGCCTGCTCGCGCTTATCGGTAAACACCGCATCCGTTGCGACGTGGCGCGACATGCGCGCGAGCAAGCGGCTCAATTCCGCCCAGCGCTGCGGTCGACGTGCGAGGAAACGCGGCGACTCCGGCAACGTGAACAGCAACAGGACGCCAAGCACCAATGGCAGGATCCCGCCGGTCAGAAATAGGCCGCGCCAGCCGTACGCCGGCAGGATCACGTGAGCGAACACGCCGGCCACCATGCCGCCGAGCGGCACGCACACGATCGTCGCCGTGATCGCCAGCGTACGGCGCCGCGACGGCGTGAACTCCGCCGTCAAGGTGGTGGAACTGGGCAGCGCTCCGCCGATGCCGAACCCCGCGATCAGGCGCAGCACCGCGATCGTCAGGATGTTCGGCGCGAAGCTGATCGCGCATGTGGCCGCGCCGAACAGCAGCACGCTGCCGATCACCGCCCAACGCCGCCCGAAGCGATCCGCGAACAGCCCGGCGCAGGCGCTGCCTATCCCCATGCCGGTCAGGCCGGCGGCCACCACCGGCGCGAACGCCGTGCGGGCGATGCCCCACTCCTTGATCAGCACCGGAATCGCAAAGCCGATCAGTTGGCTGTCGAAGCCGTCGACGATAATCGAAAGCGCCGCGAGGAACACCACCACCTTCTGAACCACGGTATAGGGTCCATCGTCGAGCACGCTGCCAATATCCACCGCGGTCTGCGCGGGCTCGCTCGCCGGGCGCGCGCTATAGTCGCCAGGCGGTGCGCCGGCAACCGCGGCCGGCAGGGAATAACGGGTCATCGAACTGTCTCCTGTGTTTTGTATTTGCGCGTTCTTCGATTCGCGTTTTCTACTACCTGGTACTCCATATGGAACCGGCACCGCACCTGCCCGGCGCAATGCCGGCCGCTACGCTCAGAACGGATAGTGACGTGGCGTCGTCTGTACCGTGATCCAGCGCAGATCGGTGAATTCCGCAATCCCCGCCTGACCGCCAAAACGTCCGAGGCCACTACCCTTCACTCCGCCAAACGGCATCTGGGCTTCGTCGTGCACAGTAGGACCGTTGACATGGCAAATGCCGGATTCGATGCGTCGCGCGAGATTCATCGCCCGCGCCACATCGCGGCTAAACACTGCGGACGACAAACCGTATTCGTTGTCGTTTGCGCAGGCCAGCGCCTCTTCCTCGCCGTCTACCCGCACGATGGCCTTCACCGGCCCAAACGATTCCTCGGCATAAATGCGCATCGCAGGCGTGACGTGATCGAGCAGCGTCGCGGGCATCAGCGTGCTGTCCGCCTTGCCGCCGCACACCAGCGTGGCGCCTTTGGCCAGCGCGTCGTCGATCAGCGCGTTGCAGCGTTCGACCGTGCTCATATCCACGACCGAACCCAGCACGACCGGCCCCTTGCGCGGATCGCCCAGCGGCAGGCCACGCGATTTGGCGGCCAGTTGTGCCACGAAGGTATCGGCCACGCGCCGGTCGACGATAATCCGTTCGGTCGACATGCAGATCTGCCCCGAGTTGGCGAATGCGCCGAAGGCCGCGGCGTTGACTGCCGCGTCGAGATCCGCGTCGTCGAGCACGATCAACGGCGCCTTGCCGCCCAGTTCGAGCACGGCTGGTTTCAGATAACGCGCACACGTCGCGGCAATGATCTTGCCGACGTGCGTCGAGCCCGTGAAGTTGACGCGCCGCACCTTCGGATGCGCGATCATCGCCTCGACTACGGCACCCGCATCGGCAGGGGCATTGGTCACGAAGTTCACCACGCCCTTCGGCAAGCCCGCTTCCTGCAGCACCTCGACGATCAGCCCATGCGTGGCCGGACAGATCTCGGAGCCTTTGAGCACCACAGTGTTGCCGCACGCCAGCGGCAAGGCGATGGCGCGCACGGCCAGGATCACCGGCGCATTCCAGGGCGCAATGCCGAGCACGACGCCCGCCGCCTGACGCACGCCCATGGCGAGGCTGCCCGGCACATCGGAGGGAATCAGTTCGCCGCCGACCTGGGTCGTCAGCGCGGCGGCTTCGAGCAAACCGCCGGCCGCCAGATGCACGTTAAAGCCCGCCCACATGCCGGATGCGCCGGTTTCCGCGGCCATTGCGGCGGCAAAGTCTTCACCGCGCGCTTCGAGCGCATGCGCGGCTTTCATCAGCAGCGCGCGCCGCGCGCCCGGCCCCATTGCCGCCCAGGCGGGAAAGGCGGCAGCCGCCGCATCGACGGCCGCGACGGCATCGGCCACGGTCGCCGCCGGGGCTCGCGTGGCGACCTCGCCATCAAGGGGATTGCGGCGTTCGAAGGTCGCGCCGTTACTGGCCTGAACCGCTTCGCCGTCGATCAACATCGAAATGGACTGCATCGTTTTGTCTCCGTTGGAACGTTGTCTCCTGCCGGCAGCGACACCACCGCAGGGCTGCCATTCTTATTGGCGATCAGGCCACCACGACTTCGACCAGCCTCGGCTTCGGCGAGCGCAATGCCGCGCGCAATACCTCGTGCAGGCGGTTCGCGTCGCTCACGCGCTCGCCCTGGCAGCCCATCCCCGCAGCCAGCGAGACGAAATCGAGGCCGGGCAGATCGGTGCCTTGCACCGGGTCGGTGTCGGCAAAACCGAACTCCGGCGCGAACTCCTGCAACGCGGCATAACGCGAGTTATTCAGGATCACGAAGGTAATCGGCACATCGAGTTGCACCGCGCTATACAGCGCCTGAATCGAATACATGCTGGAGCCGTCGCCGATCACGGCGATCACCCGCGTGCCCGGCTTCGCCAGCGCCACCCCGACCGCGGCAGGCATGCCGTAGCCGAGGCCGCCGCTGTCCATCGTATAGAACGTGCCGCTGCGCGTGATGGGCAGGTAGGCCTGCAGCGCCGGACGCGAACTCGGTGCTTCTTCGACCACGATATCGGCTGCGTCGCGCACCTCCGCCAGCGTTTGCAGCGCGAAGGCCACCGACATGCGCGGCGACGGCTCGGCGCGCGGCCGTGGCGCACGCGGCTCGGGCAACGGCCGCGAGCGGGGCGCAGGACGCTCCAGCAGATCGGTCACGCCAAGCCGGATATTGCCCACCGCAGCGATCCCGACCGGCGTCCACGCGGCCACGCCCGGATCGTCGATCAGTTGGCACAGTGCCGCGCCTTGCGGCACATGCGGACCGGCGCCTTCCACGTGATACGTAAAAGCCGGGGCGCCCACCACGAAGATCAGGTCGTGTCCCGCGAGCTGGTCGACGATCTTCTCGCGCATCGCCGGCAGGAAACCGGCGAACAGCCGGTGGTCTTCAGGAAAGCCGCAGCGTCCCGACATGGGCGCCACGTAGACGCGAGCGTTGTGCCGTTCGGCGAGACGCACGACGGCGTCCCAGGCGCCGGCGCGATCCACCGCACCGCCGACCACGAGCGCAGGACGCTCGCTCGCATCGAGCGCGGCGCCGATCTGCTCGAGTACCTGTGGCTCGGGCCGCGTCACGGTGCTGACCACGCGTGCCGGCACCGGCTCGGCCGGGCGATCCCAATCGTCGACCGGAATCGACACCAGCACCGGGCCGCGCGGCTCCTGCATCGCCACGTGGTAGGCCCGCGCAATCGCCAGCGGCACATCCTCGGCGCGCGCCGGTTCGATGCTCCATTTGACATAGGGCTTCGGTAACTCGGTCGCCTGCGTGGAGGCGAGGAACGGATCGAACGGCAGAATCGAGCGGGCCTGCTGGCCGGCCGTGATCACGAGCGGCGTGCGGTTACGGAAAGCCGTGAAGATGTTGCCCATTGCGTTACCGAGGCCAGCCGCCGAATGCAGGTTCACGAACGCGGCATTGCCGGTGGCCTGGGCATAACCGTCGGCCATGCCGACCACGACGGCCTCCTGCAGGCCCAGCACATAGCGGAAATCAGCGGGGAAATCGCGGAACAGCGGCAGTTCGGTCGAGCCGGGATTGGCGAAGACCGAGGTCATGCCGAAGCGGCGCATCAGGTCGATGACCGCGTGACGCACGGTGAACGGCGCGGCCGGGGTGGTGCAGGAAGGGGTCGGAGTGCCCGAAACGTCTGAGGAACGGGGCGCGCTGCTGGTCATGCTCGTGTCTCCTATCTTGATGGCGCATTATCGAAAGCCGCCCCTTGATTGAAAATTGCCTTTTTTGAGAAAAGGCATTACTTTTGCGCATGACTTTCAATCTGCAACAACTTCATGCGTTCACGACCATCGTCGAGAGCGGCAGCCTCGGCCGGGCGGCGGAACTGCTTCATGTGACCCAGCCGGCGCTCAGCCGTTCGATCAAGCGGCTCGAAGCCCAACTCGGCGCACCGCTGTTCGAGCGTCACTCCAAAGGCATGCAGCTTACGGCGATTGGCGAAACGCTGCTGCCGCACGCTACCCTGCTGCTGCGCGAAGCCGACAACGCCCGCGAAGAAATCGACGCAATGCGCGGCCTCGCCAAGGGCACGATCCGGGTGGGCGCGGTGGCGAGTATCGCGACGCTCGTTCTGCCGCTGGCGGTGAGCGGCGTGCTGGCGCGCTGGCCGAACCTGCGCGTGCAGATTATCGAGGGCGTGTGGGACCGCCTGGCGGACAGCCTGCTCAAGCAGGAGATCGACCTCGCGCTCAGCATGGCGGTGCCCGACACGGACGAAATCACTGCCATCGCCGACTGCTGCTGGGAAGACCTGAGTTATGTGGTCGCCGCGCTCGATCATCCGCTGCGTAACAAGGCGAATCTATGCCTCGCGGATACGCTGGGCCTGCCATGGTGTTTGCCGCCACGCGGCACAGGGCCCTTCGAGCATCTGGAACGGGTGTTCGCCGAACAGGGCCTGGGCATGCCTGAGATTGCCGTGGAGACCCGTTCGATCACGGTGCTGAAGAGCCTGGTGACGCGTGCGGGCTTCCTGAGCTGGATGGCCGCGCCGATGTACGACACCGAAAGTGCCGCGGGTGTGTTCGACACCTTGCCGATTGCCGGCCTGGTCGGCAGGCGGACGTTGACGGCATTTCGCCGGCGGCGCGGCATTTTGCCGAGTCCGGCGGTCAGGCTGCTGGAGCAGTTGCGGTTGTTGACGGCAGATCGGGATAACGGATAACGGGCAACGCGGCACATGCACGGCACCGTACAGACAGTTCCGCGCAACTGTGAGATGCTGAAGCCCGCTGCGCCGCCTTTATGGCACTCACAGATTTCACACCACGCGCGGACATTTGATGTCGAACCTTCAACACCCGAAACAGAATCACCTGCTATCCGTCTTACCTGATGCAGAGTGGCTACGCATTGAACCGCACCTCGTGCCGGTCGAGATGCCGCTGGGCCAGGTTGTCTACGAATCCGGCGACCGCCTCGATCACGTGTATTTCCCCACCACCGCCATCGTCTCGCTGCTGTACGTCATGGAAGACGGCGCCTCCGCGGAGATTGCGATTGTCGGCAACGAGGGGCTCATTGGCATCGCGCTGTTTATGGGCGGAGAAACCACCCCTAGCCGCGCGGTCGTGCAAAGCGCAGGGCACGCCTATCGGCTTGAAGCCCGCCTCCTGAAGGAAGAGTTTCATCGTGCCGGCCCAGTGCAGCGGCTGTTGCTTCGGTACACCCAGGCATTGATCACACAGATGGCGCAAACCGCGGTTTGCAACCGGCACCATTCGATCGATCAACAGTTGTGCCGCTGGCTGCTCCTCAGCATCGACCGGTTGCCGTCCAATGAACTGAAGATGACGCAGGAACTGATCGCCAACATGCTCGGCGTACGCCGGCCTGGCGTGACCGAGGCGGCCATGAAGTTGCAGGATGCAGGCTTGATCCGCTACAGCTATGGTCATATCGAGGTACTGGACAGGCCCGGTCTGGAAAAGCGTGTCTGCGAATGCTACGGCGTGGTGCGGCGCGAATTCGACCGCCTGTTGCCCGATCTGCGCGCCATCTAGGCGCGAGACAAACAGGCCGCGACCTTCACGGAAGGATCGTGGCCTCTCAAAGCTGAATACCCCCAGCCGCTAGCGCTCATGGCCCGGTCATGCCTGGATTTCGCCCGGCAATGCCGTCCTTTGTTTAGTCCAATAGCCCGGTCTGCCGTAAAACTCGTGCAGTGCCGTTTCGTAGTCGCGGGTAACCGGAATCGTGTCGTCGTACGCGGGACCTTGTTTGATCGCATCGCGCGTCAACGTCGTGGACACGGTTGAACCGAACCAGTCGATCAGTTCGATCCACCCGGTTGCCAGCAGCACTTCCTTGCCACCGGGCCACCAGTTGCGCGTATCGACGGTCAGATAGCGGATGACCCACGACTCGTCGTCGAAGACGAAGCCGGAAACGTGGCCGATGCTGCCGTCGATCGTTTCGATGTGATAGCCCTTCATGCCTTCCGTGCTGCGCAAATGGGTATCCGCCGGCGGCTCGTCGGGATCCGGTTCTACAGACGGATAAGCGCCCAACGGCAGCGCCGCTGTTGCATCCAGTCCGTCGAAGGCCGGGTACGCCCCCATCCCCCAGACGTTCGGGCCGCCCCAATAGGTCGGATAACCGTAGTACCGCAGGTAGTCGATCTCGTGCTGACGCGACACCGGCTTGTGCGCATCGATATTCGGGCTATCGCGCACCTGTTGCTGCGTGAGCCTCACGCGCACCTCAGTCGAACCCGGATCGGCGTGCAACACCGCATACGGCGAAATCAGCACCTGCCGGTCCCTCAGCCAGTTGCCCGTGTCGACCACCAGGTAGCGAACGGCCCACGCTTCATCGTCGAAGTAGAGTTGCGTGACGGTCCCGACATCGCCGTCGCTTGCCTTGACGGTGGACCCCTGCAAAAACTCGATATTGCGCAACATGTTCGATGCTCCATTTCCGCTTCGCGTCACGCGGCGGGCCGCGTCGCCTCCCAAGGGGAGATTGCTTCGACGCTACGCCCGATCGGTTCGAAAAGCGGTACGTCAGCGTACAAACTCGCTAGTAGTTGGCGTAATGGAGCGGCAATGCAGGACTTGTACGGTAACGTGCAGACGCCCGGTTTCAATCGGCCTATCTTGCAGATGAGGCATTGACCAGCCTCCAAAAGGAAAACAATGTCACTGCATGAATTCGCCAAAGATCTGGCACACCTCGAATACGTCGTTCCGCTACTCGAACGCGGCAATCCGCTCTCGCTTCCGTACTGGCGCAATCGCGTCACCGCGCTCCAGGCCCAGCAGTCCCTCTTGCCGGATGGCACCAAACGTGTGGCCAGGCTGCTCAAACTCTTCAACGAGTTCGAGCGCGAGTCGGTGTCGTCGCGGTAACGCGTACCGGCTGGGTCTTGGAGCGGTACAGCGAAGTCCCGAAGATCAGGCCCATTCCTAGTACGATTCCCCACATTGCGGCAGTCATATCTATTCCTTTAAGTGGCTCGCGACGCCGTGCATCGCGATCAAACATCAACCGTCTGGACGACCTCATCCGGGAACGGAACTTCGTTGATGCTCCCCTGAACCGGGAAACGTGTCTGTACGCTGCGGGACCGTCTCCAGACCGACTGCCATCCGGTGGTGCACGCCACGTATAAACAGAGCATCCCTTGGCGCGCACCCCTCAAGCCTTCGCGAATTCGAGCACCACGCGCGACGGCACATCGCCATGCGCGAGACGGTGGAACACGCTGTTGATCGCCGACAGCGGTTGAAGCTCGAAATCGGCCTTCACCTTGCCGTCTGCGGCGAAGGCGAGCGCTTCGGCCATATCGCGGCGACTGCCGACGAAGGAGCCGCGAATCGTGATGCAGTTCGCCACGACATCGAACAACGGCGTCGGAAACTCACCCGGCGGCAACCCGACAAGCACGCAGGTACCGCATTTGCGCGTCATGCCGACGCCTTGCTTGAATGCCCCCAGCGACGGGGCCGTGATCAGCACACCGTGCGCGCCGCCCCCCGTGGCTTTGATGACCGCCGCGATGGGGTCGCCGTCTTTTGCATTGACCGTGGCATCCGCGCCGAGGCGTTTGGCGTGGGCGAGCTTACCGTCGTCGATATCGACCGCACACACATGCAAGCCCATCGCCTTGGCATACTGAATGCCCAGATGCCCGAGACCGCCGACGCCGGAGATCACCACCCACTCACCCGGCCTTGCCTGGGTCTCCTTGATGCCTTTATAGGAAGTGATCCCTGCACAGATGAGCGGGGCCGCTTCGCGCGCCGCCAGATGGGCCGGAATGTGAGCGACGTAGTTCGGATCGGCAACAATGTATTCGGCGAAACCGCCGTTCTTCGTGTAGCCGCCAAACTGCGCTTCGGCACACACCGGTTCTCGTGCGGCGAGGCAAAACTCGCAATGCCCACACGCGGAGTAAAGCCATGGCACCCCCACGCGGTCGCCTTCCTTCACGGCGGTGACGCCCGAACCCAGCGCCGTGACGATACCAATACCCTCATGGCCCGGCGTGAACGGCAACGCAGGCTTGACCGGCCAGTCCCCATTCGCGGCGTGCAAATCGGTGTGGCAGACACCGCAGGCTTCGGTCTTGACCAGTATCTGGCCCGGACCGGGTTCGGGAATATCCAGTTCTTTAAGCACCAGCGGCTTGCCGAACTGTTCGACAACAGCAGCTTGCATTTTCGATGTCATGGCTTGTTCCTCGGTTTTGATGAGTTCAACGGGTTAGGCCACGGCCGGCAAGCCGAACCCCTGACCGCTTCGCCCATCTTGATGAGCACGGCCCGGGCGTCGCCATAGACCATGTTGCAGTTGTCCGCGTAGAAGAGTTCATTGACGATGCCGGCGTAGCCCTCGCCTTCCCCGCGCTTGATCACGAACACCTGCTTGGCGTGGTCGGCGTTGAGAATCGGCATGCCGCAAATAGCGGACGCTGCATCGGTGCGCGCGGCCGGGTGGACCGCACACTTCACCGATACGCCGCGCTTCTGCAGCCGGGTGTTACAAAACGACGGCGTGCCGCCTGAAATTCCGCGGCTCGCCAATGGGCAAGACGACGCGGTCATAAACTTCGTTGATCAGATCCGCCGCGGACAGGTAGAAAGCCAACGCGGCAGTGACAAGCCCCATATAGCCGCCTGCCATGTGCAGCAGGCCTGAGCCGGTCCATTCACCTGCCGCGAGCAGGAAGAACGTGATCCACAGCGCGAGAAAAATGGATTGCAGCGCGCGTGGCGAACGAAACGTGGCCAGCCACATATAGAAAGTGAAGACGCCCCACAGGAACAGATACCAGCCGACAAACGCAACCGGCACCTTGTCGTGCAGAAACAGAACGAATAACGCAAACGACCACCAGAACGCGCCGTAGCTCAGGAAAGCGGTCGCACCAAAGGTATTGCCGCGCGGCAACTCCATGATTCCCGCGATAGCCTGAGCGGTGCCGCCGTAGGCTAGCGCGCACGCCAGCACCATCCCCATCGAGTCGCCGCTAAACCAGCCCGCGTTGATCATGCTCAGCAGCCAGGTGGTCAACGCAAAACCCGCCAGCCCCAGCGGAGCAGGATTCGAAAGCCGCGGTAAAACTGTTTCAGTACGCATGATCTGCTCCTGACGTGGCGCCAACCCGACCGTCAAGGTCGATTGACGCAGAATGCTTCTGTACGCTGTTCTGGGCACGCGGCAACCCACGCGCCGTGCCGGTGCCGCTGTGGATGCCGCTGCTGTTGCCGGTGCTGTGGCCGCTTAGCCCAACTGATCGAGAATCGCGGGATTTTCGAGTGTCGAGACGTCCTGGGTGATCTCATCGCCCGCTGCCAGCGAACGCAGCAAGCGGCGCATGATTTTTCCGGAGCGCGTCTTCGGGAGGTTCTCGCCGAAGCGGATCACTTTCGGCTTCGCGATCGGTCCAATCTCCTTGCCCACCCAGGCGCGCAATTCGTTGGCAATCCTCTCGGCTTCCGTCCCTTCTGGGCGAGGCCCCTTCAGGACCACGAAGGCGACGACAATTTCGCCGGTGGTTTCGTCCGGGCAACCCACCACGGCCGCCTCGGCGACGAGCGGATTGGCCACCAGAGCCGATTCGATTTCCATCGTGCCCAGCCGGTGGCCCGACACGTTAAGCACGTCGTCAATGCGTCCTGTGATGGTGAAGTAGCCGGTTTCGCTATCGCGTACAGCGCCGTCGCCGGCGAGATACAGCTTGCCGCCGAGGTCGTCGGGGAAATAGCCTTTCCTGAAACGTTCAGGGTCGCCCCATACGGTGCGCAGCATGGACGGCCACGGGCGCTTGATCACCAGCAAGCCGCCCTGCCCGTCAGGCACATCCTGCCCTGTTTCATCCACCACGGCCGCCATGATCCCCGGCAAGGGCAAGGTGCAGGAGCCGGGCACGAGCGGCGTTGCGCCCGGCATCGGCGCGATCATGTGGCCGCCGGTCTCGGTTTGCCACCACGTATCGACGACGGGGCATCGCGCACGGCCGACGTACTCGTAGTACCACATCCATGCCGCCGGATTGATCGGCTCGCCCACGGTGCCGAGAATGCGCAGGCTCGACAGATCGAAGCTGTCCGGGTGGACCTTGATGTCGGCTTCCGCCAGCTTGATCAGCGAACGGATTGCGGTGGGCGCGGTATAGAAGAGGCTCACCTTGTGGCGCTCGATCATCTGCCAGAAACGGCCAGCGTTCGGCCAGGTGGGTACGCCTTCAAACATGACCTGGGTCGCACCAAGCGCCAGCGGACCGTACGCGATATAGCTGTGTCCGGTGATCCAGCCGATATCGGCGGTGCACCAGAACACGTCCGACGGTTTCCAGTCGAAGGTCCACTTCAGGGTCTGCGCGGCCCACAGCAAAAAACCGCCGGTGCAGTGCTGCACGCCCTTCGGCGTGCCGGTCGAGCCGGACGTGTAGAGGATAAAGAGCGGATGTTCGGCCCCAACCCATGCGGGCGCGCATTGATCGGACTCGGCCTGCATGAGCTCATGCATCCACACATCGCGGCCGTCGTGCCAGGCTACCTTGCCGCCGGTACGCCGATAGACGATCACGCTCTTCACCGCCTCGCAGCCGCCCATGGCGAGCGCTTCGTCGGCAATGTTTTTCAGCGGTAGCGCCTTGCCGCCGCGCATCTGCTCGTCGCAGGTGACCAGCGCGATCGCACCTACATTGACGAGCCGCTCATTGAGCGATTTCGACGAGAACCCGCCGAACACCACCGAATGTGTGGCGCCGATCCGCGCGCAGGCCTGCATCGCGACGATGCCTTCGACCGACATCGGCATATAGATCACCACGCGGTCGCCCTTTTGCACGCCGCGCTTTTTCAGCGCATTCGCAAAGCGGCAAACACGTTGCAGCAGATCCTGGTAGGTGACGTTCGTCACGGTACCGTCGTCGGCCTCGAAAATCACCGCGACGCGCGTGCCCTGACCGGCCTCGACGTGACGATCGAGGCAGTTGTACGACGCGTTGAGCTCGCCATCCTTGAACCACTGATAAAACGGTGCGCGCGATTCATCGAGTACCGTGGAGAACGGCTTTTTCCACGTCAGCGCGTCGCGGCCCAGACGCCCCCAGAAGCCCTCATAGTCGCGTTCCGCTTCGGCGCAGAGCGTGCGGTAGGCATCCATGCCCGAAATCGCCGCCTGCGCCGAAAACGCAGCGGACGGAGGGAAGATTGGCGGTTCGCGAAGAACCGCGCCAGCGACATCATCGATTAGCATTGCTTGCTCCCATGCGGGTTTGAGCATGAATCTGCGACACGATCCGCCACGTGCATGGCGGAAAGAGATAGGGTTGTCGGATGCGGGGCATGATGGCCACTCCCTGGCTAAAGCGGGGCGGCACTGACGAGTGATCCGGCTGGATCACATTGCGTGGGACTGTCGCGAGCACCTTTGGAATGGAAACGCAAAGGTGCTTGGGGTTACGGTGCGCCTGCCCTGCACTGAGGTCGGTACGGTGGCGTACCAGGTTGTGTCCTGCTTCGGCACGGCAGTTACCCGCGATGCGCGCTAGGTCATGCTCAGGCGAGCGAACACCGGAATCTTCACTGCGTTCATCACTACGGCAAAGACCACGGCGGCGGCCAGCACACCTATCACCGTCGTGGCGGGCAACGCCGTCATCGCGATGCCGCCGATGGCAAGCAACAAAGCAATGAGAACATCAGTCGCCGACGACGCGACCAGCCAGACACTCGGCCGTGCGCCCCACATGCGCCGGCGCTGCCGGATCGCATACAGCATGGCCTGACTGCCGAAGACAAGCGTCACAAATGTGAGGGTTTGCAATGCCGCCGTATCGAGGCCCAGGGCGAACTTGCCGGTCGCGAGGGCCGCCGTGCAGAAGGCGAGCAATGCAATGCCCATCACGACACCGGCGATCGTCAGGTTGCCGATTTTCCAGGCATTCGGCGATGGCGACGGGTCCACGTTGTCAGTCGTCAGCGACATGGCGAGAAAGTCGCCCGCAATCATCAGGATCACCATCAGCAATGGGGTCAGGACCGCGTGTCCCGTCATGATGAGACCGAATACGAGCAGCAGCGCTGTTACGATCTTCTTGAGGATCGAGTTCAGCGTATAGGTCATGATGCGCTGGAAGGTGATGCGGCCTTCCTTCACCGCAGCAACGATCCCGGCCAGACCAGGTTCGGTCAACACCATGCCGGCCGCCGATTTGGCGACATCGGTTGCTGTCGATACCGCGATGCCGATTTGCGCCTGGCGCAGCGCGGGCGCGTCGTTGGCGCCGTCGCCGCACATGCCGACGATATGCCCGCCTTGCTGGAACGCCTTGACGAGCTTGTACTTGTCTTCCGGCATCACGCCGGCAAACACCGCGAACGCTTGCGGCGCCACCTCTTCCGGAATCGGCCCGGGCGGGCAGATCGCGCCGTCCAGACCCACAGCATGCGCGACAATCGCGGCGGTCGCGGGCGCATCGCCGGTCACCATCACCGCGCGCACGCCAAGCTCATGGAGTTCGGTGACGAGCGCAGCCGAGTCGGCCCGCGGCGGGTCGCTGAGCGCAACCAGTCCGACCAGTTGCAATACGTCCGGCGCACCCGCCGCGACAGCGAGTACGCGCAAGCCCTGTTGCTCGAGCGTGTTCGCTTGAGCCACCGCATCCGGCGACGGCGCCGCCAGGGTGGAAACGACCGCGAAGGCGCCCTTGACGATGCGCTGCGTGCCGCCACCCGGCGCCATGGCAAGCGCTTCGGACATTTTCTTCGCGGGGTCGAACGCGGTGAAAGTGACAAGCTTTGGTGCGTCCGCAACCACACCGGCCTCGGAGGCCGTACGGATCGCGGTGTCGACCGGGTCCTGTCCACCCTCCGCGCTCGCCAGCGCCGCCAGCGCCAACACGTGCCCTTTGTCGAAACCCGCCATGGCGTGCACGGAGGTGACGCTCAACGCGTTGCACGTCAGCGTACCGGTCTTGTCGGCGCACAGCACGTCCATGGTCCCGGCTTCGTCCACGGCGGTCAGGCGCGTGGATAGCACCCCCTGTTTCGCCAGGGCCCGCGCACCGAGTGCCGCAGACAGAGTGAAAGTGGCCGGCAGCGCGACGGGGATCGAGGCGAGCACCGCCGTCAGCACCAGCGGCACAATATCCGCAACCGGCATGTGCACAAAAAAGGCATAGGCAATCAGTAGCGCGATAACCACGCCGTTGAACGCAGCCAGATTGCGCACCACGAGCAGCACGGCCTTTTGCTGTGAACTCACCACGTGCGCGGTGCGCACCAGTTCCGCCGTGCGGCCGAAGCGCGTTCGGGCGCCCGTCGCCGTCACGAAACCCACCGCCTCGCCACGTCGCACCAGCGCACCGGCAAAGGTCTGCACGCCGGCACTCGCTTCGATCGGCTCCGACTCGCCCGTGAGCATCGAATGATCGAGCAGCACGTTGCCGGACGTGAGGCGCATGTCGGCGGCAACCACGCCGCCTAGCGACAACTTGACCACATCGCCCGGCACCAGGTCGGCCGCCGGGACAATCGACCACTTGCCGTCGCGCTGTACCGACGCGCTCAGCGCGAGGCGCGATTTCAGCGCCGCGAGCGTCGCCTGCGCACGGCTTTCCTGCAACAGTCCGAGCGCGGCGTTAAACACGAGCAACCCGGCAATGATCCCTGCCTCGACATACTTGCCGAGGGCGCATTGCAGCACGATCGCAGCCTCGAGCATCCACGGCACCGGTGCCCAGAATTTTTCGAGCGCCATGCGCAGCGGATGCGCCGACGTGTCCGGCATGGTATTCGGCCCGGACGCCGTCAGTTCGTGACGCGCCTGAATGCTGCTCAGTCCGCCGGGCGATGGCGCCGTTGGCGGGTTCGGTGCACCGTCTTTCGGCAAGGTCGTGGCCGCAGGAGTCATGGCTGATCAGGTCTCGGTTATCGTGCGCCGGATCGGCCGAGACGACGACGGCCCAGGCGACAGCCTGGCCGAGAGACTGAATCGGTCAATGGACGGAACGAGGTGCCGCGCCCGCGGAGGGGCGCACGCGGCCCGTCGAGGCGTCATCGGTTGAGGGCAGACAGTCAAACAGCCAATCCGCCATGGCGACCTGCTGAATCAGGATGCCCTCGCAGGTGAACTTGGTTTCAAAGAAGCCGCTCGCTTCGGCGGCTGCAATCAGCGAGGTGTAAGACGCAATCTCGTAGCGCTTGAAAGCCATCAGGATGGCCAGATTGCGGGCCAACTCTTCCGGCGTTTGCGCGATGCTCCCTGTTTCGATTGCGCCCGCGACGTCAGCGGGAAGCGCCGCCAGGGTGGCGTCGCTGCCGTCGGTACCTTCGATACGCTCCATGCAGCCCGCCAACGCTTTCTGGTTCGCGAGCGTGGCCGTCAGGTCCGCGTCGATACGCGCGCTGACCTCGGGATAGCGTGCCGTCGCGGCCACATGGGTACGCAGAAGCCACTCCGCATGCCGTTCCATCGCACAGGCATCCCGCAGCGTGCGCATCAGGTCCGCTTTAAGATGGGTCATTCGGAATCCCTATCAAATTCATACCGACGACATGGGCGCGCGAGTTTGCACCACCGCTTGCACCACCGTTTGCACCACGATAGGCAGGCGAAGCGTGAATTCGCTGCCGGCACCTGGACCTGCGCTGACCGCCGATACCGTCCCGTCGTGCGACTCGGCAACGGCCTTCACGACCGCAAGCCCGACTCCTAGACCACCCGCGCTCGCCCCGATCGTTCTGCAGGATTGCGCGAACAGATCGAAGATATGCGGCAAGAGTGCATCCGATATGCCCATGCCGTCGTCCTTCACCGATACGACCAGAACATGCCGGTCCGCAAGCACGTTGACCGCGATGTGCCCGTGCTCGGGGGTGTACTTGATCGCGTTATGCAGAAGATTGTTGACGGCCTGCGCGAGGCGCACCGGGTCGCCTTCCACGCGCAACGTCCTGTCCGCGATCTGCACCGCGAAGGTCTGGCTGCGCTGCGCCGCTGCCAGCGCGGCAGCGGTCAGCGGCGCGGCGAGCACCGCCACCACGTCCACCGGAACCTTGCTCACGCGTAGCGCGCCATGCTCGACCCGCATGGCGTCCATCAGATCCTCGGACAGTCGTACGATGTGCGCGATTTGCCGGTCGATCATGTCGACCGATCGAAGCACCTCCGGCCGGTCGGTCGACACCCTGCGAATGAGATGCGCCGCGAGCTGCAACGGCGTCAAGGGTCCGCGAAGCTCATGCGCCACCATGGCCAGAATTTCGTCCTTGAGCCGCAAGGCATCGAATTGACGAAGCGGCTGCGAAGCGGGCATGGAGAACGCACTGGCGGAACGCTGCGGCGGCGGTTCCATCATCGCGTCGGTCAAAGGTGCGTGCTCCGCCGTGGGCGTGCCCACGGACCAGCGGAAAGAGCCAGAATGAGCGGACATGTTGATCCTCCAGTCACGCCCCTTGTGAGAGCGTTGGATCGGTAGACGGCAATTGGCCATGGCCTGCGGCGCGAGAGCGGTCTGGAGCTCACTGGTACGCACGGGCTGAAAGAGCAGAGTCCCACGAACCAGGCGGTAAGTCTGTACGGTAGCGTTCAAGTCAGTAAAAACAACCGTATTCGGCCTGTTCGGGTAAATCAACCGTTCTCTTCCAGGAGCACTACGCTCCGGTTGTGGGCGGAACGTTCGCTCGTGTTGCAACTCCATGCGTTGTTGCACGCGAACGACCGTACGCCAGCATCATCAGGAAACTCAGTAAAAAACCGAGGCCGCCCAGCAGAAGCAGACCCGTTTCTCCGAACACGGGCAAAAGATTCGTCAGCAAGCCGGTCACGACCCAGGCCACCGCCATCACCGATCCGGCGACACCCAACGCCCAACCCTGCCGCTCTTCGCTGACTGCGTCGGAGAAAGCGGTGTACATCGTCGTGTAGGCCACCATGTCGAAGCAGCCGACCAGCGTTGCGAGACACCACAGCAGCTTTTCGTGCGGGAAGAGCGCAGAGAGAATCTGGCACACACCGGCAATCAGCAAACCGGTCTTCGCGATGTCGACGACACGCCATACGCGCAGCATCAACCGCACCACGAACAGCAGGCCCAGCACGAAGCACAGGCCGATCACGCCGCTGAACACGCCGAGCTGCGCGCTCGTATAGTGGAATTTCGTCTGCAGCAGCAGCATGATGGTCTGCAGATAGAGTCCGTAGCCGACCTGCATCAGAAAGAACACCGCCGACAGAAACGCGACCTGCCTGTGCTGCGCCGCCTGATAAACGATGCGCAACGGCAGCAGCAGGTCGACGCGGGCATGGCCGGACGGCGCGACAGCATCCCGGTACGAGCGCCACGTCCAGATTCCACAGATCAGCGACAACGCACCGACCAGCAGAAACGGCGTGCCGTAGTTGAACACCGGTGCGATGCTACGGTCCGAAGTCAGCCCGCCGAGCACGGGGCCGACAACGACGCCCGCACTGAAGGCCAACGACATGATGCTCATGTTGTACGCCTTGTTTTCAGGTGTGCTCATGTCCGTGATCGCCGCTTGCGCGATGCCCTGGCAACCGGCCATCAGACCGCTCAGGCCGCGGCCAAGGAGCAACAGCCACACGCTGGGCCACAAGGCGCCGGCCGCCATCAGGAAGTAGCTGATCGACAGGCCGAATACGCATACCAGCAGGATCTTGCGTCGACCGTAGCCATCGGACAGTTCGCCCATCAGCGACGAACCGAAGAACATGCAGAACGGATAGACGCCGTAGCCGAGGCCGAGATAGAAGTTGCGAATCTGAGCGCTGCTGTGCGGCGCCAGGATGCCCGCTTGCGGGTCGCCGAAAATCGCCGACATCATGGGGTAGACCAGGCCGAACCCCATTGCGTCGATGGCAATCGCAAGCAGGCAGGGACCGAGAAGTTTCAGGTTAAGTTTTGACATGAGCGGTCTGTAGGCAAACACAAAGTGCTCGCTACAGTAGCGCCGACCATGCAGGCACCGGTAGACAGCCGCAGCCGATAACTTCTATCGGTGAAACTGATACGATATTCGCCATGGACCTACTGGCAGCAATGCGAATCTACGTGCGGGTGGTTGAGCGCGGCAACATGTCGAGGGCCGCGCGCGACCTGGGTATTGGGCAACCTGCCGTCAGCGAGCGCATCGACCGGCTTGAACAGCACCTGGGCGTGCGACTGCTTCGCCGCAGTACGCGAGCGGTCTCGTGCACGGACGAAGGCAACCTGTTCTATGAGCGCAGCAAGCAGGTGCTCGAAGCCGCCGAAGAAGCCTGTGCGGCGGTCTCGCCCGACGACCGCGCCTTGCGCGGCACGCTGCGCATCGCCGCTCCGCAGAGCCTCGGCGAGGTGGTGCTGCCGCGCATTCTGCTGCACATCCGCGAACTGCACCCGGCGCTCGACATCGATTTGATCCTGAACGACCAGCTCGTCGATCCGGTGACCGAGGGCGTCGATATTTCCCTGCGTCTTGGCCAGCCCGGCGAAGGCGGTTTTATCGCCCGCCGCCTCGCGCACGTGCGCCGCGTCCTCGTTGCCGCCCCCGCCTATCTGGACCAATCTGGAGTCCCAGGCAATGCAGACGAACTGATCGAGCATCCTTTCATTCGCGTGAGGAATCTCTTCGGCGACGGACTGCTCAGGTTGATCGATACGGAGCAAGCGGTCGTTCAGGCGCCGATCAAGGTCGCCATGAGTGCGAGCCATTGGCGCCCGGTGTATGAATTGCTGATGGCCGGAGCGGGGATTGGCGTCCTGCAGGAACCGGCTTGCGCCGAAGCGCTGGCGTGCGGCCGCCTCGTGCGCGTGCTGCCGCAATACACCGTGCCGGGGTTCGACCTGCACGCGCTGTTTGCGGCCGCGCGGCCGATCCCCGCGAAGACGCGCGCCATCGTGACGATGCTGGAAAGGGACTTGCCGGCGGAGCTCGATCGTTCGGGTGCGACATACGCGACAACCGCAACAACCGCGATGAGCGGTAAGGCTAAAGGCGTAGAGGCGCTTTAGCCGCTCGGTGTCGCAATGGCCGGGCAAACATGCCCGGCCATTGCGGATTAGTGCCCGGAGAGCAGCACGCTTGCGATGACACCGGTCGCAACCGCGGCGAGGACATAGTCCCCGTTCACGCCGACCCAGTGGTAGCCGCGCGGCGGCGCTTGCAGGCCGTGCTCGCGCCAGTTGTCCACCTCGTAATTGCGATCGCGATACTCGGCCGGAAGCCGCTCGCCCTTATGCCAGTCGCTGTGGGGGATGGGGCCGCCGTCACGGCTGACATCGGCTTCGCGCGGGCCAGGCCGGCCATGCGACGGCGGACCGCCGCGATGGTCGTCATTGTGCTGTTGTGCGAATGCGGCACCGGACGTGCCGAGCAGGGAAACGATCACAAGTTGCGCGATGAGTGTCTTTTTCATAGCTGCGCCTCAAAGAGAGTGGCTAGATAGCGGGTTTGCGGTCGATGTCATGACTTATCGGCTGCATGACGTGGCTGATGCCCAGCGGCGTTCAAAAGACTAACGCCGGGAGATGATGGCACAAAGATCGCCGGTTTGCCAAAACCCCTGGGGTGCACGGCGCCGTGGCCTGCCTGGGCATCACATGATCTAACCCGCGCCGCTATGCTTCTCGTCGTTCGTCCCGGCGACGCAGTTCGCCAATGAACGTCTCAGCGGTCCACGACTCTCTGAGCGCGCGCCGAAAGAGTTCCTGCTGGCTTTCAGGCGCAAGGCCGCCGACAGGCGGGTCCCGGTCCAGGTTGGTGGGAAACGGATAGCCCTCGGCGCAAGATGCGATCACGGCGTCTATCTCCGCGTCGCTCATCTGTTGCGACGCGCGATTCCGCTGCAGGACCGGATACATCACCTCGCACATCCGCGTACGATTTAACGATTCCATCGCCCGTCCATAGGCCGAAGAAATCTGCAACAGATTGGCCATGCGCTGAATCGACGAGGTCTGGTTCGAACCGGCTGCATGAAACAGCGCGGGATTGAAGAAGAGCGCGTCGCCTTTCTTGAGCGCCAACTGCACATAGTGGCTCTCGAAGTAACTGCGAAAATCCTCACGACGCCACGCAAGATAGCCCGCAGCGTAGCGCTGCGAAAACGGCAGCAGCTTGGTGGGCCCGCTCTCGACCGGCATATCGCTATGCACGACGGCACCCTGCAGCGTGAGAAACGGCGACATCGCATGCACGTGGGCCGGATAGCGTTCGGACTGGGCCGCGCTCTGAAAGCCGAGGTGATAGTCCCTGTGCGCCTGCTGCGCCGCGCCGCCTGGCCGAACCACGTTGACCTGGGAAGTGACCTGAAAACATGGACCTAACCACGCCTCAGCCGCGGCAACCAGAACAGCATTGGCGTAGTAGCGGGCGAACACCTCGGGCGCGCGCAGACAGAGCTTTTCCTGCGCGTTCCAGATCCGGTCATTGGCGCCTGCCTTGGCGAAGTGATCTCCCACTGCAACGCCGGCGTCGCGCTCGTCACGAATGATGGCTTCGAACACTTTCGTTGCAGCGTCGATCGGCGCGGTATCGGCGAAGGCGTTCTCCAGCACCAGCACACCCGCGCCGTCATTGAGCACGTCCGCCCACTCGGCTTGCAGGTCGAGACGGCGGGACGGGTCGTCAAGCGCTGAACCGAGTTCGCGGCAGTCGTAGACCGGAATGTGCTGGCGTATGTCGACAGCAAAGCGCAGGAGGCCATCCTCCTCGCGCGATTGAAGTACGGTCAGAAAATCGTCGAGCGAACAGTCCTGCTCGCGATACCAGTGAGAGGGTTTTGCGCCTGAGCGCGGATCGTTGTGTTTCATGGTGTGGTGTGTCCGTTCGATCAAGCATAGCGCTTCACCGAGGTCCTGCGTCACCATCAAATCCATCAAAAACCCATCAAACGGGACCTCCCGGACAGAGTCACGGTCCGGGAGATTCATCGAACCCGACGCACGCCGCCTGCCGCACGAAGCTCCGACGGCTCGAAAAAGAAACTCCGGTTGTCCGCGATACGCGCCACCATGAAGTCGATGAACGTCCTCACCCGCAGCGGCTGCTCGGTGCGATGCCGATAGTAGATATAAAAACCCTCACGCTGCGTGACATGCTGGAGCAGCAACGGCACAAGCCGGCCGCTGCGGATAGGCGAAGTCGCCGAGAAGCTTCCCAGTTGACCGACCGCGAGTCCGGCGAGCACGGCTTCGGTCTCGGCATCGGTGTCGTTGATGCAAAGGGTTGTCGCCATGTCGCGATAGACGATTTCGTCGCCGATGAGAAACTCCCACGGCGCCTGCTTGCCCGTATTCGCGCGCCGGTACCCCGTGCAGCGGTGCCCATCCAGTTCCTCGATGGTTTGCGGCGCGCCATGGCGCTCGATATAGGCCGGCGACGCACAGACGATCAGTTGAATCGGCAACAGCTTGCGTGCAATCGTGCCGCCCGAGGGCGGCGAACCGCCGCGAAAACCGACATCGGCGCGCTCGCCGACCAGATCCGTAAAGTGATCGTCGAACTGCACATCAAGGTGCACGTTCGGATGCAAGGCCGAGAACTCCAGGAAGAATGGCCACAGCAACGAGCGGCTCATGGCCCTCGGCGCGTTCACTCGCAGCGGCCCCGCGATCTCCTCTTTCGAGCGGCGCGCGTCGTCGAGCGCGAAAGAAAGCGTAGCCAATGCGGGCTGCACATTATCTAGCAAACGCTGCCCCTCCTCCGTCAGACTCAGCTTGCGCGTGGTCCGGTGGAATAACCGGACGCCCAGTTCCTTCTCCAGTTGCATCACCGCGTGGCTCGCCGCCTGCGGTGAGATGCCCTGATCCACCGCGGCCTTGCGCAGGCTTCCCAGCGTCGCGGCCCGGACGAATATCGTAATCGCGCGAACTTCGTTCATGACCGCCTCGGATTCGCAAATAAAAGTTGATTATCAGTCTACCAATCGACGCCTAGTTTGTGTCAATCCTGGCTTCTATCATTCGTTCACTTCCACCCCAAGCGCAGGAGCAACATCATGGTCGATGTCACGAAAAATGGTTTCAAACGGGTCTGGTTCATCACCGGCGCATCGCGCGGTCTGGGCGCGCTGATCGCCGAGGCGGCGCTCGCCGACGGCAATGCGGTGGTCGCGGCCGGTCGCAACGTCGCGGCGATCGCGGAGCGTCTCGGCAATTCGCCGGCGTTGTTGCCCGTGGCACTGGATGTGACGGACGAAGCCCAGGCGAAGGCCGCGGTGCAAGCCGCACTCGAAAAATTTGGCCGGATCGATGTGCTGGTGAACAACGCGGGCTTCGGCTTGCTGGGCGCCATCGAGGAATCCAGCGACGCCGACGTGCGCCGCATGTACGACACCAACGTCTTCGGTCTCCTGAATATCACGCGCGCCGTGTTGCCGACGCTGCGTTCGCAGCGAGCCGGTCACGTGATCAACATGTCGTCGATCGGGGGGTATCGGGCAGCCGCCGGATTCGGCGCCTACAGTTCCACGAAGTTTGCGGTGGAAGGTTTGACTGAGGCATTGCGCGGGGAACTGGCGCCGCTCGGTATCCATGCAACGGTGGTGGAGCCGGGATACTTCCGCACGGACTTCCTCGACGCGTCTTCGCTGATGGTCGCCAAGGAAATCATCGCGGACTACGACGCGACCTCGGGTAACGTGCGCCGCAGAGCGGTCGAGATGAACCACAACCAGCCGGGCAATCCCGAGAAGCTGGCGCAAGCCATGCTCGAACTGGTCGACGCCCCCACCCCGCCGCTGCGTTTGCCGCTGGGCACCGATACGCTGAAGGCGATCGCCGACAAGAATGCCTACGTCACGCAGGAGACGGAAACGTGGAAGGCGTTGTCGGCGTCCACGGATTTTCCTGTCTGAGCCGTTGTCATTGCGCTTGCTTGCCGTTGCGCTTGCCTTGGCAGGCGGTGAAGGCGCCCAAAGGGACGACGGGGCGAATCACCCCAACGCGACGGCCCGGGTTTCAGTCAACGATCGGACCAGCGCGACATCGGCCGGCGTGGCCGGGTTGTAGATCACCAGGCTGAGATCGGGCCGGCCGTCGACGGCGAAGTTCGAATACTCGAATGCGATCGACCCAACGATCGGATGCCGCAGATGCTTGACGCCCTCGCCGTGAGCACGGACATCATTGTCGCGCCACAGCGCCGCGAACTCGGGGCTCAACGCGGACAGTTCGTCGACCAGCTCGGCGACCTGACTCGAAGCCCCGGCGCGCGCGACATCCACCCGGAACGCCCCCACCACGAAGCGCGCAGCGTGCTCCCAATCGGGCTGCGCGGCGCGCACGCGAGGGTCGCAGAACACCATGCGCAAGGCGTTGCGTTGCGACGGCGGCAGCGCGCCGTAGTCGGTCAGCACGGCGGCGGCCGCGCGATTCCAGGCCACGACATCCCACGTAGCGGTCTTCACGACGGCCGGGCTGAACGCCAACGCATCGAGCACGCGCTGCAGCCGTGGCGACACGCCTTCGCTTGCCTGGTAGCGGACGTCCGGCGGCCGGCCGAGACCCAGCAGGAACAGATGCTCGCGCTCGACATCCGTCAGCATCAAAGCGCGGGCGATGCGCTCCAGTACGTCAGCCGAAGGCGCCCCGCCGCGGCCCTGTTCGAGCCACGTGTACCAGGTCGCGCTGACGTTGGCGCGCTGCGCCACTTCCTCACGCCGCAGCCCGGGTGTGCGCCGGCGCGTCAACTCAATGCCGAAAGCGGCAGGGTCCAGTTTCGTGCGGCGGTCCTTGAGGTAGGTTCCAAGCGGATTGTCGTTGGCGGCCGGCATGCTGATCCTGTTAGTCGGTATACCCGTGTAACGTCACTACTTTACCCTGATAGATTATGCGCCCAGAGTCGCCTCCATTCATCGTTGATCTGGAGGTTTGCATGCGTGTATTCGTTACTGGCGCAACCGGCTTCGTCGGCACTGCGGTCGTCAAGGAACTGATCGGTGCGGGGCACCAGGTGCTCGGTCTGGCGCGCTCGGATGCGGGAGCCGCCGCGCTTGCCGCGGCAGGTGCGGATGTCCAGCGCGGTTCGCTCGAAGAGCTCGACAGCCTGCGCCGCGGCGTGCTCGCGGTGGACGGCGTCATCCATACGGCTTTCAACCACGATTTCACGAAGTTCGCCGAAAACAGCGCGACGGAACGGCGCGCACTCGATGCCATAGGCGCCGCGCTCGAAGGCTCCGAGCGGCCGCTGATCGTCACCTCCGGCGTCGCGCTGCTGGCGCCGGGCCGTCTCGCGTACGAGGAAGATGTGCGTGCGCCCAACCCCGCGTTTCCGCGCGATCCGGAAGTGGCCGCGACCGAACTGGCGGCGCGCGGCTTGCGTACCTGCGCGGTACGCCTCGCTCCTTCGGTGCACGGCGAGGGCGACCACGGCTTCATTCCGAGGCTCATTGCCATCGCGCGCGAGAAAGGCGTGTCGGCCTATGTGGGTGACGGACTAAACCGCTGGCCTGGCGTTCATCGCTTCGATGCTGCAGCGGTCTACCGGCTGGCGCTTGAAAAGGGCACCACGGGTGCCCGCTATCACGCGGTCGGCGAACAGGGCGTGCCGTTCAAGGAGATCGCCACCGTGATCGGGCATCGCCTGAATTTGCCGGTGGTGAGCAAGCGGCCCGAGGAGGTGCACGAACACTTCGGCTGGTTCGGCATATTCACGACCATGGACGTGCCGGCCTCCAGTCAATGGACGCGCGACGCGCTGGGTTGGCGGCCGACCGGTCCCGGGCTTCTGGACGATATCGACCAGCCTGGGTATTACGTGGGTTCGTGAGACGACGCCTTGCGGATCCACGCGCTGCGAAAAGGTTTCGTAGCGAGAGCCCTCGTCTGAGCCCTCTCGGTTAAGAGCGCTTTTACAGAGGACTCCTCCGTCCACCATTCCGACCACAAAAAAAAACGGTCCGCTCGTTGAGCGGACCGTTACATAGGCGGGGCGGAGAATGCTGCGGAACACGTCCAGGCCAACAAGCCCTGACCCCTTTTTTTCGTTGCCAGCTATCATCAGCCGACTGAGCCGCTAGAATAACTTCTTTCCTTCCTGGCGGCAAGTCGATGCGAATTGATCAGCGGATCGTGCAGCAGCATGGCCTGACAGCACGTCAACACTTCTTTTGCGAGTGCTGGTTTAACCTCGTCCATGAGGCGTCGCTGGATGCGTTTCGTGTGCGCGCAATGAACCCGTTGAACATCGTACGTGAACTGCTCCGCATGGTCGACGGTGGGCATGCAAACGAAAGCGATGTCGGCAGGGTGACGGCCGAGGCGGTAGAAATCCTCACCGACCGCATCATCATGTCGGACGATGCATTTCGCGCGTCGGCCAGCCACCTCGTTTCCATTCTGACGGAAGCAAAACCAAAGCAAAACAGTCAGGACGCAGATGAGTCGAAGGTGCTGAAGGCTTGGGGCGCCGCACTTGGCAAACATCATTCGCTGATCGACGCCTTTGGAAGAGAACTGGAAAAGGCGCTCGACGACCATTTCATCGCCCGTTGCGTGTCATGGCTGGAGCGTGAGCTATCCGTGCAGGGCGACCCTGCTGAACTTGAAAACATCGAGACAAAACTCGGCGAAATCGAAAACGTGACATCAACGTTGTTGAGTACACTGATTAATCGGGGCTGGAGTTTTGAATCGCTCTTCATGCTGTATCGCCTCATGTTGCTGCCCACCGTTGAGAAGGCGGCAGAACCATCGGCATACGTATTCAGCAAAGCGCTTGACGAGGTGTTCCAGCGCCTTGGGGCACAGCCGAAGCCCTACACGGTGACGTTTTCGATCAGTAACGTCAGCAAGCCCGATCACTTCCCCGCGCGCGTGGGTGACATTGAATTCAGCACGCAGCCCCCGGAGATCGGGCCGAAATCGAGCAACTATGTCCGTCGCTATGCGTCGGTTCGCGGCGGACGGCTGTTCGCTACAACGACTGCGCACGCGCAGGACGGCCGCATGGCGGGTTCGCTCGCAGGGGACCGGATCGGTCAGGTCCTCGACGTGGTCCGCTACGACTATGAGCGGAAGAACGTCCAACTCTCTAACAGTTTCCTGTTGGCGAAGGCGGACAGGCACATGCTGCTGCCGCTACCCGGCACGGTTCCGAATCCGGATTCGTCTCTTACCGCTGAGCAGTTGGAGGAGTTCATGCGCCGCCTGCAGGAACTGGTCGGCAGCGGAACGCTTTCCGCGGACGCAAAAGATCGCATCTATTCGACATTCAGGCTGTATCGGGTGGGTGCCGAGACGTCTAATTTCGAGAACAAGCTGGTCAACTGGTGGACGGCCGTAGAATTCCTGGTCAAGGGTATTGGCGGTGGTGGTGGCGGCATCGGCGACGGTGTTGAAAACTCGCTGGCGCCAACCGTGGCCATGTCCTATCTCCCCAAGCACCTTGTGGCGCTACGCTCGGCGCTGGTCGATCTCAAGATCGATCTGCGCAACGCCGCGAACGAGCCGCTGGAACTGGGTAGCATGGGCTTATCGTCGTTTCATGCCCTCCTGCAGGACGGTGCCATGAGGCGCGCGGTCGAAGATGCGTGCAAGGCGCGTCCTTTCATCTGGTTCCGAACGCGGCGATTCCTCGCCATGATTTCAACCCACCAGAAAGTCGCCGATGCGCTGAACAATCACGAAAGGCGGCTACGCTGGCACGTCCAGAGAATCTACCGGGCACGCTGCGATATCGTGCACAGCGCGCAGCGTGTGGTCGATGCGACGCTGCTCTGCGCGAACCTGGAGTTTTACCTGAAGACCGTCCTGTCGGCGTTCCTCGACGCATTCCACCGGCACCCGACCTTGCGCAGTCCCCGTGAGTTCTTCGACCGGCAGCAGCATGCGCTTGGTCAGATAAGCAAAGAACTCAAGGCAAACCAGAACACGGCCCTGGCCGTGTTGCTGGCCAGCAGGGATGCTGCGGCCGCACTTCCCTGAGTGCCGGCGTGCGAATCGCACCGCGCTCAGGCAGCCGCAACAACCTCGATGCGCAGCACGGGTCCACCGGCCACGATCGAGAGCAGATGGTCGACATTTGGGTGGGCCCCCGGACGATTGCGAGCGTCGGCCGTATGCTCGGCGAACACGGCGAGGCCGTGTTCGGCCGCCTTGGCGTCGAGCGTGCCGAAGCTTTGCTGCAGATAGTGGTACACCGCCAGCGAGCCCTGCTTACCCGGCTTGTTCTCGATGCTGGCCACCACGGCGCCCTTGCCGTCGACCAGATCGATACGCTCGATACCGTCGATAGAAGGCAGTTGGGCGAGGTTGTCCTTGAATACGTTGCTCGGTTGAATCACTGAAAATACTCCGTGGGTTCGGGAAGTGGCATGACGGGCGGTATTTTATCCGATGGGACTGCGGGACTGCGGCGGGCCATCGCCATCCACCCTCCCTACTCCCGTAACCCCCCCCCCTAAAACCCCGCCTCCCGCTGCACCGCCGCCACCAGCGCCCGCACCCCACGCGAAGCAAAGCTCTCGCGCCCGGCGCCGAACGTCACCGTGCCGGTCAACTGGCGGCTCAACACCTGCGAGCCTTCGCAGTCCCCAAAACGCACCCGCCAGATTGCCTGCAGCGGCACCAGTTGATGCGTCTTCGGTTCCTGCTCGGCGGCAATCGGACCGCCATACACGCTCGCGACCGACGGCTCGTCGAGCGTCGCGACGTTGACCCTGTCGACGGCCAGCACGCGGCATTGCACCGCGCGCATTTCCGCCAGACTCGCCACGAAGCTCGCGCGCTGACCTGCCACGACCCGCGCCACGTCGTTCTCGCCGACGAACGCGTCGCCCTTCACCCCATGCGGACCGATCACATCGAACAGACGCTCGCCCCGCGGCAACCAGGTGCCGGCGGCCAGATCGTCGTCACCCATATCGACGATGCCGGCAAACGGCGCGCGAATCGTCAGTTGATCGATCTCGGCGCTAAAGCCGTTGACCGTCTCGCGCGCAGCATCCCAACGCCGTTTCAGGGCGACGCCTTCTTGCCGCAAGCGGTCGTCGAACGGTTGCTGCTCGACTTCCCATCGCAACAGCGCCTCGTCCGCCTGCGCGGCCTTCAGCTTGTACGCGAGATCGGGCGACACCAGCACGGCGAGAACCTGCCCCGCCTGCACCGTCTGGCCGTCGCGCACCGGCGCCGGCGAGGCGGCCAGATAGCCCGCCTCGACCGCATACAGCCCTTGCGCCTGCTGCGGTCCAAACACCGCGGGCGCACTAACACCGGCATGCCACGGCAGCACAAAAAAGCCCAGCAGCACGGCGCCAAGCAGCACACTGCGGCGCGTCTGACGCTGCCAGCGCAACTGCGCGCGGCGCCGCCAGCACGCCGCCGCTTCGCGCAACACCGGCCGCACGATAAACCAGCCGAACTCGACGCAAAACAACGCCATGCCCAACACCTTGAAGAAAGCGTGGTACACCACAAGCGCGATCGAAAAAAACACCACTAGCCGATACAGCCACGTCGCAAACGAAAAGCCGATCAGAAAGCGTCGCCGCGACGGCGAGCACGGCTCCGGCTGCGGATCGCCGAAACCGAATAGCCATTCACGCAGCCACCAGCGGCCGAGCGCAAACGCGCGGTCGTGCAGGTTCGGCGTATTGAGCCAGTCGGACAACAGGAAATAGCCGTCGAAGCGCATGAACGGGCTGGCATTGATCGCCAGCGTGCCGATCCAGGTGGTGGTCGCGAGCAGGAAGGCACCCGCTCGCAGCGGGCCATCCGGCAAGAGATTCCACGCGAGCGTCGCGAACGCGGCCAACGCCAGCTCGCTGAGCATGCCGGCCGCACCGATGCGCAAACGGCTCGCGCGGCTCGGCACTTTCCAGGCCTCGGTGGTGTCGGTGTAGAGCACGGGCAGCATCACGAGAAAGGCCAGACCCATGGTCGGCACGCGGCAACCATAACGTTGCGCGGTAAACGCATGACCGAACTCGTGCAGTACCTTCGCACATGCTAACGCCACGCCCACCGCAACCACGCCTTGCAGGTCCGCGTAACCATGAAACGTATGCAGGAATTCGTCCCACCGGCGCGACACGAGAAACAGACCGGTCGCCGCGCACGCCGCCACGATTGCCCAAAACGCCGGACGGTAAGCGAACGCGGCATAGCGCGCCGCGCGCCGCAGGAACGGCATGGGATGCCACAGCGGAATGCGGATCATCAGATAGTGCTTGAGCAGCCACATGGCCTGCGTGAGGCGGCCGGCTTCGGCATGGGCGCCCAACCGCTCGGTGTCGCTTGCGCTCGTCGCGACCAGCAGGTTCTGCTGACGCAGCATGCGCAGCAGTGCCTCGATGTCGTCGAGCGAAATCGTCAAGGTCGTCTCGCGGTTGACGCTCGCGACGATCGCATGCGCGTCGTCGAGCGGCCAGCGCGAGAGCATTTCGAACGCAGGCCAGCCGAGCTGGAAGAAGCGGTTCGCCGCGGGATCGTGCAGCATCCACGTCGGCGCGCCTTCCGGGGTCGGCGCGCCGGCGGTCAACGTCAGTTCCTGGCGAAGTGGCGGTAGTCGGGACATGATGGGTTCGGCGCGGCGCTCGCGTGACGCTACCAGCCCAGCCATTGACGCGCGAGCGTCAACGGCCGGCGCAGCACGTAGTAGACGAGCGGCACCCAACTGCCGTGAATGCGTGCTGTGCCCATCGCCCCGAGCGGCGGCTGCGCGCCGCTTGCCGCGAAGCTCGCCTTCACGCGATACGCCAGCACGCCATCCGGCGTCGGCTCCGCGCGATAGGCGACCGAATCGATGCGCGCGTCGTAAGTGGCGAGCGGCGAACTCTTCGGATACAGCGTCAGCAGCATGCCGGGTTTGACGTCGACGTTATCGGCAACCGGCACGTAGGCGGTCAGTTCGACGTGAGCCGGGTCTGCCAGCAGCAGAATCTTTTCGCCGACCGCCACCGCCTTACCGGTCCATTCGTTCGGATCGGCGAACACCGCGACGCCTGCGCGCGTTGCGCTCACGCGCACGCGCGCCAGTTGTTCGGCGGTGTAGTCGAGCTGCACGGCGCTCTGGTCGAGCTTGCCTTTGCGCTCGGCCATATCGAGCCGGTCGCGGTCCTCGGTGACCGCCAGTTGCGCCGTCTGCCGATACTCCTCCTGCGCGGTGTCGAAGTCTTTGCGAGCCAGCGCGTAGCGCGACTGCAAGGTGGTGGCGTCGAGGCCGAGGAGCGGCGTGCCGGCCGTCACCGGCTGATTCGGCTGCACGTACAGGCGGTCGATCACGCCGTCGAGCGGCGCGCGCACCACGAACGGATCTTTCGGCGTCACCTCGGCCGGCGCGAGCACTGACAAGCGCAATGGAATCACGCAAACCAACGCCAGCGCGATCAGCACGCGCCGTTGCTGACGGCCCGGCCGCAACAGCACACGCGCGCGTTCGAACCAGGACGGTTGCGGACCGAAGGCCGCGAACGCATGACCCCATACCTGCGCGAGCTCGCCTAGCAGCGCACACTCGGTGGGCGTCCACGGCGCTTCGCGCGCGAATGCCAGGCCGCCGAGCCGGCGGCCTTCGCGGTCCACCAGCGGCAGCCAAAGACCATGCGCGGGCCACCATGCCTGCCACTCCTGCGCGACATGCGTGGCGCCTTCATCGCCGAGGTCGGCCGCAGTGAAGGGACGTGGTCCCTCGGGCAGCGGTACGCTTGCATCGCCGGGTTCGTGAAGCGTGGCGTCAGCGACCCCCACCCCAGGCGCACGCGCGAGCACCCGGCACAATGCGCCGAGCCACTGCACGTAGGGCGCATTCGGATCGCTCTGCGGCAAACCGGATACCGCCGCCACCGAACCCGGTGCGGTGCCGCGCCACCATGCGGCCTGGCGGTAAGGCACTAGCGCCAGCGTTTCGTTGACGATCGTAAAGCCGAGCGTCGCTTCGCTCTTCGCAGCACGCGCACGGCTGGCAAGCTGCCAGAGCAAGGCGAGTTGCTGCGCGTCGATGCGCACGTTCGGCGATGCATCGGCATGCGCCGCGCGGCCGGTGCGGTCGGACGCTTCCGGCGGCGGTGAAGCGGGCGTGGACGGCATGCCCGTCACCGCGCCGCAAAGGTGGCCCAGCCGCTCATGCCGGGCAACAGATCCGGCACGCTGCCGGTCAGCGCCGCGGTCACGTCGACGGTCTGTGTGACCGGATCGACGCGTGCGCCGATCCGGGCCACTTTCGCCGGATAGGTCTTGCCGACCTCGTCGACCTGCACGGTCAACGGATGACCCGGCTTCAACCACGCGAGCCACTTCGACGGCACGATCATCTTCAGTTCCAGATGGCTGGTGTCGACGATCGTCAACAGCGGCTTGCCCGGTTCGGCGAACTGCTGCGGCGCGGCGCTGCGCTTCGAGACGCGGCCGTCGAACGGCGCGACGATCACGCATTGGCGCACCGTGGCCTGCATATACGCCACTTCAGCGGCACTGGCTTTGAGCTTGGCCGCTGCCTGCTCGACTTCGAGGTCGCCTACCGAATGCAATTGCGCGAGACGCTGGTCGACCTGCAACAGGTCGCGCGCGGCATCGGCTTCGGCCTGCGCCTTATGCAACTGCGCCGCGTACAGCGAACAGTCGAGCGAAACGAGCGTCTGGCCCGCATGGAACGCATCGCCGTCGCGCAACGGCAAGGTGGCGATTTTCGCGGCGATCTCGCTCGACAGATCCACTTCGTCGCGCGACACAAGCTGGATGCGGATACGGCCAGCATCGCCGGTCGGATCGGTGGTGGCCGAAGCCGGGACCGCAACGGGCATCACCGCGGGTGACGGTGACGGCGCCGCGCTCCACACTGGTTGCGCGCACAACAGAACAGCCACTGCACTGCCTGCTACATACTGCGACCACTTCATTGCGTCTTGCCTCCGTTCGCGCTGCCCAGTGCTGCCCAGCGCCGCTGCTCCTCATCGATCGACTGCTCGAGCGTGCCCAGATCGTGACCGCTGACCGTATCCGGGATCGGATCGAGGCCGAGCGTCGCGAGCATCTGGCCATAGGCGTTTTCGAGTTCGCCGTAGCTCTGATAGAGGCGCAGTTCCGACATCATCGCGCCGGTCGCGGCGCGAATTTCTTCGAGCTTGCCTTGCGCAGTGGCCTCGGTCGCGTTGTGGGTGTGCTCCAGAATCTGCTGATCGACGTCGTTCATCTGCTTGAGCAGATCGAACTGACGTTGTTTCGCCGCCAGTTCGCTGCGCGCGACGTGCACCTGTGTCAGCACCGCCATGCTCAACGCGAGCCGCTGCGTCTTCGCCACTTCCAGTTGCGCATCGGCCATGCCGCGGATGTTCTTCACGTTCAGCACGTTCAGGAGATTCCAGCTCACGCTGATACCGGCCGCCCGCCACGCGTTGTAGACGAGGAAACTGTTGCTGTCGTAGTGCGTGCCGAGATCGAGTTCGATCCCCGGCAGCAGCTTGGCCATCGCCTTATGGGTTTCGTTGACGCTGATACGTTCGTTATAGCTCGCCTCCACCAGTTCCGGGCGACGCTCGAGCGCCGTCTCCTCCATCTGGTCGATCGGCATGTCGAAGCTTGGAGCGGCGAAATCGGTCGGCGGCGCCAGCGTGTAGTCCTTGCCCGGCTCGAGATTCATCAGCGAGGCGAGACGCGGCTTGGCCTCTTCAAGCTGATCGCGAATCTCTTCGAGCTGGCGCATCAGATCGAGCAGCGCATGCTGGTAGTTGAGCGTGTCGAGCGGCGAGCGCAGATTTTCGCGCTGCGCCTGGCGCGAGTCGTCGAGCGCCGCGCCGGCCTGCGCCAGCAGGGGCGCAATGCGGTCGCGCAATCGTTGCGCGCCGGTGGCCTGCCAATAGGCCTCGCGCACCTGCTGCATCATCAGTTGCACCACCTTGCGGCGGCGTTGTTCGAGCACCAGCACGTGATCCGCCTGCTCCTTCGCTTCGTAGTAACTCACGCCGAAGTCGAGCAGGTTCCATGAGAAGCCGAGGTCCGCGGTGCGGTCGTTCTTGTCCGTGGAGTACGACGGCGCCAGCGACTGCTCGTTGGTGAACACATCAGTCGAGGACGAGGCGAGCGGATGATTGCGTGTGGTATAGCCCGCTTGCGCGGTGAGCTTGGGCAGCAGATCGAAGTTCGAGAGGTCGAGCTGCTTTTGCGCAAGCGCTTCTTCCATCATCTTGAGGCGATGGTCGAGGTTGTAGCGGATCGCGCGTGCCATCGCTTCGTCGAGCGTAATCGGTCCGGTCACCGGCTGCTGTTGGGCAAACATCGAGGTGCGGTCGGTCTGCGCGGTCTGCACGCGTTCGGCGTCGGTGAAGGGCACAGGTTTGATCGAGCAGCCCGCCAGCCAAACGACGGCGAGCGACAGCGCAAGCAGCGCGGGACGCGGTGGGCGCACCGCAACGGACGAGGATTTCACTTCGGCGACTCTCTTTCTCAAAGTTATTGGAGTTCGGAATACGTGATGGCTCATGCGTTGCCTCGCGACGCGAGGGCCGCCGCCGGTGCAGGCGCAGTCGTCGCACGCGCCACGTGCAGCGTCGCGTGAGCCTGGGCGAACTGTTGCGCGAGCGACGGTTTGGCAAGCGGGACGGCAGCTTGCGGCGCGTGCTGGGTTGCGTGGCTGCGCTCGTGAGCGGGCGGCTCGCCGGCGCGTTGCCCCGCAGCGCCGCCGAAGTCGATCGCCACTTCGCGGCGCGTCTGATGGCCCGCGGCATCGTGCGTGACGATCGCGAAACGCAAGCCGCCCTGATTCGGCGGCACCTTGCCGCTCAGCACGCCTCGCACCGCGTCGTAATGCAGCCACGCGGGTAACGGGCGGCCGTCGGCGAGGCGCACGTCGACGTGGACGTCCGAGCCGATCGGCAGGCCCTCGGCGGCTGACAGCATGGCCGGCAGCGAGACTGAGAACGCATGGCTGGGCGGCACGGCCACGTGCACGGCGAGCTTCGGCAACTCGATGGATGGCGGCGTGAGATCGGGGGTGGGGATTGGCGCCATCGACGAGATGCCGGTGTCGCTCAGTACATTGGTTGTGTGCCCGCCGTCGCTCGTGAAGGTCGCTGTGAAGACAGCGGGCACGCCACCGAGCGCGGGCGCCGGCGCAAACGCGTCGAGTACGATCAGCGGGTTGGAGATGCTGTCGCCGAGGTCGAGTGGGAACATCGGCAGCGACTCGGACACGTAGTCGCCAGGCTGCGTGGTGGGCGGTGTGGTCGTTGTAGCCTGCCCTCCGCTCCCCGTTTCGCTGAACGTCGAGGGCGGCGGTAGCGTCAAAGGCGTGGCGGGATGCGGGCCTTCTGTTACAGGTGGCGCGACAGTCGTCACCAGCGGCGTCGCCGCCACGTTCACCGTCGTCGTCACCGGCGCGCTGGTTTTATGCCCGTCGTTGACGCTGAAGCTGATCGTGCGGCTGCCGCCTGACGATTCCACCGCCGTGTCCGCATAGGTCACGGAAGACAGCGCCGCTTGCCATTGCGCGAGCGTCGTTGTTGACGCGGCAGACGAAGTGAGCGTCAAGACGCCTGTGGCGGCATCGTAGGTTGCAGTGATGTCGCCCGTCGCGGCCGAGGGGTTAAAGGCAAGCACGTCGCTGCCCGCCACGAAGTGCCCCGTGATCGAAACGGTTGCGGACGCAAGCGTCGCACTGCTGTCGCGATCGCTCACCGTGATGCCCGTATCGATCGTCACCGGCGTCGCCGCGCTGCCGCTCGCGATGAAGGTTGGGCCGTTGCCCGAGCCGGTTTTGACAACCGGTGTCTGGTCCGTATCCTGCACGTCAATGGTCTTGCTGCTGAGCGCGCTCGTCTGCATGACGTCGCTAATCGCAAACTCGACCGTGCGTTGCGCCGTGTTCGGCGTAATCGCGCTGTTGTCGTAGGTGACCGAACTCAAAGCCGCTTGCCACTGCGCGAGGCTCGCGGCGCTGCCGGACGAACTCAGGGTCAGCACGCCCGTCGATGCGTCGTACGTGCCCGTGATGTTACCCATCGAGGCGGCGTTATTGGTGAATGCCAGCACGTCTTCGCCGCTGTGAAAGCCACCCGCAATCGACACCGTCGCCGTCTCGATGTTTGCTTCCGGATCCGCCACGGTGATACCTGGGTCAACCGCCACCGGCGTCGATGCAACGTTGTCGCCTGCCGTGAAGGTGGTGGTGCTGGTATTGCTGGTCGTCACCGACGGCGTGGAATTCACCACGTCGATGGTCCGCGTAAGCGCCGCACTGTTCTCCACACCGTCGTTGACCGTAAACGAAATCACACGTGATCCCTGCGGCGCGGTATAGCTGCTGCTGGAAAACGACACAGCATCCAGTACCGCGTCCCATTGCGCGAGCGTCAGCGGTGCGCCGGATGCATTGAGCGTCAACACACCTGTCGTGGCGTTGTACGAAGCGGTGAGGTTGCCCATCGTCGCCGGGTCGATGTTCAGGGTCAGCGTGTCGCCCGCCTGCATACCGCTTGCGATCGAGACGGTCGCCGAGTCCAGCGTCGCGCTGCCGCGGTCCGACACGGTGATGCCGCTGTCGATCGCCAGCGGCGCGTTGCCGTCGAGATAGCTGACAGAGCCACCCGTCCCGCTCAAGACCGGCGTCTGATCGACATCGGTGACCGTCACGGCCTTGGTGCTGACCGCGCTGTCGTCGGTGCCGTCGTTGACGGTGAAACTGATCGTGCGGGTCGCGTTGTTCGGCGTCAGCGCCGTATCCGTGTACGTCACCGCCTCCAGCGCCGCCTGCCATTGCGCAACCGTCGCCGTGGCGCCCACGGAGGTCAGCGTCAGCACGCCGGTTGTCCCATCATACAAGCTGGTGATGTTGCCGAAGGTCGTCGTGCTCGTATTGTTGAACGCCAGCACGTCCTCGCCCGAATGGAAATTGCCGGTGATCGCGACAGTGCCGGAGGCCAGCGTCGTGTTGTCGGCATCGGAGACGGTCACGCCGGGGTCCACCGTGACCGGCGTCGAGGTCACGTTGTCGCCGGCCGTGAACGCCGTGCTGCCGCTCGAGGCCGTGACCACCGGCGCCTGGTCGACGTCCGTCACGGTGACGAGTTTGGTGGAGACGGCACTCGTCTCCGTGCCGTCGTTGACGGCAAAACTGATCGTCCGGGTCGCCGTGTTGGGTGTAGCCGCCAGGTCGGTGTAGGTCACCGCGCGCAGCGCGGCCTGCCATTGGGCAATCGTCGCATCAGCGCCTGACGACTCCAGCGTCAGCACACCGGTGCCTGCGTTGTACGAGGCATTGATGTTGCCGTACAGCGTCGCGCTGGTATTGGTGAACGCCAGCACATCCTCGCTGCCGTGGAAGCCGTTCGTGATCGACACCGTGGCCAGGGAGAGCGTCGTGTTGTCCCGGTCCGATACGGTGATGCCGGTGTCGATCGCCACCGGCGTCGAGGTTGTGTTATCGCCTTCCGTAAACGACGTGTTGCCGATCGAAGTGGTCACAATCGGCGTCTGGTCGACATCGGTCACCGTGACGGTCTTCGTGCCGACGTTGCTGTTATCCGTGCCGTCGTTGACGCTAAAGGCGATCGTGCGGGTCGCGTTGTTCGGCGTCACCGCCGTATCCGTGTACGTCACCGCTTCCAGCGCTGCCTGCCATTGCGCGAGCGTCGCGGTGGCGCCCGCCGAGGTCAGCGAGAGCACGCCGGTGCCGGAAACGTATGAGGCGGTGATATTGCCGTACAACGTCGAACTGGTGTTGTTGAACGCCAGCACGTCCTCGCCCGAATGGAAATTGCCGGTGATCGCGACGGTCCCGGACGCCAGCGTGGTGTTGTCCAGATCGCTCACGGTGACGCCGCTGTCCACCACGACCGGTGTCGAAGCGGTGTCGTTGCCCGCGGTAAAGGACGTGCTGCCGCCCGAGGTCGTGAGGATCGGCGTCTGATCGGTATCGACCACCGTCACCGTACGCGTCGCCGCCGGACTATTCTCGGTGCCGTCGTTGACCGTGAAACTGATGGTGCGCGTCGCGTTGTTCGGCGTCACCGCCGTATCCGTGTAGGTCACCGACTCCAGCGCCGAGCGCCATTGCGCGAGGGTTGCGCCCCCTGCGGCCGTGAACGTCATCACACCCGTGCCGGCGTCATACGAACCGCTGATGTCGCCCATCGTCGTGCCGTTGTTGGTAAAGCTCAGCACGTCCTCGCCCGCATGGAAATTGCCGCTGATCGAGACCGTCGCCGAATCGAGCGTGGTGTGCCCCGCGTCGGACACGGTCAAGCCGGAATCGACCGTCACCGGCGTCGAGGCCGTATTGTCTCCGGCGACGAACGCAGCCGAACCTACGTCCGTAGTAACCAGCGGCACCGCGGTCAGGTTGACGGTTTCCATCACCGCTGCGCTGTTTTCGCTGCCATCGCTGATCTGCACCGACACACTGCGGGTGCCAGACGCCGTGTCGGGCGCGGAGAAATGCACGGCGTCAATGGCGGCGTCCCACTGCGCGGCCGTCGCAGTATCGCTGGCGGAGCTCAACGTCATCACGCCGGTCGCCGAGTTGTAGCTCCCCGTGATGTTGCCCATCGTCGAGCCGTTGTTCGTGAACGCGAGCTGATCGCCCGCCTGAAAGCCGGACGTGATCGATACGGTGGCCGACGGCAAGGTGCCGTTGTCGCGATCGCTAACGCTAACGCCGCTATACACGGACGTGCTGGCCGCGCCCGCCACGTAGCCCACACTGCCGCCGCTCGTGGTGAGTACCGGCGTCTGGTCGGTGTCGGTCACCGTGACGGTGCGGGTTACGACGCTGCTGGCGTCGCCGTTGCTGTCGGTCAGACTGAAGCTGATGGTACGGGTCGTGGGACTGGGCGTGACCGCCGTGTCGGTGTAGGTCACCGATTCGAACGCGGCCTGCCATTCCGCCGTGGTCGCCGTGTTGCCCGCGGACGTCAGCGTCAGCACGCCCGTCGACGCACTGTACGAGCCGGTGATATTGCCCATCCCCGGACCGCTGTTGGTGAATCCCAACTGGTCTTCGCCGCTGTGAAAGCCGCCGGTGATGCTGACCGTGCCGCTGCCCGAGGTGGTCGCCGAGGTGTCGGTCACGCTGACGCCGCTGTCTACCGTTACCGGCGTCGACGTCACGTTGTCGCCGGCGACGAATGCGGCGCTGCCGGCGTCGGTCGTGATGGTCGGCCCATCGATGCTGTACACCAGATGCCCGAGGTTCACAATCAGATCGCCGCCGACACCGGAAATCGTGATGCTATGCACCTCGTCGAACGCCGCATTGCTCGACGACAACGACACGGTCTGCGTGACGAAATCGCCATTCGAGACCAGCGTGACTTCGCCCGCCGTATTGCTGTCCGGAACGATCTCGACGTTGCCGTTCGCCACGATGTCGATGTCGAGGCTCTGGATGTTGAACGCCTTGCCGTTCGACATCGAGATGGTGATCGAGTTCACGCCGCCCTGCCCTTGCGCATCGAACGCGAGCGACTGGTCCCCGCTGTTTTCGTCGGCGAGCGCTTGCAGGTTGGGATCCGCCTGCACCTGCGTATCGTAGGACGTAGAGCCGGTGTTATAGGTGTAGGTCAGACCGTCGAGCGTAAACGAAGGCACCTCGCCGGAGTCGTAACTGACGTCGTCCGCGTTGGTGAAGTTCTCGATCGTCACGCCGAGCAGATGGTCGTAGCTCTGCTCGGCCGCGGCCGAGAGAATCACCGGCGTCGTCACCGTGCCGACCTGGTACTCAAGTGTCCAGTCGCCACCCACCGCGGCCGAACCGGTCGCGTCGGTCGAGGCGGCCACGTTCAGATGCGTGAGCGCGGCAATTTCCTGCACCAGCATCTGCCCGTCCGCATTCTGCGCGACGTCGCAACCATAGATCAGGAAGTCGCCGCCCGGCTTCATCAAGGCGCCGATCTGCGTGAGCTCGGCGCTGTACTTCGACAGATCGCCGGCGTCGAGCCAGACGTCGCCCGCCTGAATCTCGCCATCCGTGCCGTGCGAAATCAGGTGAATCGCGTCGACGCCCTTGTGCGTCTGCAGGTACTGCTCGATCTGCGCGAAGCCGTCGGTGTTCGCATTGAGCACAACGTACTGCGTCCCCGCCGGCAACCCGGCAATCAGCGCCTGATAGTCGACTACACTCGGATCGATAAACACCACCTGATGCGATACGGCCGGCGCCGCGTTGGCGTCGGCGAGCTTCTGCTCGCGCACGCCGTTCGCCCCGACGAGCTTCACATCGTGCTCGGCCACCGGCTTCGGTGGAGCCGAACTGGTGGTGGCGGGATGCGCGTGGTCCGCTTCGACGCCATGCAGATGCGGATGTGCCGCAACCGCACCGACCGATGCGTCGTAGACCACACGCGGCTCGAGTGCGAGCAGCAGCGGCGCCGGTGCGACGACGGGAATCCTGCCTCCCCGCTCGACGCTCAGACGTTTCAGGATTTGCTTGACGAAGTCCATGACGAAACACTCCACCGGGCCGCCGCGTGGCCCTGCTAGGGGGCGCGCTTAACCGCGCGGCGGGAAAACACCGCTCAGCGCGATGATGAAAGTAATGCCCAGATACGGGTTACGCAGCGCGACCGGCGCGCTGCCGCCGGTGAGCCCGACCGTCACGGTGGGCGCCGGCCCCGTCACGGAAGCGTTGAACGGCGCCAGCGTGGTGTTCGCCGCGCTCGTGCTGTAGAGCGTTCCGGGACGGCCGCCCGCCGCGATCGGTCCAAGCACCGTGGTGTTGCCGGGCGTGGCGCCTTCGCCGGTGTTCGTGGTGGTGGCGGGTATGCTGATCGCCGCGCTCGCCGTCCCACCGGTAGCCGTGGCCGTATGCGTGTGCGACGGCAACTGGTTGAGGGTCAGCGCGACGCTCTCGTTGCCGGAGAGCTCGCCTACCGTGATCGGCGAGAGACCATTGCCCGCACCCACGCCGACCGGCGACCGGCCTTGCAGATCCGGGAGCCCGAAGTTGGTCGTGCCGTTGCCGCCGTAAAACGTGCCGAGCAGCGCGAACAACGCGTTATTCTGGCTGATGGACATGAGTTGCCCCTGACAGAGGGCCCAGTTTTGCGGGGCGAAATTAAAACCGACCATGCGGATTTCGCCGAGATACGGATCGCTCATACATTTCTCCTGGAAACGCGGTGTTTGGACCGCAAGGAAACGGGCAACACCGGGAGAGTCATGGCGCGTCCGTCGAAGGGGATAGGGCGGGCTTCACGCAGTGCATCACCGCGCACAGCATGGCCGCGCCGCTTTCGGAAGGCCGCACCGGCGTGGCGAGCAAAGACCAGCTCGGCCCGTCGGGCGATTGCACCTGGTACACGTCTTGAGGAAGTTGCACGCCGGGCGGCAACTCGAAGAGCGCCGAATAGCAGACGTAGCTGTCGTCCATGGGAATGCCGGCCGGCGCACCGACAAGCTGCGCCTGAACCGCGTGCCCGCTCGCCGTCGTCAGGATAAAAGTGCGGCCGAGCGACTCCGTCAACTCGGCATGACCTGGTATTGCTGACACCCCGCCCCCCGGAAACGAAGCTGAAACGCGACCCTGTGCGTTCTTCAAATCGCTCGTATTTTTCGTTCTACTCTCTGCCCGTTACTCTGCCACCGCCTCGAACGGCGCAGCGGGCCGGCACATCAGTTCGTAAATGCCGTTCTCGCCGGTTTTCTCGAAACCCAATCTCCGGTACAGCGAACGCACCGGGTTGTCGCTCTCGACATACAACTGAGCAGCCATGCCCCGTTGCGCCGCCTGCCCGATCAGCGCGCGCATCAACCGCGTGCCGATGCGTCGGCCCCGGAAGGCGGGCAACAGCGCGATATCCATCACGCGCAACCCGGCGTCTTGCCAGTCGTGATACAGCCGGCCGGCCGCCATCCCCTCGCACAGCACCACATCGAAACGCGCCTGCGGATAGTGCCGCCGGTAATAACGGTCCTGCATCGTGAACTGCTGTTCGAGCAGAACTGCGATTTCCTCACCGCTCAATCCCGAGCGTGCAAATTCATCAAGCCGTGTGCTGGTAAATACCGCCAGCAAAAACTCGCGGTCGGCATTCGTCGCGGCACGCAATTCGAGTGCTTCGGCTTCGCTTTCAAGCGCTGCCATGATCGAGTCGTCGAGGCCGGATGTAATGCTCACGAAAGCTATTTATCAATTGTGAGACGAATATGCGAACGCATCGTAGCCGGTAGTTATAAAGCTTGCAATCGATTGGCCTGACAAATGTGCTAAGGGATTACCCGCCTACCCTTAATAATTTTCAGCATTTATGGACAATGCCGGGCGGGCGGCAACAATGACCTTAACCCCTTGTCCTGCCGGCCTTCCGGCAGCGGGTCCGCAAAGGTTTGCGTTAAAACCGGGATCGCCTGAATCCGTGTCGCCATAGCTGACCGGTTCTTATTCGTATTGCGAGCCGGTATGCGACGTTTCGATTAAACGCTTTGGCTTTTTGACATCAATGTGACGTCTTTCATTTTTGTTTTGCTGAAAGCTCAAGCTTGAAATCGATTTTAAACGGATCGCACATAGCGACTCCCGCGCACCTCGACCGGACATGCGTGGGATATCATCTGAGCAATGCCCCGCGTCGACTGTTCCGATGACGCAGTCACGTCGTCGACCGTTCACATTTCCCGCGTTGCCATGTACGACACGTCCAAAGCCGCAGGCCCGGTCGCCCCGACCTCCCCCGCCGGATTCGCCGCTACACCTGGCCGGCACGGCATCGCCCCGCGTCTGTGGCAACTCGCGACGCTCGCCTGCGGCCTCCTGATCCTGCTCGGCGCCGTGCTGGCCGGCGAGCAGTACGCCGCGCGCAGTGTCGATGCCCGCGAGCGCTTGATCGGTAGCGAACTCGCCGCGTCGGTGGACCGCATCCTCAGCAGCGTCGTCTCGCGGCGCGAGCCCGAGTTGACCGCGCTCGCCGGGCGTCCCTGCGCGCAGGTCGAGCGTCAGTTGTCGGAGTTGCAGACCTATGTGACCTACGTGCGGGCGATCGCCCTCGTCGCGGACGGGCGCCTGTATTGCTCGTCCGGCCTCGGGGCGATCGACGTACCGCTGTCGGACTATCGGCACACGCCCGGCACACCCGTCAGCATCAAGCTTCTTCCCGGCACGCAGTTCCAGCCTGGGGTGCCTGTCCTCGTCATGTTCCATGCCACAAGCAATCGTCTCGGAGTGCTATACATCGTCGAAGGCGAATACATTGCCGACCTGCTCGCGCATGGCGTGCGCTACGGCGCGCGGCAGATCGCCGTGTCGATCGCGGACAACGGGCGTCTCGACGACCAGGGCAAGTTCGAGCCGGCCAGCGAGCCGCAGCCTGCCGACCTGAGCCGCGTGGCATCCGGCACATGGCCGCTCTCGATCGTGCTGTCCGCCTCGCCGGAGTTCGTCTCGCAGATGCGCTGGAAGTACGGGCTGCTGTTCGGCGGGATAGGCGTGCTGGTGAATGCGCTGCTCGCCGCGCTCTATCTCCTCACGTTCGCACCGCGCCGCCTGCTGCTCGCCGCAGTGCGGCGCGGCTTGCGGCAAGGCGAACTGTACGTCGTCTATCAGCCGATCGTCGACATCGCCAGCCGCGCGACGGTGGGGGTCGAAGCGCTGTTGCGCTGGCACCATCCCAAGTGGGGGAACATCAGTCCGGCCGTATTCATGATCGAAGTCGAGTCGAGCGCCCTGCTCGCCGATGTCACGCGCTTCACGCTGCGCACGGCCGCGGCGGAAATGAGCGCGCGCATGCCGGCACGGCCGCTGCGCATCGCCGTCAATATCGCGCCGCGCGATCTCGAACGAAAAGGCTTCGTGGCGGAAGTGCTGGCGGTGAACGATGCACTGCCCGAAGGTGTCAGCCTGGTGCTGGAGCTTACTGAGCGCTTTCTGCTGAACAAGAGCCCGAGGGTTATGGATATCTTCGAGACGCTCAAGGCGCGCGGCGTTCGCTTCGCCATCGACGACTTCGGCACGCAGCACAGCAACCTCGATCTGCTCAGCCGCTTTCCATTCGATTTCGTGAAGATCGACGGGCAATTCGTGGCGCAAGTGGATACGGGCGGTGCCGAACTGATCAAGGGCATCGTGTCCGTCGCGCGGCATTTTGGGCTCCTTGTGATCGCCGAGGGTGTGGAGACGGAGGCGCAGCATCGTGCCCTGCGCGACGCCGGCATACCGTTCGGCCAAGGTTACCTATACCAGCGGCCATTGCGGGCAAGCGAACTGGCAGAGAAGCAGAAGACGAGCCTCTACGCGCATTCGTAGCCGCGTCACGCGGGACGCGGCTACCGATGGCGCAACTTCGCAGCGACGCGCAACCACCCTACTGCACGGTGATGGTCGCCTTCATGTTCGGATGGATGCCGCAGAAAATCCTGTACACCCCCGGCTTATCGAACTTGAACTGGTAGGTCTCGTTCTGATCAAGCGCGGCGGAACGGAACAGCCCTGCGTCGTTGACCACCGTATGCGGTTCGCCATCGAGATTCTTCCAGGTCACCGTCGAGCCGGCTTTGACGGTCATCGCCATCGGCGAGAACATGAAGTTCTTGATCACGACGGCATTCGATTCCTCGGCCTGGGCAACCTGCAGGCCGGCCGATGCCATCGTCAACAGCATCGCTCCGAGGGCGATTGAGAACGTACGTCGAATAGGATTACTTATCATAATTTGTGTACCTCTTCATGACATTTCAATGTGCCGACTCAGACGAGCGTAACGTCGTCCAGCGTCGTTTTGAGCGGATGGCGCGTGACCTTGATACTGGTGACGCCCAGCATCCGCGGTAGCTGATCGCTCGCCACCGTCAGCGGCATGGGGCCAGGCCCGTTGCCGGCGGTCGGTTGCGGATAGGCCGTAGAACGCGCCGTATGGAAGGTGATATTGCCCTCTACCTTCGACACGATCTGATGAATATGCCCATTGAGCACGGTGACCGAGCCGAAGCGTTTCAGATAGCTCATCGCCTGCCCCGCATCGCCGGTCCCCCAACCCCACGGCTCGTAAATCGTCCACATGGGCATATGCGCGAACACGACGATCGGCGTGCTCGACGAGCGGCCCTTCAGGTCGTTTTCCAACCACGCCAGCTGGTCGTCGCCAAGGCCGCCCAGGCCGTTCGGCTTGAAATGCATGACGTTCACGAGGCCAATAAAGTGCACGCCTTGATGGTCGAAGCTGTAATAGCCTTTGTTGTCCGACGCCGCGCCGAAACGATTGAAATACTCGGTGCCGGGGCCGTCGGTCACATCGTGCTCGCCCGGCACCGTATGCAACTCGGTGATATTCAGGCCCGACAGCAACTGGGAGGCCAGATCGAACTGCTCCGGTTTCGAGAGATGCGTGATATCGCCGGTGTGAATCGTCAGCGCGGGCTTGACCGGCATGGCGTTGACGAAGTCGATGGTCTGCTTGAGCGTACCCGCCACATCCGGGTTGGCTTCCTTGTTAAAGCCAATGTGGGTATCGCTGATCTGCAGGAACAGGGGCACGCCCGACACCGCGGAGGAATCTTTGGTGCTAGCGGCAAGCGCCAGTTCGACCGGCGTGAGAATACCGCCGGCGAGGACAAACACCGTGCCCACGCCGCCGAAAGCGAGGCACTTCAGCGCGCCGCGGCGCGACGGATCGGATGGAAGATCTGACGACATGGTCACCTCACGATTAAGGTCCAGGAGATGGGCCGCCGGATCATCCGATGGGATTCCTGAACAGATTCAATGAGGAGACTGCGACGTCGTGCGGTTTATTCCCCGCTTCACTGGAATTTTTTAGTGGGCCTCGCTTAGCCGGCGCAAGTGCCCCGTGCGTGGCCCACGCTAGGAAGCGGGATGCGCACGCAGATCCGTAATGAAGCCATTGAGCTCGCTTTCACCGGCATCGGTAACGGCCCAGTAGTTCATCCCGGCGGCGCTCCAGTGCGCCAGGTGATAACCCTGCCGCTCATAGATATGCGGCGTCGTACCCGCCTCGCTGCCTGGCCACACATACAGATTGATCGGATGCAGCTTGTAGCGGTAGACCATCACCGCAACGGCACGCCCGTTCAGGTAATCGAGCCGGCCACCCACCAGCGGGTAGCCTTGCTGAGCGAGATCGACCACCGGCGGCGCAAAGTCGAGCTTGCCGTCGAACCACGGCTTGACCGTGTGGCGGTCCGTCGAAATCACGTCGTACAGGTGATCGAATTGCAACGAGCGCACATGACTGTCCACCAGTTCCTCGGTCAGGCGCGTATCGCCGGACGGCATCGAAAGGTAGAGCCCCGCGCTCCAGGTCAGCGCCACCAGACTCACCGCCATCGCGCCGAGCGGCGCCCAGCCGAGCGTGCCAACCGCGCTACCCGTGCCGCCCGCGCGACCCTTGCCGCCAAGGCGGCCGGATCCGCCGAAGCTTGCGCCGAGGCGTTGCCACCACGAGCGCTGCACCGGCAGCGCCGCGCGGATGCGTGCCGCCAGTTCCGGCGGCGCGTCCATCCGCAAATCGTTCTGCCGCAACTGCGCGCTGACTTGACGCTGCAGCTCATAGGCACGCTTGCATTGCTCGCAGCCGGCCAGATGCCGCTCGAATTCGAGCGACTCGGACAAGCTCAGTTCCTCGTCGATATAGCCCGGCAGTAGTTCAAACGCCTGTTCGTGATCCATCACGCCCCCTCATCCGTCGGTGCGAGCAGCGTCGCCAGTTGCTGGCGGCCGCGCCCGAGGCGAGACATCACCGTGCCCATCGGGATGCCCACGATGACGGCGATTTCCTTGTATGACAATTCTTCCAGCTCGCGCAGCACCACCACCTCCCGGTATTCCAGACTCAAGCTGCGCAGCGCGTTGTGCACCCGCTTGCGGCTCTGGCTGCGAATCAGCGTCGCTTCAGGGCTGTCGTCCTGCCCGGCGCGATCGGTCTCGAGGCTATGCAGGTCTTCCTCGAACTCCGTCGTATTCGCGGCATGGCCCCGGTTCTGCTGATGCCAGGTGTAGAACGTGTTACGCACAATGCTCAATAACCAGGCGCGCGCATCCTCGCCGCGGAATCCGCCAAAGTAACGGAACGCGCGCAGATACGCCTCCTGGACGACGTCCTGGGCGTCCTGGTCGTTATGCGTCAGCCAACGCGCGACGTTGAACGCCGAATTCATATGCGGCAAGACGAGCGACTCGAAGCGCTTCGCGATGATTGGATCGGCCATTGTTGTATCCCGGCGGTAACCCCTCTCTGTGACCGACATTGAGCAGACCGTCCGCAGCGTGTTTTTATTCCCGGACGGTCGAATGGACCGCTACTCCCTTGCCCGGCGAGCGCTTTCCGTAACCGGCGCCCTTCCCGGCCAGTCATTGTGCCACCAGATCGGACCACCGCATCGGGCCACCGCGGCCCCCTGATCGAGCCGGATCAAAGCGGCCTTGCGCGTACCACATTGGTCTTTCTTGAGCGCCCCCGCAGCAACCTCTGTAATAGAGCGTAAAAACAGGTAATCTCTCGGTTTTTCCTACAGTTGTGAAGCGGATGATCCGAGCGTTGGCGAGCCAGACAAAACCACAAACGGCGGCACAGACAAGGCCCAGCCATGCAGAACATCGCTTGCACTGCGCCGCTGCGCTGCTGCTGTTCGGACTGGCAACCTTCGTGCAATCCGCCCATGCAGCAGACGCGGCCTGTACGCCTCACGCCGGACCGGACGGCCGTCCCGCGGTCGGCCTCGTGCTGTCCGGCGGCGGCGCACGCGGCTATGCGCACCTGGGCGTGCTGAAGGTGCTCGAAGAAAACCGCATCCCGATCGACTGTATCGCCGCCACCAGCATGGGCTCGGTGGTCGGCGGCCTGTACGCGAGCGGCATGACCGCGCAGGAAATGGAAACCCGGCTCGCGCAGGTCAATCTGGCCGACATCGCTTTCGACGTGGTCGAGCGCGCCGACCTGCCGCAGTCGCAACGCGAGGACGAGCAGCTCTACGCGAACAGCCTTGCACTGGGTTTTAGCGGCAGCGGTTTCAGGCTGCCGGCCGGGCTCGTGCAAGGCAATCGTTTGCAGGCCTTGCTGCAGGACTGGACCGCAGCGATACCGGGCAACGCCTCGTTCAACCAGTTGCCCATCCCGTTTCGCGCGATCGCCACGGACCTGCAGACCGGCCAGAAGGTCGTGCTCGAAAACGGTTCGCTGCCGCAAGCCATCCGCGCCAGTATCGCGCTGCCGGGCCTGTTCGCGCCCACAGAGGTCGACGGCCGGACGCTGGTGGACGGCGGCCTCGTCAGCAACCTGCCCATCGAAACCGCTCACGACATGGGCGCGCAAGTGGTGATCGCAGTGGACATCGGCTCGCCGCTGCGCCCGCTCGACGCCCTCGCCTCGCCTGCCGACGTGATGCAGCAGATGATCGGCATCCTGATCCATCAGAACGTGGCGCGTCAGCGCGAACAGCTCGACGCCAATGACGTGCTGATCGAGCCGTCGCTCGGGCCGTTGAGCTTCACCGATTTCGCCAACGCCCCGCAGGCCATCGCCGCGGGCGAAGCCGCGGCACGCGCCGCATTGCCGAAGCTGCAGCATCTCGCGTTGTCGCCGGAACAGTATGCGGCGTGGCGCACCGCGCACATGACGCCGGTCGCCACGCCGGTGCGCATCACCCGCATCGAAGTGAAGTCGCACGGCGCGGTGCCGGAGAAGCGCATCGTCGAAGCGCTGCACGTGCACCCTGGCGACGTCTACGATCCAAAGGCGCTCGACAAGGACATGCTGGCGCTCACCACCGCGGGGGGCTTCGAAAGCGTGACGCAGCAACTGGTCACCGAGGGCGACCAGAACACGCTCGTCGTCGATGCCCGCGACAAACCGTGGGGGCCGAATTTCCTGCTGTTCGGGCTCGGCCTGTCGGCCAGTTCCTCGGACGAAGGCGGCTTCCGTCTGCATGTGGGCTATCGCCGGCCGTGGCTGACGTCGTCGGGGCTAGAAGGGCTCGTCGACGCCACCGTGGGTAGCGACATGCTCTCCTTCCACGGCGAATTGCGGCAACCGCTCTCGGATTCGTTCGGCTATTACGTCGCGCCGTATGTGGAATTCGAGCGCAGCTATGCGAATGTCTTCCAGGACGATCCATACATCAAGCTGACGCAGTACCAGCAGCAGACCGAGCGCGCCGGCCTCGACTTCGGACTGCCGCTCGCGAACCTGGGGGACTTCCGCGTGGGGGTAGCCTACGCGCACGGTTTCGCCTCGCCGCAATACAACGGCCAGTACTACGACGAAAACGGCAATCTGCAACTGGAATATCCCGACATCTACGGGCGAGAGTTCACGGCACGCGCGCGCCTTGTCATCGACCAGCTCGACGATCCTTTGTTTGCGCGCAAGGGTTATTACTTCGAGTTGCGCGCGGAACGGACGCTGTTCGCGCAGCCCCAGAACACCTTCACCGAGCTGTACGGCAAGGCGCTGGTGGCGGCGAGTTATGGGCGTCAAAGCGTGAACGCCAGCATCGAGGCCGGCAAGGACTTCCAGAACACCAACCCGGTCAATCCGTTCGGCTTCACGCTCGGCGGCTTCCAGCATCTGTCCGCCTATGCCGCCGATCAACTGGCCGGCAATTCGATGCTCTACGGCCAGGTCACGTACATGAACCAGCTGACGACGTTCACCGCGTCGCCCTTCCATGCGCTCTACGCGGGGTTGAGCCTCGAAGCCGGCAACGTGTGGGACGGCGATATCCAGTACGGCGGCGGCCCGCTCAAACGCAGCGTGACGTTCTTCACCAGCGTGACGAGTTCGTTCGGGCCGATCTACCTGGGTGTGGCGTTCGCGCCGGGTGGACGGAACAACTTCTATATCCAGCTCGGCCACACGTATTGAGGATTGAGCAGGCGTGTCCCGCCGCCGCTTACACCGTCCCGGCTGGCCAGCTGATTTCGAAGCGCGCGCCGGGTAGCGTCAGCGGGTCGGTCGCGGCAATCCGGCCTTTGTGGGCCCGCAGCACCTGTTGCGTGATGGCGAGGCCCAAGCCGTAGCCGCCGGTGTGGCGATCGAGCCGCACGAAGGCGTCGAAGATGTGCTCGCGCTGGTTTTCGGGCACACCGCTGCCGTCGTCCTCGACAAAGATCTCGACGTTACCGTGCCTCACAGCGAGACCCACCCGAATCTGCGTCCGCGCGTATTTGCTGGCGTTGCGCAGCAGGTTGCGCATCGCGTACGACATCAGGCGCTTGTCCATCACCACGCGCAGTGCAGGGTCGATCTCGACCTGCGGCACGATCTGCTTGTCGGTGTAGAGCAGCGAGGCGTCGTTGACCTGACCGTCGAACCAGCTCGCGAGCACGGTCGGCTCGAGGTTCGACTGCAGCGAACTGTATTCGAGCCGCGCGTAGGTCAGGCTCATGTCGATCAGCTCGTCGAGTTCCGTGACGTCCTGGTCGATGCTGGCGAGCGCACTGTCGTACTCGGCGGCAGAGGCCGGCTCGCGCAACACTTCCAGCGCAAAGCGCACCCGTGCGAGCGGCGTGCGCAGTTCGTGAGAGATGCCGTTGGTCAACTCGCGTTGCGCGGCGATCAGCCGTTCCATCCGCTCGGCGAGCGCATTGAGCGTGCGCGCCAGCGGTCCGATGATCGTGCTATACGATTCGCGTGCCCGTGTGTTGAAACGGCCGCCGGTGAAATCGATGGCGCGCTCGCGGACCATCACCAGATCGACCCACACCGGACGCATCCAGCGATACGCGACCACCGCCGGCGCGCCAAACACCACAAGCAAAACCGGCACGACGCCGCCCGGCAACGCCGTAAAACCCTGCCAGACGACAGCGGCCGTCAGTTCCAACGACAAACCAAGCAACGGAATCACGGCCACCAGCAACGCGAGGCTCAGCAGACGCAGATAGGCCCGCACATAGAGGCGCGACCAGCTCGGCATGCGGTCGGCGCGCGTGTCGGTCCAGGAACGCCGGAAGTGCAGCCAGCGCCATTTGCAATAGCGGAAAACGGAGAGTTTTTGCGCGGTAGGGTTCATGGTCACGAACATCGGGGAAAAATGCGCGCCGGCCGCAAGAGGCCGTTCAGCCCGTCAAGTTCGTTTGGCCCGCGCGCGGCTTACGTTAGCACATGGGGACGCTGAAGGAACGCGAGCGTGCGGTCGGCAACGGTATTGCGCTCGTTGTCGAGCGTGATCATGTGATAGCTGTCGGTCAGGCGCACCAGCGTGACGTCGCGGCTGCCGAGGTGCTCGCAGACGAATTCGGCGGAGCGAATGCTGGTGACCTCATCCTCCTCCGAATGCATCACCAGCGTTTCGCAGGCGACGCGCGGCAGCGCACGTTTGACGGCAAAGCGCATCCAGTCCACCTGAGCGATCGCGGCAAGCGGCACGTACGGATAGTGGACCCCGCTGCCCTTTTGCAGCGCGCGGCGGATCAGGTTGCGAATGCGGTCGTTCTTGATGCCGAACGGCTCGCCCTCCGGCACGCGAATCAGATGACGCAGGCCCGGCACGCAGTACATCAGGTAACGCAGCGGGCGCAGACGCGAGCCGCCCCAGCCGTCGAGGAAGAGCGGCGGCGACAGCAGGATCAGCCGGCCATGCGTCATCCGTTCACGCGCGCTCAGCATTACAGCGAGCAAGGCGCCCATCGAAATGCCGGCGACGTCGACCCGTTCATAGCGCGTGACCAGCTCGCGATACGTGCGGCTCAGCAACTGCATGTAGTCGCGCAGGCTCACGCCGCTCAACTGATCGGGACGCGAGCCGTGCCCAGGCAGCGACGGCAGATACACGTCGCAGCCGATCTGCTCGAATTTGCGGTCAAGCGAACCGAAGTCGTGACGTGTGCCGCCCAAGCCGTGAATCATCAGCACTGCATGTTTGGAAAGCGGTAAGGCGCGGGCGGACATGACGCAAGCTCGTAAGTGAACAAGCCTGCGATACTAGCCACGCGACGCGCGCGCGACTGTAGATTTGAGATAACTCCCGTGGAGTTTTGTCGGCGCACAACGGGCGGGCCGGCGGGCGGGCTGTCAGGCAAAGGTCAAGAGCCAAGGCCCAACAGCAAACGTCCGATGCCTATTCCCAGGCCACTTTGCTGAACTGATAACCCTTGCCGCGCACGGTCTTGATCCGCTGCGGGGTACCCGAATCGTCGTGCAGCTTGCGGCGCAGCTTTGAAATACCGCCGTCGATGGTGCGGTCGAGTCCGTCGAATTCGATGCCGCGCAATTGCCGCATCAGGTCGTCGCGGCTCACCACTTCGCCCGCGCAACTGACGAGCGCCCACAGCAGGTCGAATTCAGCAGAGGTCAGATCCGGGCGGCTGCCGTCCGGCAACGTCACCGTGCGCGTGGCGCGGTTGATCTCGAACTTGCCGAAGGTATAGCGCTCCGGCTGGCCGGCGATTTCCACGCCGCGTCCCGCCACGCGGCGCAACTGCGCCTTGATCCGCGCGAGCAGGACACGCGGCTCGACCGGCTTATGGACGTAATCGTCCGCGCCGAATTCGAGGCCCAGCACTTCGTCGAACTGTTCGTCGCGCGCGGTCACCATGATGATCACGCCGTCGAATTGCTCGCGCGCTTCCCGGCAGATCTGGAAACCGTCCTTGCCCGGCAGGTTGACGTCGAGAATCACCAGGTCCGGCTGACGCTTGAGGATGGCCGGCACCGCGTCGTTACCGTTCAGCACCACCTCGACTTCATAGTCGTGTTTGCGCAGATAGCCCGCAACCAGGGCGGACAGGCGATTATCGTCTTCGACGAGCAGGATGCGGAAAGCCATGAGGGAATCGTCTGGAACTGACAGGGTTTCGATACCGGCACGCGGCGCACGCCACGTAGCCCCCGGCGCCTCGCAGCATAGCGGATGGCGCCACACGCACCGAAATTAGACGACAAAACTCGACAATTCACCAGTCAATTCGACGCGGCGGCACGACGCGGCGGATCGCTCATTGGCCGCAACTGCTGCCTGAAACGGCGCGGATTTCTGGTTGACAAGCTCGCTGCCGCCAGACAAACTCAGATCCATGCTGACCCACGCCTTCATCGCCATCGCGATTAATACCCCAATGCACGCCATTCATGGCGGGCGTTTGGGAGCGTGTGCGCGTTAGCAGTCTGAACCTGCAAAACAAGTCCCAAAGGCCCCGCCGGAAACGGAAGGGGCCTTTTGCTTTATGAGGCGTCTCCGTCTGCCGGCTCGATGACGGAGAGCAAGATGGTTGACGCAAGCCCGCAGTGCATGGATGAAGAGTCCGGTCGATACACCGGTGTGCAAGACGAGCGACTACCCAGAGTAGTCGTGCATGTGGTCGTCACACCCGGCGCGACGTTTTCATGGCGCGTGAACGCCGCCACCGAATTGAGCGTGAACGGCGCACGGATCTGGCTCACACGCAGCCAATCCCCTTACGACTACTGGTTGACGCCGGGCAATTCGCTGCGCCTGAAGCGCGGCGAACGCCTGTGGGTCAGCACCGATGGCGACGCGCCAGCGCACCTCGCATTGAGCAGCCGTCTGCCGGTGCGGCGAGGGGTGGTGAGCCGGTGGCTGGCGCGCGTGGCGTGGCTCGGCTTCGACCGGATGGCGGCGCGCACGCCGTGAGCGGCGCCTGAATGACAAACACCCCTGCGCGCAGGAGTGTTTGTCGACGCTTACTGTTTTTAGCCGAACCGCAAGGCTCACCGCATAGCGTTACTGCGTCGCCTCGTCCTGCGGCGTAATCTGCACCGCTGCCGCCGAGACGAACACCGCGTGAACCGTATCGCCCACCTTCACGCCCTTGAGATCGACGTCCGGTCCGACCTGCAGCGTCTGGGTTTGCGCAGCGCCGCGCAGCGTTACGAGGCCCTTCTTGTGGTCGATTTTCTGCACGGTGGCGAGCACTTCGATCTGCCGCGCCGTTTCGAAGCCGCCCGACGCCGGCGCATAGACCTGCGTATCGACGCGCGAACGGATGCCCTTGTTGCCGCCCGTCACCTTGTCCGCCTTCACAAGCAAGGCGTTCTTATAGAGGACGTCGACCCGGTCGCCGACCTTGAGCTTGTCGAACCCGGCCACTTCCTGACTGACCATCAGGGTGACAACGTTGCCGGCCGGCCCTTGCAGGGTCACCGTGCGTACGCCCGGATCGATACCGACGATCTCCGCCTTCACGTGCACCGGATCCACCACGCTGACCACGCCGCGTGTGGCGTCCGAGAGCGTGTTCTGCGCCCACACGGGTTGCGCGGCGGCCGCCGCCAGCAACAGAGCGACTCCAATCGTGGCTGCTTTCATTGATGCTCTCCTTGAAATGGTTTGATCCGGCGCTGCGGCAACGTAAATAATGAATTGCCGATATGCAGCATCATTGAATTAAACAAGTCTTTTCAGACGAAGGATTCAAATAACACCAGCGGGACGATTGTACATGGCGCGCCGAAAATCGCGCTGATCTAAATCAGGGGTTTTTAAATCGCTATAGAAGAACTGTTGCACGGCGGCTTGGCCTCTGGGCGCATATGGCACAGGAAGGCCGCATCCGCGATGCAATTGGCATTGAACTCTTGCGGAATATTCGATAACCCCCTCATTCCATCCTTATTATTTACATTTTTATCGGATCACAGATAAAAACGCATGGATTTTTTCACAAATCCATTGATATAAGATTATCGGCCCAGACAGCAATGTCTGAAATGAAAAAAGCCCCATTCGCTAAGGAACGGGGCTTCGGCTCTTCTCTACACTATTGCGGCGAATGGCCGCGTTGTTCTACGCCATGCCGCAAAATTCAAACGCGTTCGATCGCGATCGCAATGCCCTGGCCGACGCCGATGCACATCGTGCACAAAGCGAAACGCCCTTGCGTACGGTGCAGTTGATACATCGCCGTGGTCACGAGCCGCGCGCCGCTCATGCCGAGCGGGTGACCCAGCGCAATCGCGCCGCCATTCGGGTTCACGCGAGCGTCGTCGTCCGCGACACCGAGTGCGCGCAACACCGCCAGCCCCTGCGAAGCGAACGCCTCGTTCAACTCGATCACATCGAACTGGTCGATGGTCATGTTCAGGCGAGCCAGCAGCTTTTGCGTGGCCGGCGCCGGGCCGATCCCCATCACGCGCGGCGCGACGCCGGCGGTGGCGATGCCGAGCACGCGTGCCCGCGGCGTCAGGCCAAAGCGCTTCGCCGTCGCTTCGTTGGCGAGCAGCAGTGCCGCCGCGCCGTCGTTCACGCCCGAAGCGTTGCCCGCCGTCACCGTGCCGTCCGCGCGCACCACGCCCTTCAGCTTGGCGAGCGCCTCGAGACTGGTTTCGCGCGGGTGTTCGTCTTGCGACACCACCAGCGGATCGCCCTTCTTCTGCGGGATCGTCACGGAGACGATCTCCTGCGCGAGCGTGCCGTCGCGCTGCGCACGTGCCGCCTTCTGCTGGCTACGCAGCGCAAACGCGTCCTGATCGGCACGGCTCACCTTGTAGTCGGTCGCGACGTTTTCGCCAGTCTCCGGCATCGAATCGACGCCGTACATTTGCTTCATCAACGGATTGACGAAACGCCAGCCAATCGTCGTGTCGAAGATGTCGGCCTGGCGCGAAAACGCGCTGGTGGCCTTACCCATCACGAACGGCGCACGGCTCATGCTTTCGACGCCGCCGGCCAGCATCAACGCCGCCTCGCCGGACTTGATCGCGCGCGCGGCAATGCCCACGGCGTCCATGCCCGAACCGCACAGACGATTGACCGTGGAGCCCGGCACGGCCTGCGGCAAGCCCGCGAGCAGCAGCGACATGCGCGCGACGTTGCGGTTGTCCTCGCCGGCCTGATTGGCACAGCCGTAGATCACGTCGTCGATAGCGCTCCAGTCGACGTCCTTGTTACGCTCCATCAGCGCCTTGAGCGGCACCGCGCCCAGGTCGTCGGCGCGCACCGACGACAACGAACCCGCATAGCGGCCGATCGGCGTGCGAATCGCGTCGCACAGGAAAGCTTCAGTCATGTGATGTCTCCAGTTGGATGCTGCGCCGCTTGCGTACTCCACGAACCGGCGCGCGGCCGCCGCGTTGCGCAGCACAGCCGGCTTGCCCGGTCACGCCGTCACGGCGAGCGGAAGGGATATCCGGAGCCCATGCCACTGCCAAACGCAGGCCAAAACGCAGGCCCAAACGCGGACGCCGTGCAGCCCAGGCAGAATAACAGTGAATGGTGGCCGGTTGGCTCCAAATTGTTCTACATACGAACAATGGATCGTATATCGAACATTCAGCCATGATAATAGGCGTGGCCCGGAAAGCGTGTCAAGCGCGCCGCGCCGCCGTCAGGGAAATACCTGGAAGGGAAAATGGCCGCCGCAAGCCTGAACGCAAGGGCTGCGGCGGCTTGCGCGCCGCCGGTCCGCCGTTAAACGGCTTGGAACCGGTCAAGGCAAGGAACGTCTGAGGAATGCGGGACCGCCCGGCTCAAACAGGTTGAATGTGCTCGTCTTCGATGTAACTGCGGATCACGTCCGCAAAGCTTTTCTCGCCCGACAGACCGAGCTGCTCCGCGCGCGTCGTATCCCAACGGCCGGGCCAGCTACCGACGATCTTCTCGATGCGCGGATCCGGCTGCCACTGGATACGCTTGACCACCGCCTCGCCCGCGACTTCGCGCAGCGCGGCCACCATCTCGTCGACGCTCACCGAAATGCCCGGCAGATTCAGCGCACGCTGGTGGCCGAGCGCGGCGGCGTCGAGTTCGAGCCCGGCAATCAGGCAAGCGATCGCCTGACGCGGCGACAACAGCCACAGCCGCGTGCCGCCCGTTACCGGACAGACCGCGGCCTCGCCATTGAGCGGCTCGCGAATGATGCCGCTCGCAAACGACGAAGCCGCCGCATTCGGCTTGCCGGGTCGCACGCTGATGGTGGGCAGGCGCAACACCCGCCCATCGACGAAACCGCGCCGCGTGTAGTCGTTCAGCAGCAGTTCGGCGATCGCCTTTTGCGTGCCGTACGACGACTGCGGATTCAGCGCCGTGTCGTTGCGCACCACGTCCGGCATGTCGCCGCCGTAGACCGCAACCGAACTCGTAAACACGACCCGCGGCCGATGCCCGCGCAGCCGGCATGTTTCGAGCAGCAGGCGCGAGGCATCGAGATTGATCCGCATGCCAAGCTCGAAATCCGCTTCCGCCTGACCGCTGACGATCGCGGCCAGATGGAAGATGACCGAAGTCCGCTCGTCGATCACACGTTCGAGCACGCTGCGCTCGGCGATGTCGCCCACTTCGGCGCGAACCCGGCTGTCGCTGAAGCCGCTCGCCGCGACGACGTCCAGCAACACGAGTTCGGTAATCTTTTGCGGCTGGCCGTCCGGTCCCTTCAGTTCGCCGCGCGCCAGCAGTTCACGTGCGAGACGCTGGCCGAGAAACCCCGCGCCGCCGGTGATCAATACTTTCATGATGTCCGTTGTCCTTAATCGTTGCCAGTCGTTGCTGCCTGTCTTCAACCCTGTCCGTGCATGGCCGATTGCCTGGCATGCCTCAATGATTTGGAATTCAAGCGTCCTGCTGGAGATAGGGCTTGAGCCAACCCAGACCTGCCGACGTCCCCGCCCGCGGCCGGTATTCGCAGCCAATCCAGCCGTCGTAGCCGAGCGTGTCGATCAGATCGAACAGGTACGGGTAGTTCAGTTCGCCGAGATCCGGCTCATGCCGCTCGGGCACACCGGCAATCTGGATGTGGCCGATGCCCGCCATATCGCGTTTCAGCTTGACCGCGAGATCGCCCTCGACGATCTGGCAGTGATAGCAATCGAATTGCACCTTCAGGTTCGGTGCGCCCACTTCGGCGCAGATGGTCTGCGCATCGTCCTGGCGATTGAGAAAGAAGCCAGGGATATCGCGCGTGTTGATCGGCTCGATCACCACCGTGATGCCGTCAGCCTGTGCGGTTTGCGCGGCGTACGCCAGGTTGCGCAGATACACCTCGCGATGCTGCTCGCGCGACTGCCCCGCCGCAATCAGGCCGGCCATCACATGCAGCTTGCGGTTGCCCAGTTGGCGCGTGTAGTCGAGCGCGGTGTCGATGCTGCGGCGGAACTCGTCTTCGCGGCCCGGCAGCGAGGCGATGCCGCGCTCGCCCGCCGCCCAGTCGCCCGGCGGCGCATTGAAGAGTGCCTGGGTCAGGCCGTGGCCGGCGAGCCGATCTTTGAGCGCCGCAGCCGGAAAATCGTAGGGGAACAGAAACTCCACGGCTTTGAAGCCGTCTTGCGCCGCGGCGGCAAAACGCTCGAGAAAGCCGTGCTCGTTATACATCATGGTCAGGTTGGCAGCGAAGCGAGGCATTGCAACAACTCCTTTTACTATTGAACTGCCAGCCGCCCTACGCGCGCTGGCAGACGGGCCGGGACAGGCCCGATCTATCGGTTGACGAGTCTGGCCGGCGTCAACCACACGGCGAGTGCGCCGATCACCAGCATGCCGGCCAGCACATACATACCGGACTGCGTGCTGTGGGTCAGGTCCTTCAGATAGCCGATCATGTACGGGCTCGCGAAACCTGCCAGATTGCCGATCGAATTGATGATGGCGATACCGGCCGCCGCTGTGGCGCCCGACATGAACGCCGTCGGCAACGACCAGAACAGCGGCGCACAGGTCAGCACGCCCGCCGCCGCGAGCGACAGGAACGCAATCGACACCGCCGTATTGTGGGCAAACGAGGCGGCTACCGTAAAGCCGACCGCGCCGCACAGCGCCGGCCCGATCAGATGCCAGCGACGCTCGCGCCGCCGGTCCGAGCTATGGCCCATGATGTTCATCACGACAATCGCCACGAGGAAGGGAATCGCGCTCAGCAAGCCGATGTTGAACGCCCCCGTCACACCCGTTGATTTCACCAGCGTGGGCATCCAGAACGTCAAGCCATACTGGCCGGTGACGAACGCGAAGTAGATGAGCGACATCCACCACGTGCGCGGGTCGCGAAACACCCCGGCAACCGAATGCGTGCGGGTCTTCTCCTGCTGCTGTGCGCAGATGTCGTCGGTCAGCAGGCGCTTTTCGCGCTCGCTGAGCCATTTGGCGTTGGCGATGCCGTTGTCGAGGTACAGGATCGTCGCAATGCCGATCGCGATAGCGGGAATCGCTTCGATCAGGAACATCCATTGCCAGCCTGCCAGGCCCTGGTTGTTGTGAAACGACTGCATGATCCAGCCGGAGAGCGGATTGCCGAAAATGCCCGAAACCGGAATCGCCGACATGAACACCGCGATGATCTTCGCGCGCCGATGCGACGGGAACCAGTAAGTCAGATACAGGATCACGCCCGGATAAAAACCGGCTTCGGCCAGACCGAGCAGGAAGCGCAGAATGTAGAACTGCGCAGGAGTCTTGACGAATACGAATACGGCCGAAAGAAGGCCCCACGTGATCATGATCCGCGCAATCCAGATACGGGCGCCGAGCTTGTGCATCAGGATGTTGCTCGGCAACTCGAACAGGAAGTAGCCGATGAAGAACACGCCGGCGCCGAGGCCGAATACCGTTTCGCTGAAGGCGAGATCCGTCGACATCTGCAGCTTGGCGAAGCCGACGTTGACCCGGTCGAGATACGCGACCACGTAGCACAGCATCAGGAACGGCACGATGCGCCAGAACACCTTCCTGTAGGTGCGTTCGACTTCGGCCGCGCCGGGTTGTCCGGCTGCCGCTGCGGCCTGTGCAGCGAGGCCATCGGGACCGAGTGAAGCCGCCTCGTAAGAACTCATGCCTTGTCTCCTTTGATGATGGGCCGGCGACGGTATGCCTGCGGCAGCCGTCGGGCTTTATGGGTATCCACCGTGCCGCGGCGCCTGGGGTCAAACGCTGCGGCGTCGTTCACCAGCGCGCGCCGAATACGGTGCGCAATTCTTCCAGCGCCGCTTCGTCGAGCGGCGCCGGTTTTGGGTTCGTCATCAGCCACAACCGCGCGGTCTCCTCGAGCTCTTCGAGCGCATACGATGCCTGCGCCACCGAACGCTCCCACACCACCGGCCCAAGCCGCTCCAGCAGCACGCCGCGCACGCTGTCCGCCAGCGCCGCGATCTGCTCCGCCACTTGCGGGTCGCCCGGGCGCCGGTAGCGGATCAGCGGAATGTGGCCGACCTTCATCACGTAGTACGGGGTGATCGGCGGCAGCACATCAGCCTCGCTCCACACGCCGGCCAACGTGAGGGCGACCAGATGCGTCGAATGGGTGTGCACGATGCCGCGCGTTTGCGCGTTGCGCGCGTAGATGCCGCGATGCAAGGCCAGCGTCTTCGACGGCTTGCCGCCCGATACCGCGTTGCCCGCCAGATCGACCTTGGCGATCTCGGCCGGATCGAGCCGGCCGAGGCAGGCGTCGGTGGGGGTGATCAGCCAGCCGTCGTCGAGACGGGCGCTGATATTGCCGGCGCTGCCCACCGTATAGCCGCGTTGATACAAACTCGCGCCGGTGCTGCAAATCTCCTCGCGAATCCTGGCTTCGTCGCCGCTATGGATTGCCAAGCTCATGATGCCGTCCCGTCGAGATGGCGCAGCGCCTTGGCGAAGAAGTCCGTCGCGCCGAAGTTGCCGGACTTGAGTGCGAGCGCAAGCGGGACGTCACCGGTGGTTGCGGTCGCCGGCACGCCCGGGTCGATCTGCGCGCCGATGCGCAACGTCTGCACATCGAGCGCCTGAACTACCGCACCAGAGGTCTCTCCGCCCGCCACTACGAACTTGCGCACGCCCAGTTCACGCAAGCCGCGTGCGATCGCCGCCAGCGTACCTTCGACCAGGTGTCCCGCCTGTTCGACGCCGAGTTCGCGCTGCACCGCCTTGACCTCGTCGGGCGTCGCGGTGGCGTAGATCAGCACCGGCTGCCGGGCGCCGAAGTGCTCGCGCGCAAACGCGAGCGCCTGTTCGACCACCGGTTCGCCGCGCGCGGCCGCCAGCGGGTCGATCCGGAATGCGGGCCGGCTTTCGCGCCAGGCCGCCACCTGGGCGTTGGTCGCTTTCGACGCACTGCCCGCAAGGACGACCGACAGGCCCTCAACCCGCGGCAACTGACCCGCGTCTGCCGTTCCAGAGAGCAAACCGGCACGGCGGAAATTCGCCGGCAAGCCGAGTGCGACGCCGGAGCCGCCCGTGATCAGCTTGAGATTCGCGCAGGCTTCGCCGAGCGTGTGCAGATCGGCATCGGACAGTGCGTCGGCAATCGCCATGCGCACGCCGTCGCGCCGCAACGCGTCGAAACGCTCACGCACCGTGGCCGCGCCCTGCGCCACGCTGTCGTAACGCACCAGCCCCACCTTCGATGCCGTCTGCCGCTGCAGGACGCGCACGAGGTTTGCGTCCTTCATGGGCGTGAGCGGATGGTTCTCCATGCCCGACTCGTTGAGCAGCACATCGCCGACGAACAGGTGGCCGCGATAGATCGTGCGCCCGTTTTCCGGGAACGCTGGACAGGCGATCGTGAAGGCCTCGGCGCTGACATCACGCTCTTCGCCGGCGCCCACGCCAAGGTCCAATCCCGAAAGCGCATCGAGCAACGCATCCGCAACCGGGCCGATGTTGCCCGCCTCCGTCGAATCGAAAGTCGAGCAGTACTTGAAGAAGAACTGACGGCATCCTTGCGCGCGCAACCAGTCGAGCGCCGCAAGCGATTGCGTCACCGCGTCCGCAGCCGGGATGGTGCGCGATTTCAGCGCCACCACCAGCGCATCGGCCTCGACCGGTTCGTCGGAAGCCGGCACGCCGATGGTCTGAACCGTGCGCATGCCGCCGCGCACCAGCATGTTGGCGAGGTCCGTGGCGCCGGTGAAGTCGTCGGCAATGCAGCCCAGCAGCGGGCGCGCAGATGAAGTCGTCATGGCGGCGCTCCGGCTAGGATTTCGCCGCCGGCACGTCGATGCCGGGGAAAATCTTGATGACCGCCGAGTCGTCTTCCCCGCCGTGCCCTGCCGACGAGGCCATCATGAACATCTGATGCGCCGCCGCCGAAAGCGGCAATGGGAATTTCGAACGGCGCGCGGTATCGAGCACGAGGCCGAGATCCTTGACGAAGATATCGACCGCCGAGAGCGGCGTGTAATCGCCCTTGAGAATGTGCGGCACGCGGTTTTCGAACATCCACGAATTGCCGGCGCTGTGCGTGATCACGTCGTACAGCGACTCGGCGTCGACGCCCTCGCGCAGGCCGAGCGCCATCGCTTCCGCGGCGGCCGCGATGTGCACGCCCGCCAGCAACTGGTTGATGATCTTCACTTTCGAGCCGATGCCATGCACGGCGCCCAGCCGGTAAACCTTGCCGGCCATGCCGGCCAGCACATCCTCGCAGGCGGCGTAGGCGGCGGCCGGACCCGAGGTCATCATGGTCATCTCGCCGGAGGCGGCACGCGCCGCGCCACCGGAGACGGGTGCGTCGAGCATCTGCAGACCGGCTGCCTCGATGCGCCGGCCGAGTTCGATGGCGAAGTCAGGCGAGACGGTTGCGCTCGCAACCACCACACTGCCCGGCTTCATGCTGGCCACCGCGCCCTGCGCGCCGAACAGCACCGCTTCGGTCTGCGCCGCATTGACCACCAGCGTGACGACGACCTCGCATTGCGCGCCCAGTTCAGCCGGACTCGCACAGGCGATGCCGCCGTCCGCCGCGAAACTCTCCAGCACGGCCGCGCGCAGATCGCACGCATGCACCCGAAACCCTGCCCGCAGCAACGAGCGGGCAACGCCCAGCCCCATTGCGCCGAGGCCGATGACTCCAACATTTCTGGACATGCTCTACTCCGGATGAAATTCGTAGGTTCGACGTAGCGGTTGCCGCGTTGCCACGCTGCCACGCCGCCGCCGGCAAGGCATGAGGGCCCAGCCCGGCTCAAACGCCTCGCGGCCTCAGCAAATGCCGGCTTCCGCCAGACGGCGTGCCGCGTTGTACATGTGGGTGCGGGCGGCGTTGCGCGCTTCCATCGGATCGCCCGCGCGGATTGCGGCGACGATCGCCGCATGCTCGTCGCGCACCTGGCGCGAGAAGTCTTCGCGCAACGCTTCGTTGCGGCGCGTGACGACGGTCCCCGCTTCGAGGTACTGATTCAGGAACGTCAACGTCTTGAGGAAATACGGATTGCCCGTGGCCACGGCAATCGCGCGATGAAACGCCACGTCCTCGGCGACGCCGTCGTGGCCTTCGGCGACGGCCTCGTCGATCCTGGCGAGCGCGGCGTCGATCGACACCATGTCGGCATCGCTGCGCCGCATCGCGGCTTCGGACGCCACCTCGGCCTCGATTGCCCGGCGCAGCGCGAGAATCTGCAGCACCGAGCCGGCTTCGACCGCTTCCGCATAGTCGATGCGCAGCGGCCGGATCGCACCGTGCGCGGCGACAAACACCCCACTGCCCTGACGCGGCTCTACCACGCCCTCGTTCTTCAGGCGCGAAATCGCCTCGCGGATCACCGTGCGGCTGACGCCGAACTGCTCGGCCAGCACGGCTTCGGTCGGCAGCTTGCCGCCGCGCGCAAAGGTGCCCTTGTCGATCTGCTTGAGTAACTGCTGCGCGACCGTGTCGCTGAGTGCGCGGGCGGGGATCTTCTCGAACATGCGGTTCTCAATTGATCATGTGATCGGGTCATCATACAAATTTCGATTGCATTCGGCATCCACGAAAACCCTGGTTATGGCGTACGCTCTCTCGTCAAGCGAATCGTCGCGGGGCCGAAATACGTGCAGAGGCCTTGTCGGACCGGGGCTTCACGCAGGCGACAAAATCGGCGAGGTTGGCGAAACGCGGGGCATAAGCTATCTTCACGGCTTTCTGCGCCGGCGGCGCGCCCCGTTACCCCGTGCATTCCTGAAGAGGCCCATGAGCAAAGCCCCGCAAGCGTCCCCTGCCGATCCGGCCAGCGCCCCCGAGGCAATGGACGCGCCGGACAAACCGGGTGATTCCTACGTGCAGTCGTTCGCACGGGGTCTCGCGGTAATCCGTGCGTTCAACGCGGAGCGTCCCGAGCAGACGCTCACCGACGTCGCCGCCGCCACCGGCCTCACGCGAGCGGGGGCACGGCGCATCCTGCTGACCTTGCAGACCTTGGGTTATGTCGAAGCGGAGGGGCGTCTGTTCCGCCTCACGCCCAAGATTCTCGATCTTGGCTTCGCCTATCTGACCTCGATGCCGTTCTGGAATCTCGCCGAACCGGTGATGGAAGAGCTCTCGGCGCAGGTCCACGAAAGCGTGTCGGCGGCCGTGCTCGACCGCACCGAGATCGTCTATGTGCTGCGCGTGCCGACCCACAAGATCATGACCATCAACCTGTCGATCGGCAGCCGGCTGCCCGCGTATTGCACGTCGATGGGCCGCGTGCTGCTGGCCGCGCTCGACGACGAGACGCTCGAGGCGACGCTCGCCTCGGCGCCGTTATACGCTCACACGCCGCGCACGGTCACCGACAAGGAAGAGTTGAAGAAGGCGATCGCCCAGGTGCGCCGCCAGGGGTGGGCGATCGTCGATCAGGAACTCGAAGGCGGGTTGATCTCGCTCTCGGCGCCGATCCGCAACCGGCAAGGACGTGTAATCGCCGCGATGAATATCAGCGGCAATGCCCAGCGCAATTCGGCCAGGCAAATGGTGAAGGCGTTTCTGGAGCCGCTGCAGGCAGCGGCGCAGAATGTGTCGGATCTGGTGGCGCGGCGGGGATGAGGGTTGGGGGTTGGGATGCATCGACGGCATGGGTCATGCTGTTCGTCGCGGGCCGTCCCGATAGTCCGTTGCGCACGCAACCACCTTCACCCGTCGCCCTCACTGCCCCAAATACCGCTCCACCAGCCGCGTCCAGTAAGCCGCTCCCACAGTCAGATTACGATCGTTGAAATCGTAATGCGGGTTGTGCACCATGCAGGCATCCTCGCCCACACCGTTGCCGATGCGCAAAAACGTGCCCGGCCGCTGTTGCAGCATGAACGCGAAGTCTTCGCTGCCCATCAGGATGCCGGTTTGCGCGACCACCTTGTCGTCGCCCACCAGCTCGCGGGCGACTTCAATCGCGAACTCCGTCTCCGCATCCGAGTTGACCACCACCGGATAACCTTCGATGTACTCAACAAGCGCCTTGGCGCCATAACTCTGCGCCTGGCTCTCGGCCAGTTCGACGATGCGCTTTTTCAGCAGCGCGCGAATCTCCGGGCTGAACGACCGCACGCTCAATTCGAGCCTCGCCGTGCTGGAAATCACGTTATTCGCGGTGCCCGCGTGCATCGAGCCGACTGTCACCACCGCCGGCTGCGACGGATCGACATTGCGCGACACGATGGTCTGCAACGCCATCACGATGCTGGCCGCCACCACCACCGGATCCACCGTCAGTTGCGGACGCGCCGCATGGCCGCCGACCCCTTCGATGGTGATGATCGCCTTGTCCCCCGCCGACATGAACGGCCCCTTGCGGAACAGGAATACGCCCGGCTCCGCACCCGGATGGTTGTGCACGCCGAACACGGCATCGCAAGGAAAGCGTTCGAACAGGCCGTCTTCGATCATCTTCTTCGCGCCGCTGTCGATGCCGCTTTCTTCAGCCGGCTGGAAATACAGATGCACGGTGCCCGAGAAGCGCCGCGTCTGCGCCAGATGTTCAGCGGCGCCGAGCAGCATGGTGGTGTGACCGTCATGGCCGCATGCGTGCATCTTGCCGTGAGTGCCGCTCGCGTACGGCAGGCCGGTCTGTTCGACGATCGGCAGCGCATCCATGTCCGCGCGAATCCCGATGCTGCGCGCGCCGTCGCCCACCTTGAGCGTGCCGACCACGCCCGTGCGCCCCACTCCGCGCGTCACCTGCCAGCCCCATTGCTCGAGCCTGTCCGCCACCAGCGCCGCGGTCGCGACCTCTTCGTAGGCCAGCTCCGGGTGATGGTGAATGTGGTGGCGGATTTCGCGCAGGCGTTCGGCGGCGGACGCCAGATGCTCGAGCTCGGTGAACTGGCCGGCGGGACGGGATGCTTCGCTCATCGTGGACTCCGAATGTGACGTCGCGGCCAGCGCCGCGAACTGGAAAGCGCTACAGGTACGCCATTTTGCTCGAATATCCGGTCCGGCGGTTTGTTCAGCGCAAGCCAGTCAGCAGCGAGGACACGGCGTCACAGCCCGAAGGCCACCGCGCCGCGCAGCATCTCGACGAACGCACGGCCCGCGTCTTCGAGTGCGCCGGAGTTGTCGATTGTGGTGAAGTGAACCCCATCGGGCAACGAGAAAGGTGCGCGCCGCGCAAGGCGGGCCGCCACCTGCTCCGCGCTCTCGCGGGCGCGCGCGCCGAGCCGCGCCTCCAGCACGTGAGGGGCCGCGTCGATATGGACCACGTCGGCCGCGGGATAGCGCCTGAGCGTTTGCTCAAGATGCTGGCGCGAACCGTTGATGACCACCGTACAGCCGCGTTCGAGCCACGCGTCGAGCTCGATGCCGATGCCATAACGCAGCCCGTGACTCGACCATTCGAGCGCAAACAGACCGAGCGCGGAGCGCACCTCGAACTCCTCGCCGGACAGTTCGACGTGCGCTTCGCCATTGCCGCTCGGCCGCGTAATGTAGCGATGCGCAAACAGGATAGGTTCGGTCTTGAGCCGATTGCGCGCGAAACCCAGCAGCGAATCCTTGCCCGCGCCGGACGGGCCCATCACATAGATCAAACGGCCACTCATTGTTGCGCCACTCCCCCAGTTTGAAACGGCAGACGCTGCCACAGCGCGAAGGGCTCGCCCGGCGCCGGTTCGACAAACAGCGCGGCACTGTCGACCACGAGCGGGCCGAGCCCGGCCGCTCTTTCGTGCCACCACGCGACCAGCGCAGCGCGCTCGGCGGCGGCTTCGAGCGAACTCGAAAGCGTCATGTGAAAACGGAATTCGTCGAAGACGTACGGATAACCCCATTCGATCAGCAAGCTCCGCTGGCGCTCCGTGAGCGGCGCAGCGAGCCGGCGCGCCAGGTCGGCCGCGGACGGTTTGGCCCGCAAGCCGCCGAGCGTGCGCAGCGCGCTGGAGGCGAGCTCGCGCATGGCGGCGTCGCCTGCGGGCAAGGCCGGCCGCAGCGCGACGAAATCGCCGAGCGTCGCCGCTTCCACCGGTAAATCGAAGGGCGCCTGCTGCCGCGCCCAAGCGCGCGCGTCATCCAGCAAGCCAAGCGAAGTCACACCGTCAGCAAGCCGAAAGGGAGCGACCAGCGTGCCATGCCAGCCATAACGGCGCGGTGCCTGCGTGAGTTCGCTCACGGCGCGAACCAGCGTGGCCGGTTGCGGCGGCGTGCACGGGACGCCGCTCTCCACGTCGCCGCCGAGCCATTCGGAACCCGCTTGCCACCAGGCCGACTCGCGCGACGGCGCGTAATACACCGCAAAACGCGCCTCGACGGACCATTCAACTGCTTCGTTCACCACACTAGCCGCGCTGCTCATACGTCGTTTTCCACCATCAGTTGCACACGATCCGCAGCGAAGTGCGTGACACCGTATTTGACCGGCACGCCTTGCAGATCCACGTCGACGTTCTCGACCCACAGCACCGGTTGTTGCCGGTTGATATTCAGGCGCCGCGCCACTTCGGGCTCGGGCAGCACGCTGCCGATCCGGCTCCACTTGCGCAGATAGTCGGGCACGCCCATTTCGGCCATCGCCTTGGTGATGCCGCCGGTGCGCTCCAGCACGTCGGGCAAATCCGGGAAACGCGTGGCGGGATACCAGCTGCGCGCAAAAGTGAGCGGCACACCGTCCGATTCGTGCATCGTCTCGATCCGGTAGACCGGCGCACCGGCCCGCAGGCCCAGCGCCTTGGCCACGTTCGGTTCGGCCTTCACCCGCGCCGCCGACAACATGGCGCCGGCCGACGCATGATGCTGCTGACGCAGGTTCTCGGTAAAGCGCGTGCGACGGCCGATCGAATAGTCGATTGCGCCGGGCTGCACGAACGTGCCGCGCCCCTGCTCCACACTGACGAGGCCCAGCGCGGCCAGTCCAAGCATGGCGCGCCGCACGGTGTGACGGTTGACGTCGAAGCGCTTGGCCAGTTCGCCTTCGCTCGGCAGGCGTCCTTCTGCGCCGAAGCCGCTCGCCGCAATTTCAGCGGCGAGGATCTGCTCGATTTGCCGCCACACGGCAACGCCCGCGCCCCGTTCAAGCTGCGTACCTGGCGTGGCGGTGTCGTTCGATGTCATGGTGCTGTCATTCCCTTCAGTTCAAATATTCGTTGTGACGTGCATTGTAGTGCGCAAGCCGTGATGGAAATATGAAAACACGAGCGTGCCGCAGACACAAGCGTTTTACCTCTAAACGTCTAGACGTTTAGATGAATAGATGGTCAAATGACGACTCGCTGGATCAACAGGAACCCCGATGAGTGCCACTTCCGCCTCGCCTTCCTCCGCCATGCGGCGCGCATGGATGGCCGTCCTGGCGCACACGCCGCGCGCCGAACTCGAAGCCGCATTGAGCCAGGTGCTGGAGGGTGTGAGCCCGCCTGAATTCGACTGGCTGCGTCCGCCCGAAACCGGGCTTGCCATGGTGCGCGGGCGCATCGGCGGCAGCGGCGACGCCTTCAACCTCGGTGAAGCCACCGTCACCCGCGCCACGCTGCGCTTGCGCAATGCGGCCGGCGCGGCACCGGTGGGCGTGGCCTGCCATCTGGGCCGCGACCGCCGCCGCGCCGAACTGGCGGCATTCGCCGACGCGCTGCTGCAATTGCCGGAGCAGCATGCGCGTCTGCACGATCAACTGATCGAGCCGCTCGCCGCCCAGCTTGCGGCACAGCGCGCCGCGCGCCGGCACGACGCCGCTTCGACGCGCGTCGAATTCTTCACGATGGTGCGAGGCGACTGATGGACAACCTGACCGAAAACGCGATGAACCCCTCACAGATTGCCCTTTCCACGCTCGCACCGGGCTTTACCGATCCGGTCCACGACACCCAGGCGGTGTTTCGCACGCTGCTCGATGCGCTCTCGCGGCCGGGCACGATCGGTGTGGTGGACAACGTTCTGCCGGCGTCGCAAGCCACCGGCACGCATCGCTCGCGCGCCGATCTGGCTGCGTTAGCGGCACTGCTCACGCTGTGCGACTACTCGACCCCGGTCTGGCTCGCACAGCCCGACGCGGCCCTGGCCTCGGCACTGCGCTTTCACACCGGTGCGCCGCTCGTCGACGAGGTGCATGACGCGGCGTTCGCCTATATCCACGACGCCGCGCTGCTGCCCGAACTCGAACACTTCTCGCTCGGCGCGGCGGAAACGCCGGAGCAGTCGGTGACCTTGCTGATCCGCGTCGAGGCGCTGAGCGGCGGTCCGCAGGTCGTGCTGAGCGGCCCGGGCATCGAGCACACCGCCACCATCTCGCCGCTCGGCCTGCCCGAACATTTCTGGCGCGAACGCGCCAGCCTCGCGCCGCTGTTTCCGTGCGGCATCGATTGCTATCTCGTCTGCGGCAATACGTTGATCGGCCTGCCGCGCACAACACATGCACAGGTGAACTGATGTACGTAGCCGTCAAGGGTGGAGAACGCGCGATCGAAGCATCGTGGCGTCTGCTCGACAAGTCGCGCCGCGGCGATACGCGGCTGGCCGAGTTGAGCGTCGGGCAGATTCGCGAGCAGTTGCGTCTTTCGGTGGCCCGCGTGATGACCGAAGGTTCGGTGTACGACGAAGATCTCGCCGCGCTCGCCATCAAGCAGGCTGCCGGCGATCTGGTGGAAGCGATCTTCCTGCTGCGTGCGTATCGCACTACATTGCCGCGTTTCGGCTACACGCAGCCGCTCGATAGCGAAGCGATGGTGGTCGAGCGCCGCATCTCGGCGACCTTCAAGGATTTGCCCGGCGGACAGTTGCTCGGCGCGACCTACGATTACACGCAGCGTCTGCTGGATTTCAAGCTGATGGCCGAGGCACAGTCCGACGGCAGCGACGCGACCAGCGCTCAGGTTGCCGCACCGCGTGCTGCGCTTCAGGAGATTCCCGAAGCGCCCGAAGCCATGCCGCGGGTCGTCACGCTGCTCAACAGGGAAGGCCTGATCGAACAGGAAGCGCCCGTGCCCGACGCGCCGGAACCCGGCGACCTGACGCGCCAGCCGCTCGCGTTTCCGGCGGACCGTGCGACCCGTTTGCAGAATCTGGCCCGCGGCGACGAAGGTTTCCTGCTGGCCATGGGTTATGCCACGCAGCGCGGTTACGCGAATTCGCATCCGTTCGCGGGCGAGATCCGTTTCGGTTCGGTAACCGTAGAAATGGAACTGGACGAACTCGGTGAAGCGGTGGAAATCGGCGAGATTGACATTACCGAATGCCAGATGATCAACCAGTTTGCCGGCAGCAGCGACGTGCCGCCCACTTTCACGCAAGGCTACGGCCTCGCGTTCGGTCATTCGGAACGCAAGGCGATGGCGATGGCCCTGGTGGACCGTGCGCTGCGTGCCGAAGAACTCGGCGAAACGCTGGGGTCGCCGACCCAGGATATCGAATTCATGCTGTCGCATAGCGATAACGTCGAAGCGTCCGGCTTCGTCCAGCATCTGAAACTGCCTCACTACGTCGACTTCCAGGCCGAGCTCGAACTCGTGCGCCGCTTGCGTGCGCAGCATGCCGCAGAAGCAGCGCAACCCGACCACGGCCACGATCAGCAGGAGCAAGCCGCATGAACGCGCCCGACACACAACTGACCAGCGCGTCGTACGATAGCGCGGCTGAAGGCTACAACTTCGCCTATCTGGACGAGCAGACCAAGCGGATGATCCGCCGCTCGCTGCTGAAAGCCGTCGCGGTGCCCGGCTATCAGGTGCCGTTCGCCTCGCGCGAAATGCCCTTGCCGTTCGGCTGGGGTACCGGCGGCATCCAGGTGACCGCGGCCATCATCGGCCGCGACGACACACTGAAGGTGATCGACCAGGGTTCGGACGAAACCACCAACGCGGTCAACATCCGCCGCTTCTTCGCACGCACCACCGGCGTGGCGACGACGCGCCGCACGTCCGAAGCGACGATCGTGCAGACCCGTCACCGCATTCCCGAAACACCGCTCACCGACAAGCAGATTCTCGTCTACCAGGTGCCGATGCCCGAGCCGCTATACCGGCTCGAACCGCGCGTCGCCGAATGCAAGAAGCTGCATGCGTTGGCGGACTACGGCCTGATCAGCGTGAAGCTGTATGAGGACATCGTGCATCACGGCAGCATTGCCACGACGTACGACTATCCGGTGATCGTCAACGAGCGCTATCTGAGTTCGCCCTCGCCGATCCCGAAGTTCGACAACCCGAAGATGCACATGAACGCCGCGCTGCAGTTGTTCGGCGCCGGCCGCGAGCGGCGCATCCATGCCATTCCGCCGTACACGCGAGTGCGCAGTCTCGACTTCGACGATCATCCGTTCGAAATCCAGCGCTGGGAACATGCTTGCGCGCTGTGCGGATCGACTGAGAGCTTCCTCGACGAAATGATCGTCGACGATGCGGGCAAGCGCATGTTCGTCTGCTCGGATAGCGACTATTGTCACGACCGGCGCGACCAGCAGGGCGACGAGACCGGTGCCATTGCTGAAGGAGAGTCCGCATGACCGCGCGCATGACCCCGCTTCTGAGCGCCCGCGCCATCACGAAGCAATACGGCGGCCGTAACGGCTGCAGAAACGTGAGCTTCGATCTCTATCCGGGCGAGGTGCTGTGCATCGTCGGCGAATCGGGTTCGGGCAAGACCACCTTGCTGAACACGCTCGCGCTGCGCACGGAAGCCGATAGCGGCACCCTGCACTACCACGCCACGCACGGCGACCGGCTCGATCTGCGAGCGTTGTCCGAGCCGCGCCGCCGCTTGCTGATGCGCACCGAATGGGGCTTCGTCCAGCAGAATCCGCGCGACGGCCTGCGTAGCGGCGTGTCGGCCGGCGCCAATATCGGCGAACCGCTGATGGCGGTCGGCGCGCGCCACTACGGCCAGATTCGCCATACCGCGACGCAATGGATGGAACGGGTCGAACTGGACGCCACACGGATCGACGAATTGCCGGCCGCGTTTTCCGGCGGCATGCAGCAGCGTTTGCAGATTGCCCGCAATCTCGTCACCGGACCGCGCCTCGTATTCATGGACGAGCCGACTGCCGGTCTCGACGTCTCCGTGCAGGCCCGTCTGCTCGATCTGTTGCGCACGCTCACCAGCACGCTGCATCTGTCGGTGCTGATCGTCACGCACGATATTGGCGTGGCGCGCCTGCTTGCGCATCGTCTGATGGTCATGCAAGGTGGCGAGGTCGTCGAAGCGGGTCTGACCGATCAGGTGCTCGACGATCCGCAACACCCGTACACGCAAACGCTGGTTTCTTCCGTCCTGCCGGTTTGAGGTCCACGATGTCATCCATCGAATCACGCGCGTCCGAACGCGCTTTCATCGACAACGCAGCGCTGATGCTGCGCGCCGTCAACATCGGCAAGACCTTCACGCTGCATGCCCAGGGCGGCGTGCAGATCGATGCGCTTGCAGGCGTCTCGCTCGACGTCGAACAGGGCGAATGCGTCGTGCTGGTCGGCCCTTCCGGGGCGGGCAAGAGTACGCTGCTGCGCTGCCTGTACGGCAACTATCTGGCAAGCTCGGGTTCCATTGCGATCCGCTCGCAGGCACACGACGCGCAGCATGTCGCCATTACCGGCGCCGAGCCGCATGACGTGCTGCGCTTGCGACGCAACGTGGTGGGCTATGTGAGCCAGTTCCTGCGGGTGATTCCGCGTGTGACGACACTCACGCTGGTCGCCGAGCCGCTGGTGTCCCGCGGTGTGCCCGAAGACGAAGCGCGCGAGCGCGCCGCCGCGCTGCTGGCGCGGCTGAATGTGCCCGAACGGCTGTGGTCGCTTGCACCCGCAACGTTTTCCGGCGGCGAGCAGCAGCGCGTGAATATTGCGCGCGGCCTGATCGCCGGACATCCGCTGCTTCTGCTCGACGAGCCCACCGCTTCGCTCGACGCCGAAAACCGCGACGTGGTAGCCGATCTGATTATCGAGGCACGCGAGCGCGGTGCGGCGATTGTCGGTATCTTTCATGATGAAGATACCCGCACCAAAGTGGCCACGCGCCGCCTTGAACTCCAGCCGCCGCTGCGTCGTCAGCCGGCGCTGCACTGACGTACAACCGCAGACTGACTACGGAGCATGTCGATGTTGATCAGGAACGCTCGCATCGTGACGCGAGACGAAGTATTTACCGGCGTGGTGCGCATCGAAGACGGCAAGATTCATGACGTCGAACGCGGCACGACCTCGGCACGCGAAGCCGAAGACTGGGACGGCGATTATCTGCTGCCCGGTCTGATCGAGCTTCATACGGACAATCTCGAGAAGCATCTGGCGCCGCGCCCCGGCGTGCAGTGGAATACGGATGCCGCCTTCGTGATCCACGACGCGCAGGTCGCTGCGGCCGGCATCACCACGGTGTTCGACGCGCTCGCCATCGGCTCGCGCTCGAACGTCGGTCTGCGTGGCCGCGACTTGCAGACGCAGTGTGCCGAAGCCCTCACCCGCTTCTCCGAACGGCACCTGCTGCGCGCCGAGCATTTTCTGCATTTGCGCTGCGAGATCGCCACCGCCGACGTGGTCGAAGTATTCGACTCGCTCTGCCGGCATCCACTGCTGCGCCTTGCCTCGGTGATGGATCACACGCCGGGCCAGCGTCAATGGCACGACCGCGAACAATGGCGCCGCTTCCAGGAACGCAACGGCAAGCTGAGCGACGAGCATGTGACGACGGCGCTGGCCGAACTAAGCGTCGAACAGGAACGTTACGCCGACACGCACCGGCGCGAGATCGTCGCACGCTGCAAGACGCTCGGCCTGCCGGTGGCGAGCCACGACGATACGCTCGTCGAGCACGTCGAACAGGCGGCCGCCGAGGGCATCGTGCTGGCGGAATTTCCGACCACCCGCATCGCCGCCGAAGCGGCTCGCGCGCATCGCATCTCCACGATCATGGGCGCACCGAATATCGTGCGCGGCGGTTCGCACTCGGGCAACGTGTCCGCGCTCGAACTCGCCAAGGCGGATCTGCTCGACATCCTGTCGTCGGACTACGTGCCGTCGAGCCTGCTCACGGCCGTGTTCGATCTGGTGGAGAAAGCGGACTGGACGCTGCCGCGCGCCATGGCGACCGTGTCGGCCGAACCGGCGCGCACCGCCGGCTTGCTCGATCGCGGCGCGATTGCGCCGGGTCTGCGGGCCGACTTCGTGCGCGTAACGATGCTCGACACGCTGCCGGTGCCGCGCGCCACCTATCGCGAAGGGGCGCGGATCGTCTAGGCGCAGCAGGCCCGTGAGATCAGACCGATAGCGGCACGAGTTCCGGCTCGTCCGCTTCGAACCAGTCCGGATTGCGCGCGGCAATCGGCCCAAGCGACACCAGAATCTCGCGCAGATGCCGGCGCATCGCCTCTTCCGCTGCGCCGGCATCGTGCATGCGCAGTGCCGCGAGAATCTTCGCATGCTGCCGGATCAGCAGATCCAGCGGCGACACATCGGGCAGGCTCAGATAGCGCACCCGGTCCATCTGGGCCTTGATGTCCTGAATCGTTTCCCATGCCGCGGTGCAGTCGATCGCCTGCGCGATACCGTAGTGAAACGCTTCGTCGAGGGCGAGGAACGCGGCCGTGTCGTTGGATTTCGCCGCGAGTTTCTGGTCGCGCAGATTGTCGGCTAGCGTCTGGAGCTGAGCGTCGGTAATCGCCAGCGCCGCTTTGCGCACCACCGCCGTTTCGATCGCCTCGCGGATGAAGCGTCCCTCGCGCACCTTGCGCGGCGAAATCCGCTTCACCAGCGTGCCGCGCTGCGGCAGCACCTGCAGCACACCGGTCTCCACCAGCTTGATAAAGGCCTCACGTACCGGCTGCCGCGACACCTGAAACATATCCGAGACTTCCTTCTCGGAGAGCGGTGTGCCCGGCACCATCTGACCGGCAAAGATCGCCTCGCGCAAGGCACGGAAAATCTGCTTGCTGATCGGCTCGTGCGAGTCGAACGAAACGCTTTCGGTGAGATCGGGCAACGCAGCGCGCGGCTCGGCCGCCGCACTGGCGCGGCGGCGGCCACGCGGGGTCGCGAGCAATGCGTCGACAGGCACGGAGGGCGCGATAGCGCGGGAGTTCTTGATCGGCATCGGACGGAACAGCGGGAGAGTGTGGGAGACGACAGAAAGGCGCCCGAGGCAGTCGCCTCAGGCACCGCACCATACTACCATGCACGTTTCATCAAAGCCGCTGGACGGGGCTCGCGAATCCAGACCAGCGAGCAAAGCGCACCGAGGACGGCAATCGCGCCGGCCAGCACAAACGCGCTGCCGTAAGCGCCGTGCGTCGCCTGCACAATGAAGCCCGTCACCGCAGGCCCGATCACGCCTGCCAGGTTCGCCAGCAGGTGAACGAAGCCGCCCACGCCGCCGACATGTTCACGCGGCACGGTATCCTGGATCACCGCCCAATAGACCGAGCCGGTCACATACAGGAAGAAGATCGATACCGACATCAACGCGACCGCGCCCTGCGTGCTGGCAACCCGTCCGGCCAGCGCCACGCACACGGCAGCGGCGCCGAGGCATACGCCGAGCACAATCTTGCGCGACAGCAGCGGCTTGCCGGTGAGCCGCAGAATGCCGTCCGAAACGAAGCCGCCGGCAGCCAGCCCGATGCTGCCGAGCAGCCACGGGATGACCGTGGCGAAGCTCATGTCGCGCAGGCTCAGATGATGCGCTTCAGTCAGGTAGGTGGGAAACCACGACAGAAAAAAGAACAGCACGTAGTTGTAGGCGAAAAACGCACATGCGGTGGCGAGAATCACCGGCTGGCGGATGAAGTGGCCGAGGCCCAGCCGCTCGCCGTCCGCCGCGTGCGAAATGGCGTGCTCGTCGGCTTGCCCTGACTTGATGAGTTCGACCTCCTCGCGAGCAATGCGCGGATGGTCCTGCGGATGCTCCGTGGTCATGGTCACCCACAACACCAGCCACGCGAGACCCAGCAGCATGATCGCGACAAACGCCCAGCGCCAGCCGAAGCGCAATGCCATGTAGCCCACCACCGGACCGGCGATCGCGCCGCCCAAAGGCGTGCCCGAACTGATCACGCCGATCGCGCTCGCCACTTCCTTGCGCGGAAACCAGTTGTTGACCATCTTGCTGTTCGACGAACTGAACGGCCCTTCGCCCATGCCGAACAGCACCCGCAACACGATCAGCGAGACGATCCCGCCCGCCAGCGCGGTCGCGCCGCAGAAGATCGACCAGACGCCCATGGCGGCGCCGAACACGCGCTTCGCGCCGATGCGGTCGGACAGCACGCCGCCGACGAAATTGAACAACGCATAACCGATAAAAAAGCTGCTGAACACGATGCCCATTTGCGCATGCGAGAAGTGCAGGTCTTTCTGGATCAGCGGCGCGGCAATCGAAAGCGCGGAGCGGTCGAGGTAATTGATAACGCCCGCGAGGAAAAACAGTGCGACGACGAACCAGCGCTGGCTCTTGATCATGAAGTGTCTCCTACGTGTCGCCTCTTGCCGGGCGATGATTGACGGCGTGTTCGGGAACCGCGCGTTGTGAACAGCTTGCCGGGGTGCGGCGCGGCGGCAATCAGTCGAAATGCAAATGGACCTTCATCGACTGCGAACGGTCCAGCGCCACTTCGAAGGCGTGGTTAGCCTCCTCCATGGCAAACGCATGCGTCATGAGCGGGCGCAGATCGACCTTGCCCGCAGCGATTTCCTCGGCGGCAATCGCATATTCGTCGGTGAAGCGGAACGACCCCTGATAGCGGATTTCCTTCGCCATCACCAGATTGGCGGCCACCGGAGACTGCCCGGCGGGCAGATTGCCGACCTGAATCACCGTGCCGCCCGCTCGCACCGAACGCAAAGCGGTATCGAGACCCGCGGGACTACCCGATGCCTCGATCACCACGTCGAAGTGACCGCGCTGCTCGGCCCACGTGTTGATGGTTGCGCCGTCAATGGCATTGACGGTTTCGTCGGCCCCTAGCGCACGGGCCATCTTCAGCGCGGCGTCTGAAATATCCACCGCGACGAGACGATGCGCGCCGGCACGCCGCGCCACGGAGAGCAGAATGCAACCGATCGGCCCGCAGCCGACCAGCAGCACCCGCGCCCCGACCAGCGACCCCGCTCGCCGGACCGCGTGCAATGCGACCGCGAGCGGCTCGGCCATCGAGGCCTGGGCAAAGTCGACGCCGTCCGGCACCGGCACGCATTGACGCGCCGTCACGACAATGAACTGGCGGAACATGCCTTGCGTATGCGGGAACGTCGACGCGCTGCCCATGAAGCGCATGTGCAGGCAGTGGTTCGGCATGCCGCTCACGCAGAACCGGCACGCGCCGCATGCGAGCCCCGGATTCACCGCCACACGCTGGCCGATAGCGAGACCCGTTACGCCCTCGCCGATTGCATCCACTTCGCCGGCGGCTTCATGACCCAGCACGAACGGCTCGCGTACCGCGAAATCGCCGCTCTTGCCCTTGAAGTAGTACGACAGATCCGAGCCGCAGATGCCGCCCGCGCGGACCCGCACGCGTACTTGTCCTGCGCCGGGTTCGGGTGCATCGAGCGCGTCGATGCGGATCAGTTTGGGTTCGTGGAGAACGGCTGCCAGCATGGGAGACTCCAATCGGTAAGGCCGCGCGTTCAGGGTGGCGCGACTGAAGAAGAAGACGGGACGCGCAGCGACGTCGCAAGGCGTCAGGCAGACTCAAGCTCACCAGTTCCACAACGTGCCGTCTTCGAGGCGCGCCACCGGCAAATAGGCCGGATCGTAGGGATAGCGGGCGGCCAGCGCTTCGTCGATATCGACGCCGTGCCCCGGCGCCTCGCCCGGATGCATCATGCCTTGATCGAAACGCCACGCATGCGGGAACACGTCGAGCGCCTGCTCGGGAAAGCCCATGTATTCCTGCACGCCGAAGTTCGGCACCCACAGGTCGAAATGCAGGGCAGCGCCCATGCAGACCGGCGACAGATCCGACGGTCCGTGACAACCGGTGCGCACCTGGTACAGCGAAGCAAAATCCGCAATGCGCCGCAAATGGGTAATCCCGCCCGCATGCGTGAGCGTGGCGCGGATGTAGTCGATCAGTTGCTCTTCGATCAGTTGCTTGCAGTCCCAGATGCTGTTGAACACTTCGCCAACCGCAATCGGCGTCACCGTATGCTCGCGAATCAGGCGGAAGCCCGCCTGGTTCTCGGCCGGCGTCGGATCTTCCATCCAGAACAGGCGGTAGGGTTCGACGGATTTGCCGAGACGTGCCGCTTCGATCGGCGTGAGACGGTGATGCACGTCATGCAGCAGATGCGACTCGAAGCCGAACTTCTCGCGCACCGCTTCGAACAGCTTCGGCACGAAGTCGAGGTACTTTTCCGACGACCAGCTCTGCTCTTCGACCGCGCCTTTGGTAGCCGGCTCATACATGCCCTTGCCTTTCGACACGCCATACACCGAGCGCATGTTCGGCACGCCGCACTGGATGCGGATCGCCTTGTAGCCCGCTTCGAGATGTTCCGCGTAGCGATCGAGCGCTTCCGGAATATCCCGGCCCGTGGCATGCCCGTAGACCATCACGCCGTCGCGCGACGCGCCTCCCAGCAGGCGGTACAGCGGCATGCCCGTGATTTTGCCGAGGATGTCCCACAGCGCCACGTCCACGGCGGCAATCGCCGTCATTGTCACCGGACCGCGGCGCCAGTACGCGCCCTTGTACAGGTATTGCCAGATGTCCTCAATGCGGCCCGGATCGCGGCCGATCAAGGTGGGACACACGTGGTCTTTCAGATACGACGCCACTGCCAGCTCGCGGCCGTTGAGGGTCGCATCGCCGATGCCGTGGACCCCTTCGTCCGTGACGATCTTCAAGGTGACGAAATTGCGCCCTGGGCAGGTGACGATGACGTCGGCGCGAACGATCTTCATGAAGGCTTCCTTGCAGGTTCAGGGACGGCGAAGAACAGCTTGAAACGATGCTACCATACAAGTATAGCAACACGTCAAATGAGGGTTTCCCCCGTGCTTCGGACCGGGATGCCCGCGTTACCGTTCGGTTGCACCGTTTGCTTCACTCCCGGATCTCACGCTCATGACCTCGTCCGCCCTGCCTCGCCTGACTCGCCACGCCCTGCCCGCACTCGATGCGCACGTTTTGTCCACGTCATGGCGCGAACCGCGAATCGGCATCGTGCATCTCGGGATCGGCAACTTTCATCGCGCCCACCAGGCGCTGTACACCGAAGAGGCGATGCTCGCCGCAGGCGGCGAATGGGGCATCTGTGGTGTCACGCTGCAGGGCGACGTGAGCAAACGCGACGCATTGATGGCGCAGCAGGGTCTGTATAGCGTCGTCGAGCGCGGCCCCGCTGGCGAAAAGGTGACGCTCGCGCGTGCGCTGCTCGAAGTGCTGGCGATGCCGCACGACCACGACGCGTTGTTCGGACGCCTCGCCGATCCACAGGTGCGCATCGTCTCGCTGACGGTGACGGAGAAGGGCTATTGCCGCGATCCGAAGACGGGCGAGGTCGCACTGGACGACCCGCTGGTGGCGCACGATCTGGCGAATCCGCATACGCCGCGCAGCGTGCCGGGCATTCTGGCCGCCGCGTTGCGCGGGCGGCGCGCCAGTGACAACCCGTTCACCGTGCTGTCGTGCGACAACCTCGCGCATAACGGCGCCGCTTTGCGTCAGGTGGTGTGTTCGTTCGCAAGGCAACTCGATCCGTCGTTGGCGGACTGGATTGCCGACGTCGTGGCGTTTCCTTCGACGATGGTGGACCGCATCGTTCCCGCCACCACGGAGAGCGAGCGGGAGTCGGCGGCACGCGTGCTGGGCTACTACGACGCCGCGCCGGTGCCGTGCGAGCCGTTCCGGCAATGGGTGATCGAAGACCGCTTTCCGGCCGGACGCCCTGCATGGGACGCCGTCGGTGCGCAACTGGTGGACGATGTCACGCCGTTCGAACTCGCCAAGCTGCGCATGCTGAACGGCACGCATTCGACGCTTGCCTACCTGTCGATGCTGGCCGGCTTCGACACCATCGATTCGGCCATCGGCAACCCCGACATGCGGCGTCTGATCCACGCCATGATGAGCGACGAAATCGCCCCCACGTTGAGCGTGCCCAGATCATTCGACATCCTAAGCTATCGCGACGCATTGCTCGCACGCTACGCCAACCCGGCGCTCAAACATCGCTGCGCACAGATCGCGATGGACGGCAGCCAGAAAATTCCGCCGCGCCTGCTCGGCACGATCGCGGCACGCATCGACGCCGGACAGCCGTTTGCCCGGCTCGCACTGGCCGTCGCCGCATGGATGAGGTTTTTGCGCGGCCATGCCGACGACGGCACGCGCTTTGAGGTGAAAGACCCGCTCGCCGCCCGGCTGCAGACACTCGCCGCCGCCGCGCACGATGAACCGGACGCCCTCGTTGCGGCCCTGCTCGAAGTCCGCGAAGTATTCCCCGCCGAGCTGGCCGCCCAGCCGCTCTTCAGAAGCGCGCTGCGCGACGCGTTGCAGGTGTTGGGCAACGGCGCGCGCAGCGCGATCGCCGCTTACGCGGCTTGAACAAGCGGGTTCTGCTGTTTACTTCTTCAGCTCAGGCGCATTCTCCAACGCCGTCTGCAGCTTCGTCACCGCATCGGTGGTCGCGATCTGGCCTGCGAGACCGAAGTTGCGCTTGAACTCGGAGAACTCGGCGTGACCCGTACCCGTCACGTCTTCGGTCACGACTTTCTGGCCGGTCGGATCGGTCACGGTACACGTGAGCGTCACCGAGAAGTCGGTGGGCGGCCACGTCAGCAGGCTCGGCGACGACGAAGTCGTCTTGATTGTCGGTGTGATCACGTAGTCCAGATGCTGCGCCTGGATGGTCGCCGCATCCGGCGCGCTCTTCAGCTTCGTCACGTTCCTGAAGACGTGACCGAGGCTCACGTACATCGGCAGCTCGAGATCGTGATACGGACGATAACTGACCTTGTCGCCACCGCCACCCGGCGTGATGACTTCCTGGGTCGACTGCTCCTCGGTGATGACGATCGCCACGTTCTTGTCGAGCGGCTGGGTGGACAGCGCCGGCACTTTCGACTCGTCTGTGCTGAGCGAAATCTGGTGGGCGCAACCCGAGAGCACCGCGACGACGCTTGCCGCCGCAATCATGCGAATCATAGCCATGGTGTAGGTCTTCCTGTCTTGAGTATGTTGTTGTGGTTTACTGGATTGCCTGGATGAAGGCAGGATCGGCATACAGTTGACCGAGCAGGTTCTGCACGGCCGTCGGGTACTCCTGAACCGCCTTCGGCACCGCAATCGCGGCCGCGAACGACGAATCCCACTTCGCGCCCGCCGTCTTCACCTGGTCGTAGCGCACCGCGCCGGCTCGCGTCACCACGAAGCGCGCCGACACCGTAGCCTCTCCCGTGGCAATGCCGGCATCCACGTTGTTCTTCAGCAAGGTCGCTTTGACTTCGATGTCGCTTTGCGGCGCGAGGCGTCCGGCCATCGTCAGTTCGCGGGTCATCGCATCGGCCAGGTAGGGGCCAAACGAATCGCCCACCGGCGAGCGCATCAGGTTGGCTCGCACTGCCACGGGGTAAGTGTTGGACGTGCCCGCTTGAGAGTCGAACGTGCCCAGGTGCGCTTGTGCAGTCTGCGCATTTTTAAGCGCCTGCACGTTGTCGATGGAAGGGGTATACGGCGGCGCCACGACCGAGCAGGCCGTTGCGAGAAGAGTCGGCGCAAGCCAGCCGCCTACACGTATCAGAAGGTTCATAGGTCCAATGTTGTTGATTTAGTGGTGAAACTCGCACAATCCCGCGTCAATCGCAGCCACGCTTCATGCCCTCATCCTATGCAACCAGCATGACGACGCACTCGGCGGAGACCCGCGCCGGCTGGCCCGCACGGCGGCGTGTCAAGGTGATTTAACGGCGGGTCGCCGGCGAACTTTAGACGCCGGGATCAAGCGCCATCCGGTGTTTTACTGAGTACGTAATCTTTTTGACCTGATAAGCTTTGCCCGCGCTGCAGGCCGCTCCGGCCCGCAGCCTTTTAACCCTGCCCGGTCGTGAGTCGCGCCGGGCACGATCTCGCAGCGGCACAACCGCATGCGGGTGTAATACGAACCACTCCGAGGAGTAAAACAGTGAAAAAACTGCTAGCGGCTTTGACGGTTGCTCTGCTTGCCACCGTCTCGATTGGCGCACATGCGAAGGACTGGACCACGATCCGTTTCGGCGTTGACGCCAGCTATCCCCCGTTCGAATCGAAGGGTTCGGACGGCAAGCTCGTCGGTTTCGATATCGACCTCGGCAACGAAATCTGCAAGCGTCTGAATGCGAAGTGCGTCTGGGTCGAAAACGACTTCGACGGCATGATCCCGGCACTGAAGGCCAAGAAGTTCGACGGCGTGCTGTCGTCCATGTCGATGACGCCGCAACGTGCGGAACAGATCGCCTTCTCGGCGAAGCTGTTCAACACGCCGACGCGCCTCGTGACCAAGAAGGGCTCGGGGCTGCAGCCGACGGCGGCATCGCTGGCAGGCAAGTCGGTGGGCGTCGAACAGGGCACGATCCAGGAAACGTACGCGAAGACCTACTGGGAGCCGAAGGGCGCCAAGGTCGTCTCGTACCAGAACCAGGACCAGGTCTACACCGACCTGCTGTCGGGCCGTCTGGATGCCTCGCTGCAAGACGCCGTGGAAGCTGACATCGGCTTCCTGAAGACCCCGCGCGGTGCCGGCTACGAGTTTGCCGGCAAAGACATCGTCGACGAGAAGGTCCTCGGCAACGGTGCGGGCATTGGCCTGCGCAAGGAAGACACCGACCTGAAGGCCAAGATCGACAAGGCGATTGCCGACATCATCAAGGACGGCACGTACAAGAAGCTCGAGAACAAGTACTTCACGTTCGACGTGTACGGCAGCTAAGCGCGGCCGGCGCGGCTCGCCGCGCCACTGCGCTTGCACAGACGGGCTCCGCAACACGCGGAGCCCGTTTCGTTTGGCGCCCCGTCATCGCGTATGGATTCAGCGCATCGATTCACATCCGGCTGGCTTATCGGCTAAGATCGAACGATTACGCCGCGCGGCGCGAGCCACCTCGACGCTGCGGCAAGCGTCCCAGCAAGTCCACTTTTCAATCTGAAATCAACAACATAGCGCGACCCCTCGCGAGGCCGCCGCGCTTCAGACATCATGCAAACCCAAACCCATCCGCTGATTTCCCCGACACTCGGCACCGCACGCAACCTGACGAGTTTTCACTACGGTCCCGGCGGCGGGCAAAAAATCTACATCCAGTCCTCGCTGCATGCCGACGAGCTGCCCGGCATGCTGGTGTCCTGGACGCTGCGCAACAAGCTGGCTGCGCTCGAAGCCGCGGGCAAGATCAAGGGTGAGGTCGTGATCGTGCCGGTGGCGAATCCGATCGGTCTGAACCAGCATTTTCTCGGCCTTCACACGGGACGCTTCGAAACCGGCACGGCGCAGAATTTCAACCGCAACTTCCACGATCTGTCCGCCCTCGTGCAGCCGGTAATCGAAGCGCGCCTGACCGACAACATCGACCAGAACCGCAAGGCCATCCGCACGGCGATGCGCGAAGCGCTGGAGGCGATCAAACCGGAGACGGAGCTGGAATCGCAACGCCTCGCGCTGCAGAAGCTCTCGTACGACGCCGATGTCGTGCTCGACCTGCACTGCGACTGGGAAGCGGCCATGCACATCTACACCAATCCGGACCTGTGGACGGAAGTCGAACCGCTCGCGCGCTATCTGGAAGCCAAGGCCTCGCTGCTGGCGCTGAATTCGGTGGGCAATCCGTTCGACGAAATCCACAGCTTCTGCTGGTCGGATCTGCGCGGCCGTTACGGCGAGCGGTTCCCGATTCCGAACGGCTCGGTCTCGGTGACAATCGAACTGCGCGGCCAGCGCAACGTCTCGTATGAACTCGCCGAACACGACGCGCAAGGCATCATCGAATATCTGACGCATCGTGGCGTGATCGACGGCACGGCGGCGCCGATGCCCGCGCTCGAATTCGCCGCCACCCCGCTCGCCGGCGCCGAGCCGATCGTCGCGCCTATCAGCGGCGTGCTGGTGTATCGCACCGAAGTGGGCACCTGGGTCGACGCCGGTCACGAGATCGCCGATATCGTCGACCCGCTGACCGATCGCGTCGTGACACTCAAGAGCAGCGTCGCCGGCGTGCTGTATGCGCGGCATTTGACGCGCTTCGCGACCGCAGGCATCGAATTCGCCCGCATTGCCGGCGCAAAGTCCTTCCGCTCGGGATCGTTGTTGTCCAACTGATCGATGCGGACGGTAGCGATGGCGGCAGAGATGCCGCCGCCGCTACCGTCCGCTCATTTTCAAATGAGATTAAATCGACGCAAGATGATTAGTCATGCTTGCCATTATTCATCGCATCGCGCAAACGTTGTCTGCGATTCGTTATTGAATAATGGGCGTCTCACACCGCGATTTTCCCGCTTCACTTAGCACTCTATTTTTCGATAACAAACCGCATTGCAGAATCGTTATATACCTTGTTTTACGCAATAATCGTGATTCTCCAGGCTGCATAAGCGACGCGCCTGTGCACGACTTTCTTTAGGTCCGCGTTTCAGATGTCGCATTCGTACGACAGATTCTCCAAATAATCTAGCTGTCACATTCCTTTCGCCCCGCTCCCTTAAATTGCGGCCATCGCATGACCTGCCAACAGAGCCAGGCACGCGATTGCCTCTTTTAAACCGGAGAATCTCTTGAACAAGAAAGTTTTAGCCACCGCTATCCTCGCCTCCTTCGCAGGCGCCGCTCACGCGCAAAGCAGCGTCACGCTGTACGGCCTGATCGACGCGGGTGTCACGTATGTGAACCACGCCGGCACGGGCGGCAAGGACCTCGTCCAGTTCGGCGACGGCGTCGCTCAAGGCAGCCGTTGGGGCCTGCGCGGTTCCGAAGACCTCGGTGGCGGTCTGAAGGCCATCTTCAACCTGGAAAACGGCTTCAACGTCGGTACCGGCGCGCTGGGTCAAGGCAGCTCGGAATTCGGCCGCCAGGCCTATGTCGGCCTGACGCAAGACGGCGTCGGCTCGCTCACGCTCGGCCGTCAGTATTCGTTCTCGACTGACTATCTGGGCGGCTCGTATGCCAACGGCGGCCAAACCGTCGCCGGCAACTACGGCTACCACATCAACGATATCGACCAGCTCACGTCGAGCCGTATCAGCAACGCCGTCAAGTTCAACAGCGCGAACTTCTACGGCCTGACGTTCGGCGCGATGTACGGCTTCTCGAACTCGGCTGGCGCGTTCCAGGGCGCACCGACGACCGCATCGAACTCGGGTTCGTCTGCCTATAGCTTCGGCCTGAACTATGTGAACGGTCCGTTCGGCATTGGCGCTGCGTACACGGACATCCGTTTCCCGGCCTCGGCAACGCCGGCAGCCTTCACGACGACGGTGGCGGGTTCGTCGTCGACCACGGGCGCAGCTGGCGTTGTGAAGGATCTGGCTACGGCAGGCGTCGGCGCCAAGTACTCGATCGGAGCGGCTACGATGTGGGCCCTGTGGACCCACACGAACATCGAGCAGATCGTCGGCCACATGACGACGTTCAATGCGTATGAAGCAGGCGCCAAGTACGCCTTCACGCCGGCACTGACGGGCGCATTGGGCTACACGTACATGCAAGCCAAGGACCTGACCAACGGTCACTGGAACCAGGTTGACGCCAGCGTCGACTACGCACTGAGCAAGCGCACCGACGTGTACCTGCTCGGCGTGTTCCAGGACGCCAAGGGCAAGGCTTCGAACGGCGCCGCCCTGCAGTCGCAGATCGGTGTGAGCACGAGCAGCTACCTGCCGACAGCCGGTGCGGACACGCAGTTGGCCGTTCGCGTGGGCATCCGTCACAAGTTCTAAGCTGAATTCGCGTCTTCGGGAGGCTGCTGGTTTCCCGGAGCGCGAAGTGGGAAACGCCGCGAAGGGGGTTCCTTCGCGGCGTGCAAGTCATCGCATGGGCTCGTCTTCAGCAGCTTGACGACGCCGTGTGAGCGCTACCAGGCGTAGTGCACGCCGGCCATGCCGGTCAGCCGCTGGAAGTCGTTACCGCCAAAGGCCCACGCCACGTTACCCCAGGTCTGCCACCGGTGAGCAAACCGGTATTGGACGCCTGCCTTGACTTCGCCGGTACTCTTCGCGACACCATCGAGCGGGACGTTCACGCCGTCCATCGCGATTGCATTCTTGCGATTGGTGTACCACCAGTTGGCTTCAAACGACGCCTGAATGATCTTGCCGCTGTCCTTTGCAAAATCCCGGTAGAGGCGCGCTCCGAGACGCGTCACCAGGCCGCCTGAGCTATCGGCCGCCACTTGCGTCCCGTTGACCTCCGTGTGGGTGCCGGCACTGTAGTCGATATAAATCAGTTGTCCTTGCGGTTGTATCACCCAATCGTTACCGAACGGCTTCGCCGCGTAGCCTGTTTCCAGCGAACTGGTCCAACTATGTGAACTGTATCTTTCACCGGGGAGCAGATCGCCCTGCACCTGGTTGTCGAAATTGCCGTACTGGATCCAGCCGTCGACGTATGCGCCGAGCCGGCTCTTCTCATTGGCAAACCACGTCGCATAGGTTCCCACCGCGTAGCCATTGACCGTGCCGTACGCATCGTAAGGGTTACCTGCCGCGCTCGCGTTCGTGCGCATGTTGCCGTAGGCGGTCATCACACCAAGATGCAGACGGTCACCACTTTGTATGGCGGACCATTGCGCAACATCTCCCCCCGCCTGCAATACCTCGCCCTGCGTATTCACCTCCAACTGTCCGTCGGCACCCTGACTGCGCACGCTCGTTCCCGCGATGCGCGCCCATCCTGCCGCGAGTCTCGCGTTGCCGTCCGGTTTATCGTCGTCCGGGATCTGCGGATCGCCCAGCCGGTCGTACAGCGTGGTCAGGAACATCGTCTGCGCCGCGTACTGGTTGCCCAGATACACCCCCGCCTCCGGTCGCAGCAGCTTCGGCGGGACCGGCGTGGGGTTGGGTGTAGGTGTAGGCGTAGGAGTGGGGGTCGGCGGCTGCTCGGAGCGAAGATACCACTGGCCATTGTCCGGATCGCTGACACCCCCCTGGAACAACCGGTATTCATAGGGTCCCGCAACCACCCGGCCATCCAGCGTAAAGGCACCGCTGGCCGAGCGGCTCGGATCGACCACATCGACCACCTGGATGCCGTCAGCCTGCGTGACCGCCCCGTCGCCTGCTACGCGTTGAACCGTAATACGTGTTGCACCGCCCACGCCCACGGCGGTTGCATCAACCACCAGCGTATCGGTTTGCGAACTGGCGCCGCCTTCGTTCAGTACCGTGTCGATCCGGAGTTGTCCGCCGTCGGAAGTGTAGGTTCCTCCCGTCACGATCATACGGTCACCGGCGACGCCGTTAGCCATGGTGATCGTGCCGCGATTGTCGAGGTTGCCGATAACCGTAAAGATCGCATCCGGCCCGTTGGAGAGCGCCGGGAGCGCATTGCCGACACCCATCAGACCATCGTTGATCACCGTTCCGGTGACCGTGCCGTAGCCGCCGAACGCCGCCCCGGCGCTCACCGTCGTCTGACCGCCTCCGGCCAGTTCCGCGCCCGTGTGCGAAGCCTCCCCGATGGCCAGCGTGCCGGCCGTGACAGCGGTCTTGCCGCTATAAGTCTGCACCCCGTTCAATATCACCGTGCCGCTGCCGGACTGCGTCACCGATCCGGTACCGCTGATGGTTCCACCATAGATCAGGCTATCCGAACGATCAAACACCAGCGCGCCGTTGTTGGTCATGTCACCGGCGACGCTGCCGCTGGTGCCGCCGTTACCGACCTGCAGGGTGGCGCCTGCGCCGATGGTGGTACCGCCGCCGGTACCGTTGTTAGCGAGTGCACCGGCGAGTATCAACGTGCCGCTTTGCACATTCGTCGCCGCAGCCGTCGTGCCGGTAGTCGAGACCGGGCCACTCAGCGTCCAGTTCGAGCCGGACAGGGTCAGGCTGTTAAAACCGGTGAAACTGCTTCCTGTGCTACCGGTGCCCTGCAGCACGAGGGTGTTGCCGGTTCCGGATGTGACCACAGCATTGCCGTTGAGTACCGAAGCCGTTCCCAGCGTCAGCGAATTGTTACTACCGCTAATGGTAACGGCGGTGCCGCCCGTGCCGGTGATCGTGCCGGTGTTGGTTAGCGCCATCCCGCTGCTTTGCAGCTGCACCCCGACCAGGCCCGAGATGAAACCGCTATTGACGAGCGTGCCGGTGCTCGTACCACGAATCAGCACGGCGGGGGCGTTTGTGCCCGTGATGGTTCCGGCATTGCTGACTGTCAGCGGCCCGTTGTCGTTCAACAGGCCGGGACCACTGCTGGCGGTAATTGTTCCGGTCTGGCTCTGTGTGACGGAGCCCCCGGATCCCAACCGGATGCCGCCGGCGACAGCGGATATATTGCCGTCATTCGAAACGTTGGCCACCCCCGTCGCGAGGATGCCGTACTGGCTGGCGCCACTGATGCTTGCCCCTGCATGGTTGTTAACCGTTCCGCCTTTAAGCAGATAAACACCCTCGACGCTATTCGAAGCGTCCGCTGTAGAGACTATGCTGCCGAAGTTGTCGAGGCGGGCGCCACCGGACGTGGCGGAGTTCAACTGGACGACGCCAAAGCCTCCCCCGCCGCTGGTGGAGCGAATCAGCCCGGAATTGGTAAGCTGCCAGTTCTGGGTATTGTCTCCGACGATGGCACTGCCACTGGCGACGTTAATGACGCCGCCGGCCGGCGCCTGGAACGTGCTCGAGCCCGGGCTCAGAACCTGCAACTGCACGGTCGCGGTGGAGTTGGGAATGGTGACCTGCGCATGGGCAGGCGGCGTCAGCATAGTCGCCACGCATAGAGATAACGCTGTCCGCTTTGGCAACGCCCGGCGCGTTGGCCGCCGCACCCCACCTTGCCGGTTGTGAACAACCCGAGTTGCTGGAGGAGATGTGCCGTTGCACGCGATGGCGGCCATTTAACCTCCAAAGAGAACAACTTTCGTCAGATCCCAATTCGTGCAATTGATTATCGGACTTCCCGGCGAAAAGTCCAGACGCCTATCGCGTATTATTTCGCACGTCATGCGAATCGAAGTGACTTATTGTCAACAGTCGCCGGGAGTATTCACAACTTGCGCAACAAACAACCACTCTGCGTCACCCCACCCCTTCCTGCTCTCACGCCGCTTCTGGTACCCTGCGCCCTTTGCCACCGCTTGCATTGAACCCGATGGAAACCCCTTTCAACGACCGTGGCGTCTCGGTCACGCGCAATGCGCTTTCCGCCGCCGGCCAGGTCTTCCCGCTCCGCGAGATCCTCAACGTGCGCGTCGTCACCGTGCAGAAGAACAAGGTACTGCCCATTGCCATCTCGGTGATCGGGCTGGTGGGTGCCATTGTCGGCGGCGTGTTCCGCTCGTCGGCCGGCATCGTATGCGGCGTCATGCTGGCGGTGGTGGGCTGGCTCACGTGGTCCACCCAGGACGTCACGCACCGCCTGATCGTCGAAACCAGCAGCGGCGAGCGCGAAGCGCTGTCGAGCATCGACCTCGAGTTTGTCGAACGGGTGGCGCAAACCGTCCGCGATACCATTGCAAGCGCTCCGGCTGCAGCGCCAAAAGCCTGATCCAGCCAGCTTGCGGGCCAAAGAACCACGCCGCTCGCGGCTTCGGCGTTAACACAAAATTAACCTGAACGCCGCGAGCTTTTGCACTCGCTTGAGACTCGCGCGGATACAGTGGACTCGTCTCCACAACACGCCGCCCCAATCCGTAGCGGCGCATCACGATGTTACAGTCCACCGCCACGGTTGTCCCCCGAGGTTTGCGCTCGCTTGCGCCCTCGGCACCCGTCCGAGTCCCCCTCGTCACACTCGACGTCACCGTACCCGGCACCTCCTCGGCTACCGGCAGGCGCGCGTTGCATGCAGCGCTAGGCAAAAATCTGCGGCTTTACGTCGTCACCATCGACAAACGCAACGAGCGCATCACCTTCCGCGTCGAAGTCATCTCCCGCACCCTCGATGAAGTGATCGGCGCGCTAGCGCGCGCACTCGACCGGGCGATCCTCGGCCGCGCAGTGGAAAGCGTGATCCGCCGCCCACTCGATCTCGCCTGCGATCTTTGATCAAGATCAAGTATTTACACATATTTGCAATTCGGTATAGCGAAGCAGGTACAGTCTGCGGCTCTCTTATCCCGCGTTCCCTCCCGCAGGCCTCGCAAGCGCCTCCGCTCCACTGCCCACAAGGCAAACGGCCCTTGCGATTGTCGCCACTGCGGCACGCCTTGCAGTCCACGCTACACCGCCTTCGTCAGGGACACGCTCTTTTGCAAAGTGTGGCCCTATGTTCCTGCTGTCCCAATATTGCCTTCGTTTCCTGCGCGGCCGTTTGAGCGCCTGCACCACCGCCGCACTGGTCGGCGCGGCGGCGCTCGGCGGCTGCGCCGTCACCTTTCCGGTTCCCACGCCGCCCGCCCCCGCCGCCTCGCTGATCAACGGCGGCAATGACGGCGTGCTGATTCCGCTGCATGTCGAACGCGCCGACGAAGGTCACGCGCGGCTCGGCCTGCCTGTCCAGCTCGACGGCAAAGCCGTGTACATGGCGTTCGACACCGGCACGCAAGGCGTGCGCGTGCTGTCGTCGGTGCTGCCGGGCGTGAACTATCCCGTCACCGGCGCGGCCACCTCGCTGACGTTCGCCAATGGCGCCCAGGTGTCGGGGCCGTCGGTCAAGCTGCCGTTTAGCATGGTCGGCACGAAGCCGGTGGATGTCACCGCGCAGACCGTCAACGACGTGCGCTGCCAGCGCAGCCAGAAACACTGCCTGGCCATGGACGGCTACACCGGCGAATTCGGCTGGGCGTTCTCGGGCATCGTCGGCGCAGGCGCCGCGCAACCGAACGACGACTGCTGCACGCAGCCGCTGCGCGCGCTGCCGGGCAACATCGGTCAGCGCTATCTGGTACATGCCAATTTCGGCAAGCCGTTTGTGATTCTGAGTCCGTCGACGGGCCTCACGCGCGAGTTCACGCTGGTGCCGATGACGGCGGCGCAGAACGGCGCGGCGCAGTGGCCAGTGGGCTGCGTCCAGGTAGGCGACAAGATGCGCTTCTGCGCGCCCGTGGTGTTCTCCACCGGCAGCACTGAAATGATTCGTGTGGAAACCGACAAGGCGCCGAACTGGACCCGCGACGGCGACGAAAACGACGTGCTCGCGCAAGGCAACTACGACGTCGCGCTCGGCGTCGGCTCGTGGGGGCATCGTTATGAAAGCGCGCAGGTGACGATCGCCAAGTCGAAACCCGGCGCGAACCGCATCGTGATCGGCCTGATGGCGATGCAGAACCTCGACGTGCTGCTCGATTTCCCGCACGGGCAGCTTGGGCTGCATGCTGCCACAACGTCGGAAACGCTTGCGCCGTAATCCCGCGCGCGACACCGCAAGCGCGAAACGCCGCCGGGCCGCATGTTCCTCCATGCGGCCCGGCGGCGATTTTACATCATCGACATCGTCGATATCCTCGATGTCCTCACATATCGAGCGGCTTCACGTGCCAGATATTGCGGGCGTATTCGCCGATCGTGCGATCGGACGAGAACTGCCCCATGCCGGCCACGTTCTCGATCGCACTTTCGGCCCACGCACGCGGATTGCGAAAACGCTCATCCACCGCGTTCTGCGCCTCGGCAAACGCCGCGAAATCCGCCAGCACCATGTAGTGATCGCCCCAGTCGACCAGCGTATGGAAGATGTCCGCGAAGCGCAGCGGATCGTCGGGTGAGAAAAAGCCTGTGCGAATCTGGTCGAGCGCCATGCGCAGTTCAGGGTTCTCTTCGTAGAGCTGGCGCGGACGGTAGCCGGCTGCACGCAAGCCGTCCACCTCGTCGGCGGTATGGCCGAAGATGAAGATATTCTCCCGTCCCACGGCATCGCAAATCTCGATGTTGGCGCCGTCCATCGTGCCGATCGTCAGCGCGCCGTTGAGCGCCAGTTTCATGTTGCCGGTGCCCGACGCTTCGGTGCCCGCCATCGAGATCTGTTCGGACAGGTCGGCGGCCGGAATGATCAGCTCCGCGACGCTCACGCCGTAGTTCGGCACGAACACCACCTTCAGGCGATCGCCGACCAGCGGGTCGTGATTGACCTTTTCGCTGACGTCGCCGATCAGCTTGATGATGGTCTTCGCCATGCGGTAAGCAGAGGCCGCCTTGCCCGCGAACATCACGACGCGCGGCACCCAGTCGCGTTCCGGATTCGCGCGGATCTGGTTGTAGCGCACGATCACATGCAGCACGTTCAGCAGTTGCCGCTTGTATTCGTGGATCCGTTTTACCTGCAGATCGAACAAGGCGTTGGGGTCGAACGAGACCTTCGTATGATGCGCAAGACGCTGCGCGAGGCGCAGCTTGTTCTGCCGCTTCGCTTCGCGAAACGCGTCGACAAATCCGCTGTCGTTGCGCAGGTCGCGCAGCTTCTCCAGCTCGAACAGATCGCGGCGCCAGTGGGTGCCGATCTGCTGGTCGATCAGCGACGACAACGACGGACTCGCCTGCGCCAGCCAGCGGCGCGGCGTGATGCCGTTGGTCACGTTGGTAAAGCGCTCAGGGTAGATGCGCGCGAAGTCCGCGAAGATATCGCGCGTCATCAGTTGCGAATGCAGCTTCGACACCCCGTTGACCTTCTGGCTCGCGACGATCGCCAGATAGGCCATCCGCACGCGGCGCTGGCCGTATTCGTCGACGAGCGAAATGCGCCGGATCATTTCGGCGTCGTGGCCGGACTGTTCGCTGACGTGCTTGAGGAACTGCGCGTTGATCTCGAAGATGATCTCGAGGTGACGCGGCAACAGGCGCGCGAGCGTCTCGACATCCCACGTCTCGAGCGCTTCGGGCATCAGCGTGTGATTGGTGTACGAGAACATCTGCTGGATCTGGTGCCATGCCTTGTCCCACGGCACGTGATGCACGTCCACCAGCAGGCGCATCAGTTCGGGGATCGCCAGCACCGGATGCGTATCGTTCAGATGCACCGCCACCTTCTCGGCAAAGCGGCCGAACGTGCTGTGGGTGCGCTGATAGCGGCGGATCAGATCCTGCATGGTCGCCGAAACGAAGAAATACTCCTGACGCAGCCGCAGCTCGCGACCCGCCGGCGTGGAATCGTCCGGGTACAAGAGGCGCGAGACGTTCTCCGACATCGTCTTCGCGTCCACGGCGCTGCGGTAATCGCCGCGATTGAACGCCGACAGATCGAGCTCTTCGCTCGCCCGTGCGGACCACAAGCGCAGCGTGTTGGTGGCGCTGGTCGCATAGCCGGGGATGACCGTGTCGTAGGCCATCGCGTTGACATGCTCGGTGTCGATCCATTCGACATGCTCGCCGCGCTGCACCGTGCGGCCGCCGAAGTGGACCAGATACTGGATCTCGGAGCGCGGAAACTCCCAGGGATTGCCGGCGCGCAGCCAGTAATCCGGCGCTTCCACCTGCTCGCCGTTGACGATCTGCTGGCGGAACATGCCGTATTCGTAGCGGATGCCATAGCCGAAACCGGGAATGCCGAGCGTGGCCATCGAATCGAGAAAGCAGGCGGCGAGACGCCCCAGGCCGCCGTTGCCGAGCGCGGCGTCCGGCTCCATATCGGTCAGGACTTCCATATCGACGCCAAGGCTCGCCAGCGCCTCGCGCATCGGCTCATAGATGCCGAGCGCCAGCAAGGCGTTGGTGAAGGTGCGGCCGATCAGGAATTCCATCGACAGGTAGTACACGCGCTTCACGTCCTGCTCGTATTGCAGGCGCGTGGTCTTCATCCAGCGTGCGACCAGACGGTCGCGTACCGCGAGCGCCGCGGCGTGCAGCCAGTCATGCGGACGGGCCGTGACGGCGTCCTTACCGACACCGTACATCATGCGATTGGAAATAGAGCGCCGTAGCGCATCGACAGTGCTGTTGAGCTGGTCAAACTCCAGATCCACGGCTGTCATTGAAGCCTCCGGTAAGTGCGACACAGTACACGCGAACCGCACAGTTGACGGACGGGAGGCGCGTGCCGGTCAGGCGGGTAAATATGCAGAGTAGGACATTTCCGGCTCTCCGTCACCGGGACGCTCGGCCCACGGCGCCGCGCGCAGCGTGCCTCGCGCGGTGGGTCAACGCCCGCACCATGCACGTCAAGCACAGATACGGTGCAGGCGCGCCTCAATCAGCCCGCTTGCCTGCACTAGTATGGAGGAAGAAGAAGGCAGCTCGACGACCGCTTGCCCTGCGCATGCCGACGCCGCGCCCGCCCTCTTCATCCTGCTCCGACGGAGGTCGAGATGAACGCACAATCCATGCTCGGAATGTTCCACGCCCAGGAACTGCTGCTGGTCTCGCTGATTCGCGCCCTGCCGCCGGAGACGCGCCGCCGGATCGCCGACGAATTCCAGCAGCAGGTCGAACTGGCCGAAGCACCGCATTTGAGCGCCGGACACGAGCGCGAGACGACGGAGGCATTCAAGGCGCATATTCGCAAGCTGTCGATCTTGCTGGCTTCGTTTAGTTGAGGTTGATTTTGCCGCGAGCACCCGTGTCCGGGGGCGGCGGCCGGGCTTGACCGTTAGTTGCGTTACGAAGTCATGCCGCGCCCCTGCCCGGCCGCCAGCAGAATTTCGCCGGCTCTGTAACAATCTGTTTAACGCGGCGTGCCCGAGCGTGCGGCCTGTCCATTGGCCACGCACGCCACGCGTGCAGCCTTTCAAATCCGCTTCATCCTTTTAATCCGCGCGATTGCATCGATCCCGCGAGGCGCTCGCGAGCCGCTTCGCCGAACGACGCGCGCCATCCGACGAGCCGAGCCCGTGTCCGCGAAGACCCCGCTTTCCCCCGACTACGCGCCGCCAGGCGATGCCCCGATGTCGGCCAGCAACCGCCGCGCGATGGCGGCGATCATGCTGGCCGTCGCGCTCGCCACGCTCGACACCGCGATCGCCAATACCGCCTTGCCGGCCATCGCCGCCGACCTGCACGCGGCGCCCGCCGCGTCGGTCTGGATCATCAACGCCTACCAGCTGGCGATGGTCGCGACCTTGCTGCCGCTCGCGGCACTTGGCGATATCGTCGGCCACCGGCGCATTTACATTGCTGGGATTGCGGTGTTCACCGTGGCCTCGCTCGCCTGCTCGCTCTCCGGCACGCTGCCCTTGCTGGCCGCGGCGCGGGTGCTGCAGGGCCTGGGCGCCAGCGCGATCATGAGCGTCAATGCCGCGCTGATCCGCTACCTGTATCCGCAGCACCGGCTGGGGCGCGCCCTCGGGCTCAATGCGCTGGTGGTCGGGGTGTCGTTCGCGGTCGGCCCGACGGTGGCTTCGCTGATCCTGTCGCTCGCCACCTGGCCGTGGCTGTTCGCAGTGAACGTCCCGCTGGGCATTGTCGCGCTGGCGTTCGCCCTGCCTGCGCTGCCCCATACCACGCGCGGCGGCCACAATTTCGACCGGGTTGCCGCCCTGCTTAACGTGATCACGTTTGCAGCGCTGATCTTCGCGCTCGGCGAGGCGGCGCAGCGCGAGCCGACCCAATACGTGCTGGGCGCGGCGGCGGTGGCCGTCGTGTTCGGGCTGCTGCTGATGCGGCGCGAAGCCGGACACCCGTCGCCGATGCTCCCCGTCGACCTGTTCAAGCTGCCAGTGTTCGCGCTGTCCGCGGTGACTGCCGTCTGCTCGTTCGCCGCACAAGGTCTCGCGTTCGTTTCGCTGCCGTTCTACTTCGAAGATGTGCTGCATCGCAGCCAGGTGGAGACGGGCTTTCTGATGACGCCATGGCCGGTCGTGGTTGCCTTGGCCGCGCCCCTTGCCGGACGCTTGTCGGATCGCTATCCGCCCGGTCTGCTGGGGGCAGTCGGACTGGCGGTGCTGTCCGCGGGCATGGCGTCGCTCGCGCTATTGCCGGCGCATCCGCACGTGCTCGACATCGGCATCCGGATGGCGGTCTGCGGGGCGGGGTTCGGCTTTTTCCAGTCGCCGAACCTGAAGGCGTTGATGGCCAGCGCGCCGCCCGAGCGTAGCGGCGGCGCGAGCGGCATCATCGCCACCGCGCGCCTGATTGGTCAGACGACGGGCGCGGCGCTGGTGGCGCTGAGCTTCGGGCTTGCCGGCCGGCATGGTCCGACGCTGGCGCTAACGGCCGGCGCGGTGTTCGCAGGGGCCGCGAGTATTGCCAGCGGCTTGCGGCTATTCGCACCGTCGCATCGCGCGGCGGTGAGTGCGCCGACGTCGGCGAAGTGACCCGCCCCTCAATGCGCCGCGAAATACCCCTTCACCGCTGAGAGGAACGTGTCGATGTCCGCGCGCGACACGTCCATATGCGTGACGAAACGCGAGGCATACAGCATCTGCGTGAGGATGCCGCGCTCTTTCAGCCACGCTTCGAGCGGCACGCAATGCTGCGAGGGAAATTGTGCGAACACCATATTGGTGGCTTGCGACAGCACCTTGACCTGATCGATCTGCGCCAGACCCGCGGCCAGATGCGCGGCGTTGGCGTGATCCTCGGCGAGGCGCTCGACGTTGTGCTCCAGCGCATAGATACAGGCCGCCGCCAGCACGCCGGCCTGGCGCATGCCGCCGCCCAGCACCTTGCGCCACCGATGCGCGCTCTGCAGCAGATCCTTGCTGCCGACCAGCACCGACCCCACCGGCGTCCCCAGCCCCTTGGAAAAGCAGATGGAGACGGAGTCGAACGGTGCGCACAGCGCGGCCAGCGGCTGGCCGGACGCCACCGCGGCATTGCAGACGCGCGCGCCGTCCAGGTGCGTGGCCAGCTTGTGTTCACGCGCGAGTTGGACCGCCTCGGCCACATAGCCCGCCAGCAGCACCTTGCCGCCGATCGTATTCTCCAGCGCCAGCAGCCGCGTGCGCGCGAAGTGGTCGTCGACAGGTTTGATGGCGGCGGCGATCTTGTCGAGCGGCAGCGAGCCGTCGGCGGCATTCTCGATCGGCTGCGGCTGGATGCTGCCCAGCACCGCGGCCCCGCCGCCTTCGTATTTGTAGGTGTGCGCCGCCTGGCCGACGATGTATTCGTCGCCGCGCGCGCAATGCGCCATCAGCGCGGCCAGATTGCTTTGCGTGCCGCTCGGGAAGAACAGGCCCGCTTCCTTGCCCGCGCGCTCGGCGACGGTGGCTTGCAGGCGCAACACGGTCGGGTCGTCGCCCCAGACGTCATCCCCGACTTCGGCGGAGGTCATGGCCGCCAGCATGGCCTGACTCGGACGGGTGACGGTATCGCTGCGCAAATCGATCATCTGACATTCCTGTGTGTGAGAGCGCCTGGGCCGGGGTCGCTTTCGCGCGCTCCCGGCGTGGGGTGGCGGCGCGTGAACCAACGAGTGTATTCAATTACGACCGCGCTGCAAACCAGGCGAAAAAAGCGCGCGTCCCGACACCCGTCCCGTCACATCGTCACACTTAGCCGCCCGTTCTGGGTAGCCACGTCAGCGGATCGACAGGATGGCCGTCCTGACGCACCTCGAACTGGATCGAGCCGACGCCCCGGCTGTCCGCGCCCACCTCGCCGATGACCTGCCCCTGGGTGACGGCGTCGCCCTCCTTGACCAGCAAGGTGCTGTTCTGGCCATACGCCGTAATCAGCGAATCGCTGTGCTTGATGATGATCAACGGCCCATAGGCCTCGATACCGGTGCCCGCGTACACGACACGTCCCGCGGCCGCGGCCTTGACCGGATCGCCGATCCTGCCGCCGATCACGATGCCCTTGCTGCTACCCGGCATGAAGGGCTTGAGGACCGGTCCACGCAGCGGCCACAGCAAGGCGCCCTGCTGCGCGACCGAGCCGCCTGCCGGAGCAGGCGGGCTCACGCCGGCCGGCGGCGGCGCCACCCGCAGCACCTGGCCGACCGTCACGCTAGCGTTGGGCAGCAGACCGTTCCAGCGCGCCAGATCCTGGGGATGCTGGCCGTAGGCGGCCGCGATGCCCGGCAGCGTGTCGCCGGGGTTGACGCGGTAATAGCCCGCGGCCACCTGCCCGGTAGGCACGTTGCCGGTCTGATAACTCCCGGAGGTGCCGTTGTACGAGGATGAGTTCTCGCCCCACGGCGTCATCGTGCAACCGCTGAGCGCGGCCACGACCGAAACAGCAATCAGAACCTGCGAAGCTGCACGTTGCGACTTTTCTGTCATCTGATAATCCTCGGCACGTGAGTCAATCAATCTTCAAGCGTCCGCGCCCCGGCGGGTCATTCGCCCGGCGCCTGGGTCCGCACTTTGCTTGGCGCTCCGAAACAATCCCGTCCGCCACGCTCAAACACTACCCTCGGACTCGACCACGAGGATGCGCGCTTCGCCCTGCGGATGCGCAACATGCTCGGTCCCGACCGAAGCAAAGAAGACATCGCCCGTCTCCAGCAGCACGGAGCGTTCCTCGCCCGCTTCGCGGTAGCGCATCTCCACCCGGCCGTCGAGCACCGCAAACACTTCCTCGCCGTCGTTGACGTGCCACTTGTACGGCTGATCCGTCCAGTGCAGCCGCGTAGTGATGCCCCGCATGTTGGCGATATCGAGCGCGCCCCAGGGACGCTGCGCCGTAAATGTCTTGCTACGGATAATCTTCATGATGTCCGGGTATGCCAAATGAATCGACCTGATCGGCAAGGTCATGGTGCGCTGCACAGAAGCGGCGGCAGACCCACGCCGGACCGGCTTGTGCAGCGCAGCGGCGCAACCTGCGCCGTCGAATCCGCTCGCGCCATTATAGGGTGCGCCGTTTGCGGGCCGCGCCCGGCGGAGCCCCACCGCGCGCGGCCGCAATTCGTGTGAGCATTGAATCCCTCCCCGCCTCGCCTATACTGGGTCTTGCTGACGCAACGCACAGCAGGCGAACCGCTCGCCGCCATGTCCTGTCCGTGAGGAGCTCGGGGATGAACAAAGCCACGTTTCTGGCCGTGCAGTTAAACATCGAAGATGTCGCGGCATCCCCTGGTCTGGTCGAGCTGCTCAATACTCACCTCGTGTTCGCGGCAGACGTGGCCGAGGCGGCCGACGCCCTGGTCCAGCTAGCCAGCATTGCCCGGCTCTCGAGCGGTGTCGAGGCAAGCGTCGAGCTTCCCGCCGTCGCGCTCGAGCGGCTGCGCGAGGCGCTCGACAACCTGAGCGGCTACGACGAATCGTGGCTGCTCGCACTCGAGCCCAGCAGCGAGCTGTTCGACGATATCGCGCGCCGGCGTCGCACGTTGCACTGAGTTGGACTGAGTTGGACTGAGTTGGACTGATTCGCACTGCTGCGGGCCGGCGGCTTCTGCCCCTGCGCCCCTCCGCTTTCGTTCACCGCACGCACTGCCTTGCGGCCCCGGCATGTTCCACGTCGGCGCTGCCTCGCGGTGTCGGGCGGGTCACTCTGAGGAACTGCCGTGAAAAGTCTCCTGAACCGACGCAGTGCATTGCTTGCCACTGGCCCCTCCCACCTCGTCCAGGTGGCCCACGACAGCGCCGCGTCGTCACGCGGCGCACACGACGCGCACGACGACGCGGCCACGTCCATCGCAGCCGCGCCGGCGCCCGCCTCCGCCGAGGCAACCGAGACCGCGCGGCCCGTGACCACCTTGCGGCCCGTGCCGGTCGTACCCTCGCAGGTGAGCGGCCGGCCCGTGCAGATGGCCGATACCGCTGAAGTGGAGTGGCTCGCCGAGGAAGAAGCGCTGATTCCGTTCCGGGTCTTCCGAAGTTTCGACTACTCGGTGAGCCTGTTGTTCCATGCCCGCGAACTGACCTACTACGTGGCCCTCTACCAGGAAAGCGCGCTATGGCGAGCGCTCAAAGCCGCAGACCTGGACGCCGCGGAGGCCGCTTTCCACCACTTCGAAGAACAGGCCACCCGCCTGTCCGAAGGCGAAACCCGCCGCGCGCAACTGGCGGCCCAGAACGAACAGCTCGCGCGGATGATCGCGCAATCGGAAGCCCAGGCGGAACGCTTGCGCTGCGACCTGCAGCGCAACGCCGCGCAGGAACAGGTGGTGACGGGACGGCAGCATCAGGTGCGCAAGGAGGTCGCGCAACTGGAAGCGCAGCGGGTGGCGGCGCAGGCGCAATTGAACAAGGCGCACCGGCAGATCCACCAACTGAATCTGACCAGCAACGAAGGGGTGCCGCATTTGCCCGGCCGTTGACGCAACCGTGACGTCGCAACCCGACAAGTGGGATGCCGCCCGGGCATCCTTTACCGCGTCCGGGGCGCCAAAACAAACAGCCCGGCCCACCCCATGACGGGGCGGGCCGGGCTGCGACGTTTGGCGGACCGAAGTCCTGCGTTCAGGACCAGTTGGCGTGGAAGCTGCCCGGCTTGTCGACGCGCTCGAAGGTGTGCGCACCGAAGAAGTCGCGCTGCGCCTGCACGAGGTTGGCCGGCAGACGTTCGGAACGGTAAGCGTCGAAATACGCCACCGCCGAGGCAAACGCCGGCACCGGCACGCCGGCCTTGATCGCGGCGATCACCACGTCGCGCAGGGCGGCCTGATAGTTCGACGCGATGTCGTTGAAGTACGGATCGAGCAACAGGTTGGCGATGGCCTTGTCCTTCGTATAGGCATCCGTAATCTTCTGCAGGAAGCGGGCGCGGATGATGCAGCCTGCGCGGAAGATCTTCGCGATCGTGCCGAAGTCGAGATCCCATTTGTACTCTTGCGACGCGGCCCGCAATTGCGCGAAGCCCTGCGCGTACGAGATCACCTTGCTGAAGTAGAGCGCGCGGCGCACGGATTCGATAAACGCGGTGCGATCGCCGTCGAACGCTTTGGTTTCCGGTCCCTTGATGACCTTGGACGCCGCAACACGCTCCGTCTTCAGCGACGACAGCACGCGCGCAAACACGGCTTCGGTAATCAGCGGCAGCGGCGCGCCGAGGTCGAGCGCATTCTGGCTGGTCCACTTGCCGGTGCCTTTTTGCGCGGCGCGGTCGAGGATCACGTCGACCAGGTCCTTGCCCGTCTCGTCGTCCTTCTTGCTGAAGATCTTCGAGGTAATTTCGATCAGGTAGCTGTCGAGTTCGCCCTTGTTCCATTCGGTGTAGACGTCGCCCAGTTCCTTGTTCGACAGGCCCACCACCTGCTTCAGCACGGCGTAGCTTTCGGCGATCAGTTGCATGTCGCCGTATTCGATGCCGTTGTGCACCATTTTCACGAAGTGGCCCGCACCGTCCGGCCCCATGTAGGCGACGCACGGCTCGCCGTCCGGCGCCTTGGCGGCGATTTCGGTGAGGATCGGTGCAACGAGGTCGTAGGCGTCGCGCTGGCCGCCCGGCATGATGGACGGCCCTTTGAGCGCGCCCTCTTCGCCGCCCGACACGCCCGTGCCGATGAAATGCAGGCCGGCCTTGGCCAGTTCCTGGTTGCGGCGAATCGTGTCGGTGAAATGCGTATTGCCGCCATCGATCAGGATGTCGCCCTTGTCCAGCAGCGGTTTGAGCAGGTTGATGGTGTCGTCGGTCCCGGCGCCGGCCTTGACCATCATCAGGATGCGGCGCGGCTTTTCCAGCGACTCGACGAATTCTTCCAACGTGAAAGTCGGCACCAGCTTACGGTCAGGAAATTCTGCGATCAGTTCATCGGTTTTCTCGCGGCTGCGGTTGAACACGGACACCGCATGGCCGCGGCTCTCGATGTTGAGTGCCAGATTGCGGCCCATGACCGCTAGCCCCACTACGCCGATTGCCTGTTTGCCCATTTGAATTCTCCAGATTCCAGATTGTCGTGACGCCGCGCCGGAATTGCCGTCGGCGGGACGTCGAGGATGAAAGCATAAAAGAAATGCCCGATTGCCGCTCGCTAGCTGTGGCCCCTGCGTTCGAATCTCCTTCGCAGCCGCTTCGCCCGCTAGCGTTTCGTGAGCACCAGACTGAAATTATTCGCCGGCATCTCGACCGGCTCCCCGCACGCAAACCCTTGCGCCTCGCCGAGCGCCGCCACGGCTTCCATATTGCGCACGCCCCAGGCGGGATTGCGGTTGCGCAACTGCTGGTCGAACGCTTCGTTGCTCGGCGCCGTGTGCGCGCCGTGACGGCGGTACGGCCCATACAGATACAGTACACCGCCGCTGCCGAGCAGGCGGCTCGCGCCGTCGAATAATGCCTGAGTGGCCGTCCACGGCGAGATGTGAATCATGTTGATGCAGATCAGCGCCTCAGCCGAATCGATACCCCACGACGGGCGCTCGACGTCCAGTTCGAGCGGCGCGCGCACATTGGCGAGGCCGGCATGAGCGGTCCACGCGGCGATCGAGGCGCGTGCGTCGGGATTGGGGTCGCTCGGCTGCCAGACGAGGCCGGGCAGCGCCGCCGCGAAATGCGTCACGTGCTGGCCCGTGCCGCTGGCGATTTCCAGCACCACGCCGCTGGCGGGCAAGACGCGCCGCAGGACGGCGAGGATCGGCTCGCGATTGCGTTCGGCGGCGGGGGCATGCTGGCGCTGCGTGGGATCGGATAGGGTCATGTTCGATAAGGGCTCGTGCGCGGTCTCTCGACTGGTGAACGGTCGTGGCTGACGGCATCGAAGGTTTCGCCGCGTTCCATTATCGGCGATCTGAGGTCCATCTGGCGAGCCGTCAATCCAGCGCCAGGCGCGCGGCCAGCGCCGTCAGCGTCCCGGCGCACGGCGCGGCGACCTTCAGCGCCAGCAGCGGGTCGGCGCGCGTGCGGCCGAGATTGATCGCGGCGATCGGCTTGCCCATCTTTTGCGCCCACACGCAGAAGCGATAGCCCGAATAGACCATCAGCGACGAGCCGACCACCAGCATCGCGTCGGCGGCTTCGAGCGCGCGGGTGGCGTCGTCGACCGTCACCCGCGGCACGTTCTCGCCGAAGAACACCACCGACGGTTTCAGCAGTCCACCGCAATTCGGACACGCCGGAATGCGAAAGCCGCCCAGATCGTGCCATTCGAGGTGCGCGTCGCCGTCGGCGGCGGGCTCGGCGACCACGTCGAGCAGCGCAGGGTTGTCGGCTTCGAGCGTCTGCTGGATCGTCGCGCGGGCATGCCGTGTGCCGCAATCCAGACAGGTCACGGCGCCGATGCTGCCGTGCAGTTCGATCACGTCGCTGCTGCCCGCGCGTTGATGCAGCCCGTCGACGTTCTGCGTGACCAGCGTCGGCACATGCCCGGCGGCTTCGAGTCGGGCCAGCGCGCGATGCGCGGCGTTCGGCTGAGCCTCGGCCACCACCGGCCAGCCGATCATGCTACGCGCCCAATAGCGCTGCCGCGAGGCCAGCGAGCCGAGAAACTCCTGCAGGGTGATCGGCGGCGAGCGCTTCCATTCGCCGTTTTCGTCGCGGTAGCCGGGGATGCCGGAGTCGGTGCTGATGCCCGCGCCGGACAGCACGAACAGACGCGGGTGGCGCCGCACGAAGTCATGCAGTTCGTCGAGCGTGGGCATGTCGGGTGGGGCGGGCGTGTCGGGCTGGAGGTCGGTCATGAGCGCGGACGGTCGGAGCTAGACGGGGATGGCTGGCGTGCTTGCCACGCAGCGAGCGCCGCGTGATAGCGATCGAGCGCGTCATCGTACAGATCGAAGACACAGGGGCTGCATCCGCTATGACAGCAATCGTCGGGGCCGGGCCGCACAGGCGGCACCGGGGGTGGATCGTCGAGCGGGTGGTCCTGCGGCTGGTCGCGCAGTGCGTCCTTCGGCGAAGCTTGAGGCACGGCACTATCCGGGTGACAGGGATCAGTCAGTATAAATTGATCCGACACGCGGCGTGCGGCGGGAACGGCGGCAACGCCGTTTCGCCGCCCTCACCCACGCCCGACAAACGGCATCTTGCTTGCCATGATGGTCATGAACTGCACGTTCGCGGACAGCGGCAGATTCGCCATATGCAACACCGCATCGGCGACCAGTTCCACATCCATCAACGGCTCGATCGCGATCTCGCCGTTTGCCTGCGGCACGCCACGCGCCATCCGCTCGGCCATCTCGGTGGCCGCGTTGCCGATGTCGATCTGCCCGCAGCAGATGTCGTACTTGCGACCGTCGAGCGAAACGGACTTGGTCAGCCCGGTGATGGCGTGCTTGGTCGATGTGTAGGCAATGCTGTTCGGACGCGGCGCATGCGCCGAGATCGAGCCGTTGTTGATGATGCGGCCGCCGCGCGGGGTCTGCGTTTTCATCAGGCCGAACGCTGCGCGGGTGCAGAGAAACACACCGGTCAGGTTGATGTCGACGACGGCGCGCCAGTCTTCGACGCTGAGTTCGTCGATCTCCACCGGCGGTCCGCCGCGCCCTGCGTTGTTGAACAGCACATCGAGGCGGCCATAGCGCTGGCGGATCGCATCGAACAGCGCAGCGACGCCCGCCGCGTCGCTCACGTCGCACGCAACCGCGAGCGCGTCCGCGCCGCGTTGCCGCGCCTCGTCGGCGAGCGCATCGAGCGGCGCCTGGCGGCGTCCGGTCAGCACCACGCTATAGCCGTGTTCAAGCAGCCTGCGCGCCGTCGCGAGGCCAATGCCGCTGCCCGCGCCGGTTACCAGCGCCACTTTGTTTGTTGCAGTCACAACGAGTCTCCTTGCGGATGCGCCGCACACGACCCGTCACGCGTGACGATGCTAACGGGTGGCCGGCGTTCGCGCGCGGCGACGTCGGATACGCCGCGCGCGAAAGGTTCAGGGTGGGTTTTCAGCTCAAGGTGGACGGCCGCGCATGCCGGCAACATCCACGGGATGAATCGCGTCCAGCAACGTACCACGTCTGCGCGTTGACGGCAGCGAAGTCCGCAGGCAGCTTAACCGACCTGCGAAGGCCGCTCAGCCGACGTTCATCGGCAACAGCACCATCTGCCTGCCCTGCTGATGCAGGCGCGTCTGGATTTCGACGGGGGTCTGGTTATGCAGCCACGCGGTCAGAAAGTTGACGCGCTTGAAGATCAGCTTGCTGGCAAAGCACACGCTGTTTGGAAACTCGTCCATGGTCGTGTCGGCGAGCTTCATGAACTCGATGACCGGATGCGTGCCGAAGGCCATGCGGTAATCGGCGGCGATGCCATGCTGACGGCAAAACCCGACGTAATAGGCGAGCGACGCGCTGATGGTCTGCTGCAAGCGCTGCAGATTTTCTTCGCCCTCGTAGCTCTTCGCGTCCACTTCCCCCACCGCGAGAAAGATGATGCTCTTGAAGTGGCCGGGAAACAGCCGGTTGACCCATAGCAACGCATGCATGCTCGCGCCACGATGCTTGCCCACCAGCAGGATCGCCGTAGGCTGCGCCGGATCGGGCTTGAGCAGGGCCGCTTCGTCGGTTAGCGCAGGCGGCTCGCCGGCAAAGAGCGCATCTTCTTTGGCAAGCTGCGTGCGCGTATCGCTGTAATGGCGTTTGATGAGAAAGCACAACGCCACTACAGCGCTCGTCACCAGCACGGTCAGCCAGCCGCCTTCCGTGAACTTCTCGATCAGCGTGATCACCAGCACCGTGCTCGTCACCGCCAGCCCGAGCGCCGACAGCGCAAAGTGCCGCACCCAGCCGCGTTCGTGGCGATGCTTCCACCAGTAGGTGCACAAACCCAGTAACGACAGGCTGAAAGTCAGAAACACGTTGATGCTGTACAGCACGACGAGAATGTCCACGTTGCCGCGCGTCCACATCAGGATCGCGAGACTCGCTACGCCCATCACGACGATGCCGTTCTGCCGCACGAGGCGCGTCGACAGGTCACGGAAATGACGCGGCACCCATGAATCGGCCGCCATGTTCGAGAGCACCGCCGGCCCGTCGAGAAAGCCGGTTTGCGCGCCGACCAGCAGCAGACCCGCCTCGAAGGCGAGCACCGCCGCCAGCAACGCATGACGCGCGAATGCGGAGCCGAGGCCCAGATGGTCGATCACGCTGCCGAACACCACCGCGTTGAGCGTTTGCCCTTCCACCGGCTGGGCATGCCACAGCATGTAGAGCAGGATGATGCCGCCCGCGGTGAACGCGAGCGATGAGGCCATATAGAACATCGTCACCTTGCCGGCCGGCACGCGCGGCTCGGCCAGCATGTTGACGTTGTTCGAGACCGCTTCGAGGCCGGTATAAGTGCCGCCGCCGAGCGAAAAGGCCCGCATCAGCAGCGCCGCGACCACGAGCGGTCCCAACGCATGCGACATGCTATGCGCTTCACCCACGGCGCCCGGCACCACGGCGGCCAGATGATTGCCGTGCACGGCCACGCCGTAGACGATCAGCCCCAGGTGCAGCACGACAAAGCCCATGAAAATAGGCAGCAGCACCATGATGGATTCGCGCATGCCGCGAAAGTTGAGACCGGTCATCAGTACGATGAGGATCAGCTCGGTGGCGAGCTTGAACGCCTGCGCGCCGATCGGCAACAGACTGAAGAAGGCATCGACGCCGCTCGCCAGGGACGTCGCCACCGTCAGCACATAGTCGACCAGCAGCGCCGCGCCGGACACCAGGCCCGGACGCGGGCCCAGCAGCGCGGTCGCGACGCGGTAGCCGCCGCCACCGGTCGGAAACAGTTCGATCACCTGGTTATAGCCGAGCGCGATGATGAACACCGTCGCCGCAGTGGCGAGCGCGAGAAATAGCGCGAGCTGGGTGTGCTGGCCGAGCGCAAGAAACGCTTCTTCCGGCCCGTAGCACGACGACGACAAACCATCGGCGCCGAGCCCCACCCACGCGAGTATCGGTGTGACCGCGATCGCGTGGCGGGTGCGGGGATCGAGGGGATCGAGGGGCTTGCCGAAGAGCAGTTGCCACACCTTGTTGACCGCTGTCATGGCGTCTCCTCGCGAGGGATGTCGTCAACTGACTACGCATTGGAAATGTAGGGCAGTTCCCTGCCATCTGCCAGTCGGCGTTACCCGCTGATCCACCACACCCGTGCAAATGGGTGATTGCGGAAACAAATTGTTATGTTATAACATCCCACAATTCGCAGATCGGGCTCGCCTGCCAGGCAATGCGGCGCCAGATAGCCCGGTGCGACAAGAGGATCTTCCACCGCACAACAAGAACATGAAACATCACACACTGATTTCGCGTGCCGCATTGCTGTTGTTCGCGCAGACAGCTTCCCTGCATGTCCTCGCCGCCACCGCGGGTGCTCCCGCGACAGGCAGCGTCGCCGATACCCAGGGGACTGCGGCTGAAAGTGCTAGCGCCGACGGCAGCACGCCTCAACCGTTGAGCGCAGCGCCGCAAAAAGACGGCACGATCGACGTCAACGTTCAGGCGCAGCGCCTCAACGTGGCGCGTAACGGCCTGCAGCCGGACGTCGGCGCGAGCGTCTACCGTTTCACGCAAGCGGACATTCAGGCCTTGCCGCAAGGCGATAACACGCCGATCAACCAGGTCCTGCTGCAGGCGCCGGGCGTCGCCAACGATTCGTATGGTCAGCTCCACGTGCGTGGCGACCACGCCGACCTGCAATACCGCATCAACGGCATCATCATTCCCGAGCCGATCAGCGGCTTTGGGCAGTCGCTCGACACGCACATCGTCGATCAGGTCAACCTGATCACCGGCGCGTTGCCCGCGCAATATGGCTATAAAACCGCCGGGATTGTCGACATCACGACGAAATCAGGCGACCTCGGTAACGGCGGCGCGGTCGACGTGTACGGCGGCAGTCATCAGACGCTGCAGAGCAGTGCCGACGTCTACGGCTCGCAAGGACCGCTAAGCTATTTCTTTACCGGCACGCTGGGCGTGAACAACCTCGGCATCGAGGCGCCGACCTCGGACGGCAGTCCATTGCACGACCACACGCGCCAGGGCAACGGCTTCGGCTATCTGTCGTACATCATCAACCCGCTCACGCGCGTGACCTTGATGGCGGGCACCGCGGCCAATCAGTTCGAACTGCCGAATACGCCGGGATTGCCGACCAATTTCGCGCTCGCCGGCCAGACGACGTTCAATTCCGCCAACCTCAACGAAACGCAATCGGAGTTGAACAACTTCGCCGTGCTGGCGTTGCAGGGCACCAATGGCGGTGCGCTCGACTACCAGGTGTCGCTGTTCACGCGCTATACGCGGACCCAGTTCAATCCCGACCCGATCGGCGATCTGATGTTCAACGGCGTGGCGTCGAGCGACTTCCGCAGCAACCAGGCAGAAGGCGCGCAGGCCGATACGACGTTCCGGCTCAACGACGCGCACACACTGCGCGCCGGCGTGTGGCTCGAGCAGGAACGCGCCGTCTTCAACGACAGCGTCTCCGTGTTCCCGGCCGACGCCAACGGCAACCAGCTCTCCGACGTCCCCTTCACGATCAACGACTCGGGCGCGAGCACCGGCTATCTGTATAGCGCGTACCTGCAGGACGAGTGGAAGCTCAATAACAAGCTGACGCTGAACTACGGTCTGCGTTACGACGGCATGGACGAATACGTGCATGCGAGCCAGTTGAGCCCGCGCATCGGTCTCGTGTTCACGCCGACCAACGCCACCACGCTGCACGCCGGCTACTCGCGCTACTTCACGCCGCCGGATTTCGAACTGGTCTCGGCTTCGACGGTCACGCGCTTTAACGGCACCACCAACCAGAGCGAAGTCACCCAGGACAGCCCGGTGCAGCCCGAGCGCAGCGACTATTTCGACATTGGCGTGACGCAGCGCCTCACGCCTGCGCTGACCGTCGGGCTCGACGCGTACTACAAGATCGCGAGGAACCTGCTCGACGAAGGTCAGTTCGGCACCGCGCTGATCTACACGCCGTTCAACTACCAGTACGGCCGCGTCTACGGACTCGAATTCACCACCAACTATAAACAGGGCAACGTATCCGCGTATCTGAATGTCGCGTACAGCAAGGCGCAGGGTAAGGACGTCGACTCGGCGCAGTTCAACTTCAGCGCGGCGGAGCTTGCGTACATCGCCAACAACTGGGTGTATCTGGATCACGACCAGCGCGTGACCGTTTCGCTCGGCGGCGCCTACGACCTGGGCAAGACCACTTTCACGGCCGATGCGCTCGTCGGCAGCGGCCTGCGCAGCGGCTTTGCGAACACCGACAAGCTGCCGTGGTACGGGCAACTCAATCTCGCCGTGATCCAGCATTTCAACGAACCGATCGTCGGCAAATTCGAAGCCCGTGTCGTGCTGATCAATGCGATCAATAGCGTGTATGAACTGCGCGACGGTTCGGGCATCGGCGTCGAAGCGCCGCAATACGGTCCGCAGCGCGCCATCTACGCCGGTATCACCAAGCGGTTCTGATCGCGTCGGCGACGGCCAGGCAATACGAGGAGTTTGAGCATGAACGACTGGACCAATCTCGCCGAGGCCGCGCGCCTCGGCGGCTGGGTGATCTATCCGCTGACCGTGCTGGCGATCGTTGCGCTCGCCATCACGCTCGACCGGGGCTATGCGTTCTGGCGGTTCGCGCGGATGCCGCAAGCAACGGAAGTGGCGGGGTTGGCCGGGCTCGCGCAGCTTTCCAACGGCTTGCCGCAACAGCATGCCTTTAGCCGGATTGGCCGTCTGCTCGGCGACGCGCGCGCGCCGCTGTGGCGCATCGAAACGCGGGTCGAAGCCGCCGCGGCGCAGATCGAACGCGACATGAGCCGTGGCCTCTGGCTGCTCGAAACCATCGTGACGGCGGCGCCGTTGCTGGGACTGCTAGGCACGATCGTCGGCATGATGCATTCGTTCAAGCTGATCGGCGGCGATGGCCTCGTCAATCCGTCGGGCGTCACGGGCGGCGTCGCGCAGGCGCTGATCGCCACTGCGATCGGTCTGGTCATTGCCCTCGTCGCGCTGTTTGCGTTCAACTTCTTTTCGCGCCGCATCGACCGGTTGATGGACGACCTCGAATCGTTCGCCAATGAAGCCCTCTGCGATCTGCGCCTCGCGAGCGAAACCGCCGGATTGTCGTCATGAAACTGCGGCGCTCACGCCGCTCGAAGCGCGGCCGCATCGAGATCATCCCAATGATCGATGTGATGTTCTTTCTGCTGGCGACCTTCATGCTGACCTCGCTGGCGATGCAGCGTCTCGACGCGGTACGGATCAATCTGCCGCAAGGACACGCGCAGCAGTTGTCACAGGACAAGCCGCTGACGCTTTCGGTGAACGAAGCCAATCAGGTGTTTATCAATCAGCAGGCCGTGCGGCTCGATCAGGTGACGCCAACGATCGCACGGCTGCTGCGCCCCGACGCCAATGTGGTGGTCGCCGCCGACGATCATGCTTCGCATGGCGTCGTCGTGCAGGCCATGCTGGCCGCACGCGCGGCCGGGGCCGAACACTTTCTGGTCGCCGTGCATCGTGAGTAGCAGCGTGCAACGGCTGCTGGGGTTCGTCGACCGCGAGCGCGTACGGTTCTCGATGACGTTCGTGCTGGCTGCGGTGCTGTGCCTGGCACTGCTGGCGCGATCCGTGGGGTGGTTGTCGAGCGGTGCGCCGCCGCAGCACGCGCCGACGACGATGGAAATGCGTCTGGTTGAACTCGCGCCAACGCCGGCACCGGCAGCCATTGTCCCGGCCACGCACCCACCAGCGGCACCGCCGCCCCAGGCTGCAAAGCGCACTTCGAGCCAGGTGCAAGCGCAGCAACAGCCGCTTACGCACGCGGTCCCGTCGCGCAGCAGTCAAGCCCCCACAACGCCGCCGCGTGAAGAGGCGCGCTCACCCACAGAACCGGCCACGCACGATCAACCTGTGGCACCTGCAGCGCAATCGCAAGAACAAGGGCCAGCGCAAGCGCCCGCCGCCACACAGACCGCATCGAGCGCGACAGCAACGCCATCGAACGGCACGGTCTTCTCGGCGCCACCTGCCTCAGCCGGCAGCACCCAGGCACGCCTGGTCTCGCAACCGGTGCCGGTTTTGCCCGACGACCTGCGCGAACAGGGCTATCAGCTCACGGCCGTCGCGCGCTTCAAGGTACACGCAGACGGCACCTTCGACGTCGAACTGATCAAGCCGACGCAAAATCCGCGACTCAACCAGATCCTGCTGGAGACCTTGCACCGCTGGCGTTTCTACCCGGCCATGGAGAACGGCCATCCGGTTGAAAGCGATCAGGACGTGCGGGTGCATTTCTCGGTAAGCTGATCTGAGTTGAGTTGAACAGGACTACATACGGAAGTCCGCCGCCATGTCCTCATCGCTACGCGCCTCGAGCTCGCCGCTGCGGCAGGCTTTCATAAACGCCTCGTAGTCTTTCTCGACCTGATCCGCGCAGCCGTGCGCATACTCGGTCAGCGCCTCGCCGAACTGATCGCCCCGGCCGATATACGCACTGATCTCGATCGCCTTGCCGCTCGCCTTGGCATGGGCGCGCGCCATGACCCAGCCGCACAGCTTGGCGTAACCCAGCAGCAGGTCGTTATCGAACAGTTCGATGTTCGCCGAGAGCTTCATGTCGCGCAGTTGGCGGAAATAGAAATGCCGGCCCGACGGACCGGTTGCCCAGCCGAGGAAAATGTCGCTCGCCGCCTGCAACACCCGCTGCCCGCGCACCACGCGTTCGCCATCGTGATGCAAGGTCTGGCCTTTGAAGTACTGCGAGATCACCGACTGGCGCGCCTCCTTGATCTGCAAAAACAGCGGCTTGCCCATGTGATCGGTGCTGAGCAACACCAGACAGCGCGTGCCCACGCTGCCGACGCCGACCACCTTGAACACCAGGTCCTGCATCGAAAAATGGCTGAGCAGTTCGCGCCGGTCATGGGTCAGCGTTTTCAGGTATTCGCCGTACATCGGGCCGATCAGCTTGCGCCAGTCGCCGAGCGTGAACCAGTCGTCTTCGGCCTCGAACATCGTATTGGCGCCATGCACATGAAAGAGTCCGGGTGGCGCATCGCGAATGATCAGTTGGTCGCCGTCGTGTTCGCACATCTTGTCGAGCATGCTCTCCTGGGTGCGCCCCGCCGCCTTCTCCATGCCGCGTCTGACCGTGCGGCGACGCTCCGGCGTCAACGCCGTCTCGGCCATCCGTTCGAACGTAATGCGGTCGTACCACAGCTCCAGCGCCCCGCATTGCGCATACTGCGTCATGCGGTCCCGGTACTCGCTCACCGCCGTCATCACCAGCTCGCCGGCGAAGCTCCGGCTCAGGCGCATATGGCGCGCCGCCACCACGAGACTGGCCGTCAGGCGCTTGAGGTCCCACTCGAACGGCCCGAGCGCCACTTCGTCGAAGTCGTTCAGATCGAATATCAGTTGCCGTTCGGGCGTCGCAAAGCCGCCGAAGTTCATCAGATGACCGTCGCCGCAGATCGGCATCACGATGCCGGTATCGGGCACCCGGCTCAGATCGTGAGCCTGGATGATCGCGCTGCCGCGAAAGAACGTGAACGGCGACACGGACATGCGGCCGTAGCGCAACGGCACCAGCTTCTGAACCCGCCCCTCGCTGCTTTGCTTGAGCAGATCGATCGGATTGCGGTGGATCTCGCCCAGCGCGCGATGACTCGAACGCTTTGAATGCTCGCGAGCTGCGCGGCCGATGGCTTCCCGCTCCGCGATGGTGCTGGCTTTCATGCTCTCTCCGTTTTGGGTGACTCGCCGTAGCCGGCCTCGCCGCGCCGCTACCGTGCCGATGCGCCCCACCTGGGCGCGCGCCGGATTGCACTTGTTCGTTGTTCTTCGAAGACCGCCTTACTACCACGCTGGCAAGCGCCATCGCGTTGCCGTATTAAATCCTCTGGTGAACGCGGGCGCAAGTGCCGAGCCCCCAGATACGGCAAAGGGGCGTGCGCCGCCCCGGCGCGAGCGTCCCTTATCTTCCCGCGCCGCTACTTCACCGCGCGGAAGCAGCAGATCGGCGACGCGACCGATGTCATGCCAATGTCATCGGGACGTGTCATCCATGCGAGCCCGCCAGCCCATAAACCGCAAACAAACAGCGCCGCCAGGTTCAGGTGCATCCGGTGACGCACGAGCCAGCGGCGCAGGCGTTGACCTCGTTTCATCGTGACCTCCATGATAAAGACGGCGTGGACCGTCGCTAAATGCGTAACGCATGCCGCAGCGCGTCCGCGTTTGCGTTATGAGAACGCAGGGCGGATCAGCGGAACCGTTGCAACTGCAAGACCGGAAAGGATCAGGGAACGACAGGCGGCGCACGAGGCTGCGCCGAGGTGACGGGAAAGATGGACAGCGTGCTCGCAGTCACGCGCACGATGGCACTGTGCGCAAACGGCGCTTGCGTGGCGAATGCGAAGTTGGCCGGCGGCACGACGGGGACCTGCGCGAGCAGACTGCAATAACCGCAGGCCTGCCAATGGAAGATGAGCGGCTGCGGTGCGGCGCGCCCCACATCCGTCGCGCCCGCGGTCGCCGAACAACGCTCGGCAAGCGCCGCGTCGAGTCTGTTGTGCGCGCTCAGCGCCTGCGAAACCGTGGGTGCGAGAGTCGCCATCAGGATCGCAAGCAATCCGAGGATCGAGCCGATCTTCTGCAGATGGCGACGCAACATGCGGCGTAGTCAGAAAAATGAAAGCTGACAAATTATGCCATGCGTGGAGGCCAATGAGTCGTCCTCATTGATCCGGCATGCTGCGCATGGCGCGCCCTGGTGTGTCGCGACGTGGCCTCGGCGTGTTTTGCTTTGCCGAGGCCGTAAAGACTCAGTGCGCGGCGACCGGTGCGTTCGATACAGTACGGATATCGGCAGACAATCCCGCTAGCTGATTACGTGCGACGCTCGCCACATGATCGAACGCAGCACGCTGGCTGGCAGTCAGCGGCACCGCGCTGAAGCGGTTCGTCAATTTGAGCGGATCAGTCGGCTGATTGTTCAGGCGTACTTCGAAATGCAGATGCGGTCCGGTCGCAACGCCTGTCTGTCCGACCGCGCCCAATGGCTGTCCCTCGCTGACCTGCGTGCCGACCCGCAAACGACTGGCGAACGCCGACAGATGCGCGTAGCAAGTGGTGTAGCCGCGCGCGTGACGCACGACGACATGCTTGCCATAGCCACTATCGACACCGACGAACTGCACCGTCCCTGCCGCGGCGGCAACAACCGGCGTTCCCCGTGCGGCGGTGAGATCCACGCCGGTATGCAGCACGCGTTCTCCGGTCACGGGATGAATCCGGTAACCGAACGGCGAACTCACGCGAACGTAGTTCAACGGCATGGCAAATGGCTCAGCAGTGAGACGCTGGCCATCGAACGAGTAATAGTCTCCGGCGGCCTGCCCGCGTGCGACGAACCACACCGCCCGATAAGTGCGACCCGCGAATCGAATTTCGAGCGCGGTTACGCGCCTGCGCGTAACGCCCTGATTGCCCGCGACGGGTTCGTAGACGATGCGGTAGTAATCGTCGGCTTGAGCTGGCCGTGTGGTGTCCAGTTGCCCCGCGAGAATGCGGGCAAGTTGCGCCGCGAGGTCCGCGGGCAACCCTACGGGCGTCCACGTCGCGCGCGAATCACGCTTGATCGGACCGGCATAGACGCCGCTCCCAGCGGCCCGCATGTTCAACGGCGCGGCGCCCGACAGTGTGGAACGAGCGCCATTCGTGACGCGCTGGTCGGCCAGCTTGACGCTAGCGACGTCGCTGCCCGCGCTTACGCCGACTCGCCCGAACCATTCACGCAGGTTCGCGGCGCCGGACACAGGGTGTTGCGCGCCCAGCATGGCCCACTCCACTGCGAGTCCGCTCGCGCTGGCCGCTACAGGCCGGCTGAGCGGATTCGCCGCGACACCTGATGCGACCGGTGTGCCCAACGCGGCGATCGCGCTGCTCAGCAAGGCCGCACTGGCGGCAACACCCTTCGAGGATTTGCGTTTGAGCTGAGCCTGACGGCTCGAATCAGTGGAAGTGAGCTGCTCGCGCGCGAGGATGTTACGTAGGTACTGCCACATGACGTAGAACTCTCGCAGTCGAAACAGAAAGAAGGCTGCGGGCATACGTGGTAGTGCGATGACACTTGGCAACGGCGCAGAAGAGATGGGTGAGCAGCCCCTGGAAAGACTACGACATCGGACTGCACAGCCCGGCAACAGGAAACAGCAGTTTACTGAAGGAGGTGGAATGAAAAAATAGGACTAGTCCTGTCTAAGCGACTTGAGCCTGAGCACCGACGCGACGCTTTGCCGCGCCGGGTGGGCTCCGGTTTTCCGAGCTTTCCTCAGATTTCCTAAGTAAGCCACTGCCGTGTATGCGCCTGGGAGCTGGCCGCGCTGGCGTTGCCGCTTTTCCACTGGCCGTCCAGTTCGCATTCACCTCGACGATCCATAACCCATCGCTAATGCATCGCTACAGAAACTTTAACTATCCCCAATCGTAGCCTCACCTTATGCTCGAACCGTGGCCCTCTCCGGCCGCGTCCTGCTGCGCCGGCCTCATCGCTGGCCCAGCCCACGCGGCCGCGCCTCGCGCGCTGACGGGCAAGCGGTTTTTCATTGTGACTGAGGCGATAAATCATGAAGATCTGTATCTTCGGCGCAGGGGCAATCGGCGGGTTGATGGGTGTGCAACTGGCGCGGGCAGGCGCCGACGTGAGCTTCGTGGCACGCGGTCCTCATCTTGCCGCGATGCGCGAACACGGCGCACGCGTGCTGATGGATGGCGAGGAACTCAGCGCACGCGTGCGCTGTACGTCGGATCCCCGTGAACTCGGCGTGCAGGACTACGTCATCGTGACGCTCAAGGCACACTCATTGCCTGGCGTCGTCGAGTCGATGCAGCCGTTGCTCGGCAAACACACGGCGATCGTCACTGGCGTCAACGGTATCCCTTACTGGTACTTCTATCAGCACGGCGGCAAATTCGCGGGCACACGTCTGTCCAGTATCGACCCGGACGGCTCGCAATGGACGCGGCTCGGTCCTGAACGCGCGATAGGCTGCGTGCTGTATCCCGCAGCGGAGATCGTCGAGCCGGGTCTGATCAAGCACGTGTACGGCAAGAAATTCCCCATTGGCGAGCCCAGCGGCGAGCGCACGCCACGTATCCAGCAGCTTCACGAGATCATGCAGGCGGCCGGTTTCGATGCGCCGATTCGCGAGAACATCCGCGATGAAATCTGGCTCAAGCTGTGGGGCAATCTGTGCTTCAACCCGATCAGCGCCCTGACCCACGCCACGCTCGACGTCCTCACGAGCGACCCCGGCACGCGTGCCGTGTCGCGCACGATGATGCTCGAGGCGAAGCAGATCGCGGATCACTTCGGCGTGCATTTTCGCGTCGACGTCGAGAAGCGCATCGACGGCGCGGGTGCGGTGGGCGCACACAAGACTTCGACACTGGTCGATCTGGAAAACCGCCGGCCCATGGAAATCGACCCGTTGCTCACGGTCGTGCAGGAAATGGGCCGGCTCGTCGGCGAACCCACGCCGACAATCGACGTCGTGCTGGCGCTGGTCAAATTGCGCGAACGCATTGCGTTACAGGGCGGATGATTCGCGACGCGCGGGCGGTCCGCTTTCTCCACGAAGAACGGACCTGCCGCGAAAGAAATCGAGCCCAACGGGCTCGATTTCTTTACCGCTTACCCAAACCTCATTGATCGATCGACAGCCACACCGCCTTGGGTTCCGTGAAGTTCTCGATGGCCACATCGCCGTGTTCACGGCCGAATCCCGAATCGCCCGCTCCGCCCCAAGGTAGGCGCACATCGGTGTAGCCATACGTATTGATCCACACCGTACCCGCCTTGAGCGCATGCGCCACCCGGTGCACACGTCCGATATCCGCACTCCACACGCCTGCAGCCAGGCTATAGAGCGTACCGTTAGCAATCCGTATCGCATCGGCCTCATCATCGAAGCGGATCACGCTGGCCACTGGTCCAAAGATCTCCTCCTGCGAGATCCGCATCTCGTGTTCCACATTCGCAAACACGGTCGGCTCGACGTAGAAACCACGCTGGCCCAGACGCGCACCGCCGGTCACCAGTGTTGCGCCTTCTTCCTTACCTATGTCCACATAGTCGAGCACCGTCTTCATCTGCGCAGCCGAAACAACCGGCCCCATCGAGGTTTCGCGCGCGGCAGGATCGCCGACCTTGATCGATTTCGCACGCGCCGCCAACCGTTCGACCACTTCGTCATAGATGTCGCGATGCGCCAGAATACGCGAGCCCGCCGAGCACACCTGTCCCGTGTTGAAGAAAATGCCCGATGCCGCCGCACGCACGGCACTGTCCAGATTCGCATCGGGGAAAATCACGTTGGCCGACTTGCCGCCTAGCTCCAGCGTCACGCGCTTGAAGTTGACCGCAGCGCCCTGCAGAATGCCGCGCCCTACCGAAGGCGACCCGGTGAACGTCACCTTGTCGACACCCGGATGCGCGACCAGTGCATCACCGACCACGCGTCCCTTGCCTGTGACGATATTCAGCACGCCGGGCGGCACGCCTGCCTCCAGCGCGAGCTCGCCCACCCGCAATGCCGTCAGCGGCGTGATCTCGGCGGGCTTGACGATCATCGTGCAGCCGCATGCAAGTGCGGGCGCAATTTTCCACATGCCGATCATCAACGGAAAATTCCACGGCACGATTGCCGCGACCACACCGACCGGCTCACGGATCGTGTACGTCAAGGCGTCGGGGCGCACCGGCACCACCTGCCCGGTGATCTTGTCGCACCAACCGGCGTAGTAGGCGAGCGTGTCGATTGCAGCGGGTAAATCCTGACGTTGCACGGCGGCAATCGGCTTGCCTGCATCGAGACTTTCAAGCGTCGCCAGTTCATCTTGATGCGTGCGCAACAATTCCGCGAAGCGGCCGAGAATGCGGCCCCGTTCCGACGCGCGCAGCGCATTCCACACCTTCAGCGCGGCACGGGCGGCACGCACTGCCGTGTCGACATCGGCGGCACTACCTTGCGCGACGAGCGCGATCGGCTCTTCGGTGGCGGGGTTGATGTCAACCGAGTATTCGCCGCCGCTGGGCGGTACGCGTTTGCCGTCGATCAGAAGGTCATAGCGCCTGAGGTCGAGTTCAGAGTCCATCGTGGTGCTCCTTGCTTTGGGGGTATTGCGTTACTCACCGGTCTGCTCCGGCCAGTGATTGAGCCGTGTTTGACTATTGGCGACGACGGCGGGCTGATTGCGCAAACCGATCCAGCGCGCGCGCATCGGCGCGAGAATGAACTTCGCCGCGATGGCTGCCGCGATCGTCACGACGGCGGAGACGGTAAAGACCAGACTCCAGCCGCCGGTTGCGGACAGCACCGAGGCGAGCGGCACGAGCAACGAAGCGGTTCCTTTCGCCGTGTACAGTGTTCCCGCGTTGGCCGCTGCATACTTGCTGCCGAAGGTATCCGCGCAGATTGCGGGAAAGATCGAGAAGATTTCGCCCCAAAACAAAAAGATCAGGGCTGCGAAGGTCATGAACGCATACGGGTTGCTGCCGTATTCCATGAGGCCGAGCAACGCAAGCCCTTCGCCGATGAAGATCACGAACATGGTGTTTTCGCGGCCTATCTTGTCGGAGATAAAGCCGCATAGCGGCCGCGTGAAGCCGTTACAGATATTGTCGATGGACAGCGTCGCCGTCAGCAGCGGCACGGTCAAACCGAAGAAGCTCATGGGAATTCGGGCGAGCCCCCAATCCTTGGCGATCGGGCCAAGCTGGGCAGTGGCCATCAGACCGCCCGCCGCTACGGCAACGAACGAAACGTAGATCACCCAGAACAACGGCGTCTTGATCATTTGACCCGGCGTGTAGTCGACCTTGGTGACGATGAATTTTTTGTTCGGCGCCTTCGCCTGACGCGCATCGGGCTTTTTCAACAGCATCGCGAGCCCAAGCATGCAGACGCCCTGCAGGATGCCGAAAAAGAAGAACGCCTGCTCGTAGCCCGAGCGCACGATCATGCCGGCAATCGGAATCACGGTCACCGCGGCGCCGGCGCCGAAGCCCGCGGCGGTCAACCCTGCTGCAAGACCGCGCCGGTCGGGAAACCACTTCAGCGCATTGCCGACACACGTGCCGTACACACAACCCGCACCGATCCCGCCGACGACAGCCGCCACATAGAGATGCGGCAAGGATGTCGCATACGAATCGATCACCCACGCAAGCCCGGCGCACACGGCGCCCCCTGCCACCACCGGACGCGGACCGAATTTATCGACCAGCCAGCCCTCAATCGGCACAAGCCACGTCTCGGTCAGAATGAAGATCGAGAACGCCAGCTGAATGGATGCGTCGCTCCAGTGATGCCGCGTGCTCATCGGTGTCACGAAGAGCGTCCACGCGTATTGCAGATTCGCCACCAGCGCCATGCATAGCATGCCGATGACGAGCTGGCACCACCGGTTCACGCCGGCTGCGTGGGCCGGCGTGCGCTGAGTGATATCGTCCATGTGCCTTGTCTCCGCTATCTATTTAGAGCAGCCGGCCTTTTCGCCGTGCTGTATGCAGCCCACCTTATGGTTGCGCCCCGAAAAAACCGCCATCGGGTAAATTTAATATTTACGCCGCCCATTCCAGCCATTTAAATCGGGCGACGCGGAAATCGGAATTATTAGTTAGATAAATCGGTCTTCCTGTGCATCAATGGCGTTAACCCTTTCCGGCCATCGCCTTGCTGCGCTTGCCAATCCACGTTAACCCGAGAGTCGCTCCTGTCCAATCCGCTTCTTTATCTGAATCCATGCTAGGGTCATTGCTGAATTACGAATAATTAAAGTTTGTTATTATGTTGATTCACATTCGTTTATACATCGGCCATGACGATGAGAAACGCAACACTGCGGCAATTGAAGGTCTTCGAGACGGTGGCGCGCCACCTGAGCTTCTCGCGCGCAGCCGAGGAGCTGCATCTGACGCAGCCGGCCGTCTCCACTCAGGTGCGTCAGCTCGAGGAGCATGCCGGGCTGCCGCTCTTCGAGCAGTTGGGCAAGAAAATCTACCTGACGCCTGCCGGCACCGAGATGCTTCACTACAGTCGCGCGATCATCCAGCAGTTCCACGAAGTCGACGAAGCGATGAGTCAGTTGAAGGGCGTCTCCGGGGGCAAGCTGAATGTTGCCGTCATCAGCGCGGGCGACTACTTCTTTCCGCGCCTGCTGGCCGAGTTCACGCGCCGCCATGCGGGCGTCGTGCTCAACCTGGCGGTGCATAACCGCGAGGAACTGTTGCATCAACTTGCCACCAACCAGACCGACCTCGCGGTCATGGTGCGGCCGCCGCACGAAACGGACGCGACCAACGAGCCGTTTGCCCCGCATCCCTATGTGATCGTCGCCGCGCCGAGCCATCCGCTCGCGCACAAGCGCAACATCAAGATGAGCCAGTTGGCGAACGAAGCGTTTATCGTTCGCGAGCGCGGTTCGGATACGTGGAATTCGATGGAGGAAGGCTTTGCCGGCCGGCTCACCAACCTCAAGATCGCCATGGAGATCAGAAGCACCGAGACGATCAAGCAGGCCGTGATTGCCGGCATGGGCATCGCGTTTCTGTCCGCGCACACCATCAGCCTCGAATTGCAGGTGGGTAACCTCGTCGTGCTCGATGTCGAAACCTTCCCGGTGATGCTCAACTGGTACGTCGTGCATCGGCGCAACAAACGCTTGCCGCCTGTCGCGGTGGCGTTCAAGCGTTTCCTGATGGAGGAAGGCGCGCCTCTCATCGAGAAAATTACGCGGGCCAAGGAGTTGAGCGTGCATAAGCAATGAGCTATGGATTTCCAATAAAACTTTAACTATTGCGAATCCATCGCCGGTCCTATGCTTCAGTCGAGTCATCTCACTCACTTGCATAGGAGTCCGATCATGAATCACGCCTCGTTTGTCCCGCATGCCGGCATGCATACCGCCCGCGTTTCTCAAGACAGTCCCGACGATGCTCATCTGAGCGCCTACAACGCAGCCTTCAGCGACCTTGGCCTGCGGTTTCGCTGGGATCGCGACACGCTTAACGCGCTCAATGAATTCAACAGTGAAAGCGCGCGTATCACCGCCTACATCGAGCGGCATCACGCCCATCTTCACAAAGCTTATGACGCTGAATTTCTTGCCCAACTCATCCTGCGCAAGAAGACCCAGTACTTCAGCGAGTTCGCGTCCTTGGGCGACGGCTTCTGACGCGACTCAAGCTCCGATCCGGGTTTCTCCTTTCGCCCGGCCATGTTGCTGGCCGGGTCATTACGCTTCCGACTCATCTTCCGGCTCGCTGTGCTTCAGTTGACGCATCGCGCCATGGCGCGCCCCGCGATGACTTTGCCGGCAGCGCAAGCGATAGCGACCGCGATCGCCCCGCGCTAACGCGTGACCGACACTGCGCTCACGCCGGCAAGCGCCGACGCGCAGCGTCTCGACCACAGCATGCGGATCGTCAAGCAGCGCCCACGATTGCGCGAAGTCGTCGTCCAACAGCGCAGGCATATGATCGTCGGGCCATTCGAAGCCTTCCAGTACATCGACGACACTGCGCCGCTGCACGACGCCGCAGCGAACCGTCGAACGCTGACCAACCCACCCTGCCGCGAACGCATAACGTCCGCGGCCGGTGCCCGCATTCATCATCAGATGCGCGCCCAGCGCGGTTGAGAGCAAGCTCATCGCCAGCAGCACGGCGAGTCCAAACGGTTGCGCTTGCGCGGTCACGAAGCCGTAGCCCATCCAGACACAGAGCAGGAGCGCCATCAGATTGACCACGTCCGTACCTGGATGCACACCTGCCTGCGCAACCAGCCAGCCGCGCGACATACACCAGAGCATCGCCGAGACGGCAAAGATCAATGCGCCGATAAACACCGCGGCATACACCTCGATACACGCCCATTCTCCGCAAGATGCCGAAGACAGATAGCGCTCGAATCCACCTGACATTGCAGCGAGGCCAACGCCGCCGCCGAGCAACGCAACCCGCTGCGGCCTCGCGCTAAAGTCATGCAGTCGGACAAAGCGCGCGCCGAGCGCCGCGCCTGCGACCGCGGCCACGACACCCTCGGCAGCCATGCCAATGCCCGCGGCGAGCACGCCGGCCAACATGGCCGTCGCGACCATGGCGCGCCATGGCTTACGTTGGCTTTCGTGTTCGCAACGGGACACGCCAGCCAGTTGTGCGACGCCTGCCAGCACCGCAGCCAGCAGAATGGAGAGCAGAAAGCTGACTGCCACCCATACGGTATCGCCTCGTAACTCCGGCATCTGCGTCCCCTCGTGCTTGCTGTGCTGCGGTCTCACTCAGGCGGCGTTTGCTGCTGCGCGCGCGGCAGCAGTGGCATCACCGGTGTCCTGCCTCGCGGCCAGAGTATTGCTCAAGGTACCGATGCCCGCGATCGTGACCGCCACCGTCGCGCCGTCCTTGATCGAACCGACACCTAGCGAGGTGCCGCAAGCAATCACGTCACCCGGCTCCAGCGTGAGATCCTGCGAAATCAAACTGACCTGTTGCGCCGGCGAAAACACCATGTCGGCCAACGGGTAGTTCTGCCGCTCCACGCCGTCGAGCGTGGTGACCACGCGGCCCGCCTGCCAGTCGAAGCCCGAGACGATGGCCGGTCCGAGACCGCAAAACGTGTCGAAGCCCTTGGCGCGGCACCATTGCGGAAAATGCGGATTTTCGTTGAGCAGATCGGCTGCGGTGATGTCGTTGACGATCGTGTAGCCGAAGATCGACGCAGCCGCCTCAGCCAGATCCGCGTCGCGACAGCGTCGTCCGATGACGATGCCAAGTTCGCCCTCGTAGACGATCTTGCCCGCGTAGCTCGCCGGCCGCCGGATGGTTGCGCCGTCAGCGATTACCGAGCCCGCGGACTTGAGCAGGAACAGCGGATGCGCCGGCACCGGTTTGTCGAGTTTCGCGGCCAGCGCGTGATAGTTGTTCCACAGCGCGACGATCTTTCCCGGCGCGCACGGTGCGAGCGGCGTCAGCGCGCGCGTCGACAGTACCTCGCCGGTCGGCACCCGCTGATCGAGGCTTGCGTACTCGTGCAGATAACCGCCTTCGACACGGCCGAACACAATGCCGCCATCGCCCGACATGAAGCGCATCCATGTATCCATATCCTGCTCCCTCGTGTAGACCGCGCAGCCCTCAGATCGCACCGGCCGCGCGCAACGCGCTGATCTGGTCGTGCGAATAGCCGAGTTCGGCCATCACTTCGTCGGTGTGTTCGCCTAGCAGCGGCGAGCGTTGGACGTCCGTCGGGCTGTCCGACAGTTTGATAGGATTGCCGACCGTCAGATACTTGCCGCGCACCGGATGATCCACCTCGACGATCGTTCCCGTCTTGCGCAGCGACGGCTCTTCGGCCAGTTCCTTCATCGACAGGATCGGGCCGCACGGAATATCGTATTGATTGAGGATCTGCATGGCCTCGAACTTGGTCCGCGTCATGGTCCAGCGCTCGATCTCCGCGAAAATTTCTTTCAGCCGCGGCAAGCGTGCGGCAGGTGTTGCGTAATCGGGATCGGTGGTCCATTCTTCCCTGCCGATCACGTTGCAGATCTTCGTCCACACCGGCGCCTGGGCGATGAAATAGATGTAGGCGTTCGGGTCCGTCTCCCAGCCCTTGCACTTCAGGATCCAGCCAGGTTGCCCGCCGCCCGACGCATTGCCGGCGCGCGGCACCGCTTCGCCAAAGGTGCCGTTCGGATATTGTGGGTACTCCTTCATGACACCGGTGCGATCCAGGCGCTGCTGATCGCGCAATTTCACCCGGCACAGGTTCAGCACGCCGTCCTGCATCGCTGCCAGCACCTTCTGGCCACGGCCGGTCTGGGTGCGTTGATAGAGCGCCGTCACGATCCCCAGCGCCAGATGCAAACCGGTGCCGCTATCGCCGATCTGCGCGCCCGTCACGACCGGCGGACCGTCGTCGAAACCCGTCGTCGATGCCGCCCCGCCCGCGCATTGCGCGACGTTCTCGTACACCTTGCAGTCTTCATAAGGGCCCGGACCGAAGCCCTTGACGGACGCCACGATCATGCGGGGGTTGAGCTCCTGGATGCGCTCCCAGGTAAAGCCCATCCGGTCCAGCGCGCCCGGTGCAAAGTTCTCCACCAGCACATCGCATTTCTGGATCAGCGCTTCGAGCACCTGCTTGCCTTCCGGATTCTTCGTGTCGAGCGTAACCGAGCGCTTGTTGTGATTGAGCATCGTGAAGTAGAGGCTGTCCGCATCGGGGATGTCGCGCAGTTGCTCGCGCGTGATGTCCCCTGCGCCGGCCCGCTCCACCTTGATCACATCGGCGCCGAACCACGCCAGCAATTGCGTGCACGTCGGACCCGATTGCACATGCGTGAAATCGAGGATGCGTACGCCGTCGAGTGCTTTACCCATGTCCTGTTTCTCCTTTAGATCCGGCTGCTTTACTTGTACATGGTCTGGTTTTTGGTGCCCGGCGCGTATTCGCGCGGGTCGACCCAGATGTTCACCACCGCCGAGCGTCCGCTACGATGAATCGCCTCACGGGCGCGTTGCAACGCACCCGCGATGGACGCCGGATCGCGTACCTCTTCGCCATAGCCGCCCAGCATCTCCGCAAACTTGCTGAACGGCACGTCGCTCAGGAGATTGCCGACGTTGCCGCGCTCCTCGCCGTACTTCGCAAGCTGGCCGTAGCGAATCTGGTTCATTGCCGAGTTGTTGCCGATCACGGCAAGGTACGGCGCACCGAAGCGATTGGCCGTCTCCATGTCGAAGGCGGTCATGCCGAACGAACCGTCGCCGTAGTAGCAGAGCACTTCCTTGTGCGGATGCGCGAGCTTCGCGGCGAGTGCAAAGCCGGTGCCTACGCCCAGCGAACCGAGCGCGCCAGGATCCATCCATTGCCCCGGACGGCGCGGCCGCACCGCCTGCGCAGAGATCGTCACCACGTCGCCGCCGTCGCCGATGTACACGGTATCGTCGGAAAGGAACTCGTTCAGTTCGTAGGCGACGCGATAGGGATGGATCGGCGTGTTGGCCGACCTGAACAACGGCATCAATTTTTCCGTTGCGGCGGCTTCGGCGTCTTGCAACTGCGCCATCCACTTGCGGCGCGCCTGGCGCTTGTCGTCCTTCAGGCGGCCGCTCGCCGCTTGCAGCACCGCAGCGAGAATCGCACCGGGATCGCCGACGAGACCGAGATCGATGTCGCGGTTCTTGCCCACCGTGCGATAGTCCATGTCGATCTGCACCAGCTTCAGTTCCTTGCTGATGCGTTTGCCGTAGCCCATTCTGAAATCGAAAGGAGTCCCAACGACGATCAGGACATCTGCATTCGCAAATGCCTGTGAACGGGTACGGTCGAAATGATGCGGATCGCCCGGCGGCAGCAAGCCGCGGCTCGCACCGTTGAAGTAACCGGGGATATCGAGTCCGCGCAGCAGCGCCACCGCTTCTTCATGGCCGCGTGCCGTCCAGACCTGCTGGCCGTACAGGATCGCCGGACGTTCTGAGGCGACGAGAAGATCGGCCAGCCTCTCGATGTCGCGCGGGTCGCCGATCGATTTCGTCGACGCGCGATAGTGACCCGGTTGCGGCACGACGGCCCGCGTCAACTCGACTTCGCGATCGAGCACGTCGCGCGGAATTTCGAGGTACGCAGGACCTGGCGCGCCGTTGTAGCATTCGCGCACCGCCATCGAAATCATGTCCGCTACCCGCTCGGTGCTCGGCACGCTGGCGGCGAACTTGGTGATAGGCGCCATGATGTCCACATGCGGCAGATCCTGCAGCGAGCCCATCTTGTGCTGCGTCAGCGCGCCTTGACCGCCGATATGCAGGACCGGGCTTTCCGAACGAAACGCCGTGGCGATGCCGGTGACGGCGTTCATGCAACCGGGTCCTGCTGTCGTCACCACACAGCCCAGCTTGCCGGTTTGCCGCGCATAGCCATCCGCCGCATGCGCCGCGACCTGCTCGTGACGCACGTCGATAATGCGAATCCCCTCGTCGACGCAGCCATCGTAGATGTCGATGATGTGGCCGCCGCACAGCGTGAAGATCGTATCGACCCCTTCGTTTTTCAGCGCCCTCGCGACCAGGTGACCGCCCGAGACGACACCGGCATTGCGGGTCTTCTGCTTGAGCGTGTCGTCGGCCGTCGTGCTGCCCGTGGCGGGGTTGAGGGATGAAACAACTGCAGACATGGTCGTCTCCTGTCCTGGTCAATCGGTTGTTCAACGTTGCTCGACGGACGCGGCCGCTTCAATGACACCTTACTGGGGAGTCTGGCAGGCTCTGCTCCATACGGTATGTGATATATCAGATTCAATCAAGGACAAATTCCGTGTGAGGATTAACTTGAGATTCGTGTTCCTGACGCTTGCCAGGAGCCGGTTTTGAGGCGAAATCCCGCTCAATGGCATAGCTGATCAAGGGAAAACACCGATGAACGATACAAGTCCGTTTGTGTTGATATATCACATACCATATTTTTAACAACGTCAAGGAAGACTTGTTGCGCACCGCGGCGAGCGGTGGCGTGACGGTAGAGAGAGAAAAAACGCTAAGGAATACCAGGCGTTCCGCACCGCGCGTCCATGCAGAAAGGCCAGCGGTGTCACCACCACTGGCCTTGTTTGAGCATCGACGTCAGTAGCGGAGAGAAGCCGTCAGCGGCTCAATCCAGGAAGTCGCAATTCGCTTCGACAAAGGTCGCGAGATCCAGCGAGTGCTGGCGTGTGAGCCGCTCGGCCAGTTCGGTGTCGCGCTTCTCGAGTGCCTCGATGATGCGCAGGTGGTCGACAATCGAGCGCGACGCGCGGTCGCTTTGCGAGATCGTCATCCGGCGGATGGCCCGCACATGGATGAAGATGTTCTTGATCGTATCGAGGATGATCTGCGACTTCGACAACTCGACAATCGCCTGATGGAACGCGATGTTCGCGTCCGAGTACTCCGCAATGTGCTCAGCGGGCGTCGTGTCCTGGAAATTGTCGAACATGTGGCGCAGCCCGGCGATTTCCTCGTCCGTGGCGTGCAGCGTGGCAAGACGTGCGGCCATGCTTTCGAGCGCGGCCCACATCTGGATCATCTCGACAATTTCGCGCTTGCTCTTACGCACGATGTAGATGCCGCGGCGCGGCACCATGCGCAGAAAGCCTTCCTGTTCCAGCAGCGTCATCGCTTCGCGCACCGGCGTGCGGCTGACGCCGAGCGACTCGCTCAGCACCCGCTCGTCGAGGCGAATCTCGTCGCGCGACTGGTAGATATCCGCGTCGGCGATAGCCTGGCGCAGCATTGCATAAGCCTGGTCGCGCAGGCTCGCGCTCGCGCCGATCGGCTGCAAGGTCAGGGTCAATGGGGTAGCCACTGCTTCAGTTTGAAGTTCTGACGACATTCATCGCCTCTTGTTGAACACGTGCACCCGCCTGGCTGCCCGGGTTTGCGCCCGCAGTGGCGCCCGGATGGACACCACAAGGCGCCGCGGCCGCGCTGTCCCATTCGCCCAGGCCGGCGAAACGGCCATGTTGTGCTGCCAGTTCGGCAACCGGCTGCGGAATCCACCGGGTCAACAACACCGTGGCGGCTGCCCCCAAACCTACGACGGCTATGGCGAGCAGGGCAAGAGGAACGCACTCCATTTGCAACTCCGAATGATTGAATCCGTAGATCGGTCAATCATATGCTGCGTTGCCGCAAATATCAATATTTCGTATGTAGTATATCAACTCGCTATGCTCTTCGACAGCAACATCAAGGTACCATGGCGGCCGCCCGACAGTGCAGACACAAGCAAATACCACGTAGCCAGGGCGGTAAGCATGTGCTCACTGCTGCGCTGTAAGCCGGCTCCGCCGCTTACGGGTGTCTCGGTGTTAACGCGGAAAACGCGCGCTATGCGCGCATCTCCGTGCGCCAATCGCGCAATTTGCCCTAACCATGGATTGTCGACGGCGCCGCGCCTCACTATTCTTCGGGGACTCTTGCAGCAGATCACGCACAGCGGCGGCCACTTGGCATCGGGCACCGCCTTCAGCGCGACCCCTCGTCTGCAGTTCAGATATCAGGAAGGAGACACGTCATGACCCTAGCAGTATCGACAGCGGCCCGAGCCGACGGGACCATCAACGGAAGCCGGGCCCGCCGCGCAGCCCTGGGCAGTTTTGTCGGCGCAGTGGTCGACTGGTACGACTTCCTCCTGTACGGCATCGTCGCCGCCCTCGTCTTCAACAGCCAGTTCTTTCCGCACGTCAGCCCGGCAATGGGCACACTCGCGGCATTCGCGACATTCGGTGTCGGCTTCCTGTTCCGGCCGCTCGGCGGCTTCATCTTCGGCCACTACGGCGACCGGCTCGGCCGCAAGCGCATGCTGGTGCTGACCGTCATGATGATGGGCCTGTCGACGGCCGCGATCGGGCTGCTGCCGTCGTTTCTCAGCATCGGCTGGTGGGCGCCGGTGTTGCTCGTGACGCTGCGGGCGATTCAGGGCTTTGCGGTCGGCGGCGAATGGGGCGGCGCGGCGCTGATGGCCGTCGAAAGCGCGCCCGAGAAAAAGAAGGCGTTCTACAGCAGCGGCGTGCAGGTGGGCTACGGAGTTGGCCTCGTGCTCGCCACCGGGCTCGTGTCGATCATCAGCCACTCGATGGACAACGCCACCTTCCTTGCGTGGGGCTGGCGTCTGCCGTTCCTGTTCAGCGTGGTGCTGGTGCTGATCGCGCTGTGGATCCGCTCGAACATGGAAGAGTCGAAGGAGTTCGTCGAGAAGGTCGTCGAAAAAGGTACGACCCGGCCGCGGCTGCCGATCGTCGAGGCGTTGCTCACGCACCCCAAGGCGTTCCTGCTGATCATCGCGCTACGCCTCGCCGAGCTCTTCACGATGTATATCGTGACCGCTTTCGCGCTGAACTATTCGACCGCCAACCTGGGCATGCCGCGCACCTTCTTCCTGAACATCGGCTTGCTGGTCGGCGCGCTCAGTTGCGTGACGATCCCGTGCTTCGCGATGGCCGCCGATCGCTTCGGCCGCCGGCGCGTCTACATGGTCGGCGCGCTGGTCGGCATGCTGAGCGCGGTGCCGTTCTTCCTCGCACTCGAGGCGCGCGCCACGGTGTGGATCGTGATCTTCGCGGTGATGCTGGCCAACGTTGCGCACGACATGGTGGTGAGCGTGCAGCAGCCGATGTTCACCGAACTGTTCGGCACCGAGTACCGCTACTCGGGCGCGGGCGTCGGCTACCAGGTGGCGAGCGTGGTCGGCGGCGGCTTCACGCCGTTTATCGCCGTCGGGCTGGTCAACCTCGCGGACGGATCGTGGCATCCGGTGGCGGCTTATCTCGGCGTCGGTTGCCTGATCTCGCTGCTGGTCGCCGCGCGCATGAAAACCGGCCGCAACGTTTCCTGACTCCATGCTGCGGCGCAGAATTGCGCGGCGGCGAGACGGTGTCCGAGGACACCGTCGTCCCCTTGTCCCGCTCGCTGACTGAGCTCCCGCCATGCCGCCCTGCGCGGCATTCTGCTTTTTTGCGCGCTGCAAAACGGGGTGACGCCGGCCGCCTCTCGAACTCCAGTCCCATACCAGGCGAACACCTTATGCACTCCTATCTCATATTGCTAATGCATGAGGCACAACATATCGTTTGGTAGACGGTGTGACTACCACCTGTTCTGCGTGCGCCTCCTGGGCCAATATGAAACCTGGAAGCATATATCGCGCGACGAGGCGGAGCATGCCCGTCACGCTGCGACGCTCAAGCGTTGGCAGCAAGCGCCGATAACAAACCAAACAAGACACGCAAACGGAGACTGATCATGAGCAGCATTACCGAGCCGAGGGGGAAGTCAGGCTCTGCCCCATTCTTTTCCAAACAGGCCACCGTGGCAGGCCCGGGCTTCTCGCGCTGGATGGTGCCGCCCGCCGCGCTCGCCGTGCATCTGTGTATCGGCCAGGCGTACGCGTTCTCGGTGTTCAACGGGCCGCTCACGAAGGTGATCGGCATCACGCAATCCGCGCCGGACGACTGGTCGCTCACCACGCTCGGCTGGATCTTTTCGCTGGCGATCGTGTGCCTCGGTTTGTCGGCGGCATTCGCGGGCAAGTGGCTCGAACGGGTGGGACCGCGCCGCACGATGTTTACCGCCGCATGCTGCTTCGGCGGCGGCTTTCTGGTCGCGGCGCTCGGGGTCTGGATGCATCAGATCGCGTTGCTGTATCTCGGCTATGGCGTGATCGGCGGCATTGGCCTGGGGCTCGGTTATGTGTCGCCGGTTTCGACACTGATCCGCTGGTTCCCCGACCGTCGCGGCATGGCGACCGGCATGGCGATCATGGGCTTCGGCGGCGGTGCGATGATTGCCGCCCCGCTGTCCGTCGCGCTGATGAATCACTTCCGCAACGCGACCAGCAACGGTGTGGCCGAAACCTTCGTAGTACTGGGCATTGCGTATTTCATCTCCATGTCGATCGGCGCGCTCGCCATCCGCGTACCGCCCGCCGACTGGAAACCGGACGGCTGGACACCGCCCGTCGCCACCCAGAAGAAGATGATCTCGCGCAATCACGTGCATATCGACGAGGCGTTGAAGACCCCGCAGTTCTATCTGATCTGGCTCGTGCTGTTTCTCAACGTGACGGCGGGCATCGGCATTCTCGGTCAGGCCTCGGTGATGATTCAGGAGAGCTTCAAGAACACGGTGACGGCCGCGGCGGCCGCGGGCTTCGTCGGACTGCTGTCGCTCTTCAACATGGGTGGACGCTTTGTGTGGGCCTCCGCGTCCGACTGGATTGGCCGCAAGAACACCTATTTCATCTTCTTCGCGCTCGGCGCCGTGCTGTACTACCTCGTGCCGGGCTTCGCCGCCTCGGGGCAGATTGCGCTGTTCGTGCTCGCCTACTGCGTGATCCTGTCGATGTACGGCGGCGGCTTCGCGACGGTACCTGCCTACCTGGCGGATATGTTCGGCACGGCTTTCGTCGGCGGCATTCACGGCCGTCTGCTGACGGCATGGGCGGCCGCGGGCGTAGCCGGCCCCGTGCTGGTGAACTACATCCGTGCCTATGAAGTGGCGCATGGCGTAGCCAAAGCGGACGCGTACACGATGACCGTGCATATCATGGTGGTCCTGCTGGTCGTCGGCTTTGTCTGCAATCTGCTGGTCAAAGGGGTGCACGAGAAACACCACATGAGCGATGCGCAGCTCAAGAGCGGCCAATAAAGGGAGATCGATATGAGCACGATTCAAAATCACCAGCCTACCTCCACGGCCAAACTTGCCGTCTTCTGGTTGTATGTGCTGATCCCGCTTGCGTGGGGCGTGGTGAATACGCTGCTGCAAGCGGTGAAGCTGTTTGGTTGATCGCGGCGGCTAGAGCGCCACCCCACTGGAGAACGCGTGTGGGGTGGCGCTTAAGCCTTCGCCATTCGGCGTCGGGCGCGCAGACCGGCGCCTGACGTGTCGCTCAATGCGCTACCACTGGTACGCCGCACCGGCACCGACCGTCGTCGTGGCCGAACTGATACCGGCGCCGAGCTTGACCTTCAGGTTCTGCGTGACGCGCGCCGACAATCCCACCGCCATCGCCTGATAGCCCTTGTATCCCGACGTACCCACGCCGATGGCGAGATTCTTGTTCGCATCGACATCCGGGATCATGGTCAGCGCAATGGCCGATGCGGTCCCGCTGTAGGCGTTGCGCGCCAGATCGCTCATGCCCGACTGGAACTGCCCCATGTTGACGGCGTCAGTCGGCGCCACGCCGTTCGCGACGTTGGTGAGGCGCCGCTCGTTGCCGGGCGCCCCCACCGACACCGTGTTCGGCTGATCGGCCACCGAACCCTGGCCGATGGCAACCGAGTTCGCGCCGCTTGCCGTTGCACCGCCGCCAATCGCCATCGAATCCTTACCGGTTGCCGCCGCCGGGGTGCCGTCGGTATTGGTCGAGATACCGGTGTTGCCGGTCGTTTGCACGTTCTGCACCGCTTGCGTGAGATCGTTGACCTGCTGGTTCGTGGTCCAGAGTTGCGCGCCGGTGACAGCATCCGTGCTGGTCGCCGACAAGGTCCCGGCCTGCAGGTTGGTTAGCTTCACCGCCGGCGCGCTGGCCGAGCCGCCCAGCGTGACCGAGTTGTGGGCGGAACTGTCGTACTGCACCGCGTTCGCCACGGTTCCGCTGATGGAGCCGACTGTGGTTTGCAGGCTCGCGATGTCCGAAGTGTTCTGCGTGACGCGGCCATCCAGATTGCCAAGCGCACCGCCCACACTGTTCACGCTCGTTCCGCCGACGCTATAGCTCGGCGCCGTAATCGTGCCGTCGGCGTTCACGGTCGAGCCGCCACCAAGCGCCACCGCCGTGCTCGCGGCATGCGCATACAGTTGCGAGCCGTTAACGGCGTCCGTGCTGGCGGCATTGACCGCTCCGGGCGCTACGCCGGTCACGACGCGGTTACCCGCGGTGCCGGCCAGATTGACCAGCGTGCCGTCGGTCGCCCCACCTACATTGATGATTCGACTCGTCGCGTCTTGTGTGACGAGACCGATGTTGCCCGCGGCGATGTTCTGCTGCAGGGTCGTCAGACCGTTGTCGAGCGAGCCAAGGGCGTCGCCTACGGTGGTTTGTGTGCCGCCCTGCATGTGGTAAGTGGGCCCCGTCACGGAACCGTCCGCATTGATCTGCGCGCCGCCGCCCAACGCCGAGACGACCGGCTTGAGTTGGCCCATGTTGACCGCGGAACCCTCGGTCGTACCCGCGGCGACGCCTAGCAATTCACGCGCGCCGGCTGTCCCCGTGAAGTCGACCTGAGCGCCGTCCGTCTCCTTGCCCACGCTCAGATTGCGCGAGGTTGGATCCTGTTGCAGCAGACCCACTGTCCCCGTGTTGATCTGGCTGGTCAGGTTAGTGACCGAACCTTCGACCGTCGTGACACGCGTATCGAGTTGGGTGATATCGCCGGCGTTCTTTGCGATGTCGTTCGTGTTTTGGGTGATGTTGCTGGTGTTCTGGTCGACACTCTGGTTGGTGGCGTACAACTGGGTGCCATTGACCGCATCGGAACTGTCGGCCGCCAGCGTCCCTGCCGCGACGTTGGCGATCCGCACAGGCGTACCGGCATGGCCTAGCGTCACACTGCCGTGCTCGCTGGAGTCGTACATCACGGTAGCCGCGAGTGCTGCGCCCACGTCGCCATAAGTGTTGCCGCCAATGCTGTAGGCAGGCGCGCTCAACGTGCCGTCTGCGTTCACTTTCGAGCCGCCGCCCAAAGCCGCCGCCGTGCTGGCAGCATGCGCGTACAACTGCGAGCCGTTCACGGCGTCCGCGCTGCGCGCGTTCACCGCGCCGGAAGCCACGTTCGTGAGCGTGACCGGCACCGTTGCAGCAGTACCGCCCAATGTCACGGTGCTATTCGACAAGTCGTCGTACGTAACGAAACTGTTCACCAGATTGCCGCTGGAGTCCATCTGGGCTCCAAGGTTCTTCAACTGGCTGACGTTCACCACGTCGGTATCCTGCGTGCCGGCTGCCACGTTGATGATCTGACGCTGCTGTGAGCTGCTGCCAACAGAGATGGCATTGACCCGATCCGCCAGCGCACCGCTTCCGATGGCCACCGAGCTGGTTGCCGTTGCACTGGCGTTACCGCCGATGGCAACCGCGTTCAAGCCTGTCGCCAACGAATCGGCCAGCGTGGAATTCGCATGTAAATACTTGACCCCGCCACCGTTGACGATGCTATTCATCGCGTTGGTCACGTTCGCGACGTTACCCCGCGTAGTCGCCGCCACCCCTGCCAGATTCGCCACATCCTGGTTCGTCTGGTACAACTGCGAACCGTTGATAGCGTCCGTGCTCCCTGCTCCCAGGCTGCCCGCCGCGAGACCGGTTATCTTCGTGCCGGCGGCTCCCTTGAGCGTGATGGAATCTTGCACCACAGTGTCGTAAGCAGCAAAACTATTCAGGACATTGCCGCCGGTATCCAGGCTAGCCCCCAGACTCTTCAACTGACCGGCATTCACCGCATCCGTGTTCTTTGCACCCGCTGCCACGTTGGTCAGCAACACCGGTGTCTTGGCGCCGGCACCGCCTAGCGTCACGACTTTGTGCAGCGCCGAGTCGTACCGCACCGTGTCATCCGAAGCGCTACCGGCCGCCGCGAGCGCCGCGGAGATGTCCGCATAAGTGCGGCCGTTCACCGCGAACGCGGGTTGCTGAAGCGTACCGTCCGGGTTGACGGTCGCACCGCCTCCGATTGCCGTGGTGACACCCTTGAGCTGGCCGACGTTGACCGCGTCGGTATTCTGCGTACCCGCTGCCACGTTGACAATCTGACGCTGCTGCGAGCTCGTACCTATTGAGACGGCATTCACGCGATCGGCAAGCGAGCCGTTACCGAGTGCAACGGAACCCGCAGCGCTCGCCGACGTATTCGCACCAAGCGCAACGGACGCCGGCGCGCTGACCGATGCGTTCGCGCCGAGTGCAACCGCAGCTGGAGCGTTGACCCACGTATTCGCGCCCAGGGCAACGGCATCCGGGGCATTGACCACCGCGTTCGTGCCCAGCGCCATCGAACCGGACGCGCCCGACGACGTATAAGCGCCATACCCGAAAGCAACCGAGCTATCGCCGGCGGCCGTGCTGCTCGTACCGATAGCCAGCGTGTTTGGGGCGGCAGCGGCGGCGTTGTGCCCCATCGCCATGGCATTCGCCGAATTGTCGGCGGTCGATGCGCCGGAACCGAGTACGGTTGCGTTCGTCGACAGCGCCGCAGCGTCCGTTCCAACCGCCGTCGAGCCTGAACTGTCCGCGACGGCTCGGGTACCGGCGGCCAGCGCCGCAAAGTCCGTCGCCGACGCCATATAACCGACAGCGACTGCACCGGCGCCACTTGCCTGTGCGCCGTTGCCAAGCGCAAGTGAATCGTCGGGATTCGCCTGAGCCTCGTTCGCAAAAACCGCCGTACCCGCGAACAGCGCAGGAAGCACAGCGATCTGTAGCGACCAGCCTGACGCCACGGCAGCAGCGAGCCTGGCCACGCTGCGCACCTTGCGGCGTGACCTTTTGTCATGCCGACGGGTTTTCTCTGGGGCAACCACAGAGGTACCCGGCGAAGCGTTCCACACGGTCTTACGATATTTACTCAAGATTTCCTCCCTTCCTCTTATGAACAATGCAACTCGCATAGCAGTCGCATTTCTTATGGATTCCGAAATTATCTGCAGAAATTTTTAACCACTTAAGAATCGCCACGCACCGTTGGCGATGCCGATACCGTTTCTACGCCACGGACCGAATCAGCAGACACGATTGATCAAGACAAAATATCCTCACAAAGATAAATTTATCTCTTTTACGCTAAATTTCACAAATAGGACATACGAAAACTCCGAAATTCGATCGAAGTGCCACAAGGATCCAGGGAAACTACCGCGAGAATCCCGGCGCGATCGCCGTCCGTCCTGGCGCAAGAACCGGAACCCGAAAGTTGCAGCCCAATTCCAGTCTATCGGGCGCGGCCCAGGATTTCAGCCTGGCCAAACGGCCAACGCGTACGCGTGCTACACAGCAAACCCAGCACACACAGCACCCATCCCACAGCCAACATCATCGTCAGAAGGGAAGGTCATAAGGTGATACCCCGGTACTACCCGCCGGGCCGGGTCATATCAGGTCGGCCAAAGAAAAAACCCCACGTCGGCAAAGACGTAGGGCTCCATGACGCGCAACCGGCAGGCAATCAAAAACGGCAGATCAACAACACGAAAACTTATCAAGCATACCGAACCGCTCACGCAGGCCCCCCTTCCCCTCCCTCGCGCGCCTCGAGCCTCACCGGAAACGTAATTTCAAAACTCGTCCCCTCGCCCTCATTTGAGTCGAAGCGGATCTGTCCGCCCAGCACCCGCGTCAACTCGCGGACAATCGCGAGCCCCAGACCCGCGCCCGGAATATCGTCCCCGGTCGCCCGCTCGAATTCCTTGAACACCCGTTCGCGATCCGATGCGCCGATTCCCACGCCGGTATCCGACACCCGCAACCGCCATTGATCCTCGCCGGCCGCCGTCATCGCCAGTTCGACCTGGCCCACCTTGGTATATTTCGCGGCGTTGGTCAGCAGGTTGAGCGCCACCTGCTTCAGCTTGAGCCGGTTCGACACGATCGTGCTCAATGTATCGTCGAAGGCAGCCGTCAGGCGCAAACCCTTGGCTTCGACCGCGGGACTGCACGAAGCCACCAGTTCGTCGAACAGGCCGCGCAAGTCGAAACACTCCACAGCCGCTTGATGATTATCGCCAAGCACCACTGAATATTCGACCAGTTCGTCCACCAGCGCCTTCATGTCCGCTGCCTGACGGTTCGCCAGCGCGAGCGCCGCTTCGACCTTCGCCGGCGCGCGCGACATCAGTTGCAGCGCCATCGAAAAGACATTCAGGAAGTTGCGCAGATCGTGCACGACGCTGCGCGTGATCTGCATGCGCGACTCGTACAGATCGCCCACCAGCCTCTGCTTCAAGGTGAGTTCGTGATTGGCGCGTTCCAGCCGGCCGGTGTATTCGTCGATTTTCCGGTCGCGCTCGGTGAGCACTTCCCGAATCGAGGTAAGCGTGACGAAGCTGACTGCCTCGTCGATGAAGTGGCGGGCCCGTTCCTCGTGACGCCGGGTGAAAAACGGCCGCGATTCGCTGAACTGGACAATCTGGCCGGCCAGCATCTGGCGAAACAGATCGAGTTCGCGCACCAGTTCGTCGATCCGGTAGCCTTGCCGCCAGCGCAGCTTGCCGTGCTTGCGCGCGTTACGCTCGATGGCCGGCTCGACCTGATCGAGGTCCTGCTCCTCCAGCGCGCCGCAGATTTCCTCGAGGATGGCCGGAATATGGTCGGAGAGCTGCTCGTAGGTCAGCCGGTCGGCGTCGCTCAGTTCGGTGTCGTGGAACACCGCCCGCATCCATCGCTCGGTCAGATTGACCTGGTCCAGACGAAGGCTCTCGGCAAAGGCGCGCAGCGGACGGAGTTGGGTATCGGGCATGAATCGGGGCCTACCGCCATGAAGGAGGAGAAAAAATGACCCCGCCGACCCGGCCGGGGCTCGCTCGATCACCTGCTTCATCAGCGTATCACGCCCGGCTTGCGCCCCGCACCGGGAGGCTTACCTCAGACAAATGGGCCGTGATTAGACCCGTTCGAACAGCACGTCTTGCGCGCCTTCCCACAGCACCTTGGTACCGAGTTCGCGCAGGTGTTCCTTGCCTTCGACGACCGTCAGGAAGTGATTGCCGGCCAGTTGCCCCATCTTGCTGGCGAAGCAGCACGAGCCATAGGCGAGGATGATCTCCGTTTCGCTGTAGCCGCCGGGGTAAAACAGAATGTCGCCGACCGACGGGTGGCTCGTATGGTTCTCGAAACCCACGGCCTGGCCGTCGTTTTCCAGCTTGAAGTCGCCGAGCGGCACCCAGCAGCCTTCGCCGCTCCAGCGGACGTGGATCAGCTTCTGGCGATATGGCAGCAGTTTCAGGAAGGCGGCCACCGTCTGCGGTGCGTCCGGGTGGGTCTCGGCGATAAATTCGTGGCCGCAGGAGGTGATTCGAAGTCGTGTCATTGCAGTCTGTCCGCTTGATCAGGTTGAACGGGATGGTCGGCCAGCCGTCATTTTGTGGGCGCGGGGCGCTAGCCGACAGAGACAGTTTCGGCAGCGCCGGTCAGGCCAGTTGGTCAGCAGCGGCAGCAACAGCGACCGCCCCTCTCAATGCTGCAAGAAAACCGGCACGATGTCGACGAACAGGATCTTGACGATCGTCATCCCCGGAAAAATCATCGCGTAGCCGATATCGGGCTCGTCCGTCGGCGCCAGCTTGTTGGCGTACGCCAGAATGGCCGGATTGCCGCAGGCGCCGGCGACGATGCCCGCCACCTGATCGAACGACATGCGGCAGACGAACATCCCCAGCAGAATCACCGGGACGGCAAGCGCGAGCAGCACCACGGCGCCGAGCCCCAGCATCAGCAGCCCAGTCTCCGAGACGGTCGCGGCAAACCGCGGACCCGAGGTCATGCCGACCTGGGCCAGAAACACCGTCAGCCCCAGATTGCGCAGCACGAGATTGGCGGAGAGCGGAATGGTCCAGTTCAGGCCGGCGGTGCGGCGCAATTTGCCGAGAATCAACGCGACGATCAGCACTCCAGATAATCCTAGCCCGACCTTGCCGATTCCCGGTAGCGGAATGCTGAGCGCGCCGAGCAGGAAGCCGAGCGCCATGCCGATACCGATCGAGATATAGCTGAACTCCGCGGTCCCCTTGATCGAATTGCCGAAGAACTTGCGCAACGCCGCGAAATCCGCGGGGCTCGCGAGCAGTCCCACGCGGTCGCCAAACTCGAGCACGAGGTCCGAGTGTGCCAGCAGATCGGTGTCGCCACGGCGCACATGGGCGACGACCGCGGCGTTGTCGCCCGGCAGGCCGAGCTCGCCGAGCGTCCGGCCCACAATCGCCGGTCGCGACGCGAATACCCTCAGGTAGTCGAGATGCTTGCGGTCCTTGAGCATCCGGCCCGGCTCCGGCTCGCCGAGACGCTTGCCCGCAAGATCGAGCGTCGCGCGGTTCGGGCCGACCATCAGCAGGACGTCATGCTCGGCCAGCACCACATCGGGCGTGGCGGGTTCGTTGTGATGCGCGCGCCGCCGCGCCACGACCTGCACGTCGCCCGGCAGACCGCTCATCAGTTCGGCCACCGTTTTGCCCGCGAATTGCGGATTGCCCAGCGAGACCTCCAGTATCTCCATGCCGCCGCCCGAAGGCGCGACGATCTTCGGCTTGAAAATAGCAAACGCGATGTACAGCAACACGATCGGCCCGGCCACGCCGAACGGATAGGCGACCGAATAGCCCACCGCGGGATCGTCGTTGCCGAGCTCGGCAATGGCCGCCTGCAGCGTGGCGGTGCTCGTGCCCGAACCCGCGAACAACCCGAGCGCGTGGCCGGGATTGAGTTGATAGATATTCATGCAGACGAGGCTCGTCACGCCGGACAACAACACGCCGACCAGCGCGATCAGGTTCGCCCTTCGTCCATAGGCGCTGGTGAAGCCGAGAAAGAACTGCTTGCCGTACTGCGCCCCCACCGCATACAGGAAGAGCGCGAGGCCCAACGTGCCGATCATGGCCGCGGGTGCCGACCTGGGTGCAAACCAGCCAATCGCCAGCGCGACGAACAAAACCGCTCCCACGCCGAGAGAAAATCCCTTGATGTTGATTTCTCCCACGCCATAGCCGATCGCAATCGTGAGGAACAGGGCGAACATCGGCTGCTGCTCAAGCAATGTCTTGACGAACTCCATGATGGCCTCGGCCTCGGTTCAATACCTGGTTTGGCATCGGCTTCAGTACCCGGTTCAGTCGGGCATGCGCCGCTCGGCAACGCCTGGCAGCCCTGATTGAAGATAACGCAACCTTGCGCGTCAGACGAGCGCTTTGGCAGGCTGCTCCCGCTTCCACTGCGCGAACAACGCGGCGACCGCACAGGACGCGAGGCGTGCGGTCAAGGAGTCGGCGCGGCTGGTCAGGACGATCGGCAGACGCGCGCCCAGCACGATCCCCGCCGCGTCGGCGCCGGCCAGAAAGGTCAGGCTCTTGGCGAGCATGTTGCCCGCTTCGAGATCGGGCGCGATCAGAATGTCGGCCTGGCCCGCTACCGGCGAATCGATATGCTTGATCCTGGCAGCCGCCAGATCGATGGCATTGTCGAGCGCGAGCGGCCCGTCGAGCAGTCCACCGGTGATCTGTCCGCGATCGGCCATCTTGCACAGCGCGCCGGCTTCAACCGTTGTAGGCATACTGGGGTTGACTGTTTCGATTGCCGAAAGTATCGCCACCTTCGGCAACGCGCAGCCCAGCGCATGGGCCAGATCGATCGCGTTCTGGATGATGTGCATCTTGTCCAGCAAGGTCGGGACAATGTTGACAGCCGCATCGCTGATGATCAGCGGCTGCTTCAGCGCCGGCACGTCCATCACGAAGCAGTGGCTGATGCGCCGTTCCGTGCGCAGCCCACCGTCGCGATGGACCACAGCGCCCATCAATTCGTCGGTATGCAGGCTGCCCTTCATCAACACGCTGACCGCGCCCTCGCGCGCAAGCCGTACCGCGGCCTCGGCCGAGGCGTGGCTGTGCGCGGTGTCGACGATCGAGTAACCCGAGATGTCGAGCTCGCAATGCGCCGCAACGGCGCGGATTTTCTGCTCGGGGCCAACGAGAATGGGACGGAGCAGGCCCTGCTTTGCGGCATCCACCGCGCCGCGCAAGGCGCTCTCATCGCAAGGATGGACGACCGCGCATGGCATCGGTTCGAGCGCCTGACACGCCGCAATCAGGCGCTGGTACTTCTCGTGCTTCTGTTCCATCGTCTGTGACTCCAGGGGGCTTCGCGCATGGACGCGCCTTTGCTTCGCCCGCGCTCACCGGCCGGTTCGGGCGACCTCGCCAAAGACTGACCGAACAACTCTAGTCTGTCCGATTGATGTTTTCAATAACTGCCGCCGAAGCATGCAGCAAGCATGGTAGGCCGGCACGCGGCGATTCGCGCCGGGTGCCCCATCGGCCTTCGCACGCCAGGCGGTCAAAGCGCAGGCTGACCTGTCGTCCACGTGCCGATGATCTCTTCGATCGCCCGCGCGGCCGATATCAACGCAGCTTCGCCACGTGGCTTGCCGGCAATCTGGATGCCCACCGGCAAACCGCTCGCGGTCATCCCGCACGGAATCGCCATCACGGGTACACCGAGCATCGTCAGGCCGTAGGTAATGGCGAGCCAGTCGATATAGGTGTCGAACTGCCGCCCTGCCGCTTCCTTGACGTATTGCTCTTCGACGGGGAACGGCGGCACGATCGTCGCCGGACAGATCAGCACGTCATAGCGTTCCAGCAGCGCCGCGGTGCGGTTGAACAGCTCGCCGCGCGTCCGATAGGCCGCGGACACCGCGCGCCCTTCAAGCTGCAGACCGAACTCGATGTTCCAGATGACGTCCGGGTTCATCACATCGCGATGCTGCGCGAGGACCTCTTCGTAGTTCATCGCATACGAGACGCCGCGCAGCACGTGAAATGCCTTGTGCGCAGCGCTGAGATCGATGTCCGGCGTATCCACGCCGATACCCGCCGCGCTCAGGCGGTCCATGGTCTTGCGGCAGACCGCGAGAATCTCCGCCTCGGGCTTCGCAATGCCAAGCCCCTCGCTAAACGCGATGCGCACAGGACGCTGCGGTTGCAACGCGCAGTCGAGAAAGCGCCGCGTGGGCTCGGCGAGCGCCAGCGGCGCACCGGGAAGCTCGCCGCACATCGCGTCGAGCAGCAGTGCCGTGTCGGTCACGTTGCGCGCCATGGGTCCGTTGACCGCGAGCGTGTCGAACGGGTTGGCGGCCGGCCCGGTGGCCACCCGGCCCGGCGTGGGCCGCAAGCCGACCACACCGCAGAACGCCGAGGGCGTGCGCAGCGAGCCGGCCAGGTCCGAGCCGTGAGCCACCCACGCGGTCCGCGAGGCCAGCGCGGCCGCTGCCCCACCGGACGAGCCGCCTGCCGAGCGCGACAGGTCCCATGGATTGCGCGTGATGCCGAGCACGCTGTTGTAGGTATGACCGCCCGAGCCGAATTCGGGCGTATTGGATTTCGCGTAGACGACTCCGCCGCGTGCTTCGAGCAGGGTCACGGCGGCGTCGGAGCGTTCGGGTATCCGCTCGGCGTAAACCGTCGAGCCGCGGGTGGTGCGAACCCCGGCCACGTCGGTCAGGTCCTTGATCGGCACCGGCAGCCCGCACAGCACGCCGCGCTCGGCGACCGGGCGCTTGAGCAACGCGTCGGCATGAGCATGCGCCCGCTCCCAGCAGAGCGTGGGCAGCGCGTTGACGCGCGGCTCGACCTGCTCGACGCGCCACGCCAGCGTGTCGAGCAGATCGTGGGGCGTGACCTCTTCGCGTTGCAGCAGGCCGACGATTTCGTGAGCGGAGCGGTCGATCAGGGAGGCGTCAACGGACATGGGCGGGACCTCTTTCTATCGTGTTAAGAGTGCCCAAAGTGTCTCACGTTGCGCCGCATCCGGTCCGCCGGCCGGGCAAGGCAAGGCTACGTCTTCAACCGGTAACCCGTCTTGAAGATCCACGCCACGATTGCGAGGAAGATCGCCAGAAACAGCGCGGTCATGCCGAGGCTCACGGCGACGTCCACATCCGCCATGCCGTAAAAGCTCCAGCGAAAGCCGCTCACCAGATAGACGATCGGATTGAACAAGGTCACGATCTTCCAGAACGGCGGCAGCATATTGACGGCGTAAAAGCTCCCGCCGAGAAACGTCAGCGGCGTAATGATCAGCAGCGGCACGAGTTGCAGCTTCTCGAAACTGTCCGCCCAGATGCCGATGATGAAACCGAACAGGCTGAAGGTCACCGCCGTGAGCACCAGGAACAGCACCATCCAGAACGGATGCTGCACCTGCAGCGGCACGAACAGGCCCGCGGTGGCGAGAATGATCAGTCCGAGCAGGATCGATTTGGTTGCGGCCGCACCGACATAGCTCACCACGATCTCCAGGTAGGAGACCGGTGCCGACAACAACTCGTAGATCGTGCCGGTGAACCTTGGAAAGTAAATCCCGAACGACGCGTTCGAGATGCTCTGCGACAACAGCGACAGCATGATCAGACCCGGCACGATGAACGCGCCATAACTGATGCCATCCACTTCCTTGATGCGCGAGCCGATGGCCGCGCCGAACACCACGAAATACAGCGAGGTGGAGATCACCGGCGCGATGATGCTTTGCATCAGCGTGCGCCAGGTGCGCGCCATCTCGAACTTGTAGATGGCCTTGATAGCGTGAATGTTCATTGGTCACCTCTCAGCAGGCTGACAAAGATGTCTTCAAGCGAACTCTGCGTGGTCTGCAGATCCTTGAAGCGAATGCCTGCGTCTTCCAGCGCCTTCAGCAGCGCGATGATGCTGTTGCGCTCGCGTTCCGTGTCGTAGGTATAGATCAACTCGTTGCCGTCGCCCGAGAGCGCGAGACGATAGTCCGCGAGCGTCGCCGGTATCTCTTGCAGCGGGCTTTCGAGTTGCAGCGTCAGTTGCTTCTTGCCGAGCTTGCGCATCAACTCGGCCTTCTCTTCGACCAGCATGATCTCGCCGCCGTTGATCACGCCGATCCGGTCGGCCATCTCCTCGGCTTCGTCGATATAGTGCGTGGTGAGGATGATGGTCACGCCGCTTTCGCTCAGCGAGCGCACCAGTTGCCACATGTCGCGCCGCAGTTCGACGTCGACCCCGGCAGTAGGCTCGTCGAGAAACAGCACGCGGGGTTCGTGCGAGAGCGCCTTGGCGATCAGAACGCGCCGCTTCATGCCGCCCGAGAGCGTGATGATCTTGTTGTTGCGCTTGTCCCACAGTGAGAGATCCTTGAGGACCTTCTCGATGTAGGCGGGATTCGCCGGCTTGCCGAACAGTCCACGGCTGAACGACACCGTGGCCCAGACCGTTTCGAAGGAATCGGTGGTCAGTTCCTGCGGCACCAGTCCGATCAGCGAACGCGCGGCGCGGTATTCGGTGGCGATATCGCGGCCATCCACCAGCACCGCGCCTTCGGTCGCCTTCACGATCCCGCAGATGATGCTGATGAGCGTCGTCTTGCCGGCGCCGTTCGGTCCCAGCAGCGCGAAAATCTCACCGCGACGGATCGACAGATTGATGTTTTTCAGCGCATGAAAGCCGGAAGCGTAGGTTTTGGAGAGATTCGTGACGGAGACGATAGGCTGCATGGAGGACACGGGTGCAGAGGCGGACGCCGGTTGGGTATGCCGGGCCGCAGCCCGGAGGGGTGATCCAGAATCGATGATGACCCTCGCAAAGTAAATGGAATCCGCTGAACGTCCGGGCTGCGCCGCATAGGAACGCAGCGGCCCGGCCGACGGCAGGCAAACGCGCCTCGCAGCGCGCTGGATTATCGTTGGGGAATCTCGAACACGAGACAGGTGGTCGTGGCGTGGGCATACAAGGTGCCGTCGGGACCGACGAGACGCGCCTCGGCAGTCGCCAGCTGGCGGCCGCAATGAATCACCTTGCCCTGCGCGCGCACGCGCGCCACGCGGGGCGTGAGCGCCTTCACATAGTTCACGCTGAGTTCGGCCGTGGTGTAGCCGCGGCCCGGCGGCATCATGGTATGCACGGAACAGCCGAGCGCCGAATCGAGCAGCGTCGCGAACCAGCCGCCGTGAATCGTGCCGAGCGGGTTCAGGTGCTGCGCGAGCGGGGTGCCCTGAAACACGGCCACGCCTTCGCTGACCTCCATCAGCGTGAAGTCGAGCGTCTTCGCAATCGCGGCATACGGGATTTCGCCGCGCAGCATGGCCTGCAAGACTTCAAGCCCCGTCTTGCCGGCCAACTGGCCGGGGCTCGCCAGCCCGGGGCCAGGCCCCGCCTCCAGCCGGCTGCGCACTTCTGCCTCCTCGGCCAGCCATGTCTCGATCATTGGCTCGGATGTCAAATGGGTTCTCCGGTTTTTATCGCAGCCGCGTGCAGGTCATGCGGGGGTGGCGGATTGTCGCTCGCAGCGGCTTTTCAGCCCTCCGGGCGCGCCATCTTCTGCTCCAAGCCGGCGCGCACCTCGGGCCACTCGGCGTCAATGATACTGAAGCGCACGGAATTTCGCTTACGCCCGTCCGGCATGATGCGTTCGTGACGCACGATACCCTCCTGCTTTGCGCCAATCCTCAGGATGGCCGCACGGGACTTGTGGTTCAGTTCGTCGGTCGTGAATTGCACGCGCACGCAGTCCATGACCTCGAACGCGTGGCGCAGCAGCAGGAATTTGGCCTCGGTATTCACGCCTGAGCGCCGCACCGAGGCGGACAGCCACGTATGACCGATTTCGAGCTTGCGATTGCCGCGGTCGATTTTCCAGAAGCGCGTGCTGCCCACCACCCGGTTATCCGCGCCCGGCACCATGGAGTGGGTTCCTCGATTCAGAATGCACGGATTTTACGTGCATGCGCCGAATCACTCCAACCGCCGCAATCAGCCCGCCAGCTTGCGGAACGTCTCCAGCACCGCCTCGCCCTTGAACGGCTTGACGATCCAGCCCTTGACGCCGGCGGCCTTGCCGCGTTCCTTCATGGCCGGGCTGCTCTCGGTGGTCAGCATGATCACATTGACCGTGCTGTTGCCGAGTTCGCCGCGGATCTTCTCGACCATCGTCAGGCCGTCCATATTCGGCATGTTGACGTCGCTGATCACGAGCTTGATGCCCGGGCTGCCCTTGAGCTTGGTGAGGCCGTCCTTGCCGTCCACGGCCGTATCGACGTCCAGCCCGTTCTTTCTCAGGAAGCCGGCCACTTCGTCGCGCACCGTGCTCGAGTCATCCACAACCAGAATTTTCGACATGTCTGTTTCCTATGGCATCAGTCAAAATAAATCGAGCTCGCCCGCGCCTATCGTCGCGCCGGCAGCTTGTTCGAATTCCTGAAAGTCTTCCGGCGACCAGCTCAGGCTGAAGGCAAAACGCTGATGCAGCTTCACCGTGCGCCCCGACTGCTCATCCTTCAACCGGTACGTAAAGCACAAATGCGGGCTCTCCGAACCGAATGAGATGTACTTCTGCTTATGGTTGATCAGGAGCGGCACCTGCACCTGACTATGCGACAGGCCGTCCGCGTCGCCCACGTAGCGATTCTTGAAGGCGCCCCAGATCAGATTGGTCAACTCGCCGAGCAGACTGTTCAGATCGCGGAAATCGGCCGCGCCCTGGGACGTCTCACGCCGGTTGAGCAGATCGAGAATCGGCTCCTCTTCCGCCTGGATCATCATGTAGCCGCGGCACCAGGTGCTCTCCAGCGGAATCAGGCTGAACACTTCGCCGAAGATAATGCGATCGCGCACGATACAGGGCGCATCCACCGCGACGTCCATGTCGCTGAAGAGATTCGCCAGCACCGCACTCGTCAGCTCCGCAATGCCGCGCACCAGCGCATTCGGATACTCGCGGTTGAAAATATATTCGTCGATCAGCTTGCGCAGCGACGCCATATCGCTCGCCACGTAGCTGCCGCACACCACCGCATCCAGCGCCGCCGGCACGTCGCCGGGCCCGGCGTCCGTGCCGCGTCGCATGATGATCGGCAACTCAGGCCGCGCCGCGTGAATCTTGCGCGCAATCGCGGCGCTCTCTTCGCTCGATCCGCCGTAGCTCCCGGAAACGAAGATCGCCCCCAGATCGAAGTTCGAGCGCAATGCCGACGCGAGCCGGCTTTTGGCCACCTTCACGCCAATCAGGTTGTTCTCGTCGCAGAACTGCCTTATCGCTTCGACGTGCGCCGGACAATCCTCAAGGACCAACACCTTGCTGACTGGCTTGTTCTCGTTCATCTCGCTTCCCTGCTTCCTGCACCATTCAAAACAGCTCGAGTTCACCACTGGTATCTTCGACTGCGCTTACGTCGGCAACAAAGTCGATCGGGGCATGCGCGCACACGCAGACCGTTGCCCCTAAACCGATAGCATCGTTGATCGTGACCGCATACGAGGCCAGAAACTCCGGCTTGAGCGCCTCCAGGTAGGGCATGCAACGCGCGCTCAGCACATAGGGCGTCGACATGCCCAGATCCGGAAAATAATTCAGTAGTTCCTGGTTCACCGCGCCACAGCACAGGTTGCAGATCTCCAGAAAGACTTCGAGAAACGCGCGTTCGGACTCTTCCTTGACGAAGTACTGATGCGTACGCTCGTCCTCGTCGAAATGAACGATCAGGAGCAGCCGGAATGCAATGCCCGAGATCGTCAGCACCACCAGGTTCGCATCGGGCAGACTGTGCGCGCCATGCGCGCCGGCCGGCACGATCTCGCAGACGTCGCCCGCATCCATCGTCAGACGCGATTTCGCCGCCTTGAAAACGATGCGTTCGATGCTGTCCTTCGCATGCGCACTGATCACGTCGATGCCTAATGAAGCGTGGATTGAAACTGGTTAGCCAACGACTCGACGCTGGAGAGCGAAGCGGTAATCATCTTGCCGCCCGCCTGGATGTCCTGGAAGGTCGCCGTGGTCGTCAGGTCGTTGCGATGCAGACTATCGCGGTAGCTTTTCGACAGTTCTTCGGAGCGCGCCGCCAGCGCCCGCACCTCGCTCGCCACCACCGCAAAGCCACGCCCTGCCGTGCCGGCGCGCGCCGCTTCGATCGAGGCATTCAGCGAAACGATGACCACATGGCGGACAATCGACGACAGCTCGCGATTCTTCGCGTGCATGTCCTGGTTTTGCGTCATCAACGAAATCATCTGCTCGTGCCAGCGCTCGAACGTACCAGCGAGACCTTTCAGACGTGCGGCTTCGGCGGCTAGTTGAGTGGCCTTGTGAGCAAGCTGGTCCTTACCCTCCAGGGCCGCCTTCAGTTCTGCGCGCACTTCGTCGGCGCTCGCCGACTGCTGCGTCAGTTCCGTACGCAACTGCGCGATCGAGGCTTCCAGCGCCTGTGTCTGCTGCTCGTGCAAACCGATCAGCTCGCTTTGCGCGTCGCCTGCCTGCGTCAGCGTGTGCACCTGCCGCTCCGCTTCGGAACGCAGCCGGCGCATTGCCCGTGCGCTAGCCAGCCGGTGCGCCGCCAGCGCCACAAGGGCGGTGACGACGCCGCCTGCCAATGCGCCTAAAAGATACTGTTGAATCACAACCCATCCTTCCGAGAGCCCATCGCAGCGATGAGCGCGTAGTTGGTCGCTCAGTTAGCAGACCATTGAGCGGCTTAATCAGCCAGCGTATCGAGCGGCAGCTCGTCCGCCTCGCCGCGCGCCGGCGTGCCGAGCGTGTCCACCGCGAGTTTTTCCGGCAGATTCACGATGGTCTGGAACTGACGAAAATCCGCGCCCTCGTGATGGTCGGTAAAGCGCAGCGCGATGCTGCCATGCTCACGCCGGAGGAAATCGCGCACCGCGTCCATGCCCACACCGCGCCCCGATACTTCGGTAACCTGATCGGCCGTGGAGAAACCCGGACGGAAAATCAGCTCGGCGATATCCTCGTCGCTCAGATGCTGGTCCGCTTCAATCCAGCCCTTCTCGATCGCCATGCCGCGGATCCGCTTCAGCGCGAGACCCCGGCCATCGTCGCTGAGCGTGATCTGCAGCGCGCCTTCGTCGACGCCCACTTCGATATCGATCGCACCCGCGGCAGGCTTGCCTTGCGCGCTACGCACGTCGGCGGCTTCGAGACCGTGGTCGACGGAGTTGCGCAGCAGATGCATGAACACGTTCTTCAACGCGCTGCCGGCCTCGCGGCGCAGGCGGTAACCGTTGTCGTCGATACGGACGCGCGGAGCTTCCTTACCCAGCTCCTGAGCCAGCGACGGCAGCGATTCGAGTACACCGGACAGCGCTTCGCCCACCGTTTCCGTCCCCAGCACGCGCAAGGTTTGCCGCACGTTCTCGCGCATCGACTGCAGCGCGTGCAGATCGTCGGACCTGGCCGTTTCAATCAGACGCAAGCTCTCCTGGATATGCGCGATGTCGACCATCAGGTAGCGCTCCGCGCTTTCGCGGCGGCTCGCGCCCTTGCGTCCGAGGCTGACTTCGTTGATCGTCGCGTAGCTCTCCACCGCGGCACGCACGCGCGCCAGTTCCTGCATCAGGCTGTCCTGGTCCCATACCTCGTCGGCTTCCGCGTGACGCAGTTCGTGGTAACGCTGCTCCGTCTCGTGCACGATGTTGGTCAGGTGCTGCAGGTTATAGGTCCGCGCATTGCCCTTGATGGTGTGCATGTTGCGGAACAATTCGGAGATCGCTTCGCGGTCGGCCTGCGAATGCTGGCGGATGATGCGCTCGTTCTCGTTGATAAAACCAGCCGAGCTCTCGATGAAGTGGTGGAACTTCTCTTCGCTCACCGCGAGAATCTCGCCGATCATTTCCAGCCTGCGCTTCTGCTCGCCCGCTTCGGCGGCCAGCTTGCGCAGTTCGGTCACGTCGCGCACGCACAGCATCAGGCGCACGATCGTATCGCTATCGTCGGTAATCGCCGACCAGTTCAGGTCGAGAATCTTCACGCGGCCGTCCGGCATGCGTTTGGAGATTTCCGTAACCAGCAGATGCTCGTTGAACGCGAAGTTGATGGCGTCTTCGCCGAGGCAGGCGTAACTCGCCGCGTCGACTTGCGACAACACGTCCGCGCCGAGGTCCGTATCCGCGAATACCAGATCCATCAGGCTGCGCCCGGCAATGTCACGGGTTTCGAAGATGGCTTCCAGATACGCCGAGTACTCCGAATGAATCACCGCGCCTTCGATCACCGTCAGGATACCCTGCTGCATGTTCTGCAACATCGCCTGAATATCGGCGGTCTTCTGCTTGAGCTGGAGCGAGCTTTCCTGAATTTTTTCGATCATGCCGTTGAACGCCACGATCGAATGGCCGATTTCGTCCATCCGGCCCACCGGCACCCGGCGCGTAAAGTCCTGGCTCGAAGCGATCTCGCTCATCATGGCCTGCATGCGGGTCAGCGGACGCGTGATCTGGCGGTACAGCAGCGAGCCGATCGAGGTCAACAGGATGATCGCAATACCGGTGACGATGGCAATCGCGGTGGTGGTGGTCGAAAGCGTGCCGTTCAGCGTGGTGATCGCCTCATCCTTCTCGCGATTCTTTTCGATACGCAGCGTCTCGACGATGCCTTCGAGCTCGTCGCGATACTGCGCCACGTTCGCGAACAGATACGCTTGCGCCAGTTCGTTCTTGCCGGCGGCCTTCATCTTGGCCGTATCGTCGATGGCCGAGAAGTAGTTTTCGATGCTGTCGGCGGCCTGGGAGACGAGACCCTTCTGGGCCTGGCTCGCCGCGTCACGTGCCTGCAGCGCGAGAGCCTGCTGCAGCGCCGCTTTCTTGGCCTTGAGTTCGTCCTGTGCCTGCGCGACCACATTGCCGTCCGGCGCGTAGACCAGCGTCATGATGGCCAGTTGCACGTCCTTGACCTGCGAAACCAGATCGGCCGAAGCGAGCGCGCTAGGCACCACCCCTTCCGTCACCTGCTTGACCTCGGCGGCGCTGTGCCGGGTCTGGTAGACCGCATAGCCGCCAATCGCGGACAGTGCGACGAACATCAGGATGACCAATAGCGTGATGCGATGACGGATAGTCATGTATGCAATTCCCCGGGTGTAACGTGCGTGGCCTGCTCTTCATGAGAGCGGCTCGACCTTGTGATGTTGGTCGGTTTCGTCGAGCGCCACGATTATCCGGGATGGTATGTGACCGATCGATGACCAACGATCGGTCCCCGATCAAATCAACTGAGGAATCCGCAATAAATAGAAAGTAATTGTTGCGCATTCCGAATGCACGATATTTCTCTAAAGTTTCTCCTAAAGTTTTATTCAATCGTGCCGTTAACCTCCTCCCTCATTCCGGCTCGGACGGGTCTCTCATCGTGTTCGTCGTACGCTAGTTCAACACCCTGAGACAGCGCCATCGCGCATCCATATCTTTGAGCAACGCAATGTAGCTGACGGCATGCTCGGTGCCGAGGCTCGCACTTGCGGCTTCGTTCGTTTCGTTCCACAAGCGCTCGAAACGATTTGCCGCCTCCGTTCTGGCAAGCGGCTGGTTCAACAGGACAACAAACGCAAACGACAGCTCTTCTACGGTTCGATGCATCGGCAAATGCACGGAGATCGATTTGGCAGAGTGATTCAAACGGCCCTCAGACGATAGTTTTGTTCTAAACGTGTCGCGCGGCGCGATGTCTGTCATCGGCACGCAAAACTCTTCTCGGAGAATTCTCAACAAAGTTTGTCACCAGAATATTACGGGGTGGTTCAATGAGCCGGAAGTGCAATGTGCTGTTCCTGTGTCGCGCCAATTCGGCGCGCAGCGTCATGGCCGAAGCGTTGCTTCGCGAACTGGGCGCCGAGCGCTTCGAAGCATTCAGCGCCGGCATTGAACCCGCGGCAGACGTGCACCCGCTCACGCTCGCGCAACTGCGCCCCACCATGGGCGACCTCGGCAAAGTCAGGCCCAAAAGCTGGAACGTCTATACGACGGCGGACGCCCCGGTGATGAATGTGGTGATCGCCATGTGCGAAGAAGCCGGCGAGGCGCACGCGCCGGCTTTCCCGGGCAAGCCGGTTTTTTGCCAGTGGAATTTCGCGGATCCCCTGGAAGCAGCGGGCGACGAGGCTGAACAGAAGCGCGTATTCGAGCAGGTGTTCCGGCAGATCCTGCGCCGCATCAGCGTGTTCGTTGCGCTTCCGCTGCAGTCCATGCAGGCAGGCGAGCAACGTGTCGCGGTCAATTCGATGGACGAACACGCGCCGCCTTCGATCGCAAGCGAGTGAGCAAGCAAGCGAGTGCGTCGCAGCAGCCCTACGCAATGCGGAAAACGGGCGCAGGCGGCGCGCACTTGCGCCTGTGCGGTCGTTGACTTAAAAGATTCATCCAGGCAATCTAGCATTCACTGTTCGCATTCGCGGAGCAGCCGGCCGATAACCGCGATCTCACGTCCCCCAACGAACCCACTCCCGTCAAGACAACTTGGAGCGTGCCCAACACATGACCCGCCTCCCCGTGCGCCATGCGGCGACGCTGCTGGCTGTGCTCGGCGTGGGACTGGCGATGGGCGCGCCTTTCATCCTGGGCGCACACGCGGTGCTGGCCGGACTGCGCAGCGTCTCCGTGCAGATCTTCGCGGTGCTGGCTGCGAGCGCCGCGCTAAGCGCCGCAGCGAAGGCCGGCAAGCTGCACCTGATGCAAACGGCGCTCGGACTCAAGCTGCGCTTCGCGCGCACCTTCACCGTGACCGTCGTCACCGATTTCGCATTTCTCGTCTCGCCACTGGGCGCGGCGGGCTATGGCGTCAACATGGGTTTGCTGCAGCGGGCGGGCGCGTCGTGGGCGCTCGCCACGACGGTGGTCGGCGCCGATCAGGCGCTCGATCTGACCTTCTTCGCCATCGCCGTGCCGATCTCGTTTCTGCTCGCGCTCGGTCCGCTCACCCAGGTGACGCCGAACTTTCCGTTGCCTGCGATCGTCGGCACCCTGGCAGGCCTCGCGCTCCTCGCGGGTGTGCTGTGGCTGTGCCGGCGTCCTGCCGCGGCGGCGCTGGACGCAGCCGGACGCCGCATAGTCTGGCTGCGTGCGTGGCGCGCCCGCTGGACCCGGTTTCGCCAAAGCGTGCGCCAGCAATGGGTGCTGCTGCTCACCGGCGGCCGCGGGCGGCTCGCCGCCCTGCTGCTGCTGACCACGCTGCAATGGCTGCTGCGTTATAGCGCGCTGTGGTTCATCCTGCATGAACTCGGCTACCGCTTGCCGCTTGGCTTTGTGCTCGCCGTGCAGGCCGTCGTCTTGCACGCGGCGCTCTGGACAGGCGTGCCGGCCGGCGGTGGCGGCGGAGATCTGGCGTTGGCGGCCGCGTTCGCGCCGTGGGTTCCACGCGCGGCGATGGCCACCGCGTTGGTGCTATGGCGCTTTGCGACGCTCTATTGCCCGTTGCTGCTCGGTGCGCTGGGTTTCATTGCGCTGGCCTGGCGGCGCCGCCCTGTTTCGACCGTGGCGCAGTAAGGTCTTACCGCTCATCCGGCAGACCTCATTTCGTACCACGCTCCCAGCTCACCCTGCGATTCGCGCGGTGCGGGACAACGGGCGATCAAGCGGCCGTATCGCGCGGCTTCCTGATCCGTACCGAGAGTCGCGCACGGCCCGGATGATCGACCCGCAATGCGAATAGCTGCAGCGTCTGCGAAATCAGCGCAAGCGGATACGTGACCTTCAGCAGGTCGGCGATCATGCGCCATTCCGCGCGCACGCCCTTCCAGTAGCCGAGCTTTTCTGTCTTGCGGGCTTGCGTGACATGCGGCCAATGCGTGACCGCAATCGAAAGCCGGCGCGCGATGATGCGCCGGTTCATGAACACCTCGATGCCGAAGCGCGGCAAGCCGTGAATCTCCTTGAGCGCTTCGTCCAGCAACTGCTTTCTGACGACGCGCTCGCCCGAGACGAAATCGAGGCCGATAAAGCGGAAAATCAACAGGCTGTTTTGCCGCAGACTCATGCTGACGTCGGCGCGGCCGCTCAGCACGGGAGCGGCAAGCGCCGTGATGTGGTCGGGCGCCAGCCCTTTGAGATCGGCGTCGAGCAACATGAGCCATTCGTGTTCGGCGGCGGCGATGCCAACGGCCATCGCCGCGCTCTTGCCGCCGTTCTCCGCGCATTCGATCAGGCGTACCGAGGGGAAGCGCCGCACGATGTCGGCGGTGCCGTCGGTCGAACCGTCGTCCACGACAATGACCTCGCCCAGCAGGGGATGAACCGACGCCACCGCCAGAACAGCAGCGATACGCGGGGCCTCGTTATAAGCACAAATGATGCACGAAACGCGGTGACCTCTGGATGGCATAGAAATAGTCGTCGTATTGCGGGAGAAGGACAGCCCGGACAAGCGGCGTTTGGGAACGGCGGACAGCCGATTGTGACCGTGCTTTGTGACGGTGTCATCTGTTTCAGGACTGCCGTGCAGAGGACCATATGAAGAAGTCGCCAGCGTGACAGGCAGGTGAAAATTCATGCGTCCCGCGTGCGGCTCAATCGGTCCTGACCTCGCGCGGCTGTAACGCATACACCACGTCGGGACAGCCTTCCTGGTTATCGCTGCCGTCGCCAAAGGCAATCGCCACGAACCCGTGCCGCTCGTAAAACGCACGAGCCCTTATGTTCTCCGCGAAACAATGCAGATGGACCGGCAAGTGCGCGTTCGACAACACTTCGCTCAGCAGACGCGTGCCAATACCTTGGCCCACCCTGGAGGGGAAAACATAGAGCTGATCGAGCCACAGCACACCGTCCGCTTCGGAGGTCGCCGCCATGCCGACGATCAACCCCTGCCCGGCCACCGCGACCGTCACGCGGCCGGTTGGGATCAACCAGTCGGCGATCCAGCAGCACACGGCGTAATCCGTGTGCTGGAGCGGCGCAAACGGCATCAATTCCTTGCGGGCCCTGAGAAATACGTCGGTGACACCCCCGACATCCGCGGACGTCGCCGCGCGCGTGATCACGTCTGAGTTCAACTTCATGCGGTTAAGGTTTGCGGTTCGTGTTTGCGGTTCCGGCGTCAGGTTTGCAGCAGCAGCACGACGTTCAACGCCAGCACGGCCACCGCCGAGGCGCAGGCCGCCACGATCATCAGCGGGCCGTTGCGATACCGGCCCATCACCTTCTCGCGGCAGGTGAACCATACCAGAGCCGCCATCGGCACCGGAAGCGCAAAACTCAGCACCACCTGGCTGAGCACGAGCGCATGCGTCGCATTGACCCCCAATGCGACCACCACGAACGACGGCAGCATCGTAATAAGGCGGCGCAACCACAACGGAATCTGAAAACCGACGAAGCCCTGCATGATCATCTGGCCCGCCATGGTCCCGACCACGGAACTCGAAATGCCCGAGGCAATCAGCGACAGCAGAAAAATCCCCGCCGCACCGATGCCGAGCAGCGGCGCGAGCGTGTGATACGCGGTTTCGATTTCGGCCACTTCCGGGTGACCTGCGTGAAACGCGCCCGACGCCATGATGACCATGGCCATATTGATCAGACCCGCAATGCTGAGGGCGATCACCACCTCGATATTGGAGAACCGCAGCAGCTTGACCCGCTCGCCTTCGTTTCTGGCAACGGTGCGGTTTTGCGTGAGACCCGAATGCAGAAAGAGCGCGTGCGGCATAACGGTGGCGCCGATGATGCCGACCGCAATCGTCACCGCGTCCGCATCCGGCAACTGCGGCGTGAAGAGATGGCCGAAGACGCTGGGCCAGGCCACCGGCGTGATGAAGAGTTCCGCCAGATACGAGAGGCCGATGATACCTACCAGCGCGCCGATGGCCAGCTCAAGGGGCCGGAAGCCGGCCTTCTCGAACAGCAGCAGCCCATACGTGACGATGGCGGTGACGATCATGCCGGCCAGCAACGGCATATGAAACAGCAACGCGAGGCCGATTGCGCCGCCCAGAAACTCAGCCAGGTCCGTGGCCATGGCGGCGATTTCGCTCACCGCCCACATCGCGTAGACCAGCGGCGCGGGAAAATTGTCGCGGCACAATTCGGCGAGATTGCGCCCCGTGACGATGCCCAGTCTGGCGGAGAGCGCCTGAAACAGCATCGCCACCACATTGGCGAGCAGGACCACCCACAGCAGCGCGTAGCCGTAGCGGGCGCCCGCCTGGATGTTGGTGGCGAAGTTGCCCGGGTCCATATACGCGACCGAAACCACCACGGCCGGTCCCGCGAACGGCAACACCATCGCGGCGCCGCGGCGGCGGCCTTCCAGCACCTCCCGGATCGCAAGCGCGGTACGCCCTGTGACCGTTGCGGGAGCGGTTTTGTCGCGAACCCGTTCGTCCATCCATGCCTCGCGCGGTTCGCCCGGAGAGTAAAAGAACGTATCCGGGCGTTTTGAATCGGCCCATGCGTGCTAATTTCTCACATTTGCCGCGAGCGTGCGTCATCGAAACCCGCGCGCGAAGCGTTAATGAACTGCAGCTCCGCTGCACTTCCATGAAGGCACAGCTTTTCGGTGTCGCTTTACACCTTCGGATACTTTACAGAATGCCTTACTCGCCGGTTACATTCCTTTCGAGAGCAACCCTGGCCGCCGCGGCCGTCTTCTCCCTGATCGGCCACCTGAACACCGCTTACGCCGCCGACCGCGTCATCGTGCTGGACTCGGGCGAGTCCGAACTCTCGCTGATCGACGAAGCCACCCATAAGGTCGTCGGCACCGAGCCGACCGGCAAAGAGCCGCATCACCTGATGATCACGCCGGATGGCAAGTCGCTAATTGTCGCGGACTCGGTCTCGAACAACCTGATGTTCATCGACCCGCATACGGGCCAGGTGCAGCGCACCGTCGACGGGATTGAAGACCCGTACCAACTCGGTTTCTCGCCGGATCACAAGTGGTTTGTCACCGCGGCGCTGCGCATGGACCGCGCCGACATCTATCACTATGACGGCACCAACATGACGCTCGTCAAGCACATCCCGCTTGCGAAGACGCCCAGCCACATGACGTTCGGCTCCGACAACCGTACCGTGTTCATGACGCTGCAGGACTCCGGCGAGCTCGCCGCGATCGACCTGCCCACCCAGACGGTGTTGTGGAAAATGCACGTGGGCAACGAACCGGCAGGCCTGTGGATGACGCCTGGCGACAAGTACCTGCTGGTCGGCATGACGGGTGAAGACGACGTGGCCGTGGTCGACTGGCGCAAGCAGCAGATCGTCAAGAAGATCCATACGGGCCGCGGCGCGCACAACTTCCGCAATCTCGACGACGGCAAGCATGTGGTGGTCTCGAATCGCGTCGAAAGCACCATCAGCATCATCGACTACACCACGCTCACCAACGTCGGCGACATCACCGGCCTGATGCCCGGACCGGACGACATGGAACTTACTCCGGACAAGCGCTATCTATGGGTGGGGTTCCGTTTTGCGAAGCACGTCGGCGTCATCGACCTGACGACGCGCAAGCTGATCGACACCATTGCGGTGGGCCGTTCGCCGCACGGCATCTATTTCGACAACCGTGCGCCGGTCATTGCGCCGAACCCAGACTAAACCGCCTGGCTGTTGCAAGCCTTGCATGACTCGCTATTCACGGGGATTCTGATGTTCCATGAAATCGTCGCGCAACTCGACAACATGGTGTCGGCGCTGCAGACGCTGCTGTATGTCGACGTAGTGCAGCCGTTTTTCTATCGCTTCGGCCTGATGGGTTACGACGAAGACACCTATGACGCGCTCTACTGGGTGATCATCGGCGCGCTTGAGATCGTCGTCACCTATCTGGCGTTGCGGCCGCTCGAAGCGTTGCGCCCTATCGAACAGTGGCAGGACCGCAAGGCGCTGCGCGCCGACGTGATCTACACCTGGATCGCCAAGCTGGGCATCATCAATATCGCGTTCTTTTTCATGCTCCAGCCGCTGTTCGATCACTGGCAGAGCCTGATCTCGATCTACAACGTCCCGAACATCGATATCGACAGCCTGTGGCCAGGCGTCACCGATCAGCCGATCGTGTCGTTCCTGATCTACCTGGTCATACTCGATTCCGCCGGCTACTGGTATCACCGCTGGCAGCATCGGTTCGGCGTGTGGTGGGAATTGCACGCGGTGCATCACAGCCAGCAGCAGATGTCGTTGTGGAACGACGACCGCAACCACTTTCTCGACGACATCATCCAGGCGGCGTTTTTTGCGGCAATCTCGCTGTTTATCGGCGTGCAGCCGAACCAGTTCGTCGTGCTGGTCGCCGTCAGCAACTTCATGCAGAGCATCCAGCACGTCAATGCACGCTTGCCGTATGGCTGGCTGCTCGAGCGCCTCATCGTCAGCCCGATCTTTCATCGCCGTCACCACGCGGTGGGCTACGGCCATGAAGGCACGAAGTACGGCTGCAACTTCGGCGTGCTGTTTCCGTGGTGGGACATGCTGTTCCGTACCGCTTCGTGGAACCGCACGGTCGAGCCGACCGGCATTCGCGATCAACTGCCGGCACCGCATGGCGACGGCCGTTCCTACGGCCAGGGCCTGCTCGCGCAACAATGGCTGGCGCTTCCACGCATTGTCGCGCGCCTGACCGGCCGGCGTGCTTATGCGCCGGGCACCACTGACGCCGCAAACTGATCTGTTCGCGCGGGGCGGCCTGCCGTCCCGCGCGCTTCATCCTCGCCGTCTCTTACGCCTACGCCTTCTGCGTCTTCGCGGCCGCACCCAATGTGCCGAACGCGCCGCTGTCGTACGCCGCGCAATACACCTTCCAGTCGTCGATCACCTGCGCCTCGCATTGCACCGCCAGTTCCACTAGCGGCATCTGCCAGTCCTTGCGACAGCCGAACGCAATCAGTTCGTCCGCAATCGCCGAACCCTGGCGGCCGCCGCTGCGCAACTGCGCCCACGCGCTCAATTCCGCCATGTTGTTGACGACCGCTTCGAGCCGCGGCAGCTTGCCGTCCCAGTCGCTCAACGCGACGCGGTCTTCCGAAGGCTGCAGGCTGCGCAGGACATACGGCTGCTGCCTGAACGCGACAGCATGCAGAAAGGCCTGCGAGACCGCCTGGGAGCGCCGCTGGATCGCCACCACGCGCTCGGCTTCGGTGCCCCATCCGGGCTGCTTCGTCTTGACACGCGGCGACACCGACGATGGCAGCGCCTGCTTCAGGTCGAGCAGATAGTTGCCGTCGGGCGAGCCCTTGCCCTCCACCAGCATCACATAGCGGTCGACGCCGAGACTGCCCGTGCCGGCAATGCGGCGGGCCACATCGATGACGCGGTAAAACTCCGGGCTGTCCTGATGGCTCGCGAATTCGTCCATGAACGCCGTGACCTCGGCGCGGGCCTTGTCGCTGACCGGCAGCGCCTTTTTCCCGTCGACCCGCAGCACGCGCTTCTTGCCCTTCAACTCCGTGCGCCGGTTCAACAGGTCGACACGCGAACTCTTGCGCAATGCATCGAACAGATCGCGCACCATGCCCTGCGAGGTTTCCTCTTCGATCCAGCGCGCCTTGCCGACACTCAATGCAGCGGCGTACGCATCGACTGCGGTGTGACACAGCGCGAGCGCTTCGGCGCGGCTCACATGCAGATCGGCGGCGCCCACCAGCACACTGGTCAACAAGCGAATCAGTTCGAACAGGCTCGGCGCGAGACAGGCTTCGTCGAAGTCGTTCATGTCGAAATAGACGAGACCGTTATCGGCCTTGTAGCTGCCGAAGTTCTCCAGGTGCAGGTCGCCGCAGATCCACACCGGCGGCGCGGCTTCCAGCACGCTGCCGTGCGGCAGCCGATGGTAGAAGAGATGGCACGTGCCGCGCAGAAAGACGAACGGCGAGGTCCGCATAAGCTGGTATTTCATCGCCAGCCGCTCGGGTTCCCGCCCCGTGTTGAAGCTTGCAATCTCCGTGGCGATGTCGATCATGTCCGGTTTCCTTTCCCTGTTTCAATGAGTTTCGATGCGTTTCGATGAGCGTCGCAGGACGTCGATGAATGTGTCGGATGTCTGTTGGCCCATGCGGCCAGGGCAACGACGATACCATCAACACGCGCCTATCGCGCGGCGTCCAGACGAGTCGCGACGCCACACGCCATACACCACGCACAAGGCATCTTTGCATCGATCCGATTACGCATTGATTGCATGTCCTTACAATCCAGCCCGCGTCGAGATCGGGCCTTACAGGAACGCAACGTGCTGCCGTAGCGGTCACGCTTACGGCCCGCTCACAGCCCACTATGCAGCGCTCACATTTCGTTGCAAACTCGCGTCCCGGTTACAACGCGAATGTCATCCGCTCCCACGTTCGCGGCGTTAGCCAGTTGGACGCATGCATAAGGGCCGCCTTCGGGCCTGACCAAAATGAAACCTTCGGAGCAGCCGATAATGACAACAACCTTCCACCGCATCCGCGCCACCGCGCTCTCGGTCTCTGCCGTTCTTGCCATGATCCCGCTCACGGGGCTGGCTCAGGTGCCGTCGCCCACCGCCCCCGCCGCTGCCGCGGCCGGCGATCCGCCTGACCGCGTCGCACGTCTGAATTACTTTGCCGGCACTGTCACGCTGGAACCGGCCGGCCTGACCGACTGGTCCTACGCCGTGCTGAACCGGCCGCTCACGACGGGTGACCAGTTGTGGGCCGACGCCAATGCGCGAGCCGAGCTGCACGCCGGGTCCACCGCGTTGCGGCTCGATCAGCAGACCGCCCTCGACATCGTCAACCTGAACGACACGATCACGCAGTTGAAGGTCACGCAAGGCACGCTGTCCGCGCATGTGCGCGCGCTGCCCGCCGGCCAGAACTTCGAAATCGACACGCCCAACGTGGCGCTCGTCGCCACCGCGCCTGGCCTGTTCCGCGTCGACGTGGCGGCCGACGGCAGTTCGACCACCGTCACGGTGCGCGCCGGCAACGCCACGCTGTATGGCGACGGCGGTTCGTTCCAGATGAGCGCCGGTCAGCAGATCCAGTTTGTCGGCACCAGTCTGCAGCAACAGACCGGCGGCTCCGCTCCCGCGCTCGACGCGTTCGACCAGTGGGTCGCTACCCGCGATCGCGCGGAAGACAACTCGATCTCCGCCCGCTACGTGTCGCGCGAAATCCCCGGCTATGAGGACCTCGACGCCAACGGCACGTGGCGCAGCGAGCCGAACTACGGCGAAGTGTGGGTGCCGACCACCGTCGCGACCGGCTGGGCGCCGTATCACGAGGGCCACTGGGCCTGGGTCGCGCCGTGGGGCTGGACATGGGTGGACGATGCGCCGTGGGGCTTCGCGCCTTTCCACTATGGCCGCTGGGCGTATATCGACCGCTCGTGGGCCTGGGTGCCGGGTCCGGTGGTGGTAACGCAGCCGCCGGTGTATGCACCGGCACTGGTGGCGTTTGTGGGCGGCGGTGGCGGTGGCGGCGCGCATTGGGGCGTGGATCTCGCCATCGGCGGCGCAATCGGCGCAGGCGTGGCGTGGTTCGCACTCGGACCGGGAGAGCCGTGGCATCCGGCGTATCACTACAGCCCGACGTACTACAACCGCATCAACAACGTGAACATCACCAACGTTCACAACACGACGATCATCAACAACGTCACCAACATTCACAACACGTACATCAATCAGAACGCGCCGGGCGCCATCACCGCCGTGCCGGCGAATGCCTTCGTGCGCGGCGAGTCCGTCGCGCAGGCGGCACGTCCGTTCAATGCGCAGGCGTTGGCTCATGCGCAGATCGGCGCCGGCGCGCCGGCCATCGCACCGGTTCAGCAGAGCTTTGCCGGCGCCTTGCGGCCGGCCCATGTCGGCGCACCGGCGGCGCTCGCACAGCGCCAGGTCGTGGCGACCCGCGCGCCTGTCGTACCGGCCGCGTATCACGACGCGCTCGCCCAACGCTTTGCGGCGGGTGGCGGCAAGGTGCCGGGTGCGGGTGACCCGGTGGTGCGCACCGCGGCGCCGGCAGCCTTTGCTGCGGCTGCGGCGGCCCATCCGGGCAAAGCGGGTGCGGTCGCGGCCCCGGCAGGCTTTCGCGTGATCAACCGGGCGCAGGTGCACCCGGTGGGTCCGCAAGGCGCGCCGGGACACGGCAATGCCGCGCAGGCTGAGGCTCATGCGCCGAACCCGGCCGAGCAGCAAGCGCACGCGCCGAACGCCGCGGCACCGAAGCCGGAAGCTGAACAGCCGCCGCGCACGAATGAGGCTAACCCGGCCAACGAAGCACACGAGAACGGTGTGCCCCGTCCGCAAGGCGAAGCTGAGCACGGCCAACCGCAAGCACAAGCACAAGCGCACGACGCACGGCCGGCTGAAGGCGCTGCGCCGGCGCCGCGTGCACCGGAAGGCGAGCACGCACAGCCCGAAGCGCAACACGCAGCCGAAGCGCCGCGCGGCCAGGCCCCCGGCGGCGAAGCGCAACACGCGGAAGAAGCGGCGCCGAAGCAGCACGCCGAGGAAGCCGCACCGGCTCCACATGCGAACCCGCATCCGGCCCAGCAGCAGCATGCCGCTCCGCACCCGGCACCGCATCCGGCGCCGGCGCAGCACCCTCACCCGCAGCAACAGCCGCATCCGGCGCAGCAGCACAAGCCGGAGGCTGAGCATAAGGACGAGCATCCGAAGTAAGCTCGTCGCGACTGCCCGCCATGCGGCGGGCAGTCGCATGAAGTCTGTTAGCTCGGCCGCAGCGATTGCGCCGTGCTGACGAGGTTGATCGGGCTCACACGAATGATGCCGCCACGCGGGCTGTCGATATCCGCGATCAGCGCAAACGAGGTGGCGACCACCACCGGCAACACCACCAGCAGCGTCAGGCCCACTTTGGCCGTGCGCGCGCCGTAACCGACCAGCAGATTGCAGCACACCGCAATCGCCACCATCAACCCCCACGCAGCAAGCGGAATGCGGTTCCACCACGCGGCCTGAGTGTAGCCCTGCGAGTTCAGCACCTCGTTCATGCCGGCCACCGCCAGCGTGGTCACGGGATTCGGCTGGGCCGCGGCGGCGTCGCGAACCGCAGCCCAGAGTCCGGCTTGCAGTTGCATGGTGGTGGCGTTGATCCGTTCGAGCTCCTGAACATCGCGCGTCTGATAGAACAACACGCGTTGCTCGATATAGCGGCTCAAGAGCGCACGCACCTGCTGCGCATCCGCGGAGGGCAGCAGATCGGCCCGCACATATTCCGTGCCGATGGCATTGGCCTCTTCTTCTTCGTAGTTCTTGCGCTGATCGTAACGGCCCACCGCCATCGAAAAACTGAAGCCGATCATCAGCGCAAGCAGCGTCAGCGTGGCCGCCTGAACCACATTGAAATCCTCGCGCGATTCCGCCGTCAGGCTTTTCACGCGCCGGAGCACGCCCGCCCCAATCCATGCCGACAAAGACATCGCCACCAGCGTCGAAACGAACACCACCGATGGGTAGTCCATTGCATTGCGCATACGCTCACCCCGATAGTCAGAGACCCAGGTTCAGGAACCCGTCTTTAGATAATATCGGCCGTCGGCCGTCACTTTGGGACCGAATCCGCATGCCGCCGCGGAACCGTGCGTCGCCACATCGAGCGTCTCCGGCTCGGCGAGCCTGAACTCGACGAGGCACTTGTCGGCGTGTCCATCGTACGCGGCGAGGTTGGTCACTTTCGCGGTCGCATCGAGCGGCGTACCTTGCGGCTGATCCGAAATGACGACCCGCGCAATCGCGCCATAAAAGCGCACGTTCGCCAGCAGGATCCCGCGACTGGCCACCGGCTGGCCGTCGCCGCTGACGCTCGGATAGAGAAACTCGGCCAGGAGCCGGTACACGCCGCGACGCCCTTTGAGCGGCGTCAACGTGAGGTTGCTCCACGCGCCCAGCTTCAGATAGCGCGCAAACTGCACGCCGGAGGCAGGCAAGCCCTGCACCACCTGCTTGTCCGCGACCCCTGCAAGACGTTGCTGCGCGAGCGCGACGACGCGGCTCAGCATGACGTCGTCCGGCGCGTCCTTGCCGCTGCTTGCGGCAGTGCGGTAGTACAAACGGGCGTTCGAAAACGCACCCAGGCTCGCCTGCACATCGCCCTGATGGATCAGCGCCATCGCCACCCGCGCGTGCGCCGAGTTGATCGCCTTCGGCGAGTTGTCCTCTTCGGCCTGCAAGGTGGTGGCATCCGCCAGCATGGATTCCATATCGACCAGCGACTGCGCATCCTTGATGCGCCCCGCATCGAGCGCCGCGACGCCCAGTGCCGCGCACGAGGCATTGGTGCGGCACTGCACATCCTTGCCGGCGAGTACGTAGCGCCGGTACAACTCGGCGCGCGAACCGCTCTCGAATGCCTGAGCGGCAACGAGCGACGGCACTAGCACGGCGAGAACAGCAACAACGGCGAAAGGGTTTGCACGCATGGGTGGACGGGTTGGGAATCGCGCACTCGACAACAGGCATCTTGCATCAGCGCCTCGCTCCATGAGGACATCGTCGCAGGTTCGGGCGCTGCTAGTGATGCTGACAGAAAATTGACGATTGCGCGAACCCCAATCACCCTCCCCCCACCTCCACGCCAAACTTCTTGCGGTAGGCCCCCGGACTCGTCAAGGCAATGCGGCGGAAGTGACGGCGCAGCGACTCTTCCGAGCCGAACCCGGCCGTTTGCGCGACCCGCGCCATGGACATCGCGTTCTGCGACTCCAGCAACTCGCGCGCAAGCGCCACGCGTTCACGCACGAGCCACTCATAGGGCGCCATTCCTGTTGCATCGTGAAACTGGCGCTGCAGCGTGCGCGGACTCATGGCGGCGCGTTCGGCTAGCGAGCGCAAGGTGTGCGGCAAGGCAGGGTTAGCCCGAATCCAGTCCATTAGCCTTGCGACCCGGCCGCCCTCGTCCGGCAACATGGGCCGCGGCACGAACTGCGCCTGACCGCCCTCGCGATGCGGCGGCACCACCAGCCGCTGGGCCACCCGGTTGGCGACGGCACTGCCGTAGTCGCGCCGCACCAGATGCAGCAGCATATCGAGGCCGGCCGCCGAGCCCGCCGAGGTCATGACCTGCCCTTCGTCGACGTACAGCGCGTCCGGCTGCACCCGCAGTTGCGGATAGCGTTGCTGCAGCTTGTCGGCATAGCGCCAATGCGTAGTGACCGTTTTGCCGTCGAGCACGCCCGCCGCGGCCAGCACGAAGACGCCCGAGCAGATCGAGCAGAGCCGTGCGCCACGCTGGTAGGCGGCGCGGATTTTCTTCAGCAAGGGGGCGGGCGGCAACTCGTCGGCATCGCGCCAGCCTGGCACGACGATCGTTGCGGCGCGATCGAGCAGCCGCAGCGAGTACGGCGCCGCAACGGTGATGCCGCCCGCGGCGCGCAGCGGTCCCGGCTCGACGGCGCAGGCCGCAAAGCGGTACCAGTCGAGTTCCAGTTCGGGCCGCTCGAGCGCGAACAGTTCGGCGACGCAACCGAATTCGAAGGTGCAGAGCCGGTCGTAAACCAGCGCGACGACGAGATGATCTTGCATGGCGCGATGTTACCGGAGATTGACGATTGCGCCACTGTCGCACGGAATGGCTATCGTCAACAATGACGGCTCGTCTATCGCTTATCTATCGTTCACTCGTCGCTCATTCAGGAGTCCGGCCATGTCGTCCAGCAACGCCGTCACAACCCTCGCCGCAGCGGACAGCGCCAGCGCGCTCACACACTTCGAGGCCTCGCTGCGCTTCGAAACCGATTGCTCGGACGTGTTCGCCGCGTACGCCAGCGGCACGCCCGGTTTCGTGCTGCTCGACGTGCGCAGCCCCACGCTCTATCTGCAAGGACATATCCCCGGCGCGATCAATCTGCCGCACGGCAAGATCGTCGCTTCGAAGCTCGTGGATTACCCTGACGACACACTGTTCGTCACCTATTGCGCCGGGCCGCATTGCAACGGCGCGACACGTGGCGCGATCCGTCTCGCGCAATTGGGGCGGCCGGTCAAGCTGATGATCGGCGGCATCGCCGGCTGGCTGGACGAAGGCTTCGAATTGGCCAATGACAGCAGCGAAGCGATTGCCCCTATGCGGCAGGACTAGTCCACCCGCCGCCCAGGGCCTTATAGAGCGTAATCAGATTGCTCAGTTCCGCGAAGCGGTCGTTGACCAGTTGCTGCCTCGCCGTATAAAGCGTGCGTTCGGCATCGAGCAGGACCAGGAAACTGTCGGTCCCCGCTCGATAGCGCGCCTGCGCCAGCTCGTCGTAATGCGTCGACGCCGATACGTATTCGCGGTCCGACGCCACCTGATCGACATACGTCGTGCGTCCGGCAAGCGCGTTCGCCACTTCCTTGAAGGCCGTCTGAATCGCCTTTTCGTAATTGGCAACGTCGATCTGCGTCTGGATCTTCGCGACGTCGAGCGCGGCTCGATTGTTCCCATAGTCGAAGATCGGCATTGTCACCGTGGGTGCGAAGGTCCACGCGCCGGTCGCCGCCTTGAACAACCCGGACAGCGCGGTACTCGCCGTGCCCGCCGAAGCGGTCAACTGGATCGCGGGGAAAAAGGCCGCGCGGGCCGCCCCCACGTTCGCGTTGGCGGCTTTCAACGTATGTTCCGCCTCGAGGATGTCGGGCCGCCGCGTCAACAGGTCGGAGGGTACACCGGCGCTCACCGGCGGCAGTTGTGCGGCGTCGAGCGCACCGCTCTTCAGCAGGCCGTCGGGAACAGGACAGCCGATCACCGCCACCAGGTTGTTGAGGTCCTGCGCCACCGCGCGGCGGTCGGCGATCAGGCTCGAACGCACGCTCGCATATTCCGATTCCGCCTGCCGCACATCCTGCATCGACGCATTGCCGATCTGCTCGCTTTTCAGATTGACCTCATACGTCTGCCGGTCGGCCTCGGCCGTCGCGGTCGCCACCTCGAGCAGCGATTGATCGGCCAGCCATTGAAAATAATCGGTCGCGACGGTCGCAATCAGGCTGATGCGCGTGCTGGCTTGCGAAGCGTCGGTTGCCAGATATTGCTCGAGCGCCTGGTGCTTGAGGCTGCGCAGACGCCCGAAAAAATCGAGCTCCCACGACGTCTCGCCCAGCGTCACGCTGCTTTCTTTCGATGTGAGGCCGAGCGCGCGCGTGTTGTCCACCGCGCCTGTGGCGTCGATGGTCGGCAGGAGTGCCGACCGCGCGATGCGGTATTGCGCTTCGTATTGGGCCACATTCAGCGCAGCCACGCGCAGGTCGCGATTGTTGTCGAGCGCGAGGCCGATCAACTGCTGCAACGTGGGATCCTGGAAAAAGGTTCGCCAGTCCACGTCGGCCGCGAGCGGCGCCGGAGGATTCGCCGCATCCGCGGCCGCGGCGGACGACGCGCCCGCTACGCCCGCCGCATCGGACCAGGCCGACACCACCGGCAAAGCGGGGCGCTTGTAGTCAGGCTCCAGCGTGCAGGAGCACAGGCCGATGATGCATAACACGCTGCCAAGAAGACGCCGCTTCATTGCTCGGACTCCGCCGGGTTAGTCGTATCGGAATGCAACTTGCGCGCCTTGAATAGCTTGCGCACCAGAATAAAAAACAGCGGCACGTAAAAGACCGCCAGCACCGTCGCGCCAAACATGCCGCCCGCCACTGCCGTGCCGATCGCGCGCCGGCTCTCGGCACCGGCGCCGTCGCTGAAAACGAGCGGCAGCACGCCGAATACGAACGCGATCGACGTCATCAGGATCGGCTTGACCCGCAAGCGCGCCGCTTCGAGCGCCGCATCCATCAGGTCGCGCCCCTGCTCGTGCAACTCCTTGGCGAACTCGATGATCAGAATCGCGTTCTTGGTGGCGAGACCGATCGTCGTGAGCAGCCCCACCTTGAAATAGATGTCGTTAGGCATGCCTCGCAGCGTCACGGCCAGCACGGCCCCCAGAGCCCCCAGCGGCACCACCAGCAGCACCGCGAACGGCATGCTCCAGCTTTCATACAGGCCGGCGAGGCACAGGAACACAATCACGATCGAGATGCCGTAGAGATACAGCGACTGCGAGTTGGATAAGACCTCCTGGTAGGACTGGCCGGTCCATTCCACGGAGAAGCCTTTGGGCAGTTGCGCGGCGATTTTTTCGATCGCCTTCATCGCGTCGCCGGTACTCGCACCTGGGCCTGTCTGCGCGGTCATTTCCATCGACAGCATATGGTTGTAGCGCTCGATCTGCGGCGAGCCGAATGTCCAGCGGGTGGTCGAGAAGGCGGAGAACGGCACCATCTGCCCGTCATAGCTGACCGTGCCGGGACCGGATGTCGACACCAGCCCATCCCCCGCGACCGTTCGCACGTACCATTGGCCGATATCGTCCGGCATCATCCGGTACGGTGCGTCGGCCTGCACGAACACACGCTGGATTCGCCCCGTGTCGACGTAGTTGTTCACGTAGGCCGAGCCGAAAGCGATCTCGAGCGTGTTGTTGATATCCGCGATCGACAGGCCGAGCGCGCTGGCCTTCTCGCGATCGATGTCGACATGGAATTGCGGCGTGTCGTCCAGTCCGGCCGGATGCGTCTGCGCAAGCGTGGCATTTTTCGCGGCGAGTCCCATCAGCATATTGCGCGCTTGCAATAGCCGCTCGTGTCCCAACCCCGCGCGATCCTCGACCTCGAAATCGAGACCGCTCTGGTTGCCCAGACTCGGGATAGCCGGCAGGTTCACGGCAAACACCTGCGCGTCGCGCAACGAAGCGAAATGCGCGTTCGCGCGGTTCAGGATGGCGCTCGCCTGCTGATCGGCGCCGCTGCGCTGACTCCAGTCCTTCAGGCTGACAAACAGGATCGCATTGTTCTGGCCTTGTCCATTGAAGCTGAAGCCGTCGATCGCCAACACCTTGTCCGTGCCCGGCTCATGATGCATGAAGTAGTCCTCGGCCAGCTTGACCGTCCGGTCCGTCACGGACATCGGCGTGCCGACCGGCGTCGACACCAGCACCACCACCACGCCTTGATCCTCGTCGGGCAGATACGAGGTGGGCAGCCCACTCATCAGCCAGGCGAGCGCCACGACGATCACACCGAAAAGCACCACGAAGCGCACCGGGCGCGCAAGAAACGCCGCCAGCCAGCCGCGATAACGCTCGATGCCGTGCTCGATGAAGCGGGCCACACGTCCGGTATGGGCCGCATCGTCGTTACGGGCCGGTTTCAGCACGGTGGCGCACAGGGCGGGCGTCAAGGTGAGCGCCAGCAGCAACGACAACACCATCGCCGCCACAATCGTCACGGAGAACTGACGGTAAATGCCGCCGGTCGACCCGGAGAAGAAGGCCATGGGGATAAACACCGCGGTCAGCACGGTCGTGATGCCCACCAGTGCGCCGGTGATCTGCTTCATCGCCTTGCGGGTGGCGTCGCGCGGACTCAATCCTTCTTCCCGCATCATCCGGTCGACGTTCTCGACCACCACGATCGCGTCGTCGACCAGCAGGCCGATCGCCAGCACCACGGCGAACATCGACAGCACGTTGAGCGACATGCCGGCCACCCACAGCACGATGCAGGTGCCGAGCAGCGCAATCGGGATCACCACGGCCGGAATCAGCGTCGTGCGCACGCTGCGCAGAAAAACCAGCATGACGAGGAACACGAGGACCACCGATTCGATCAGCGTCTTCATGACATCGACGATCGAAATTTTCACGAACGGCGTCGTGTCGAACGGGTAGTCGACTTCGACATCGGCGGGTAGCTGCGCTTTCAGTTCGTCGACGCGTGCACGCACGGCGGTCGCCACGGCCATCGCGTTGGCGCCGGTGGCCAGCTCGATCGCGAGGGCTGCTGCCGGCCTGCCGCCCATGCGCGACACGATGTCGTAGGTATCGCCGCCCACCTCGACGCGTGCGACGTCCTTCAGCCGTACCTTGGAACCGTTGCTGTTCACGCGCAGCAGAATGTCGCCGAACTGCTCCGCGTTGCGCATCAGGCTCGAGGCGGTGATGGTGGCGTTGATCGCCTGGGATGCGGTGGCCGGCGACCCGCCCAGTTCACCGACCGAGGTCTCGACGTTCTGGTTGGCGATCGCGGTCGTCACGTCGCTCGCCGTCAAGCCGAAGCTATGCAGCTTGAGCGGGTTCAACCAGATGCGCATCGCGTGCTGCGGCGAAAACAGGTTCACGCCGCCGACGCCGTTGATTTCGGTGATGGGGTCCTGAAGCTGGCTCGCCAGCAGATTGCCGAGTTCGATCGAGTTCAGCCGCCCGCTACGCGACGACAGCGACACCACCATCAGAAAGCTGCTGCTCGCTTTCGAAACGTTGATGCCCTGTTGCTCGACCACCAGCGGCAGCAAGGCGGACACCTGGCTCACCTTGTTTTGCACCTGCATCTGCGCGATGTCGGCGTTGGCCCCTGGTTCGAGCGTCAGCGTGATGGTGGCCTGGCCGGCATTGCTGCTGGTCGACGACATATAGAGCAGGTGATCGATGCCGCTCAGGCTCTGCTCGATCACCTGCGTGACGTTGGCGGCCACGGTGTCGGCCGATGCCCCCGGGTAGGTAGCGACAATCTGGATGACGGGCGGCGCGACCGACGGGTATTGCTCGATCGGCATCGAACGCACGGCCAGCACGCCGGCGATCATGATGACGAACGCGATGACCCAGGCCAGTACCGGCCTATCGATGAAAAAACGTGCCATTTCTTCCCCGGTTAACCGTGTACTGCTGCACCGCTAGCCGCGGGCGCGTTGGAGGCATGCGTGTCGGTCACCGTGACCGGTGCTCCATCCTGAAGCTGGCTGGCGCCGCTGATCACCACGCGATCGCCGATTTTCAGGCCCTGCGAAACGATCCAGCGGTCGCCGTAGGCCGTCTCGGCCTTGACGGTCGCCGCGTGCGCCTTACCGTCGGCGCCGGCCAGCCAGACCGTTGCCTGACCGTCCGGCGTACGGGTGACGGCCAGTTGCGGAACCAGCATGGCCTGGTCGTCGGCCCCCTCTTCCAGATCGGCCCGCACGAACATCCCAGGCAGCAGCTCGTGCTCGGGATTGGGCACCACCACGCGCAGCGTGACCGATCCGGTGGTCTGATCGACGGTGATGTCCGAGAAGGCCAGCGTGCCCGGCTGCGCGTAATCGGAGCCGTCTTCCATCACGATATGCACGGCCGCGCCCTGCGCGCCCACCCGCTTCAGATGACCCGCATTGAATGCCTTTCGGAGTCTTAACCAATCGATGCTGGGACGGGTCACGTCGAGATACATGCGGTCAATCGACTGGACCGTCGCAAGCGCGGTGGTTTGTTCCGCCGTGACGAGCGCGCCGGCCGTCACGCTCGACACGCCGATCTGCCCGGAGATCGGACTCGTGATGCGCGTATAGCCCAGATTGATACGCGCCGACTCGAGCGAGGCATGATCGGCCAGCACGTCGGCCTGATCTTCGTTCACGGCGGCCACGGCGTCGTCGTAGTCCTGCTTGCTCACCGCGTTGATCTTGACCAGCTCCGCATAGCGGCTCGACTTCGCCTTCGCGTCCGACAACACCGCTTCAGCCTTCGCCAGCACGCCGCGGGCCTGATCGTAGGTGGCCTGGTAGACCGCCGGATCGATCTGGTAAAGCGGCTGCCCGGCCGCGACGTCGGCACCTTCGGTAAACAGCCGCTTTTGCACGATGCCCGAAATCTGCGGACGCACGTCGGCGACATTGAGTGCGGACAGGCGTCCGGACAACTCGGTGCGCTCGACGATCTTTTGCGGCGCCATGACCAGCACACCGACTTCGGTTGCCGATGCCGCATCGCCCGCACCGCCGGCCTGATGTTTTGCGCATCCGGCAAGCGTCAACAGAAGGAGCATCGAGCCGAGGCAGAAACCTGGGCGCGTCGCACATCGCCCATGCACATCAAGACACTGGAAGAGAGCCATATCGCCTGCTTGCTTTTACTTTTTGACTGAATGAAAACGACCGAACCCCGATGCCCCCGGGGCCTTCCACCGATCGCCGCCTACTGCTCAATTTGATGCCGCAACACGCCGTCGACCTCGTCGACAAAACTGCGCCACTCCGCCTGCATTTCCAGCAATCGGCGACGGCCGATGCCGGTCAATGAGTAGTACTTACGCGGCGGCCCCGAAGTCGATTCGACGACATAGGTCGACACGCACGACTCGGCCTGCAGACGGCGCATCAACGGATAGATCGTGCCTTCGCCCATGTCCATCGCGGTCGCGAGCGTCGACGCCAGTTCATAGGCGTAACTGTCCCTGCGCGCCAGAACGGCCAACACGCACATATCGAGCGCCCCTTTCTTCAACTGCGTCTTCATCGTTGTCCGCAGGACGTGCCGTGCATAGCAAGGAACCTTGCTATGCACAATAGATAGATGGAGCTAGAACGCCTATTTGGTCTGGGCCAGACAGTATCAGCGTCTATTTGTTTATGCAAGGTACCGGTCAAAAACGGGTTGAATTGTTAAATCGCAGCGGCCACGTGGCCTCCTCGCAAAACCGAGCACCGCTTCACGCAAATTAATTAAACAAAACCTGCCATCGGTCGATAACCAGTTGAGCCGTCTCTCCTTACACGGCTGGACTAAACATGCTTGGCACATACAACTTCTGGCTGGTGGCGGTGTCGTTCATCGTCGCGGCGCTTGCGTCGTACACCGCCCTCGACCTGACCGGACGCATCGCGTTGCTGGCGTCGTCACGACTGCGGCACGCGTGGCTGGCCGGCGGCGCAGCCGCGATGGGTGTCGGCATCTGGTCGATGCATTTCATCGCGATGCTGGCGCTGTCGCTGCCCATTCCACTCGGCTACGACTTCGCGCTGACGGGCGACTCGCTCGCCATCGCGGTGGTGGTGTCGTATTTTGCGTTGCTCGTCACCACACGTGCGCGGCTCACGCCGGTTCACCTGGTGAGCGGCAGCGTGCTGATGGGAATCGGCATTGCGGGGATGCACTACACCGGGATGGCGGCCATGCGCATGCAACCCGGTATCCAGTACCAGCCGGCGTGGTTTGCCGCGTCGCTTGCGATTGCGGTCGCCGCCTCGATGGCCGCGCTGCTGATTGCCCGCAGGCTGCGCGACGACGCCGAGCGCAACGTCAAGTGGACGCGCTCCGGCGCAGCGCTGGTCATGGCCGTGGCGATCAGCGGCATGCACTATGCCGGCATGATGGCGGCGGATTTTCCCGTCGGCGCTATTTGCGGCGCCGCCAAGGGTGTCAACACCGAGTGGCTCGCCACGGCGGTGACCCTCTTCACCTTCTCGATCCTGATCGTCACGCTGATGCTGTCGCGCTTCGATGCGCGCACAACCTTTCTGGTGAGCGCCGTCTCGAACCTGAACGGCCAGATCGTGCGCCTCGCCACGCTCGACACGCTGACCGGCCTGCCGAACCGCGCGACGCTCACTGAGCGGATCGAAACCGCCATCGAACTGGCGCGCCGCCGTCACAACATATTCGCGATCCTGTTCATGGATCTGGACGGCTTCAAGACTATCAACGACTCGCTCGGTCATTCGGCCGGCGACCAGGTGCTCGCCGCCTTCGGACAACGCCTGCAGGCCTGCGTTCGCGCTACCGACACGGTGGCGCGGCTCGGCGGCGACGAATTCGTGGTGCTGTCGGAAAATCTGCTCGCGCAGCAAGACGCCGGGATGATCGCCGAAGGCGTGCTCGAACGGATGCGCGAAGGGGTATGGAGCGACAGCGAGCCGTTGCAGGTCATGCCGAGCATCGGCATTGCGCTGTTTCCACAGGACGGCGACACGGTCGACACCCTGCTCAAGCACGCGGATGCCGCCATGTACGAAGCCAAGCGCGCGGGACGCAGCACATATCGCTTCTTCGAGGCGAGCATGAACGAAGCGGCCACACGCACGCTGCAAATTCAGCATGCGCTGCACGAAGCGCTCGCCGCGGGCCATTTCACCCTGCACTTCCAGCCTAAATTCCGCGGCGACAGCAATGAACTGGCGGGCGCCGAGGCGCTGATCCGCCTGAACCATCCGCTGCTCGGCGTGCTGGCGCCGATGGAGTTCATTCCGATTGCCGAACGCTCCGGCCAGATCGTGCAGATCGGCTACTGGGTGGTCCGCGAGACGTGCCGGCAGATCCGCCGCTGGGTCGACGCCGGGCTGCCGTCGATGAAGATCGCCATCAACCTGTCGCCGCGCCAGCTATCGCAGCCGAATCTCGTCGCCAACGTGCTCGAGATCGTGCAGGCCGAACAGGTGGACTGCGACCGGATCATGTTCGAGATCACCGAAACCGTCGCCATGCAGGATGCGCCCCGCACGATCGAGATGATCCGCGAATTTCAGACGAGCGGCTTTGAGATCGCCATCGACGACTTCGGCACCGGCTATTCGAGCCTCGCGTATCTGCAGCGCTTCCGCGTCAAGCAGTTGAAGATCGATCGCTTCTTTACCAGCGGTCTCGACGACCAAGGTCCGGAAGGCACGGCAATCGTGTCGGCGATCATCGCGCTTGCGCATTCGCTCGACATGGACGTGGTGGCCGAGGGCGTCGAGACCGCGTCGCAGTTGGGCAAGCTCAAAGCCATGATGTGCGACGAGATGCAGGGCTTTCTGCTCGGCAAACCGCTGGCGGCGGATGCCTTCAGCGCTTTACTGAAGGCACGGATGGCCGTGGTGTAGACGGTATGGGCAGCAGGTCGGCAGGCGGAGCGCCGATTCGATCGGGCCGCCGGAGTCCGGCGCAAACCGCTTTCGAACGACGCGTTGCGGCACACAGGTTTCGCCCGCTGGAGAATTCATGAAATTCGATGTAGCGACGTTCAATTCGCTTTGCCTGATGACGTTCCTCTGTAGCGGCATCGTGACGGCGGCACTCTCGCGCATCCTTGCGCGAGTCGCGGCGTTTCGCTTGTGGTCGGCGTCATTCTTCATGATGAGCGCGGCGGCCGCCTGTTTCGGACTGCATTCGGTGTGGCCGTCCACGCTGCTGCTGATCGCAACGGCCACCCTTGCCCTGCAGGCGCGGATTCTGGTGTGGACCGGCACGCGCGTCCTGTTCGGCGAATCCGCCTCGCTGCGCAAAGGCTTCGCCGTCACCGCACTGTTCTGTGCGTTGTTTTCGCTTGCGCATGCGTTGAAGGCGCCGCCGGTCTATCGCGCCGCGCTCCTCACGCTGTTCTTCCTGCCGTGCCGCGCCCTGACGCTCTACGAGGTGTGCCGCAGACGCCGCCCCGATCTCGGACCGGCGCGCATGCTGGTGGCGATCGCCAGTGTGATTGCCAGCCTCAATGCCGCGGTGCCGTTGACGCTGGTGCTGCTGCATCGCGGCAACGCCTCGCTCCTGCTCGGCAACCCGCAGACCACGTCGGCGGTATATGCCGTTGTGTTTGCGGGCGATCTGCTGCTGGTCATCGGCCTGATCGTGCTCGCCTTGCAGCATCTGATCGCCGAGCAAGGCATGCTCGCGAATCTCGACAAGGGCGCCGCACAGCGGCCCAATCCGCTCAATCCGGCGCTGCGCTCCGATCCGCCGCGCGAGTCGCGCGAGTTGCCTGATTTACCCGATCGGGCCGACTTGCCCGAGCGGAGCGTTCCCATGCAGCGGGCGAGCTAAAGCGAAGGGACTCGGGCGCTCAAACCGGTTGCGGTTCGGAGTCGACCGCCGCACCGCCGACCATAACAGGCGCAAGCGCCGGGTCGCGCCGCGTCAGCTTGCCGTCCACCGACGCGCCGCAATCCATGCGCAGTTGCTGGTACTGGATGTTGCCGGTCACATGCGCGTTGGGCTGCAGCTCGACGAAATGATCGGCAATCACGTCGCCGACGATCTTGCCGTTCACCACCACGTCGTAGCCATGCACGTTGCCCTCGATCGAGCCGCGGTCGCTCAGCACGAGCAATGTCTGCGTGCCCGCCTTGCCGCTGACATTGCCATGCACGTGGCCGTCCATGCGCAGGCCTTCGCTGAATTCGAGGTCGCCGGTAATGCGCACGTCGTGGGCGATCAGGGTGGCGAGCTTGGTGTGCTGGATGCTCGTGGCTTTCTTCTTGCTAAACATAACGGGTCTCTAACTGATGAGTGGAACGATTCGTCGCGGCATGCGTGACCGGGCGACGCGCCGGCTTGCCGGTTCAACCGTGCGTCAAATGGCACGGTCAACGGTGCTTCTGGCTCTGGCCGCGCAGAAACAGCAATTCGGTATTCAGACGCGCCGCTTCGGCGGCTGAGGCGTCGGCGGCCTTCTGGACGGCCGCGCGCGCCGTCGACTCCTGCGCGAGCGCAAGCCGGGTGCGCTCGAGTTCGGCTTGCACGCCGTCCGGCGAGACCGGCGTGCTCGCGCATGCGGCCGGCAACGCAGCGCGCCGGGTCGCGTAGCCGCTCATCGCCGCGGCGCCCACGGCCACGCTGCATGCGCAGACGACAGCCCAGAGCGCGACGCGCACGGCACGCGGACGCACCGGCTGCAACGCGTAGACGCGCTGCGTCAGACTGCCCGCCGCGCGGGTCGAACGAAGATCAACCATGAGGATGGGCGCCGAACAGCGCAAGGTAGCCGGTCGGATCGACCGGGGCGCCGTTCACCAGCACTTCGAAGTGCAGATGCGGTCCGGTCGAGCGGCCGGTGGTGCCGATATCGGCGACATGCTGGCGCGGCAGCACCAGATCGCCTTCATGCACGAGGATGCGCGAGGCGTGACCGTAGCGCGTGATAAGGCCGTTGCCATGATCGATCTCGACCGCGTTGCCGTAGCCGCCCTTCGGCCCCGCGAAGATCACGCGGCCACCGGCTGCGGCGAGAATCGGCGTACCGCTTTGCGCGACCAGATCGACGCCCGGATGGAAACTGAGCCTGCCCGTGAACGGATCGACGCGGTTGCCGAACGGCGAGCCGAAGCGCGCGCCGTCGGCCGGCATGCGGCCCGGAAACGCGTTGAACGCGACCTGGTGGAGGTCGGTTGCATGTTCGAGCGCGGCGAGTGTCGCGCTCATGCACTCGAGTTGCTGGCGAGTGGTAGCGGCATCGTCGCGCGAGGACTGCGTCGCCACTTCGACACAGCGCTGCGGCGGCAGCGACGGGCCGCCTTCGCCGTCGGCGTCGGAAGTGTCCTGATCCGCCGGGTTGGCAGGCGCGCGTGGCGGCGCTTTCGGCGTGTTCAGGCGGGCTTCGAAATCGCGCAAGGCGCCGACCTCGTTCGTCAAGCGCTCGATCCGCGGCTCGATCTGCGCCACTGACGCATCGAGCTTGCCGAGCTGATCGATCGCATAGTTGTGCTCGACACGGCTCACGGCCTCGCTGCCCAGACCCGCCGCACGATGCGTGGGCAGATAGAGGCCGATAGCGATGCCCGCTGCGAGCGACAGCGCCGCCGCACCCACCGCCGCCGCGATGGCGATGCTCAACGCCGTGCGCCGGGTGACGAAGCGGATCTCGCCGCTGCTGAGCCGGCTGCCGGCGCCGAGGATGGAAGCCATCAGCGGCTCCCCGTCCGCGGCGCGCAGCGCTTGACGGACCCGCAACGGCGCGGGCGAGTCCGGCACACAGACGAAGGAGGGAAGACATCAGCAGCGAAGAAGGTGCTAGCCGGCATGCAACGTGAGTCGGACAAGCGCCGACATGAGAGGAAAGAAGGGCGCAAATTATCCCTCTGTCCCGCCGGACATCATCTCAAATTCGGAAGCCTAATGAGCGAGAGGCTTCTGCATTTCACAGGATACCGAATCAATTACCCAGCCCATCCACGCGTTTGCCCTCAAGCCGCCACCAGTTCGCGCAGACGCTCGCGCAGCGCGTCCGTCGCCCGCGTCATCGGCGCACGCAGTTCGTCGCGGATCAACCCCTGGCTCGCGAGCGCCGCCTTCACCGGGCCGGGATTGGGTTCCGAACACAATGCCCCGATCAACGGCGCAAGCCCATGAAAAATCCCCCGGCCCTCTTCGAGGCGGCCCTCCGTCAGCGCACGGTACAGCGCCACGAAGCGCTCCGGATGCACGTGCGCCGACGCCGCAATCGCACCGCTGCCGCCCAGGCAGAGCGTATTGAACAGATGGATGTCGTCGCCGGCCAGCACCTGCAGGCGGCCGTCGAGGATCAGCGCCAGCGTGGTGTCGAGCGAACCGGCGCAGTCCTTCACCGCCTGAATTCGCGGATGCGCCGCCAGCGTCAGCAGCGTTGCGAGTTCGAGACGCACGCCGGTGCGATACGGAATGTCGTACAGCACGACCGGCTTGACGCTGAGATCGGCCAGCGCGGTGAAGTGCTCGATCAGTCCCGCCTGCGAAGGCCGGATGTAATACGGCGCCGAGATCAGCACACCGGCCACCGGCAACTCGTTCAACTGCGCTATACGCTCGCGCAGATGCGCGGCCTGGTTGCCCGCCACACCCGCCAGCACCGGCAACGCGCCGGCTTCGGCGAGGATGGTCGCCAGCACCGCGTCCTGCTCGGCGGCCTCGAGCGCCGCCGGCTCGCCGGTGGTGCCGAGCGCGACCAGACCCGCGACGCCCGCATCGGCATAGAAACGCACCAGCCGGCGCAGCGCGACGTGATCGACGGCGCCGTCGGCGAACGGCGTGACAACAGGAACCCAGATACCCGAAAAGATAGACATGACTAAACCTCGAACGCGACCGTATCGATTCCGTTCAGCGTTGCGAGGGAGAGGTCAAAAGCGGGAAGAAAACGCGGGCCCTGGGTGACTGTTCCGTCGCACATCTGACGGAACAGCAGGCTCCGGTCAGATGAGCAGCTGTTTTTTGGCTTTGGCGCTGGCGGCCGCGCAGGCACACACCACGCTCGCGAGCGCGAGGCGGGATGCGGTTGAGCGGAGCAGTCGGCCGGTTTCCATGTCCGGCAGTGTAACCGGCCTTGGCGGGATTTGCCAAAATTGCTTGACTTCTTCCACCGCCGAACTAATATACGCACCGCGTACATTAACCTGACCGAGGTGACCTGCATGAGCGTCCCGCAACAAGCCTTCCTCCGCGACGCCATGCGCCGCCTGAATATGACCCGCGATACCTTCGCGAGCCGCATCGGCGTATCGCGCCGGGCGTTGGACACCTGGCTGCTGCCGGACGATTCGGCCGAATCGCGGGCCATGCCGGAGATTGTCGAGCGTTTCGTGTCGGAGATCGTCGTACACGGCGAGCCTGGCGAAAAATATACGCAAAGCGTAGACTCACAATCGCTCGCCAGCCAGATGCTGTTCGAGGGCAAGCCGCAACTGCTCTCCGTGGATCAGTTCTCGCGCGACTCCGTCGAAGCCCTCTTCCGCGTCGCCGACATCATGCAGCCCATCGCGCGGCGCCGCAAAATCTCCCGGGTGCTCGAAGGCGCGGTGCTCGGCAACCTGTTCTTCGAAGCCAGCACCCGCACGCGCGTGAGTTTCGGCGCGGCGTTCTGCCGGCTCGGCGGTTCCGTGTGCGACACCACGGGTTTCACGTTTTCCTCGATGGCCAAGGGCGAGTCGATCTACGACACCAGCCGCGTGATGAGCGGTTACGTCGACGCGCTGGTGATCCGCCACCCGGAGCAAGGTTCGGTGGCTGAATTCGCGCGCGCCACCAACGTGCCGGTGATCAACGGCGGCGACGGCCCCGGCGAGCATCCGAGCCAGGCGCTGCTGGATCTGTACACAATCCAGCGCGAATTCTCGCGCCTCGGCAAGATTGTCGACGGTGCGCATATCGCGCTGGTCGGCGACCTCAAATACGGGCGCACGGTGCACTCGCTCGTCAAGCTGCTGGCGCTGTATCGCGGCATCAAGTTCACACTGATCTCGCCGCCTTCGCTGGAAATGCCCAGCTACATCGTCGAACAGATCTCGCGCAACGATCACGTAGTCGAACAGACCCACGACCTGAACGCGGGCTTGCGCGGCGCCGACGTGGTGTACGCCACCCGCATCCAGAAAGAGCGTTTTGCCGACGAGTCGTTCGAAGGCTACACGCCGGACTTCCAGATCAACCAGGCGCTGGTCGACAGCGTCTGCGGACTCGATACGCTGATCATGCACCCGCTGCCGCGCGACAGCCGCCCGGGCGCCAACGACCTGAGCGTCGACCTGAATCACGATTCGCGTCTCGCCATCTTCCGTCAGACCGACAACGGCATCCCGGTGCGGATGGCGATTTTCGCGGTGCTGCTCGGCGTCGAGAAACTGGTGCAGCATTCCATGCGCGATGCGGCATGGCGTCCGCCGGCTTACCTCGGCCCGGACGACGCGGTGTTTCACGGTATCGATTGAACACGCCGAGGGATAACGGCTAGCGGGGCTGCCCGCGCGCGGAATGCACTTCCGCGCATGGCAGCCCTGCCATCCCACGAGCGTGTTCCCCGCGACTAACTCATCTGCACATGGTCCGCGCCGGCCTGCACGCGCTGGAGCTTGGCGCGGCGCGAGCGCGTTTCGCGCGCGTCGGCTGCTTCGCTCACCTCGCCGCAGGGCACAAAAATATAACCGCGGCCACGCACGGTCTGAATATATTGCGGACTCCCAACGTCCGGCTCGATCACCGCGCGCAGACGAAACACCAATACATCCAGACCGCGCTCCGTCTGACCGGTATCGCGCATGCCGAGCAAGGCGATGATGCTCGAGCGCGACATGATCTTCAACGGATTGACCGCGAAGATTTTAAGCAGGGCGAATTCGCTCGAACGCAGGCCGACGTCTTCGTCGTCCCTGATCAGGCGCCGGGTCGCAAAGTCGATCTGCCAGTCGCCGAACGAATAGCGATCGCGGATTTCCGGCGCCGCATACACCACCGAGGTGCGGCGCCGCATCACGCAACGGAGCCGCGCCGACAGTTCGCGGGGATCGAAGGGTTCCACCAGGTAATCGTCCGCCCCTAGTTCGAGGGCAATGATCTTGTCGATCACGTCGGCAGACTTGCTGATCATGATGACGGGCAGATCATGGCCGGCGGCGCGCAGATTCCGGATCGCCTTGTGCGCCTCGGAGGGCGGCAAGTCGGCCCGCATCACGATCGCAGAGGGCATTTCCTGCTCGACCCGCCGAACCAGGAAGCTCGCGCTGTACAGCACGGACATTTCGACGTGCTCACTGTGAAAATGGGCACGCAGTTCATCACGTACCGCCTGATCTGGCTCGACCACAAGAAGCCGCATGTTCATCACGTTCGAAACCCTCTACACTGCCGTGAAAATTAACCCGGTTCGACCCTGCTTCAACCTTGCAGTTGGGCGTTGCAGTCAAAACGGCCACCGGGACCATCAGGGCCGATAGTAGGGAGGAAATGCGCATCCATAATGGGGAAACCAAGGAGAAACTGTGAAGAACGCTCGCCACACGAATTGGCGGGTGCACGCGGGTGCGAAAATCAGGCACCATACGCCGCTTCCGATGGGTGCATCCGCTGCGGCAGCGTCGCGGCATTGGCGGGCACTGACCCTGGGCAGGCGGTCATTCGAAGAAGTGGCCGCAGGGAATCCACATGAAATTAGGCATCACGTCCAAGCTGTTTCTGGCTATCTCCACCTCGTGCGTCGCGATTGCGGTGACGATGGGTGCGGCCATGCGCGTGAGCTTCGAAAACGGCTTTTTCGACTACCTCGGCGAGCGCAACACCAGCAGTGCGATCCAGTTGGAGAAGGCTCTCGAAGGCGCCTACGCGCAGCACGGCAGTTGGGACTTCCTGCGTAACGACCGCAATGCATGGCGGACATTCGTCGAAAATGCGCACATCGGCTCGTCGCAGCGTGGCCCGTGGGGAGCGGAGAACCGTCCTGACGGTCCGGGTGGTCCTGGTGGTCCGGGAGGGCCCGGCGGTCCCGGCTCGGACATGCCGCCACCCGACGGTCCGCCGCCCGATTCGCCGGATCAGGCGGGCCACGGCGGCTTCGGACCGCTTCCGCCCTGCGCGCTCTATGACGTGCACAAGCATGCCGTCGTGAGTAACGGGCCATTGCCCCCGCCCGAGACATCGCTCGAACCGTTGAAGGTGGCGGGACAGGTGGTGGGCTGGCTGTCGGTCGCCTCGCCCGAGAACATGTTTTATACGGCCGACCGCCGCTTCCAGGTCCGGCAATTGCGCGCCACCTGGATCATCGTCGCATTGGCCGCGGTGCTGGCCGCCGTGGTGGCCATGGTGCTGGCAAGAATCTTCCTCGCGCCGATCCGCCGCCTCGCAGACGCCACCCACCGCCTCGCCAGCGGCGACTACGCGACCCGCGTTCCGGAAGGCAGCCGCGACGAATTCAACCAGTTGGCGAAGGACTTCAACCAGCTAGCCGTATCGCTGGAACAAGCGGAACGCTCGCGCCGCAACTTCATCGCCGATATCTCGCACGAATTGCGCACACCGTTGGCCGTGCTACGGGGCGAGCTCGAAGCGATCGAGGACGGCGTGCGCCATCTCGATCGCGCCTCGCTGACGTCGTTGCAGACGGAGGTGACGATGCTGAGCCAGTTGATCGACGACCTGTACGAGCTGTCCCTTGCCGATATCGGCGCGTTGTCGTTCGAAAAGGTGCCGGTGGACGCGGCGGGCATCGTCGAAGCCGCCGCCGACGCCTTCGAGGAACGGCTCAATACGCGGCATATCGCGCTTGAAACCGCCATCGCCGAGCGGCCGGCGGTGATCGTGGCCGACCCCTACCGCCTCACGCAACTGCTGAAGAATCTGCTGGAAAACGCCCTGCGCTACACCGATCCCGGCGGCAAGGTATGCGTCAGCGTATCGGTGCACGCGCAACGATTGCATATCGACGTTCAGGACTCTTACCCAGGCGTGCCCGAACCCTTGTTGCCGCATCTGTTCGAGCGCCTGTTCCGCGTCGACATCTCGCGCAGCCGGCAAAGCGGCGGCGCGGGTCTGGGACTCGCGTTATGCCGCCATATCGTCGAAGCCCACGACGGGACCATCGAGGCCGCGCGTTCGCCGCTCGGCGGTCTTTGGATCAAGCTGCGCTTTCCGCTTCAATCCTCTCACCATGACTGACACGCTCCCTACCATTCCGATCCTGATCGTCGAGGATGAACCGAAGCTCGCCGCGCTGCTTGCGGACTATCTGCGGGCGGAGGGTTATCAAACCACCACGCTCGCCGACGGCCTGCAGGTGATTCCCTTCGTGCACGCCCATCCGCCCGCGCTGATTCTGCTCGACCTGATGCTGCCGGGACGCGGTGGATTCGAAATATGCCGCGAATTGCGGACGTTTTCGACGATACCGGTGGTCATCCTGACCGCGCGTGTCGACGAGATCGATCGTCTGTTGGGCCTCGAACTCGGCGCGGACGACTACGTCTGCAAGCCCTTCAGTCCGCGCGAAGTGGTCGCGCGCGTGAAGGCCATCCTGCGGCGAGCCGGCAAACCGGCCGCGACGCCGCAGCCGGAAATCGCGCCGCAGCCACCGCTCGTCGTCGATGTCGAACGGCACGTCGCGCGGCTCGACGACAAGGACCTGCAGCTCACGCCGATCGAACTGCGACTGCTCGCGCTGCTGCAGTCCACGCCGGGCCGGATCTACCGGCGCGATCATCTGTTGCGCCAGCTCTACGACGATCACCGTGTCGTGACGGACCGCACCGTCGATACCCATGTCAAGAATCTGCGCCGCAAGCTGCAAGTCGTCCGCCCGGGGCAGGACATGATCCGCTCGATCTATGGCGTCGGCTATCGGCTCGACCCGGATCTCGAAGACCAGGACGGCTGAAGCACCGCGTCACAGCATGTTCGAATGAAAAAAGACCCGGCACGTGCCGGGTCTTTGCATTGCGCGAGGCGAAACGTCGCGTTAGAAGCGGTGACGCAAACCGATCGTCGCCGCCAACTGGCTGTTGGTCGACGATGCGCTCAGGCCGTTGATGTCGGCGGTCAGGCCCGAATCGCCCGTGTCGCTGACGTGCTGATACACGCCCATCAGGTAGACGTCGGTACGCTTGGACAACGCATACGCCGCTTGCAGGCTGAACTGGTTGTATTTCGGGCTCACGCCGTCGATACGCGCATCGGTGAACGTGTAAGCGCCCGACAGCGACAAGGCCGGCGTGAAGCTGTAGCGCGCGTTCACTTCATAGTTGGTAAAGCTTGCGCTGCCGCCGATCAAGGTCAGGCCCGACGACGTACCCGAGGCCGACGCGCCAATACCGGTTGCGTTGTCGAGGTGGGTCTGCGTGAACACGAAGCCCAGCGTCGCCTGGCCCAAGGCATAGTTCAGGCCCGCACCGTAAGTGCGTTGCGTGCCTGCCGCGAAGGTGGCGTCGTTCGTCACTGCGCCGCTCGAATTGAGCGATACGCCTGCGTTGTTCAACTCCATGTAGCCGGCTGCCAGGTTCAACGGGCCGTAGTTATACGAGGTACCCAGGCTGTAGGCGCGGTTCGTGGAGAAGCCGCCCGAATCGTTCGAGAAACCGTACAGGGCGCCGAACTTGAAGCCGCCGTAGTTCACGCTCGAGTACTTGATCGAGTTGTTGATACGGAACGAGTTGTCGAGGTTGTCGTTGTCGAACGGGTGAGCCGCCTCGGTGCCTCCCGACGACGTGCCGGTCAGCGAAAGCGGCGCCAGGTAGTCGACGACGGAATCATACTGACGACCCAGCGTGACGGCGCCGTACTGGTCGCTCGACAGGCCGACGAACGCCTGGCGGCCGAACTCGAGGCTGTTCTGGCCGAGCTTGCCGCTCGTAATGCTGAAACCGTTTTCCAACGTGAAGATCGCCTTCAGGCCGCCACCCAGGTCTTCCGAACCGCGCAGGCCCCAACGGCTACCGTTCACCGTGCCGCTGGTTTCCTGGATGTTGTGCGAGCCGCCCTGATTGCTCGTGTAGGTGATGCCCGCGTCGATCAGGCCGTAAAGCGTGACGCTGCTCTGCGCGTGAGCTGCGCCTGCAACGCCAAGCATCGCCAGCGAGAGGCCGGACAGTACGAATTTCTTCATTGCTTCTCCATGAACCTTGTATCGGTCGTTATCGAGTGGCGGAGAATATCGCAATTTTCTCAATACTGTATTTCAGAATCCCTTACGCTTCACATTTATGCCGTCGGATTTATTTTATTTGTAACATTGCGCATGAGACGCACCATTGCGGCAGCCCAAATGAAATGGGGTGCGCTCCTCTCGCGAGCGCACCCCAAGTGCCTGAATGGAAGCCTTTCCCGGAGAAATCAGACCGGTCTAGCGTGACATGAATATCGGCCAGCAGGGTCCCCGGTAACACCTCCTAATATTTCGCCAACTTTCCTTTAAATCATTCCCTCGAATCGCCATTCGATCACCTGAAAATCCAGGTCGCTCTATTCCACTCAAAAGAATACGCGAATTATGATTAACGTTGATTAAGCGGAATTACCCGGCATTACGTCGGTAAGCGAGCGGACGAGGAAAGCGCCCTCACGCTACCCGCTTGCTGCGCCGGTAGTGGTCGAACAGCACCGCGAGCAACAAGATGCCGCCGCGAATCAGGTATTGATAGAAGGTCGGCACGTTCAGCAGGCTCATGGCGTCCTGCACCGAACCCATGATCAGCACGCCGACGAGCACACCGGAGATGGTCGCCACCCCACCCGTCAACGAGACGCCACCGAGCACACATGCCGAAATCACGCCGAGCTCGAGCCCGACCGAGGTCTTCGGATCGCCGAGGCTCATGCGCGACGCGAGCATCACACCGGCGAAACCGGTGACGAGGCCTTGCAGCACGAACACCACGATCTTGATGCGCGTGACGGGCAACCCCGCGAGCAGCGCGGCTTCGCTATTGCCGCCAACCGCCAGTACGTTCTTGCCGAACACGGTCTTTTTAAGCAGGAATCCGAACAAGACGAAGCCGACGATATTGCTCCAGATCGGATACGAGATGCCGAGGAACGAGCCGCCACCGAGATCGAAAAAGCGTTCTTCGGAGATCATTACCGCATCGCCGTTCGAAGTGATGTACGCCAGGCCCCGCACTACCTCCATCATGGCCAGCGTCACGATCAGCGAGTTGATCTTGTAGCGCGCAACGAGCACCCCGTTGACGAGGCCAACCGCGCCTCCCGCCAGCACGCCGCCGGCGATGCCGAACAGCACGCTGTGCGTCGCGGTGATCAGGGTGGAGGCCACCACGCCCGAGAACGCGACGATCGACGCCACCGACAGGTCCACTTCGCCGAGCGCCAGCACGAACATCATCGTGACGGAGATCGAACCGATCAGCGTGACCGAAAGCAACAGCCCCTGAATATTGCGTGCGCTGATGAAGTCCGGCACCGTCAGCGAAAGCACGCCAAACAGGATGATGAAGACCATCACGATGCCGGACTTGTTGATGAAGTCCCAGGCCTGCATGGCGCGCGGACGGGCCGCGACGTTCGCCGCCGGATTCGTGGCAGCCGTGTGGGTAGGTTGGTCTTGAGTTTGCATTGTGTCTGTTTCCATTCGGTGAATCCGGCCTCAGCGCGGGAGTGCAAGCTTGATCAGCGCGTCGGGCGTCGCCTGGGCTTTCGGCAAATCGCCGACGATGCGGCCTTCTTTCATCACCAGCACCCGATCCGCGATCCCGATCACTTCCGCCAGATCGCTCGAGACGACTATCACGGTGCGGCCCGCTTCGGCCAGTCCATAAAGCAGGCCGTAAATTTCGCTGCGTGCGCCCACGTCGATGCCGCGGGTCGGCTCGTCCATCAGGAACACGTCGATCTCTTCGGCGAGCCAGCGCGACAAGATCACCTTCTGCTGATTGCCGCCCGAGAGCGTGCCGATGGGTGTCTCGCCGTTGCGCGTCTTGATCGCCAGCTTCGCGATGAACTCCTTCGCGGTCTGCGCTTCCTTGCGGCTGTTGAGCACGTTGAAGCGGCTAAAGTGCCGGCGGCAACTGATATTCAGGTTGTCCGAGACCGACGCGATCGAGACGATGCCCTCCTGCTTGCGGTCTTCCGGGCACAGTGCGACGCCCGCTCGCACCGCGTCGCGCGGCGTCGCAAAACGCACGCGCCGGCCCTTCAGCACGATCTCGCCGGCAGCCGGCTTCACCGCACCGTAAATCAGCTTCATCAATTCGGACCGGCCCGCACCCACCAGACCGAAGAAGCCGACAATCTCGCCGGCTCGCGCGGAAAACGACGCGGGCTCCTTGAGACCCGGCCCCAGCAGCCCCTTTACTTCGAGCTGCACGTCGCCTGCCGCGCGCGGCCGGTAGCCGTAGACGTCGGCAATCGAGCGGCCCACCATGCAACTGATCAGGCGGTCGCGATCGAGTCCCTCACCGGCTTCGAAGGTGTCGATATGGCGTCCGTCGCGAAACACCGTCACGCGGTCGCAGAGTTCATAGACTTCCTCCATGCGATGCGTGACGTAGATGATTGCGCGCCCTTCTGCCTTCAGCGCGCGGATGATGCGGAACAGTTGCGTCGTCTCGCGCGACGACAGCGAACTGGTCGGTTCGTCGAACGCAATCACGCGCGCATCGCGCATCAACGCCTTGCCGATCTCGATCATCTGGCGCTGGCCGATGGACAGATACTTCACCTGCTGCGCCGGATCGATCTTCTCGCCCAGCCGCTCGAGTTCGCGCATGGCGCGCGCGAGCAGCGCTTTTTCGTCCAGCACACCGAAGCGGTTAGGCAACGCGCCCAACATCAGGTTTTCCGCTACGGTCAGCTCAGGCACCAGATGCAGTTCCTGATAGATGATCGCGACGCCGGCCTCGATCGCGGCCTTGGTGGTGGTGAACTGCTGCACCACGCCGTTCAGCGAGAGCGTGCCCGCAGCGGGCTGATTCACGCCGGACAGCACCTTCAGCAGCGTGGATTTACCGGCGCCGTTTTCGCCCATCAGGCCGTGCACTTCTCCGCGCCGCACGTCGAGCGAGACCTGGTCGAGCGCGAGTACACCGGGAAACTGCACGGTGATGCCGGCAAGCTGGAGATACGCCTCTGTATCACTGGAACCGGCGCTGGAGTCCAGATGCGCTGCGTCGGGTTGGGAAACCGTCATCGAATGCCTCTTGCTGGTGAACACAACGCGCGGGCCGGACCGTTCAATCCTTCGGCGGTGTACCGCCCGCCCGCGCCGTGAGCGTTGCCAATCGTGCCGGCACGCTCACGCGAACGCTCATTGCACGTTCATTTGCAGACTTAAATACCGAGTTCCTTGCGCACATCCTCCCAGTTGCTGCGCACCATCAGCTTGCCCGTGGTCTGCGTGTCGGCAGGCGGCTGCTTGCCCGTCTTGATCCAGTCGACGAGGTTCTCCGTGCTCTCCTTGCCGTGATTCGTCGAGCTGACGGCGATCGTGCCGTAGAAGCCGGTCGGCTCCTTCTTCTGGAATTCGGCGAACGCTTCGCCGGCGCCGTTGATGCCGACGCCGATCACATCGGAAGCGGGAATGTGCAGTTGCTCGGTCGCGCGCACGCCACCCAGCACGGTCTCTTCGTTGAGCGCGAAGATCACCCACTTCTTGATGTTCGGATGCTGCGCCAGCACCGGCGAGACGGCGTTGAAGCCGCCTTCGTCATCGGTGGTCTTCTGCGGCGCGTCGAAGATGTTGTCCTTCTTGAAGCCGTTGGCGAGCAGCGACTGCGTGGCGCCGTCGGTGCGTTGCTTGGCGGTCGGCAGTTCGTAGTCGGTGATGCGCAGCGCGCCGACCTCTTCCGGCTTCCAGCCGCGCCGTTTCATTTCATCGGAGATCGCCTGGCCCACCTGATTGCCGATCTTGATGGCCGACATCCCGAGGTGCGGCACATCGGCAAGCGGCTTGCCGGTGGAGTCGACCAGTTGATCGTCGACGGTGACGAACTTCATGTTGTAGCGCTTGGCGCGTGCCTCGATTGCCGGTCCGAGCCGCACGTCTGGCGCGCAGATCACAAAACCCTTTGCGCCTTGTGCACCGAGGTTATCGATTGCAGCCAGCACTTTTTCGCCGTCCGGCGTGCCGATGTTCACCACCGAGAAGCCATCCTTCTGACCGAGCGCGCTAGCGGCCTTCTGTTCGTTGATGAACCATGCCTGTTCCGGCATCTTCACCAGAAAACCGATCTTGAGCGGTTCGTCTGCGCGTACCGACATCTGGGTCGCGAACGGTACCGCGAGGACGGCGGCCGCCATGGCGGACAAGGTCAAACGGCGAAGCTTCTGGTTCATGTAGGTCTCCTAAAATTAACAACTTGAGTTTGACTGCGTATGGGCTGTGCGGCGTTTCAGCGGCGCCGCTTATTCGACGAACGGCTCGACCGCGTGCCGGTGGCCCAGCAGCAGCGCGTCGGCCACGTGTTCGAGCGGCCGGATATCCACGTCGCTATGACCGGCAGTAATCAGTTCGCCAAAGCGTTCGTACAATCCGGGGTATTCCCGCTCCGGACCGATCTCCACAGCCACGCCGTCGATATGCATCTGCTTGCCGCCCTGCGCGAGGCGCAGAACCCCGTCGCCGGTCGTCGCCTCGATCTGCCACAATTCTTCGGAACCATGGCGCCAGTCGAACTCCGCGCGGATCGGCGTATCGCGTTCGTCGGTGAAATCCAGGTTGGCGGCAATCGGGGTCTGCCGGTTGGACGGCACCCAGAGCTCGGCGGACTTCAGAAAAAACGCGTGCGGCAAGATGCGTGTGATGATCGACAAGGCATTGATGCCCGGATCGAAGACGCCCAGTCCCCCCGGCTGCCAGATCCAGTCCTGATTCGGATGCCACTTCCTGACATCTTCCTTCCACAGGACCTTCACGGACTGGATGTCGTGTCCTGCGAGCCATGTCCGGGCGGCCTCGACCGCAGGCGCATAGCGGGAATGCCACGAAGCGAACAGACTGCAACCGTGTTCGCGGGCAAGCTCGGCAAGCAGGCTCACCTCGACGACGCTCGCGCCGGGCGGCTTCTCCAGCATCACATGCTTGCCCGCGACGAGGGCGGCGCGTGCCTGCTCGAAGCGCACTTGCGGAGTCGCGCAAAGCGAGACCGCCTCCAGTTCGGGCTCGGCCGCGAGCATCTCCTGAAGCGTCCTGTAGTTGCGCACGCCATCGACCTGCGCGTTACGGCTCGCGCACGCGACAAGCTTGAATCCGTCGTTTGCCGCGATAGCCGGCAAATGCTGGTCGCGTGCGATCTTGCCCACGCCCACAATGCCTATCGAAATCTGCTTCGGCATGTCTCGGCCCCCACCATATTCAATAGTCACACTATATTGTGCGCGTTTTGCGGCAAATATTCGTGAATACCCTAGTGAACACTCTAAATAGTCTTACTATAATGTGGGATCAGGAGGGCACTATGCCAGACAAAAAACGAGCGCTGCGCTCGGCGCAGTGGTTCGGCACCGCCGACAAGAACGGCTTCATGTACCGCAGCTGGATGAAGAATCAGGGCATTCCTGATCACGAGTTCCAGGGCAAGCCGATCATCGGCATCTGCAATACCTGGTCGGAGCTAACGCCGTGCAATGCGCACTTCCGCAAGATCGCGGAGCACGTCAAGCGCGGGGTGTTCGAAGCGGGCGGCTTCCCGGTCGAATTCCCGGTCTTCTCGAACGGCGAGTCGAACCTGCGCCCCACCGCCATGTTCACGCGCAACCTCGCGAGCATGGATGTGGAGGAGTCGATCCGCGGCAATCCGATCGACGCGGTGGTCCTGCTCGCGGGTTGCGACAAGACCACCCCGGCACTCCTGATGGGCGCGGCCAGTTGCGACGTGCCCGCCATCATGGTGAGCGGCGGCCCGATGCTCAACGGCAAGCATGAGGGCCGCGACATCGGCTCGGGCACCGTTGTCTGGCAGCTCAGCGAGCAGGTGAAGGCGGGCAAGATCTCGCTGCATGAATTCATGTCCGCCGAAGCGGGCATGTCGCGCTCCGCGGGTACTTGTAACACCATGGGCACCGCCTCGACAATGGCGTGCATGGCCGAAGCGCTCGGCGTCACGCTGCCGCACAACGCGGCGATTCCCGCGGTCGACTCGCGCCGCTACGTCCTCGCGCATATGTCGGGCATGCGCATCGTCGAGATGGCGCTTGAAGACCTGCGACTGTCGAAGCTGCTGACGCGCGAGGCCTTCGAAAACGCGATCCGTGTGAACGCGGCAATCGGCGGCTCGACGAATGCCGCAATCCACCTCAAGGCGATCGCCGGACGCATTGGCGTGAACCTCGAACTCGACGACTGGACGCGCATAGGCCGCGGCACGCCCACGCTGGTCGATCTGCAGCCGTCGGGCCGCTTCCTGATGGAAGAGTTCTATTACGCGGGCGGTTTGCCGGCCGTGCTGAAGCGCCTCGGCGAAGCGGGCCTGCTGCCGCATCCGGATGCCTTGACCGCGAACGGCCAGTCGCTGTGGGACAACAACAAGGAAGCGCCGATCTATAACGACGAAGTGATTCGTCCGCTCGACAAACCGCTCGTCGCCGACGGCGGTCTGTGCATCGTACGCGGCAATCTCGCGCCGAACGGTGCGGTGGTGAAGCCGTCTGCCGCGACGCCGGCCCTGCTCAAGCACCGTGGGCGCGCCGTGGTATTCGAGAACTTCGACGACTACAAGGCGCGCATCGGCGACCCCGAACTCGACGTGACGGCCGACTCCATCCTCGTGATGAAGAACTGCGGACCGAAGGGTTATCCGGGCATGGCCGAGGTGGGCAACATGGGCTTGCCGCCGAAACTGCTCGCACAAGGCGTGACGGATATGGTGCGGGTGTCGGATGCGCGCATGAGCGGCACCGCGTACGGCACGGTCGTGCTGCACGTGTCGCCCGAAGCGCGCGCCGGCGGTCCGCTCGCCGTGGTCCGCGAAGGCGACTGGATCGAACTGGACTGCCTCGCTGGACGGTTGCATCTCGACATCGGCGCGGACGAGCTGACGGCACGTCTGGCCGATTGGGCGGAAACACAGCAGAAGATACCGGCGGATGCGAGCGGCTATCGCCAGCTCTATGTCGAGCATGTCCTGCAAGCCGACCAGGGCTGCGACTTCGACTTCCTGGTGGGCTGCCGCGGCGCGGAGGTGCCGCGCCACTCGCATTGAACGCAACAGCCTGGCGTTGGCAACCGCCAACGCCAGGGCCAATGCTCACGCTCACATAGCCAACGCGCCCTCCCCGGCCCCTGCGACCACCATCGTGCACTGCAGGCCCGCCATCTGCCCGGCCGCATCGATCGCCGCTTCAAGCCCGGCAAACGGGTACGCCTGCAACTCGACCGCATCGAGCGGCAACTGACCGGACGCCACCAACGCGACCAACGCCAGATAGTCGGCACGCGTGTACATGAAGTTGCCGATCAACTCCCAGTTGTTCAGCAGCATCTCCTGATACGCAATCGGCAGGTCCACCTGCATGCTGCCCATCAGCACCAGCCGGCCGCCCCGGCGCAAGCTGCGCAGCGCGGCGAGCGTCGCGTTCGGATCGGTTGCCTGGCCGACCATGTCGAACGCGAGATCGGCGCCGCCGCCCGACGCGGCGCGGATCGCCGCCACGTCCTGCGCGGCGTCGCCCGTCAACAGGACCGGTACGACGCGCCCCTTGCCGAGTTCGATCAGGCGCTGCAGCGGCTGCGCGCGCCTGCTGAGCGCCACCACCCGGCTCGCGCCCATGGCGAGCGCGGCCAGCACCGCCGCCGAGCCGAAGTAGCCGGTCGTGCCGTTCACCACCACGACCTCGCCCGCCGCCAGCCGGCCGCGCCGCAGTCCGCCGAACGGCACCGCGAACTTGCCGAGCACGGCCAGCCGCTCGGACGAGAGGTCGTCCAGTCCATCCAGCGCAATCAGCGTCGAAGCCGGAAATTCGGCAAACTCGCGCAGCGTGCCGTGCGGGAAATCGGCCATCAGCGCACCGCTGTCGGCGCTGATGGCCGTCAGGCCGATCAGCGCCTGGGCCGGCTCGCGTACTGTTTCGTCGGCGATCCAGTACGGGTTGACGGCCACGCGTTGACCGGCCCGCAACGACACCACACCCTCGCCGACCGCCGCCACCACGCCGACGCCGTTGGTCCCCGGCGAGAACGGTCCCGGCGGATAGGCATAGGGCAGCTTCCCTTCCAGATAACTGCGCGTGTAACTCAACAGCGGCACGGCTTCCATCCGCACCAGCACGGCGCCACGGCGCGGCTGCGGTTGCGCGACTTCGCGCAGGGCCAGCGGCTGGCCGGGTTCATCGAGCATCCAGGCTTTCATGGTTGACTCCTCAGTCAGGTTCTCAAAGTGGGTGGCACGCTTGAACTCTAGGGCCCGGCTACGTATTCTTGAAATCAATTACTGGAATGTGACCCATCAATATGATTGATCTCCGCGGTATCGATCTGAACCTGCTGGTGTCGCTCGACGCCTTGCTCGCCGAATCCAACGTCACCCGCGCCGCCGAGCGCCTGCACCTGACGCAGCCCGCGGTGTCGACGCAGCTCGCGCGGCTTCGGCAGATCTTCGGCGATCCGCTGCTGATCCCCGCTGAGACCGGCCGCGGCATGACGCGCAGCGCGCGGGCTCTGGCGTTGATGGAGCCCTTGCATGCGGCGCTGAAAAATCTGGAAGTGGTGGTACGCCATCAGCCGGCCTTCGATCCGCACACGGACACGCGCCGCTTCGTTATCGCCGCCAACGACAACGGCACCGCGGTGCTCGGCCTGCCGTTGATGGAGCGCCTGCCTGAACTCGCGGGACCGGGCGTGCGGATCGCCTTTATCGTGGCGGACCAGCCGTCGACGACAGAGCGCCTCGAACGCGGCGAAATCGATCTGCTGATCGGCTCCGAGCGGATGGTTCCGGCCACCATGCGCGCCCGCAAACTGTTCGACGAGCGTTTCGTCGTGGTCCAGCGCAAGGGGCATCCACGCGGCACCGCACCGCTCGATCTCGACACGTACTGCGCGCTCGACCATGTGCTCGCGTCCACCAGCGGCGGCAGTTTCCACGGCTTCATGGACGAGCATCTGGAAGCGCTCGGACGCACGCGGCGGGTGGCGCTATCGGTGCAGCATTTCACGCTGGTGCCCGAATTGCTGGCGCATACGGACTATGTCTCGACGCTGCCGTCGCGCTTTGCAGCGCGCCATCGGGACCGGCTCGACGTCTTCGATCTGCCGTTCGAGGCGCGCGGCTTCACGGCGTTCGCCGCGTGGCATCCGCGCAATCATGCCGACCCGGCGCTGGTGTGGTTGCGCGAGACCTTGACCTGTATCGCACAACACTGTGTTTCCTTTTTGCCCCGGTAAACGGCGGTTGATGGTGTTTTACATTGACTATAGTGAAGCGCGACCTGCCAGCGCCGTGGTACGCGCGGACGGGGCACTGAAATTGCTGGCTGATTCGTTGTACGCGCATGCATCGGACTGCCGAGGCGTCGCGGGTTTGCATCGACCTTTCATGGAGCAAACAGAACGTTATGTCCAGGAATCGAGTCCCTCCGGGTTCGGACGAAGAACCCACCCCCACTGCCGATCAACCCTCGCGCCGACGCTTCCTGCAATCCGCCGCCGCGGCGGCGACCGTCGGCGTGGCGCCGCATCTACATGCACAGACCCAGCCGGCCGCTCCGCCGGCGCCTGCATCGCCCGCTGAAGTGCGCGCGCCCGAGCCGCCGCAGCCGGTCACGCTCAACATCAACGGCCGCGCTTACGCGTTGCAACTGGAGCCGCGCGTCACGCTGCTCGACGCGCTGCGCGAATACGCCGGCCTGATGGGCACCAAGAAGGGCTGCGACCGCGGGCAATGCGGCGCGTGCACAGTGCTGGTCGAAGGCCGGCGCATCAACTCGTGCCTGACGCTGGCGGTGATGCACGAAGGCGAAACCATCACGACTGTCGAAGGCCTCGCGAGCCAGGGCGTGCTGAGTCCGATCCAGCGCGCCTTCATCGAACACGACGCGTTTCAGTGCGGCTACTGTACGCCCGGGCAGCTCTGTTCCGCGACGGCGCTGCTCAACGAATTCAATAGCGGCACCGCGAGCACCGTCACTGCCGACGTCCGTACCCGTCCGCCCCAACTCTCCGACGACGAAATCCGCGAACGCATGAGCGGCAATATCTGCCGCTGCGGTGCGTACGCCAACATCGTCGCCGCCGTGCGCACCGTGCACGACGGCAACACCGGCAACGCCTGACGGAGCACGGCCATGGACGCGATTTCCTATGAACGCGCTGGCGACGTCAGCAGCGCGCTACGCGCGGCGCAGCAACCCGGCACGATGTTTATCGGCGGCGGCACCAATCTGCTGGATCTGATGAAGGGCGGCGTGGAGCGGCCCGTGCATCTCGTCGATATCACGCACCTGCGCGGACTCGATACGATCGGCACGCTGCCTGACGGCGGCCTGCGCATCGGCGCGCTGGTGCGCAACAGCGACGCCGCCAATCATGCGCTGGTGCGCGAACAGTATCCGCTGCTCTCGCAGGCGTTTCTGTCGGGGGCGTCGCCGCAGTTGCGCAATATGGCCACCGTGGGCGGCAATCTGATGCAGCGCACCCGTTGCGGCTACTTCTACGACACGGCCTTTACGCAATGCAACAAGCGCCAGCCGGGCAGCGGCTGCGCCTCCATAGAAGGACAAAACCGCACGCACGCGATTCTCGGCGCCAGTTCGCAATGTGTCGCCGTGAACCCGTCGGATATGAGCGTGGCGCTGGTGGCGCTCGATGCCGTGGTGCGCGTGAGCAGTCTGCGCGGCGAGCGCACGATTCCGATTGCAGAGTTTCACCGCCTGCCCGCCGACCGTCCGGAGGTAGATACCACCCTGCAACCCGGCGAACTGATCACCGCCGTCGATCTGCCACCGCCGCTGTTTAGCGACCACTCCCACTACCTGAAAGTGCGCGACCGCGCGAGTTACGCGTTTGCGCTCGTCTCGGTGGCTGCCGCCTTGCAGATGGACGGCCATATGGTGCGGACTGCGCACATCGCGTTGGGCGGCGTCGCGCATAAGCCCTGGCGTGCGAGCGTCGCGGAACAGATGCTGAGCGGCAAGCCGCTCACCGATACGACGCTGCGCGCCGCTGCAGCCGCCGCCATGGGCGAAGCGCAGCCGCTCAGCGGCAACCGCTTCAAGGTGCAACTCGCGCAACGCTCGATTGTGCGCGCCGTGAATCAGGCCGCGGGCCGGACCGGAGGTGTCGCATGAACCTGAACCTGGATGCCCCACTGGTCGGTCAACCGATGGACCGCACCGACGGCCTGCTGAAAGTGACCGGCGAGGCCCGCTATGCGGCGGAATTCCCCGAGGCGCGCCTGGCACACGCGGTGCTGGTGACGAGCACCATCTCGAGCGGCAGCATTGCGTCGATCGACACGAGCCGCGCGCAATCCCTGCCGGGCGTGCTGCTGGTGATGACGTATCAGAACGCGCCGCGCCTGCCCAACGGCGGGCGTCCGCCGCTGACGCCGCCGGCCGGCCGTCATCTGTCGCTGTTGCAGAGCAATCAGATCAACTACAGCAACGAGCCCGTTGCCGTCGTGGTGGCCGACACGCTCGAACGCGCCACCGACGCCGCGCAGCAACTGCGCATCGTCTATCAAAGCACGCCTGGCGCGCTCGACTTCACCAGCGCCAAGGCGAATGCGCACGCGCCGATCACGCCGCAGGGCCGCCAGACCGACACGCAGCGCGGCGACTTCGAAGCGGGCCTCGCGAGCGGCAGCGTGCGCGTCGACGCCGTTTATACGACCCCGGTCGAACATCACAATCCCATGGAACCGCACGCCACTATGGCGCATTGGGATGGCCCGCAACTGACGCTGTACGACTCCACCCAGGGCGTGAGCGGGGCGCGCATCGCCGTGGCGAAAACGCTGGGCGTCTCGCCCGACGACGTGCGCGTGATCTCGCCGTTCATCGGCGGCGGGTTCGGCGGTAAGGGCTCGTCCTGGTCGCATGTGGCGCTCTGCGCGATGGCCGCGAAGCAGACCGGGCGTCCGGTGCGCCTCGCGTTGACGCGCCCGCAGATGTTCGGTTCGGTCGGCGCGCGGCCGCGTACCGAGCAGCATTTCACGCTCGCCGCGCGCCACGACGGCACGCTCACCGCGATGCGGCACGACAGCTTCTCGAACACGTCGACGTTCGAGGACTGGACCGAGACCTGCTGCATGGTCACGCGCATGCTCTACGCGGTGCCGAATCAGTTGACGACGCACCGGCTCGTGCAGTTGAACCTGGGGACGCCGACGTTCATGCGCGCGCCGGGCGAAACCACCGGCTCGTTCGCACTCGAATCCGCGATGGACGAGCTCGCGTGGAAACTCAAGATGGACCCCGTCGCGCTGCGGCTGAAAAACTATGCGGAGGTCGATCCGCAGGAGAACAAGCCGTTTTCGAGCAAGGCGCTGCGGCAATGCTACGAGATCGGCGCGGAGAAATTCGGCTGGTCGCGACGCACTTCGACGCCACGTTCCATGCGCTCCGGCAACACGCTGATCGGCCTCGGCATGGCGACCGCCACCTATCCCGCCAACCGTAGCCCGGCCGCGGCGATTGCGCGCATCCTGCCGGACGGGACCGCGATGGTCGCGTCCGGCACGCAGGATCTCGGCACCGGCACATACACGGTGATGACCCAGGTGTCCGCCGACGCGCTCGGCTTTCCGCCCGAAAAAATCCATTTCGCGCTGGGCGATTCGACCCTGCCGCAAGCACCCGGCTCGGGCGGTTCGCAGTCGGCCGCGAGCGTGTCGCCGGCGGTGCGCGACGCCTGCCTGCAGGTGCGCAACCAGTTGATCTCGCTCGCGCTGGCCGACGCCGCCTCGCCGCTGCACGGCATGGATTCGTCCGATGTGAGCGTGGCGAACGGCTGGGTGGTCAGCCGGGCGAACGCGTCGTTGCGCGACCCCGCGGCGGCGATTCTCGCGCGCGCCGGCGGCAAGCCCATCGAGGCGGTGGTCAGCGTGAAGCCCGGCCAGGAGCGCAGTGACTATTCACTGCATTCGTTCGGCGCGGTGTTCGCGGAGGTCCACGTGGATGCGGACCTCGGCACGATCAGAGTGCCGCGCATTGTGGGCGTCTATGACGTCGGCCGGGTCCTGAATCAGAAAACCGCGCGCAGCCAGATGATGGGCGGCATGGTCTGGGGCATCGGCGCCGCGTTCGAAGAGGACACGTTGCTCGACGCGCGCTACGGCCGCTTCGTCAATATGAATCTTGCCGAGTACCACGTGCCGGTGAATGCAGACATCGGCACGCTCGACGTCAGCTTTATCGACGAGCCCGATCCGCACATCAACTCGCTCGGGGTGCGTGGGATTGGCGAGATTGGCCTGACCGGCGTGGTGGCCGCGCTGGCGAATGCGGTCTATCACGCGACCGGCGTGCGGGTGCGCGATCTGCCCATCACGCTGGACAAGGTGATGAGGCCGACGGAGGTGTGAGCGGGAACGCACGGGGTCGACATATTGGTGCTTGCCTGCTCGCCGGTTGCGCCGCACAATCGACCTCATTCCCTTTCCAGGTGCCGCCCCATGGCCTACGCCTCGCTCGCCACCGGCGTGCTGCTTGCCGCCGGCTACGGGTCGCGCTTCGACCCGGACGGCCTGCACAACAAGCTGCTCGCCCGCATGCCGGACGGCGGCATCGTGGCCCATGAGGCGGCTCATCGACTCCTGCTGGTCGTGTCGCACGTACTCGCGGTGGTGCGTCCCGGCTCCGAGGCGCTCGCCCGCATGCTGAACGACGCGGGCTGCGACGTGGTGTTCTCCAGCGACGCCGAGCGCGGCATGGGCGCGAGCCTCGCGGCGGGCATCGAAGCCAGCGCCGACTCGGAAGGCTGGATCGTCGCGCTGGCCGATATGCCGCGCATTGCGGTCGCCACGGTGGAAGCGGTCGCGCGCACGCTCGACGGCGGCGCCTCGATCGTCGTGCCGTTCTATCAGGGTCAGCGCGGTCACCCGGTCGGCTTCGGCCCGGAGCATCGCGACGCCCTGATGAGACTCGACGGCGACACCGGCGCGCGGGCCCTGCTGTCCACGCATCAGGTCGCACGGCTCGATGTCGACGATCCCGGTATTTTGCGCGACGTCGATACGCCCGAGGATCTGCACGGCCTGTGAGCGGCGCGCCGCGTCGGCGTCAGCGCCGGCGCAGCCAGGACGCTAGCTCAGGCGGCGCCGTCAGGCACACGCCTTGCGACGGCCAGCTTCTGCGCAAGCGGCTTCAATACGGTCTAAGCTGATGTGACGCTGTCCCGTCGACATACCGGATGCAGCCGCCCGCGCGCCTCCGAGAACCCATTTCGATCCATGAGCGAAACCAGCCCGCGTCTTTTTATCGTCTCGCCCCACTTCGACGACGCCGTCTTTAGTTGCGGCGCGTTGCTCGCCACCCATTCCGACGCCGTCGTCTGCACCGTGTTCGCCGCAGCGCCCGAGCAGAATATGCAGACCGATTGGGACAGCAAGGCCGGCTTTCCTGGCGCGCACGAATCGGTCAATGCGCGTACGCTGGAAGACAATCGTGCGCTCGAGCTGTTCGATGCGGTGCCGGTGCGCATGCCGTTTCGCGACGGCCAGTATCTCGACTCGCCGTCGATCAGCCGGCTGGCGGCGGCGCTCGAAGAAACCATTTACCGTTCGACCGCGAATACGCTGCTGATGCCGCTCGGCCTGCACCATGCGGATCACGTGCTGGTGTTCGACGCCTGCTGCGAAATCCTGCCGCGGCTGTCGCACCTCGCGTGGTTTGCGTATGAGGATGCGATCCACCGCCGCCAGCCGGGCGTCGTGGCGGCGCGCCTCGATGATCTGGAGCGACGCGGCATCGTGGCGACGCCGGCCCATCCGTCGGCGGATCACACGATCGACGCCGGGCGCCAGACGTCGCTCAAGCGCGAGGCGGTCGCGGCGTACGCCAGCCAGTTGCGCGCGTTCGGGCCGCAGGGCTATGACGATGTGTTTAACGCCGAACACTACTGGCAGCTGAGCGTGTCCCGCACGCCCGTGCGCCGCTCCCATCCCGCGAGGTGATGTCATGAATGACCGCATGCATACCAGTCCGATCCCCGACCCCATTGCGGACCCGACGCGCGACCCGGAAGGCGATCCGCTCGCGCCGCCCTCGCCGGGCCATCACAACGACGAGCCGCAGCGGCCCGAGGGGCCGCCGGATAAAGATCCGGTTTGAGGATGGGGGTTGAGGGCGACCGGTACGACGTGCGCCCCAACTTCAACCGACGCTGGCTAGAGCCATGGCCGGCTGATATTCCTGCCGGGACTCGTCCAGGACGCCGGTCACTGCCTGAGCCAGTTCGTAGTAGCCCTCGCGACGCATGTGGAAGCCGTCGTCGAAAAGCCACTCAATGCCCGTGACGGCGTTGACGTCGATATAGGTCAGATTATCAAGTGCCTTGCACATGTCGACGATGAACGCGTTGTAGCGCTGTCGAAGCGCCTTCTCGTCCGGATTGTTCTCAAGTTTGCGGGTGTTTTCGAGCAGCACCACGATCTTCGCACCCGGCTTGATCCAGGACGAGAGTGTGTGAAGGGCCATGCGAATGATCTCGTGGCGCTCCTCGTTGCTCGACGGGACGAAGTTGAAATTCCGCACGAACCAGAGGGCAAGCTCGGACTTCAGGATGTCGCGTACGGCGTCCTCGTCGAGCCGAACCGTCAAGCCGTCCGTACCGCGAAAGTAGTTGACTTCCATCATCCGGTAGAGCGACAGGACAATCAGGTCGCCCTCCTGCGCGGCATGCTTCAGGGCCAGCATGTCGTCGGCGTTGAAGGCGGGGATGTACGGTCGCAGTTCGCTCTTCCGGACGCGCTCGGGATCGTCGAGGATGAGGAACGGATCGTCGAGGCGCTTCATGAAGCCGTTTTGCTGCCGGTTCGTGAATTCACTCGAGTCGGCCGAGCAGTAGGTCGACAGTTGAAGCATGTCGCAACCGCCGACGACAACCAGCTTGTACCGGCGCAGCGTGGAAATCACTGCGCTGCGCGAACCGTCCTTGATCCAGTCCACGCTCGCGAAGGTTTCAATGGGATTGGCGACCGGACCGACAATCTCGATGCCGGGCCGGTTCAGGTATTCATAAACGTACTGCTCCACGCCCATATTCATGATGCGGCACGAGAAGACAAAGTGCTCCAGTCGATACTCGCGCAAGGTGGCCAGCGTCATGAAGAAGCCAACGATGCCATAGTCGCCGAACTTGTCCCAGACGCGCACGACGCCGGCGTTGAAACCGAAGGCCCGGAGGTCCGCAAGCAGACGGCGGCGCGCCTCTTCGGTTTCGATGCGGCGTTTCGTGTAGTTGAGCTGATTTGAACGATTGATGAGCTCGACGATGCGCTCAATGTTCTCCTCAACCGCGAAGTCGATCTCGATGCGGATCTCGCTCGCGCGCAGGAAGCGCTCGTCGCTGCCTCCCTCTGTTTGCTTGAGGTTCTGCTTCTCGGCCAGCAGGCGGTATTGCCGCAGCCGGGTCAGCTCGCTGTCGGGCGCACCTTGCAGGAACGGACTGTCCATCAACGCAGCAAGCTGATGTGGACTCTCCAGGCAGACCATGCCTGGGCAACAGTAGCCGGCTTCCGCGAGGACAGACGGATTGTCGTCGATGAAGACGACGTTGTCCGGCCGGAGCTGGAGTGCCGAGACAATGCCGGCAATCGACCTGCCCTTCGGCTGAAAGCTCACGCTGGGCAACACGAAGTAATCCAGCACGTCCAGCTCGCGCAAAGCCGCCAACGCGCGGTCGGGTTCGTTCTTCGAGCAGACCGACGAGATAATGCCGCGGCGGGCCAGTTGCTTGACCATCTCGACATTCTCGGCGATGGGCGTGATGCCCTCTTCGGATAGCGTCCCGTTCCAGAAGGTCTCGTCCAGATCCCAGACGACGAGCTTCACAGCGTTTTTAAGGAGCGGTTTGGCGAAGCTATGGTCGGGCATCGGCGACGGTCTCTTCTCAAGGCAAGGTCGAATGGAAGTGGCGCTCCCAGTAAGCGAACTCCGTGCCAACGTCAACCGCCCTCATCCAATCGACGAAAACGCTTTCACCGCTAGCCGGATGGATGGCATCCGGCCACGCGACGGCCGTCGTAACCGGTACGCGCAGGCGAGCGTTACGTAACGCAGCGGCGATGGACCCTATCCAACCGGCATACAGGCGGCGGCCGCGGTCGCGCCGAGGTCGTGACTGCAGTGGATTTCGGGTACATTACCCTTCGATCAAAAACTCTCTTTGCCGCGCAACCAGCCATGCAGGACTCCGCTGTCCCACTCGACCTGTCGGGTCTCGCTCAAAGCCTGTACGCCCAGGGCAGCGAAGAACCCATTCTCGCGCGCCTGATGGAGCGGATTGCGCCGACCAACCGCTTCTGCGTGGACATCGGCGCGAGCGACGGCATGCGCAACAGCAACACCGCGTTACTGCTGCGTGAAGGCGGATGGCAAGGGCTGCTGGTCGAAGGCAGCGACTACCGTTACGGCAAACTCAAGGCGAACTACGGCAGTGCCGATGGTGTCCAGCTTCGCCATGAACGCGTCCAGCCGGACAGCGTGGACCGATTGCTCGTCGATGCAGGCGTGCCTGAAGCGTTCGATCTGCTGTCGATCGATATCGACGGCAACGATTACTGGGTCTGGCAGGGCATCGAAGCCTTCCAGCCGCGCATCGTGGTCGTCGAATACAACCCGTACTACGCGCCGCCCGAGCGCTGGGTCATGTGCTTCAACCCCGAGCACGAATGGGACGGCTCGACCTATTACGGAGCCAGCCTGGAATCGCTGCATCATCTCGCCAAACGCAAAGGCTACGAACTGGTGTGTTGCGACGACATGGGCAATAACGCCTTCTTCGTCCGCCGCGATCTGTATCCGCTCCTCGGCATCGCCCGCAACGATCCCTCAGTGCTGTTCCGTCCGGCGATGTACAAGCTGCGCTATGTCGGCCACAACACGTTCCTGAGCGGCCATCCGTATCGCTACGGCCCTGCCGAGCAGATCTGAATGGACCAGCCACCCCGCGCCACCTTCGACGCGATCTGCGAGTCCTATGCGCTGAAGCAAAGCGGGCCCGCGCGCCGCATCAGCGAGCGCGTCTGGCATCTGCCGACCGAAAGCGGCGACCTCGCCGTCAAGCTCTACACCGTCGAGCAGCACACGCGAGCGCACAAGGAAGCCGCCGTCCTCGCGCATCTGGCGACGCATGGCGACGCGCGCTTTCGCGTCCAGGCGCTGCAACGTACGGCAGCGGGCGAACCGGCATGGACCGGCTTCGACGGTCAGGCGATGCTCACACGCTGGGAAACCGGGCAATTCCGCACTTACAACACCTTCACGCCGTCCGAGTGGCGCGCGCTCGGTGCGAGCCTCGCGGCCTTGCATCTGAGCCTCGACCGGCTGACGCTGCCGGCGCTCGACACGATTCGCGCGCGCCTCACTGCCATCGACGCCGACGACATCCGCCGCAGCCTGCTAGACGCCCTCGACCGCATGCCGCCCGAGGGCGACGCGGCGCTGTTACGCACGTATGTCGATGCGTGCCTGCGCATGCTCGACGCGCACTACCCCGGCAGCATCGACGCCTTTCCCGCCGACGATCCGCAGCATCCGATCCACAACGACTATAACCAGTTCAACTATCTGTTCGACGGCGCCCTGCCGCCGGTCATCCTCGACTGGGAAGCGGCAATCGGTGCGCCGCGCGAATTCGAAGTGGTGCGTTGTCTTAATCATCTGCCGCTGGAAGCGCCAGAGCTCGCCGTGGCGTTCGTACGCGCCTATCTGCAAGTCCGGCCGCTGCAGCCCGACCGGATCGCGTGGGCCGTCGATGCCGCCTGTCTGCAGCACGCCCTCAAGCGCTGGGTCGTGCAAGGCTGGCTGAACGATCCACCGCGCTTCGCCTCGCATCTGCACGGCGCGATGAAGATGGTCTCGACGATGCTCGGCGCGCGCGGCCGCCTGATCGATTTCTTTTCCCGTTGTCTGGACGCAGGACGCCCATGAACCTGAACGCTCCCGTGAGCACGACGTCGCCCGATGGACGAACGCATGTCTTTCCACCGCCCATGGACCGTCACTATCGCGTGTCCGCAGGACGCGTAGAGACGCGTTCGCTGGAGGCGCACATCGTCGATCACTGCAATCTGACCTGCGCCGAATGCTGTTCGCTGTCGCCGCTGCTGCCCACGTGGTATGCGACGCCCGAGTCGGTTGTCGACGACCTGCGCAAGGCCGTCAAGGTGCTGAATCCGCGCGTCTTCAAGCTGGTGGGCGGCGAACCGCTGCTGCATCCGCAACTCGTCGACGTGATCCGGGGCGTGCGCACGACAGGTATCGCGCCGGTGGTCTCCATCACGACCAATGGCCTGAAACTCGGCGACATGACGGACGATTTCTGGCAAGCGGTCGATGCGCTGACCATCTCGCGCTATCCGAAGCCGTCGCTCGCGCCCGCTCTGATCGCGCACATCGAAGCCCAGGCAGCACGCTTCGACGTGCGTCTGAACTGGAAGATACAGGACGCGTTCTCGAGCATGACCCGCACGCAGCCATCCGATGACATCGCCGAGGCAAAGCGCATCTATCACGACTGCTGGATTCGCGAACGATGTCACATGATCCGGGACGGCATGTTTTATACCTGTACGCGCCCGGCGCATTTTCAGACCTTGTACCAGGGCGAGCGCAACTTTCGCTCCGACGGTCTGCCGCTGCGCGACGACGCCGGCATGCTCGATGCGCTGCTAGCCTATCTGCAACGCGAAGCGCCGCTCGAAGCCTGCATGCATTGCTACGGCGGCAGTGCGCCGCAGGCGCCCCACCGCATCATGCGGCGCATTGAAGTGGACGCCTTGAAGGCGCGCTATCCATGATAGTCGGCGCGCGAGATCTCTTCGGCTTCCAGCGCCTGCTCTACCATCCGCGCAGCGGCACGTGGGCGCCCAGCATCCGGCAAGTACTCCTGGCATCGGGGCATGCCGCCGGCGAACCCGACGTGGCCGCTATCGCCGGCTATCTAAGCGGCGCTCGCCCCGTCGCACGCACGGTGTTGCGCGACGTGCTGGCCGTTCCGCCCGGCCATGCCCTGCTCCAGTCGCCGCTCGGCCTCGAAGTACGCGACGCATTCAACCAACCGGTCTCCAGCGATCTGGAGACCGTGCTGCGCGATTCGCTGCAACGTGCGCTCGAAAGCGGCAAGCGCGTCGCACTCGCCTTGAGCGGCGGTCTCGACTCCGCGCTTCTGCTTGCACTGCTGCGCGAACTCGGCGCACAGCGGCACGTGACCTCGTACATTCTGGCAACCGGCATGCCCGACTATTGCGAGGAGGACGCCGCGCTCGAACTGGCGACGCAGATGCAGGCCAACGTGAAGATCGTGCGGGTGAGCGAAGCCGACTTCGTTGCCGCGCTGCCCAGGGCGACGCACATTGTCGAAGAACCGATGTTCAACCTGCACCCGGTCGCGAAGCTGCTATTGGCCGAAGCGATGGCCGAGGACGGCATCGAACTCGCCATTACCGGCGACGGCGCCGACCAGGTGCTGCGCCGCGATCAGTCCGCCAACTATCTGCCGCTATGCAACGCGTTGTTCGGGGCGGCGTCGGTTAGCCTGTGTCCGCCGTTTGTGGACCCGAACGTCGTCGCGCATCTGACCAGCATTCCACCCGATCCGAACAAGCAGTGTCTGCGCGAACTCGGCGGACGTTTGCACCTGCCGGAGCGGCTGGTGCACGGTCCGAAGCGTGGCCGGCTGGCGCCTGCGATGGACCTCGGCGAGTGGCTCGAGCGCGACCGCATCCGCGCCCTGGCCGACTCGCTCGAGCTGCCCGCTCCCACGCTCGAAGCCGACACGGAACGCGTGCTGTGGACGACCTTGACACTCACCCTGGACCACCTGGGCGCGATCACGCGCCCACTATAAAACGACCATGAAACGTATCCTGTTCTGCGTGGTGCCCGAAAAGGGACACGTCAACCCGTGCATCGGCCCCGCCCAGCATCTGCAGGCGGCGGACTGCGAAGTCGCGTTCTACGCCCCCGCCGACATCAGCGCACAACTCGATGCTGCGGGCGCCTTCGCTTTTCTCGGACCGCGCGAAACACCCGAGCGCCACGATCTGTCGCGCGGTGCGAGTTTCGCCGCGAACATTCGCGACGCCGCGTGGCTGCGACGCTGGATTCACACGCTGCTGATCGAACAGACGCCCGCGCAGGTGGACGGCCTGCGCGCAATCTTGCGGCAGTGGCGACCCGACGTGGTGGTGATCGATCCGCTGCTCTACGCATCGGCTATCGCCGCGGAGCTGGAGGGCTTGCCGTGGGTCGCGATGTCGAACTCGCTGAATCCGGTGCTGCCGGATTCGCTCGACTCGGAACTGCTCAGCACGGTGCGATGGCTCGCGCCGGAACGCGACCGCCTGTTCGCACGCTATGGAATCGAAGCGCGCTTTCGCTGCTGCGACGTGCTCTCGCCGCACCTGACGCTCGCCTTCACCACCGAGGATCTCGTCGGCGAGCCGCCGCAAGGCGTCGAGCTGGTCGGTCCCGCGCTGCCGGCCGGCCCGCGCGGCGACGAGCCGCCTTTTCCGTGGGAACGCATCGACGCGTCGCGTCCACTCGTCTATATGTCGCTGGGCAGCCAGTTGTACTACCAGCCGGAGCTGTTTGCGAAAGTCATCGAGGCGACGCGCGCCACCTCCGCGCAGCTCGTGCTGTCCGTCGGCGAACTGATCGACACCGACCTGCTGCCGGCTGCGGACGAGCGGGTCATCGCCGTACGCTACGCGCCGCAACTGGCCCTGCTGCGGCGCTCGCACGCGTTCATCAACCACGGCGGCGCCAACTCGGTGATGGAAGCGCTGGCATGCGGCGTCCCCATGCTGCTGTCGCCGTTCTGCAACGACCAGTTCCATTCCGCGTGGTTCGTCGAACGGGCCGGCGCGGGACGTTGCCTCGATCTGGAGCAGGCAACGGTGCAGGATATCGCCACCGCGCTCGGCGATCTGCTACGCCCGGGTCCGCTGCGCGAGCGAGCCGCGCAGATCGCAGCGAGCTACCAGCGCGACGGCTCGGCGCAGGCTGCGCGCCTGGTCATCGAACTCGCTTCAGGAAGCCGCCCGGCGACAGCGTCATGAGCACGCGGTCTTCGATATCGCCGTCGACTTCGAAGCGCGTGTCGCGAGCGAGGAAAGCCTGCGCGGCGGTGGCGGGGTTGTTGCCCCTTCCGTAAGGCTTGCCATGAAACATCCGCTCCGGCAGGTATTCCATGATGGTGTCCATGACGATCACGTAGCTGCCAGGCGTCGCGAGTCCCGCGTAGCATTCCAGCTCGCGCAGGACGTGCTCGTGCGTGTGCGTGAGGTCGAGAATCACCATCACGGAGGCGCAGCCGTCGATCTGTTCGCGGACCGACGCCAGCGTCGCGGCCGAGCACGATTCGCCTTCGATCAGCACCATGCGATGCGCCAGCCGGTTCGATTGCAGACGCGCCTTGACCTCGTCGCGCAGGCGCGGCTCGATGGCGACGACGCGGCCCGCGTTGCCCGTCAGTTCCAGCATCGATGCGGAGAACACGACGCCACCGCCCGCCGCGATGCCCGTTTGCACGATGCAGTCGGGGCGTTCGCGCCAGATCAGTTCCTGGATCGCGAGCATGTCGCCTGGCAGATGAAAGAAGCGCTCACCCAGCCAGCGCGTATGGAACAGATGGTCGAACTCGGCTGCGCGCGTAAGCCATTCGATATTGATGTCCCGCATGCGGGACGAAATTCGCTCGGACATGATCGATGCAATGATGAATGACGTGGAAAGACTCGAACTGCTGCTGATGAAGCACTGGGACATCCGGCCGACGCGGATTCAGGCGCTATCGACGGGCCATACTAACAAAACCTATCGCATCGACTGCGGCTCGCGCGCTGCCGTGCTGCGCGTCTCATGGCCCGGCAAATCCGCGGAACAGGTCCAGCGCGAAGCGTCGATGCTGGATCGTCTCGGCTCGTCGCCGCGACTGCCCACGCTGCCGCGGTTTCAATCGACCGTGAACGCACAGCCGTACGCGCAAGCCGACGACGGAAGCTGGTTGCATCTGTTCGAGCACATTGACGGCACGCCCGGTCTGCCTGACGGGGCGGAGTCAGCCATCGCCGACGCGATGCATACGCTCGCCCATCTGCATGCGGCGATGGCGACGATCTCCGCGAACGCGTCCGATCCGCTCGCGTGGCTCAACGAGCGCTACGCACGCGTTTCTTCACGACCGGCGCCGCCTTTGCCCGCGATCCTTCCGGAGCACTACGATGGGGTGCTGCGGCGTATCGGCATGCATCTGGCAGCGGCGGCTGCGTGGATTCGCGGACCGGCGCGCTGGCTGCACGGCGACTATCACGCCGGCAACCTGCTGTTCGCCAATGACACGGTGACGGGTGTGCTCGATTTCGACGACGTCGGGCAAGGCGCGCACTGGCTGGAAGCCGCCTTTGCACTATTCGCACTCTCGCGCGACGCGACCGATGAAGACCGTTTCACTTTCGACGTCCGGCATTGGGATACGGGCCTGCGTGCCTACGCCGCACTGCAGCCTGACGACGAGGCATCTGAGCTGATACGCCTGAAACGCGACGCGCTCGTGGACCTGTTCTGCGCGGACCAGTTGTTGATCCATCTGGAAGCCGCCCAGCGCGGCCTCTGGATGCCAGGTCCCGGCATGGGCTTCCTGGCCTGCTGGCGACAGTTACTAGCCAGCCCCTCGCCCGTTCGCTAACGGGCCGGTCTGCCAGCCCGGATCGCTGAGCAGCAACCGCACTGCCTCGACGGTCGCGGGCCGCGCTTCCGCGAAGCGTGAACCGTCGTGCAGGCAAAACAGCACATCCTGCCCTAGCGCCATCCTGTCCGCGATATGCCGACGCATGCTCTCCGCGAGCGCATGGGGCGGCGGCGGCGGCCGACACCAGTCGTCAAGGATGGCCGTCCATCCCGTGTGGCTGCGCTTCAGGCGCGTCAGCACGTCGCTGCGCACATCCTGCGGTTCCAGACCATAAGGAAGCCGTAACGGAATCGAGGCCGGCTCCGGCACGCCCGCGAGCCGATAGGCCTCGCGGATCAGCGCATCGGTTCGCTCGATTTCATCGCTCAACACGGCATCCGACACCGCACCCGGCCGGCCATGCGAATACGTGTGATTACCCAGCACGTGTCCTTCGCGGACCGCGCGGGTTGCCACGTCCATCGCCTGCGCCAGTTTGCTTCCCAGCACGAAGAACAGCGCCTGACATGCGCTCGCGCGCAATACGTCCAGCAGTGCAGGTGTCGACGGTCCTGGACCGTCGTCAAAACTCAATCGCGTTGATGGGTGCATGTGGGTATGACCGTGGTCGAACTGGCGCAAGCCATCGAGCGGGATGGCTTTGACGGCATCTGGCTGACGGACTTCGATATGTGCGGCGTGGAGACCGCACGGGCTTCAGTTTCCTCGTTTCCCTTGTTCGAATGCGCGTTCGCCCTAGTCGCTTGACCTATAGCAAGGTCAGCGAGCATTCGCTTTCCTAACTAAAGGAAAGAACGGCAAGACCCCGCGCAATCGGAGGCCTTCCGTTGCGCGGGACATCCGTTTGGAGTTAGCGGCAGCGCGGTTTACCGCGTCAACTCGCTAAACCCTTGCAGCAACCGCTCCACATCCGCCGGATGAATGTTGCCCATCGTCGAGATCCGGAACAGCTCCGCCGACAGCCCACCCTGCCCCGCATAAATCACGAAGCCGCGCGCCTTCAGCGCATCGTGCAGTTGCACATAGCTGATACCCGCCGGCAAGCGATAAGCCCGCAATACCACCGACGACTGCTGCGGCGGCAACGCGCTCTCGATACCGCGCTCGGCCAGACCCGCGCGCGCCTGCTCCGCGAGCGCCGCATAGCGCGCGTGACGCGCGGTCCAACCGCCTTCGTCGGCCAGTTCGCGCAACGCCTCGACAAGCGCGTAGTAAGCATGCACCGAGGGTGTGAACGGCGTATTGCGCTGATCCTGCAGCTTCGCCAGACGGCCCAGGTCCAGATAGTAGGTCCGGCTCGCCGCCTGCTTCAGCGCCTCGCGCCGCACCACCACAAACGATGCACCCGGCACGCCATGCAGACACTTGTTGGCGGTCGCCGCCACGGCAGCAATGCTGCTGTCGGCGAAGTCGATCGCCTCGGCCGCAAAGCTGCTGACGCCGTCCACCAGCAGACGCACGCCGCGCGCGCGGCACACCGCCGCCAGCGACCGCAGATCGTTCAGGCGGCCGGTGGTGGTCTCATGATGAATCACCGCCACATGCGTAAAGCCCTCGCCGGCATCGAGTCGTGCGGCGATCCGCTCGAGATCGGGGCCCTGCATCCAGTCGTGCTTCAGCGCTTCGTGCGCGATGCGGTACTGCCTGGCAATCTGCGTAATGCGCTCGCCGTACACACCGTTCTCGATCACCAGCAGCTTGCCGTTCTCCGGCACAAGGCCGGCAATCATGCTTTCGACCGCGGCCGTACCCGAACCGGTCATCAGCACGGCTTGCCATTCGGCGGGGTCGAGCTTGTAGATGTCCAGCAGACGCGTGCGCGCTTCTTCCTGCAGATCGAAGAACTCGCTTTCGCGATGGCACAGGTCAGGTTGCAGCAGACTCTGCCGCACGCGCTCCGTCAACGTCACCGGACCGGGATTGAGCAGCAGCATCATTAGGCTCCTTGAGCGGTGCCGATGTGGCGCATCAGACGCGTCTTCACATCCGGCGGGGTAATGGTGGGACGCGGCAAACCGTCGGGCGTGCCGCGGCGAATCGCAAGGCGCACGAAACGCGGGCCGTCGAGCTTGGGCGACGTGAGCACTTCGTCGAGCGTGGCGAGGTCGTCGCCTTCGACTGCCGACGCGTAACCGCAAGCCGCCGCGACGCCGGCAAACGACACCTGGGCGGACACCGTGGCCTGGCCGCCGGTCGAATCGTGCGCGCCGTTGTCGAGCAGCACGTGCGTCAGATTGGCCGGGCCGTACGCGCCGATCGTCGCGAACGCGCCCATGCGCATCAGCGCGGCGCCGTCACCGTCGATGGCGACCACATGCAGGTCCGGACGCGTGAGCGCGAGACCCAGTGCGAACGGCGTGAGGCAACCCATCGAGCCGACCATGTACAACTGGTTCGAACGGTCGTCGAGCGCATACAGTTCACGGCCGCAAAAGCCGGTGGATGCGAGCACCACCGTCGACTCCGGCGGCGTGTGCGCGATCACGCGCTGCAACGCAGCCTGACGCGTCGGCAGCGCATCCGTCGCCACCCCGTGCCACTGCGTTTGCGGCACGCACGGCGTGCGGCGCGCGCCGCTCGCGCCCTGCTTCAACTCATACGGCGCCACGCTGCCCTTCTGCATCACCAGCGCGTACGGACGGCCGGTCTCGTCCATGTGGGCGATTGCGCGGTCGAGCGCCGGGCCGATGGCGTCGGCTTCGGTCGGGAAGGTCTCCCACGGAATTTCCATGGTGTCGAGCATCGCGGGCGTAACCGGGCCCATCAGCGCATGCTGCGGCTCGTCGGCGACGCCGGGCTGGCCGCGCCACGTGACGATCAGCAGTTGCGGCAGACGGAACGTCCACGTCAGCGACGTGAGTGGGCTCACCGCATTGCCGAGGCCGGAGTTCTGCATCATCGTGACGCCGCGACGGCCGTTCTGCGCGCCGAGCGTGACGCCGGCGATCAGCGCGACTGCGTCGCCCTCATTCGCTGCGGAAACGTAATGCAGCGATGGATCCTGCAGCACGTAGTTGATGAACGGCGTCAGGTACGAGCAGGGCACCCCGGCATACCAGTCGAAGCCACGCTCGCGCGCCGCTTCGACAAACTGTGCAGCCTCGATCATTGCGCCTCTCCGCCGGCGGCGCCCGTTGCGAGCGGCGCTTGGGCGTGGGCGAAATCGCCGGCACGACGGAAGTCTTCCAGATCGTTGACGCCGCGCCAGTGGCCGTGCACGTATTGCACTTCGATCGCTTCACCGGCTTCGATCAGTGCGTTGAGCAGCGCGGGCATATCGAGCTTGTCGAAATCGGGGCGCGCGCGCAACGTGGTCAGCACGGCGTGCAGACGCTCACGGCCTTCGCCGCGCACGTTCAGCAGACCGACCCAGCGGCCGTCCGGCAGCTTGGCTTCGCTCGAATCCGCGTCCTGCAGTTCGCTCGACACGCGCTTGAGCAGTACCTTGTTGCCGAACAGGCCACGATCGTCGGGCGACGAGCACCATGCGAAGTCGCGCACGCTCTTGTTGACCGGCTCGGTCAGCGACGAATCGACCACGACGCTGAACGGCGCTTCGCTTTCGACCAGATCGCGCACGATGTAGCTGCGGAACAGCAGGTCGCCGTAGGAGATGACCGTGTCCGACTTGAGGGCGTCGACGGCGCAGGCGAGCGAGGCCAGTTCGCCGGTTTCCGCGTGGCGTTCGTTGACGACCAGCTTGATGCCGGCGGTTTCGATGGCGTCGGCGCGATAGCCGCCGACCACGGTGATGTCGTTGACGCCCTGCTTCTTGAACGCGTCGACGAGCCAGCGCAGCAGCGGCTTGCCGGCGATCGGCAGCATGACCTTGGGACGATCCGCCGTCACGGCTTCCAGACCGACCCCGCGGCTGGCGGCGAGCACGACGGCGGAAGCCGAGGCGCGCGAAGCCGACAGGTAGCGGTCTTCGGCTTCCGAGTACTCATCGGCGTCTTGCAGACGGAAGATTTCGTTGACGGAGGCGATGCGGTCTTCGACGTCGACGAGCGTTTCGCTGGCGTGAATTTCCCTGGCGACGGCCTGCATGGCCGAAGTTGAGGCGCGGATCAGATGGTTTGCCCAGATGACGGTGCTGATGCCGGCTTCGCGGAACACTTCGGTGGGGGTGCTGTAGTACTTGGTCGGCACGATGACGAGCGGACCGCGGCCGGCCCATTCGCGGGCGAACTCGAGGATTTCGTCGGGACGCGACAGCTTGCTGTGAATCAGGATCGCGTCGGCGCCGGCCTGGCGATAGGCTTCGGCGCGACGCAGGGCTTCGTCCATCCCCCAGCCGGCGATGAGCGCTTCGACGCGTGCGACGATGGAGAAGTCTTCGTCGTTTTGGGAGTCTTTACCGGCTTTGATCTTGCCGCAGAACTCGTCCATTTCGGCGAGCGGCTGACGTTCGCCGTTGATGAAGCTGTTGGTCTTGGGGAACTGCTTGTCTTCGATGCAGACGCCGGCGATGCCGCGCTGTTCTAGCTTGCGGACGAGGCGGCGGACGTTATTGAAGTTACCGTAGCCGGTATCGCCATCCAGGAGGATGGGGAGATCGCTGGCATCGGCCATGAATTCGAGGTTATCGACGACCTGGGTCCAGCTTGCTTCGTTGTTGTCGCGCACGCCGAACTGGGCGGAGATGGCGAGCCCGGAACCCCAGATGGCCTTGAAGCCGGCTTCGCGGACGATGCGAGCGGAGAGGCCGTTATGGGCTTCCATCATGAATTCGAGCTGGGTGCTGGTGAGCATCTGGCGCAGACGGCTGCTGCGGGAGGCGGCGATAAAGGCGGGTTCGCGGGCGTTCATAGGGGTGGGTTCTCCTGCTTGTCGGGGTGCTGGCTGCTTGTTTGCTGTTTGGTTGCCGGTTGGGGCTCTTTTATTGCCTTCGGCGGTTTGGGGAGATGCACACTTTTCATGGGCGTGTCACTCTCCTATGCACCTCTCCTGCCGGCGAAAAAAGTGACTATAACGGATGCGGTTGGTTTTTGCTTTTTTGCTCTCTTTTTATGGCGATTTTTGGTGAAATGTGGGGTTTTTTGTTGTTCACTATCTGGCTTTTTTGCTTTTTCTGGTTTTTATTATTTTATGGGTTTTATTCTGTTTTGCTTTTGGGTTTTTTATTTTTTTGTTTTGGTTGTTTTACTAGAATTTTGGCCTTTCCTTGTATTCTTAGTGGTCTATTGGCGTCGCCCCTGTGCGGGGCAGCACTTACTTTCTTTGCCGCCGCAAAGAAAGTAAGCAAAGAAAGCGGGCTCACCCCGCCAGCTTTTAGATGTCCACCACTCAAAATAACCCGAAGTGGTCCGAGACAAGACCGTCTATCGCACCACCCGCATTAGTGACAAAGGGCTCATCCACCCCACTCCACACTCCGTGCGTCGCGGATGGGTTTGCATGGGAAACCGGTGGAGTTGCATTATCTCCGGCCTTCGCCGAACCCGTTATGCCGGGCGGCGGGGCGCGTAGCGCAACGCTGGAACGGATGACTACTTTGTCACCGGCACGTGTGGTGCGAGAGAGCGTCTCGTTTTGGGCCGTTCCCAGTAGCAGACCTAGATGGCTCACTACGAGCTAGCGGTTGCAGCCCGCTTTCTTTGCTTACTTTCTTTGCGGCGGCAAAGAAAGTAAGTGCCGCCCCGCACAGGGGCAACGCCAATAGACCACTAAGAATACAAGGAAAGGCCAAAATTCTAGTAAAACAACCAAAGAGCAAACCCACCCCAGAAGAAAACCAAAAAAAGCAATAAATCAGACAAATGAAAAAAAGGCGAAAAACTAGGGTTCCCCCCTACTACGCAACAAACCCACCGAAGCCGTTAAACAGCACAGGCACCTGCTGCACCCCAGCGCCGCAGGCGAAAAAAAGCAGCCACAGAAAACCGACCAAACCCAACCCCAGATGGAACCCGCGCAATGCACACCATGACCTTGAACAGAAAACTCGGGTCGATGATCGTCGTGTTATGGATCGGCCTGATCCTGATCGGCGGCTTCGGCGCGTGGCAGAACCGCGCCTCCATGATCGCCGAGCGCCGTGATCAACTCACCGCCGTCGTCCAGGAATCCGTCAGCGTCATCAACCACTACTACACGCTCTCCCAGCAACACACCCTCAGCGAACCCGACGCCCAGAAACAGGCGCTCGCCGCCCTCGCCTCCGTCCGCTACGGCAAAGACGGCTACGTCTCCGTCAACGACTCCCAGCCAGTCGTGCTGATGCACCCCATCAAGCCCGAACTCGACGGCAAAAACATGGCCCAGTTCTCCGACCCGGCCGGCAATCATCTGTATGTCAACATCGTCAACGCCGGTAACCACGACGGCGGCGGCTTCGTCCAGTACATGTGGGCCAAACCCGGCCACGATCAGCCCGTCGACAAAACCAGCTTCTCATTGCGCTTCGCCCCCTGGGACTGGTACGTCGTCAGCGGCATGTACATGGACGACGTCCAGCAAACCTTCTACGCCAATCTGGTCCTGTGGCTCATCATCACCGCCATCCTCGGCGGCATCGCCACCCTCGTCATGATCCTCGTGTTGCGTAGCGTGCGCCGCAGCCTCGGCGGCGATCTCGAAGTCGCCGTCGTCGCCGCCCAACGCATGGCAAGCGGCAACCTCGCCGTCGGCGTGCCAGTCCATCAGCGCGACACCGGCAGTCTGCTGCACGCCCTGCACACGATGCAGGCCGGCCTCGTCGAAACCGTCTCGCGCGTGCGCACCGGCACCGAAAACATCAATGTGGGCGCCACCGAAATCGCCGCCGGCAACACCGATCTCTCGCAACGCACCGAAGAACAGGCCGCCGCGCTCGTTCAAACCGCGTCGAGCATGGATCAGATGACCGTCAACGTGAAGCAGAACGCCGAAAGCGCCACCCAGGCCGCGCAGCTCGCCGGTCAGGCCGCCGACGTCGCCACGCGCGGCAGCCGCGTCGTCGACGACGTGGTCCGCACCATGGGCGAAATCACCCATAGCTCGCGCCAGATCGGCGACATCATCGGCGTAATCGACGGCATCGCCTTCCAGACCAACATCCTCGCGCTCAACGCAGCCGTCGAAGCCGCCCGCGCCGGCGAACAGGGCCGCGGCTTCGCCGTCGTCGCCGCGGAAGTGCGCAGCCTCGCGCAACGCTCCGCCACCGCCGCCAAGGAAATCAAGGCGCTCATCGAAACCTCGACGCACACCGTCGAAGCCGGTGCGTCGCTCGTGGCCAACGCTGGTTCTACGATGGGCGAGATCGTGCAGTCGGTGCGTCGCGTGAACGAAATTCTCGAGGAAATCAGCCACGCCTCGCGTGAACAGAGCGCGGGCATCGAACAGGTCAACCGCGCGGTGGGCGAGATGGATCAGGTCACGCAGCAAAACGCCGCGCTCGTCGAACAAGCCGCCGCCGCCGCGCATTCGCTGAAAGACCAGGTGGGTGTGTTGCGCGAAGCCATCTCGAGTTTCGCGCTGCCGGCCTGAACGCCTGGCTCCAGGACGCGCACCGTCCTTGAAAAGAGGGCGCCCGGGAGGCACGTCATTGCGAAGTGCTTGCTGGTCGGGCGCCCCTAAACACGCCGCGTCGGAGAAGACGCATTAATCGAACGAAGCAGCCGCACGGATTTTTCAGTCCGCGCGGCTTTTTCTTTTGGCGTGCCGCACACACGTCACGCGCGCCTTGCATAGGCCTCGCATCTATATTACGTTCTTATTACAATCATGGCTTCGCGGTCCGCTTGCCGGCCGCGCGGTTGCACCAGCAGCTCAAGGTCTTCACCGCCGCCAATACAGGCGGCGCACACTAACCCGGCCCATGCCCAGCGCATGAGCCGCCGTACAAGGAGCACGCTCGAGCAGCGTCGCAACGCCTGGCCGGTTGAGCCTCGATGGCGCCGTCCGGGTTCGCTGCCCGTATCCGTATTCATGATCCAGCAGAAAAAATCGCAGCCGCACGACCCGTACGCGACGCTCGCCCAACACCCTGCCCTCGCGTCGCGTCTGCCGATGTGGCGTTCGAGATTCGTCATCCTGCTGGTGTTCGCGGCCTTTGGGACGCTGGCGGCGCGTGCCTTCTGGATCCAGGTGGTCAATCAGGACTTCTATGTCGTGCAGGGGCAGAAGCGCTACCAGCGCACCATCGAGCTCGGCGCCACCCGCGGCGGGATTGTCGACCGCAACGGTTCGATGCTCGCGGTCAGCCTCGCCACGTACGAGATCTGGGCCACGCCGAAGCTGCTCGACGAGGCCAGCTTCGCACCGCTCGCCAAACTGCTCGAGTTGCCGCTCGCGGAGTTGCGCCGGCGTCTGGCGGGCGACAAGGCGTTCGTGCTGCTCAAGCGCCAGGTGGATGCGGACACGGCCAGCCAGCTCGACAAACTCGGGCTGGCGGGTATCACGCAGATCGCCGATTCGAAGCGCTTCTATCCGGAAGGCGAGTCGGCGGCGCACGTGGTCGGCTTCACGGATATCGAGGACCAGGGCCAGGAAGGCGTCGAGCTCGCCGCCGACCGGCAGTTGAACGGCGCAGCCGGCCAGCGCGAAGTGATCCGCGATCGCCTGGGCCGCGCGGTGTCGGACACGCGGCCGCTCGTGCCGGCCCTGAACGGCGCGACGATCCACCTGACCATCGACCGTCGCATCCAGCAGCTCGCCTACGCGCAATTGAAGACCGCGATCGAGAAACACAGCGCGGAGGCCGGCAGCGTGGTCGTGCTGGATGCGCGCAACGGCGAGATCCTCGCGCTCGCCAACTACCCGAGCTTCGATCCGAACGACCGCACGCGTCTAAGCGGCCGGCAGTTGCGCAACCGCGCGGTGGTCGATACGTTCGAGCCGGGCTCGACGATCAAGCCCGTGGTGGTGGCCTTGTCGATGGACAAGGGTAAGGCCGGGCCGCAAACGCTCATCGACACTTCTCCAGGCTGGTACAAGATCGGACCGGCTGTGATTCACGACACCTCGAATCACGGCGTGATGACCGTGGCCGAAGCGGTCCAGAAGTCGAGCAACATCGCGCTGGCGAAACTCGCGCTGAACCTGCCGGCCGAGACGATCTGGAACAAGTACCAGGAGTACGGACTGGGGCGCCGGCCGGAGCTGACGTTCCCCGGCGCCGCGGCGGGCAAGGTGCGGCCGTTCAAGCGCTGGCGGCCGATCGAGCAGGCTACGATGGCTTATGGTTATGGGCTGTCGGCATCTCTGCTGCAACTCGCACAGGTGTACACCGCGTACGCCGGCGACGGCACGCTACATCCGGCGCGCTTGCTGTTGACGGACGGCGTGGATCATCAGGGCGGAATTCAGGCAGGTATCCTGAATGACGGGGGCGATGCGCCGCTCGTCGCCGGTGCCGAGCGCGCGGTGACGACGCCGGCTACCGCGCGTGCGATCCGCGAGATGCTGGAAATGGCTACGGGACCGGGCGGCACTGGGCGGGCGGCGGCGGTCGAAGGGTATCGGGTTGGCGGCAAGACCGGAACCGCGCGCAAGCAGATCGGTGTGTCGTATGCGAAGAACCGCTATCGCGCGCTGTTTGTGGGCATGGCGCCCATGAGCGATCCACGTTTGATCGTCGCCGTCATGATCGACGATCCGGCTGGACGGGCGTTTTATGGCGGTACGGTGGCCGGGCCGGTGTTTGGTGCGGTGGCGGGTGGTGCGTTGCAGTTGTTGGGGGTGTTGCCGGATGCGGCATAACGCCTGTCACGCGCGACCTGCCAACAGATCGATATCGCGCTGCTGTTCCCTTGCCCTCGCGAGCAACCAGCGCTGAAAGGCGCGGCACTGCGGGCGATCGAACGTACTTTCGCTCCAGGTAAGAAGGTACGGCGACGGCAACGGAATGGTCGAAACAACGGGCATCGAGAGCCTTCCCGCGGCCAGATCGTCTGCGACCATCGAGCACTGGGCGAGCACGAAACCATGGCCGTCGATCGCGGCCTGAATCGCGACACTCGAAAGGGAATGCACCTGATGCGGCTCGCGCAGCGTCGCTGTCTCGACACCGTTCGCGGCGAACCAGTCACGCCACGACGGCGGCGAAGCGAACTTTGGCAGCCAGTCAACCGCGATCAACTCAAACGCCGCGAGATCAGCCGGCTTAAGCGCAACTTTGCCCTTGCGCGGCAAGATCCGCGGGCTGCATACAGGCACGACGCTATCGCGGAACAGTTCGATAGAGGTGCCTGCGTCGTCGATACGATCCCCGTAGCTGATTCGAAAATCCATCTCATAGGCATCCGGCGACGGCTCCGCATGCGAGCCGTCCAGATAGACGCTGATGTCCGGATGCTCCTTTTGCCAGGCATTGATGCGCGGCGCAAGCCACTTCGATAGCAGCGAGGGCAAGGCGCTGATGTTGAGGCTGCGTACGTTTTTCGAGCGCTCGATGTCGTCCTGCGCGATGCGCAAAGTTTCGAGCGCCGCGAGACAACTCTCATGATATCGGCGGCCCGTCGCGGTCAAGCGCATCCGTTTCCCTTCTTTCGTCACGAGCTTCACGCCGAGCGCATTTTCGAGCAGCTTGATTTGCTGACTCACCGCGCCGGCGGAGATATCGAGTCGGCGCGCACTCTCGACAAGGCCGTCGCAACGGCCAAGTGTTTCGAAAATCTGGATCGCGCGAAGCGGTGCAAGCCTGTTCATATCGAGTTTGATCGATAAAGACGGTTTAGAAATTCTAAACTAAATCGTACTTTCTAACTGCTGTTCTTTTCTATTTTGACTTTCTACAGTCGATGCAAAGGTTGCGTGGGGTCACGCGCAGGCCCGCTGGCAATGCAAACAGAGGAAGCAGCGATGTTCGTCAGAAACGCGTGGTACGTTGCGGCGCGCAGCGCCGAAGTCCAGCAGAGCCTCATGCCGTTGAAACTGCTCGGCGAACAGGTCGTGCTATTTCGCACGCCGGATGGGGTCGTGGCCGCGCTCGAAGACGCGTGTCCGCATCGCAAGCTGCCGTTGTCGATGGGTCGATTGCTTGGCGATCGAATCGAATGCGGATATCACGGCCTGACCTTCGACTGCGCCGGTGCATGCGTACGCGCGCCGGCCCTGGCTCGCATTCCACGGGCGGCACAGGTACGCAGCTATCCCATCGAAGAGCGCTATGGTCTCGTCTGGATCTGGATGGGCGAGGCCAAAGCCGCCGATACGGCCCAGATTTTCGATGTTCCCGAGTGGGGCGATCCGGCATGGGGCTTGAACGAAGGCGACGCGATGACGGTAGCCTGCAACTATCTCTACGTGACGGACAACCTGCTTGATCCGTCGCACGTCGCGTGGGTGCATCCGGGTTCGTTCGGCAACGCCGCGTGTGAAGCCGAGCCCTTGAAAACCGTTGCAAGCGATGTCGGCGTGACCGTCTCGCGCTGGATGCGCGATGTCGACGTCGCACCGTTCTATGCGAAGTTCGTCAAATTCTCGGGACGCTGCGACCGCAAGCAGCACTACGAGGTCCGGTTTCCTTCACACGCGATCATCAAGGCAGTCTTCACGCCGGCGGGTACAGGCGCCGACGACGGCGCGCAGCACGATCACGTGTTCCTGATGAATTCATACAATTTCATGACGCCGATCGACGAATCGCATACGCGCTACTTCTGGTTTCAGATGCGCAATTTCGACCAGCAAAACGAAGCCGTGTCGCAACAGTTCAACGAGGACGTGCGCCACGCATTCGACGAGGACCGCGTCATCCTTGAAGCCGTGCATGAAGGCATGTCAAACCGGCGCACGCCGAATCTCGACCTTGGAATCGACGCCGGACCACTCAGGTTCCGTCGCGGTGTGCAGCGGCTAATCGATGCCGAGTATGCCGCGTTGGAACAGGCGCCGCTTGTGCGCGTGTCGCCCCCGGCAACGAAGACACAGGAGCGATAATGAGCGCAACTATTTTCGACACGCCGAGTTTCGCCAATCAGCGCGAGCGCTTTCTCGAGGCCGCTGCGAGCGTCAAGGCGACGCACGTCGTCTATCCTCACCCGCTGCAAGGACCACGCGGCGAGGCGCTGTCCACAGACGTCGCGATCGTCGGCTCCGCCGGCGCGCAAAAGCGCCTCGTGCTGCTGTCGGGAACCCACGGCGTCGAGGGTTATTACGGCTCCGACAGTCAGATCGCGTTACTCGATAATCTGCGGGACCACGCCTTACCGGAAGATACCTGTGTCGTGCTCGTGCACCTCGTCAACCCGTGGGGCACGGCGTGGCTGCGCCGGGTGAACGAAGACAACGCTGACGTCAACCGCAATTACATCGACTTTACTCACGCACCACCGGCGAACTCGGCATACGAAACGCTGCACGAAATCTATCTATGCCGCGATCTCGACGGACCGGCGCGTCGGCGTGCGGACGAGCAACTCGCCATGCACATGCGCCATCTCGGGGAAGCACGGGTGCGCAATATCATCGAAGCGGGACAGTACCGGCATCCGGACGGCGTCTTTTTTGGCGGCACGCAGCAGACATGGACGAACCGCACGGTGCGTCAGATCATGCAGGCACATGTTTCAGGTGCTCGCACTGCCATCGCCTTCGATCTGCACACCGGCGCGGGCGCGTACGGACATCCAATGCTGATGGCCATTGCCGAGCGCAAGGTGTCCGCGCACGACGCCGCGCAATCGCTGTATGGGCCCTGGCTGTACAGGATTCTCACCGCGGCGGACGCGTCGTCCGACAGCGGCGTCGCAGCGACGGCGACCGGTTATACCTCGCAGGCACTAATCGATCAGCTTCCCGAGGTGGATCTGATGCCGCTTGTGATCGAATGCGGCACCTACGACGGCGCGCGCGGACACACATTGCTGCGCGACGACCATTGGCTGCATCTGCACGGCGATCCTTTCGACGCGACGGGGCGGCGGATCAAGGCCGCGCTGCTGGAACACTACTATCCCGCCGATGCCGACTGGCGCGCCTTGATCGCGCTGCGCACGCGGCAGATCTGGCAGCGGGCACTCGACGCACTGACGAAGAGGTAGTCGGCGAAGACGTTCTTACGACACGGTTCTTTCACCCCACGCACCGGCGGCACACGTCCGCGGCGTAACACACGAACGGGAACGCATATGAAACGCATCATTGTGGGTGCCGTGCTGGCAATCGCCGCGCTGGCCACGCAGGCAAAGGATATGACGGAGTTACGCTTCGGCGTCGACCCGACCTATGCGCCGTTTGAGTCGAAATCGCCTTCAGGGCAACTCGTCGGCTTTGAGATCGACCTGGGCAACGAAATCTGTAGACGCTTGCAGATGCATTGCGTATGGGTTGAAACAGGCTTCGACGGCATCATTCCTGCTCTGCAAGGCAGAAAATTCGACGCAATCCTGTCGGCGATGTCGATTACGCCGAAGCGCGAAGAGCAGGTTGCATTCTCCCAGCCGCTCTTTAACACGCCGAGCCGTCTGATCGCCAAGGATGGCTCCGGTTTGCAGCCTACCGTTCAGTCGTTGCGGGGTAAGGCCGTTGGCGTCGCTCAGGGTTCGACACAGGAAGCGTACGCGAAGGCGAACTGGGCGACAGCGGGCATCAACGTCGTGTCGTACGCGAATCAGGAACAGGTATATCCGGATCTGCGCTCCGGTCGCCTCGATGCGACGTTCACGGATGTGCTTGCAGGCATCAACGGCTTTCTAAAGACACCGCAGGGCAGCGGCTACGGCTTTGCCGGTCAAAATGTTAGCGATCCGACAACACTCGGCAAAGGGGCGGGTATCGGCTTTCGCAAGGACGACGTTGCCCTGCGCCAGAAAATCGATCAGGCCATTGATTCGATGCTGAAAGACGGCACGTACCAGCGCATCGAGCAGAAGTACTTCGACATCGATATTCACGGAAGTTGATCGCAAGCCTGGATGCTCCTGCGTCCCGAATGCAGGAGCGCGCGAACATCCGGCGCCATCCCTCCGAGCGTCGACGAGCCTGGCTGGGTAGCTCGTCGTGAAACGGCAACTAGAAGACGCCACTGCGTTTCCGTGCTGGAAACATGCACGAGCGCATGAGTGACGCCCCCCATACCGAACCCACGATCCGGTATGGCACGCAATGTTCGCACAATCTACGGTCCGTAGAATCCGGATCGGCGTCGGACCTCCACCCTCAGACCCCACCTTTCTCCGCTTCGCGACCTGTCGTTCCCGGTACCGCCGGCGACGCGCGATAAGCGGCCTTACTCGCATCCGACCTCGAACGCTCGTGAGCATCGTTGCCGCGCCGTGCTGTCCGGGCGCGTCTCGACGCTATCGGCACGTTCGGCATGGGCCGGGCACCTGGCAACAATGCATACCGACAACGCAGAAAGACCATGAATGAAAACCACCGGCTCGCTCAAAGGCTCATCGCTTCGTCGCTGCTGCTGTCGCTGTTGGGCCTAAGTGCATGCGGGAAGAACCGTGAGGAACCCGGGCAGCCGGCCCCCGCCGACGCGTCCGCAACCGGTGCGGCGACCGCGGCGTCCATCGCCCAGGCGGCCTCTGCCACACCTGTCGCCTACACACCGCCTGGCGCAGATCAGCTCTACCAGATGGTTGCGCCGATCGCCCTCTTTCCGGACAAGCTCGTCGCACTGGTGCTGGCAGGTTCTACTTATCCGGACCAGATCGCCGCGGCAAACACGTGGCTTGCGCAGAATCCAAACCTCAAGGGGCAGGCGCTTGTCACGTCCGCCGACCAGCAGTCCTGGGATCCCTCGGTTAAAGCGCTGACGGCATTTCCCGCCGTGCTGTCACAGATGGCGACGAACATCGCATGGACCACGACGCTCGGACAGGCGTACTACAACGATCCGACTGATGTGCTGAACGCGATTCAGGTCATGCGCCAGCGTGCGCAGGCCTCCGGCAACCTGTGCACGACCGGCGAGATACGGGTCACACGCGCAAAACGGAGTTCGGCACCGGCAGACCAGACGCCGGCGCCGTCCGCCACTCCCGTGTACGAGGGGCCGGCTATCATCCCGCCGCCGCCCCAGACCATCGTGATCGCGCCGGCACAGCCGGATGTCGTCTATGTTCCCGTCTACAACCCTGCGGTCGTCTATGGCGCACCGGTCGCCGCCTATCCTGGGTACCTCTATCGTCCGCCGGTCTATGGGCCAGGCGCCGTGGTGACCGCAGGCGTGATCACGTTTGGCGTCGGCGTCGCGATCGGCGCAGTCTTCGGGCACGTAGGATGGGGTTGGCACGCCTGGGGCATGCACTGGGGTGGCTCGCCCCACGGTGCACGGGATGGATGGCAGCGTCCGGCGGTGGTCTATAACAACAATACCTACATCTCCCGGTCGACCACGGTGATCAACCGGATCAACAACACGCACATCAGCGACAACTACAACGGCACGGTAAGTCGCTCACTCGTGCGCAACGGCGCGCCGCAGCAGCCTGCGATGGCGCAAATGCACGCGCAGCAACCCGGCTTCGGCACACGTTCGTCCACGCCCATGACGATCCCGCGTTTCAGGCCGAACGACGCCCGTCCTGGCACACATTCGTCTCCGCAGTTCGTCCCCAACCATTCGAGCGCGGTGGCAATGGAACACACGCGGACATCAGTCACGCACGGCAACCCCGTGACGACTCAAACGCGATCTCAAGGACACCTTGAAGATTCAATGCAGGTCGAACATCAGCAGGTGCCACACCCCACGTCGCAATATGCGGAACACCTCGGACGCGAGCGGCAGGCCGAAGCACCTGACCACCCACCACAGCCGCAAGCCGTGCAGCATCGGGAAAACGCTGAACCCCATCTGCAGGCAGTTCACGAAGACGCGACACAGGTGCATCCGGCCGGACTGCGACAGGATGGGCAACACTTCACACACCCGCAGTCACAACAACAACCGCTGCGTACGCAGCCTCATCCCCCGGCACCCGCGCCGCATCCGTCTGCGCCCCGTCCTGAGGCGCATCATGGCGAGCCTCAACAACACCGTCCGTGATGAATCAGGCACGGAGCAACCTTGCTTTTGCATAGCGCGCCGGCCGGATCGACCAAGGTATACTGAACTGAACGCTTGCCCGTAAGCGTCACCACCATGAAATCATGCGCATCCTGCTGATCGAAGACGAACTGGAACTGGCTTCGGCAATTGAGAGCGCGCTAGGCAAGCGCAACATCGCTGTCGATTGCGTGTCCAGCCTGAGCGAGGCGCGCTATGCAATCCGCGAGTGTCAATACAAGGTGGTGCTGCTAGACCGGCTCTTGCCCGATGGCGACGGACTCACCGTCATCCCCGATCTGCGCGCGGCAGCGCCGGGCATTCCGGTGATCGTGTTGACCGCCGCAGGCGAAATTGCGGCGCGCGTCGAAGGGCTCGATGCCGGCGCCGACGACTACCTCGCCAAGCCATTTTCGATGGACGAGCTTACCGCTCGTCTGCGCGCTCTGGCGCGACGTGCGCCGACCATGCAGACACACAAAGTCAGCGTGGGCGCGCTCGAAATCGACCTCGTTTCGCTCACGGCCACCGTTCGTGGCGAGCCGCTCGGCTTGCGGCGGCGCGAACTGCTGGCACTGCAGGCCCTCGTTGAGCGAGCGGGCAAAACCGTCCAGCGTGACCAGTTGATCGCGCGTGTCTATGGCCTCGGCGAGGACATTCAATCGAACGCGCTGGACGCTCATATCTCCCGGCTGCGCAGCAAGCTTGCGCTGCATGACGCAGGGATCGAGATTCGGCCCGTCCGCGGCATTGGCTATCTGCTTTCCACCACTGAATGAGCTATCTCCGGAACCTGTCCATCTCTCAGCGCATTTCCTTATCGCTGGTCGGGACCCTGCTAACGGTTGCCATTGCATCGGGACTGCTGCTAGTTACCGATTTTCTGCACTGGGACGTCACCGGCTATGTGATGGATACTCGCCTCGATCACATCATCGTCGCAGCGGCGGCGCGCACATCCGACGGCCATCTCGCCCTGCAACACTCCGCGCAGCTCGACTCGCTCGAGCGTGCGGCGCCTGGCTTGTGGTTTATCGTGCGCGACCAGGAGGGCGAACAGGTCAGCGTCGGTCGCGTCTCCGCGCCTTGTGCATCCGCGGTCGCCTCGCTGCCTCGTATTTACAGCGCTGATATCACAGACAATAATCAGTACGACAACCTCTCGTGCAGAATCAAGACGATGCGTACCGATCTCGGCGAAGTACAGATCGCGTATGGCGGCGGCCCATTGATACCGGCGTGGAAAGGTGTCGGCCTCGCGGTGCTTCAATATCTTGAAGCACCGTTTTTTCTGCCCCTGCTGCTCGTCAATATCGTAACTATCCCGGTTGTCGTGGCATTGGCGTTGCGCAGACTGAAGGACGTCGTGCAACTCGCGCGCTATGTCGACATCGACCGTCGCGGCCTGCGCTTACCGGAGGAAGGCCTGCCACGCGAGATTGCGCCGCTTGTACGCGCGTTCAATGCGGCCCTCGAGCGCCTCGACGCCGGAAGGACCCAGCAGGACCGCTTCATTGCGAACGCGGCGCACGAACTGCGCACACCGGTCGCCGTCATCCGGGCACGTCTCGATGCGTTGGAGAGCGGGCCGCTGAAGGCAAAACTCGAGCAGGACGTAGAGCGTCTCAGTGAACTGAGCGACGCCCTACTCGACCTCCAGGCACTCAAAAGCACGACGCTGCGAATGGAAGTGCTGAATCTCGTCGCCTTGGTCCGCGACACTTTGGGCGATCTCGCGCCCGTTGTCCTGACCGCGGGACACGACGTCGAGTTCGTCTGCGACACCGAGCAACTCGACGTCTCAGGCGACGCCGCGTCGCTGAAGCGAGTCATCGTCAATCTCGTGCAGAACGCAATCAAACACGGCGGCAATGCAACGATGCTCACCGTCACCGTGAAAGCCGATGCCGCCTACGTTCTCATGGAGTTCGTCGACACCGGTCCAGGCATACCGCCTGCATGGCGAGACCAGATCTTCGAGTCCTTCTCGCGCTACACGCGCCATGGAGCCGGCGCCGGTCTCGGCCTGAGTATCGTGCGCGAGATCGCCACGATGCACGGTGGTCGTGCGAGTTATTTCGAACCGCCGACGCATGGCACGGGTATTCGCGTGAGCCTGCCGCGCATTGGAGCCACGGCAGACGCGTAGCGATGCGCAGACGTCCACTACGTCTAGAATTTATAGCCGACGATCGTTGCAACGTTCAATGACACACGACGCTGCACGATCGGGCTTCCCCCCGCATCGCCGACGAGGCGTGTCACCTGACCCGACGTTGTAACCGACCATTTGCGATTCAACAGGTGCACCCAGGTCAGGCCCAGGTCGACTGCATTGATGCCGCCTCCGGGACTGTATTGCCGGAATCCGGAGGCTGCGCTCTGCGACGCGTTCACGCCCCACTGCGTCTGGTTGTAAGTCGCCGACCCGAGATGCACCGCGGTTTTCGTCGTCAGCACATCCGACGCGGTTACCAGCATCGGCACCTCGAAAGCAACGCGCCATGAGTCGCCGATGCTGCGATTGCTCAACGGCACGTCTGCGGCGACGCTTACCGAGCCGACACTCGCGAAGCGGTATCCCGCCGTCACAGTCGCGACCAGCGCATTCGGCACGTCGCCCATGCCGCGCAGCGCGTCGGACCCGCTTTCGAAGGTCTCGTTCGTATCTTTGCGGCCGACGGCGTAGTTCAGCGAGCTGTCGATATAAAAGTTGTGCGGCAAATCCAGCTTGTATCCGACACCGCTTGTCGTGCCGATATAGACGCCAGACGGCGTCGTCACATTGAGGAGCGGGACCGGCAAGAAGTAGTACTCGTTGCTCCCGAGATATCGCGGTGCGAGGTCAATGCCGGCGCCCACAGTGACGTCGTACCCGTCGGCAAATGCAACAGACGAAACAGTAAAACCAACCACCGCCGAAGCGAGGTAGAAAGCAAAATTTGACTTCATTCGAGGGATCCGGAAACGGTAAAGCCACTCACCGCGCGTTGATGGGCGTGTCCGCGACGACACGTCGCGAAGCATCGACAGTCGGCTTCTGAGGGTAAGAGTTCGACGACGACCCGGATTCTATGGACCCTACATTGTGCAAACATTGCGCGCCGCGCCTGCCCGCATCATCGGAACGGATCGGTTGTCGCCCTGCAACATTCTTGAGCGGGCTTGCGGCGCCCCTGGCGAGCGTTAATGTTCCGGCAATGTTCCTCCCTCATAATTTCCGGGATTGGTTCCCGTACGAGTGGACAGTGGTCGTGGGTAGTTTTTCTCTAAGGCGATGCGCGTCACGGTCGGCGACCGGGCTCTGAACAGGAAGACGACGATGTTGCTCGTTGGGATGGTGATTGGATTCTTCGGAGGTCTAATGTTCATGTACATGTTTGCTCTGCTTCAGGTGCACGGATTTCGATGACTCCGCATAGATCAAACAGGATCAGAACGTGAACATCCCACATCTGGCGGGCCTGCGTCTGCCGGCCATGCACTTGACGTCCACGGCGGGGAGTATCTGTGAACTCACGGAATTACCCCACGCGCTCCTGATTTTCACGCCCTTCGTCCTTCCGCAGGACGAGTCGATGGCGTGCCCCTGGGAGGGAGACGAGTCCGCCATCGCGGGACTCGAGGCGCTCATTGGCTTTGCGAGGTTGTATGAGCAGTTCGAATCGCGAGACATCCGGCTGTTTGGCATTACGACTCAATCGCCACTTGTACAGAAACTGGTCGTCGAGATACTGGCGCTGCCGTTTCCATTGTTGAGCGACTCGCAGCGGACTGTGTGTCAGCAGTTGCAACTGCCAACGACATATCGAGGCCGAGTCCCGCGAAACCGCCCGATAATCATTGAGGTACGTAATGGGAGCGTGGCGTACGTTTGGGATCCGCTTGCTTCATCGGGTCAGTGCGCAACGCGGATTCTCCGGCATGTGTCGAACGACGTTGGGCGGAATTAGTCGCTTCGCTCATGCCTGATGGCGGCAATCAGAAGAACTCGTCCAGCAAGCAGTAGAACGCCATGCGCCGGTGATCCGGCTCTACACCATAGTCGCGAAAGAAAGGCTCCACCCACGCCTGGCCGAGATTGCGCGCAATGCTTCGCGCGGTCAGAGCAAGGTCTTGATAGCGGTCGCTAACGCCGAGGCGACCGCAGTCGATGAAGCCGGTGAAGCCACTTCCTTCAGCCATGAAATTCGGCAGACATGCGTCCCCGTGGGTCACGACAAGGTCATACGTCTCCGGGCGCGTCGACAGCAGCTCAGCGAGCGCATCCGTGGCGGTTCGCCCTCGCCGCTCAGTGTCGAAGTCTGCCTTATCAACGAGCCCAGCGTCGACACGATTGCTGGCGGCGGCTATACGCTCTTCGATGCGGTGATTGAAGGGACATTCCGCAATCGGTACCTGGTGCAGGCTACGTAATGCCATCGCCAGAATGCCGACGACCTGGGATGGAGACAGGTCTTTAGCACTGGCCAGATCGAACCCGGGGACCGCCGTCATGAGCAGCCAGTGGCGGTTGTCTTCCACCGCGTCATCAAGCACGGTAGGTGCCGGCAGGTCTAGCCGTTTCATCCAGCGAAGGCGTTCAACCTCCCCAGGAAGCTCACTGGGCAAGCCGGTAGGCTCGGACTTCAGGAACAAATACTCTCCACTGCGGCAGCGGATGCGCAATACTTCCGCGCCTGATTCTCCAATCACTTGTCGTTCGACCCGCGCCCCTGCGAATTTCTTACGCCATCTGGTTGGGATATGCATGGGGTCTCCACACGGTGGTCCGGCGAAAATTATATTAGCGAAGCAGCAAGATTGTGGACGACAATCGGGTTTTGACATCCATTCTCCTCCTTCAGTCATGAGAATAAGAGCGGTGTTCTTCGATGTCGGCGAGACCTTGATCGACGAGAGTCGCGATTGGGGCGACTGGGCCGACTATTTGGGCGTATCGCGGCTCTCGTTTTTTGCCGCGCTGGGCGCGACCATCGAACGCGGCCAACATCACCGAACTGTGTTTAAGCTCTTTCGGCCGGATGCCGACTTTGCGGAATTGAAGCGCCAACGCGAGTTGTCTGGCAGCGCCTTTTCACTCGCAGCGGACGACTTCTATCCCGACGCCATCCCATGTTTGAGCCGCTTGCGGAATGAGGGAGTCCTTGTTGGGATCGCGGGAAACCAGCCGCTTGAAATCGAACGGGCACTGCATGCTCTCGGCGCTCCGGCTGACCTTGTCGCGTCCTCCGCGTCATGGGGCGTGCAGAAACCGGCGCCGGCATTTTTTGAGCGCATCATCGCCTCTACCCATGGATTAGACCCAGCCGAGATTGCATATGTCGGCGATCGACTCGACAACGATATCGAACCGGCGCGGCGTGCCGGAATGACTCCGGTTTTTCTCCGCCGCGGCCCGTGGGCACACGTGCAATCTGCATCGGGGCGTTTCCCCATCCCTCTGCATACGATCGACAGCCTGTCGTTCCTTCCGGAACTCCTTTGTAGCCTGTAGGTTGCCAGAAGGGCTCATGTCGATCGAGAGAGCCGGCGCGCCGCCAGAAGCGGCTGCCAAGGCGTACCTGCTAAACTCGCCTGCATCCCCGACCTTAGTTTCTTTGAGTAAGCCAATCATGAAGAGCAGTTCAAAAGGCGGCCTTGTTTATTCCACCGACGGCGGGCAGATGTGTCCCGAATGCAGGCAGGCGATCGCGGCATGTGTCTGCAAAGCGGTTGGCGCGAAACTACCGGTAGGCGATGGCGTGGCGCGAGTGACTCGCGAGACTAAAGGCCGAGGTGGAAAGAGCGTGACGATCGTCAAGGGACTGGCGCTCGATCCTCCAGCCTTGACCTTGCTAGGCAAGCAACTACGCACGGCCTGCGGTTCTGGTGGCACGGTCAAGGATGGCGTGATTGAAGTACAGGGCGACCACTGCGAGCAGGTCATCGAAACGCTCAAAAAATACGGCCACCGGGCGAAGCGAGCCGGAGGATGAGCGCATCAGTCAGCCGGACGGCACGATGAGTATCACACTACGACCGGATACCTCTGACGCGAGCGCAATTCGATTGCGTCAGATGTCCGAAGGTGTTGTGGATAGACAAGCGCTATTTGCGCTCTACAAACTGTCGCTGCACGAACATATCGAGCAGACATTCGGTTGGGACGAGAGCTTCCAGCAAGAGCGATTCAACACCTCCTATCGAGATCCGGAATTCATTTCGATAACCTTCGGATCGGTAACGGTGGGGTATGTCGCGCTCAAGGATGAGATCGAGGAAGTTCACTTGTCGCTCTTGCTCCTGCAACCAGACTATCGCGGTCGAGGGATCGGTCGACAGGTGATGCAAACGTTGATGGCACGTGCGTCCGAATCCGGCCGGCCACTGACGCTGTCATGTTTCTTGTGCAATCAAGGGGCGATGCGCTTCTATCAGAAGCTCGGCTTCTCCATCGTGTCAAAAGATGAGCACTTTGTGACGTACCGATTAGCCGCCCTTTAGTTGAGAAACCGGTGTGTGCGATGCGGGGCAATTGTCCCGCGGCATCTATCGCAATCTGATGAAATGTCGTGCAGGAACAACATGGCGTCGATTGACAGACGACGCGTTCACATAGACACTTCACGCTATGTTGACGAACCACTTCCCCTCATTCGCGGAGCAAGGCGGCACGTACATCCATCAGGATGCACTGCGGGGGGCCCGTTCGCGTTAGATTCAGGAAGTGTTAATCAACAGGCCTCTCCGGAAACGGATGAGGCCTGTTTTGTTTTTAGCGTCTCCGTTTCCGGTCTTACTAACGGAGATAACTATGAACAAGAAAGCATCGCCCCGCGCCCTGCACGGCCAGCCCGTCCAAACGATCTACCCGACTCGGCATCCCACCGAATCGAAAATCGACGAGGACATCCACGATCGATATGCGACCGGACAAACCATGCCGGTGGCGCGGACACGGATTTTCCATCCATTCGAATACTGGGTGCAGGAACCGGCGGGAACTCGACATGCCGCGGAAGATGTCCCGACTGACTCACATCATGGCCGAGCAATCCAGGGCAGGCGCTTCACGCGGCCGGTGATCGTTCTCGCGTGGTTGCACGATTGTGCGACGCGCTTGTTCCACCTGGCGCGCGGGCCTTGAAATGCCTCGGCTAGCGGGCTCGTGGCTCACTGAGTTCTGCGAGACCTGACGAGACGGTGCAAGATACTTCTGCAACTGACCCGCGGGTAGTGGCGCGTGCCGCTACTGCCCGCGGGTCAACTACGAAAAGCCTCTTCTTAACGATCGGACCCAACACTGACCATGCCGCTTGAAACCGTCCGCCTTGATCGAGTTTCGGGAGTCACGCAGACCGCGCAGAACCGGAAGCGCGTCACGCTGTTGGAATTCGAAAGCAAAAACACGCGATAAGCGACCATACGACAGCGTTTTGAACCGGCGCTTGTGGTAATTTCGAAGCTCGCTGCAGGGGCGGACTGCGCCTCCAATGTTCCGCAGAATCTAGCCACGTACCGTGGACGCATTCGTCACCGGTCATATTGTCAAAGTGACGTGCTGGAGTTGACCATCATGAAGTCGTTTTACCTCGCGGCGACCCTCGTCGTGCTCACCGCCGGCTGCGCCTCGACATCGTCGCCCGCGACCAGCCAGACCAACCAGCCGGGTTCAGCCGAAACGGATAGCTACATCCTGCATTCGCCCGACGGCGCAACATCCGGCGATTCCGCGTCAAGGCCACCGAGGCTCACCGTCGGTGTCAGCGATCCCAATACTCAATTGATTCTGCCGTGGTTCCTCAACGACATCATCAACCTCGTGAACTATCGCTAGTCTCTCAACGACTTGCGGCGGTGGAACGGCGCCCCGCTCCTGGCCGGCCCTGCTACCCGGGTTGGATAGAGCGCGTCATCCTGCGCAGTTGGCGCGGCAACACGATGTACATGCCCCACGCCACGAGGCCTAGCCCGCGAAGTATCTCGGCGACATGATGGGGAAACCAGATGGCCAGTTCGGCGATCAGCAGACTGCCTGGGACGGACCACACATAGGTGGTCACGCCTAGCAACGTTGCTCGCCAGAGGCCGAATGGTTCAGTGCCGGAAATGGCGTGCGCAATGAGTCCACTTCGTACCATGTATCCCGCGAGCGGCAGGCTCAGCAGAAGGTAGATCAGGATGGCCAGAACGACCGGTATCTCCATGAGCGTAAACGGCCATGCGAACGCCGTCCTCGTTGCACCAGACGTCATCAGATGCGTCGCGAATGCCATGAGCGGCAGAGTTGCCGTCGCAACCAGAGAGTGGAAGGCGAAAAAGCCGATGACGACAAACAGCGTGCTCGCAAGCCATTGACGCCAGGCGCAGGACCACCATAGGTACAGGCGCTTGCCGAAGCCCATGACCGGGTTGAGCCTGAACAGAGGCCATCGGTCCGTAAGCAACGTGAGGCCCGTGACGACGACAAGCAGTACGCTCGCCACAACGAGCCCGTTGGCACTCCACATGAAGGTTCGCGCGTAATCTCCGGTAGCAAAAGCGGTCGGCCCGGACGCGGTGAAATGCTGCAGATGTTGAGCGACGTATTGCGAGGGATCGACCGCCCGCGTACCATCGTTTGCTACCATTTTGTCCCCCTTCGCTCTCGGCGCGTGAACCAAAACGCATACATCGACCGGCGTGGGGAATGCACCCGAAGCGCGGTCTCGCGCGCAGGCGCACCACCAATGCGCCCAGTACCGGAGAAACCTGCCTAGGGGATTTATAGTACAAAAAGGCTTGGAATCCGCACCTGCCTTACGCCGCGACAACAAAAATCTTGACGCAAGGTTAATCAGAAATAACACATGGGACCAATCACTTGCCGAAATCAGATTCGCGTCCGTCTGATCAAATTAATGATCTCAGGCGCATTGATCACTTCTGTTTCAAGTCTTGCGCGCGCTGCCGACGAGTCCCAACCTATCGCAACGGACCTCCACGAAACGGTCGTCAAGGTGCCGATGACCGAGCACGGACTCTTTGGCGATCACGAACGTGACATAGTCGCGACCACCTATATGCCTGATGGCCCCGGACCGTTTCCGTTGATCGTTTTGAGTCACGGTAGTCCGCCCGATCCGCAAGACCGCCCGAAGGTCGGCCGTTATCGCGAGTTGCCGCAGATTCGGACATTTGTCGAACTCGGCTTCGCAGCATGAGGCGACCTTGAGGCTGACACCTGATCCGACGTTCGTGGGTCTGCTCCTGCGGAAAAAGCGGTCGTCCGCACTTCGTGGATCCGAAAATCCACATGGACCGATTTTCTCGCCACTGTTAAGCCGGCAGAAGACCCGCAACGCGATAGCTTTCAATTAAGCCGTCATATAGAGAAATATCCGAGCGACTCCTGGCAATAAGCTGAGCGCCTGCCACGGCCGCGAAGATGGCGCGAGCACGCCGTTCGCTATCTTCGGAGCTGACGACGCCCGCAGCGGATAGCACCTTACTCAGCCACGCAACATTCACATCCGCAAAGGTCTGGACTTCTCTCGTCACCATTTCTGGCAGGTCATCAGTTTCCGCGGCCATGAAGCTGCAGAGGCATATGCGATTACCGCTCTCAAGCGCCTTGCGAAACGTATCGGGGTAGTGGCGCAGGCAGTCGATCGGATTTGCGGATCCGGCCAAAAGTGCATCCAGAGTAGCTCCTGAGTCCTCCCAATAGCGCCTCGCTACCGCTGCGCCGAGATCGGCCTTGCTTGCGAAGTGATGGTAGATGCTCGCAGCCTTGATGCCGACATCTTCAGCGAGATCACGAAAATTCAAGCCGCCATAGCCGTGCGCCTGCGCAATCTTTGTGGCGGCCATCAGGATTTGCTCCCTGGAACTCAAGCCCGAGTTGTTCTTCACTGCTACCGCCTCCGCAAGCTGGAATGACTGTTGACAGATGCAATTATACCCCCTATCGTAAACCTAACGAACGTTAGGTAGAGAGACGATCCATGCCTCCCATACGTCCGGACGCATGTAACAGACCGCTTAGAGAGGCAAACATGACAACCAGCAGCATCAATTTCGATTTAGCCAAACTCCCAATCATGACGATTTACGATTTCCCCAAAGGGCCTTATCCGACACGCGTCCGTATCGCTCTCGCCGAGAAAAATCTGCAATCGCATGTCGAGTTCGTGATGGTCGATCTTTACAAGGGTGAGCACAAAACGCCCGAGTTCATCTCCGGGAAAAACTACTCAGGCACGCTGCCGGTCCTCGAACTCAACGACGGAACCTGTATCGCGGAATGCACCGCCATTACCGAATACCTCGATACGCTCGATGGTGCACCCACGCTGACCGGCAGAACACCGTTCGAAAAGGGCGTGATCCACATGATGAGCAAGCGAGCCGAGCTGGAGTTGCTCGACGCCATCAGTGTCTATTTCCACCACGCCACGCCAGGGCTCGGGCCCAACGTCGAGCGCTATCAGAACGCCGAATGGGGGTTTCGTCAGCGCGACAAAGCCTTGAGAGGCATGCACTACTTCAATGACGTTTTGAAAAAGCAGCCGTTTGTCGCAGGGGATGCTTTCTCGATGGCCGACATCACCGTCATTGGCGGCCTGGTCTTCGCGTCGATCGTGAAGCTGCCGGTGCCTGAGGAGTGCGAAGCACTTCTAGCCTGGTACACGAAAATGCGGGAACGTCCGAGCGTCAAGAACCAACCGGCGTTTGCGTGAAATCGCGACCTTGGCCAGCCGTCGTCGATGCAGGATGGCCAGAGGAGGCGAACGTCGCGCAGCACACCAATCAGTCGCAGCGGCGCCGCGTATTGCGCGCCGCGCTTATCTCCCGAGCGGTCAGTTCCCGACCGCGGGAATCAACGGAAAGTACTCACCGGAGAATCGTACATGTCTGCATTACCTCAAACAACTCAACCCAACGGCGTTTTTGACGGCCCGTACTATCTCAGCATCGCCGGCAAGCTCGTCGAATCGAAAGACAGCTTCGATGTCATCAATCCGGCCACTGGCAAAGTGCTAGCCGAAGCACCCGCGGCGACGGCCGAGCAACTCGACGCAGCCATTGCCGCAGCCAAAATTGCGTTCAAAAGCTGGTCGGCACTAGGCTATGACGGTCGTCAGAAATACATGAACGCCTATGCCGACGCACTTGAAGCCCACCGCGACGAGCTGGCACGCCTGCTCACACAGGAACAGGGCAAACCGCTCAGGACCATGGCCGAGCCGGAGGTTGACCAGTCGATCTCGTGGATCCGCCAGATCGCCGAGCGCCGCATCCTCGTAGAAGTTGTCGAGGAGACCGCCGAACACATCGTTGAACTGCATCACACGCCGCTTGGCGTGATCGGCGCAATCACGCCATGGAATTTCCCGGTGCTGCTCGCGCTCTGGAAAGTGGCGCCGGCGCTGATCACCGGCAACACGATGGTGATCAAGCCTTCGCCATTCACGCCACTCTCTGCGCTGCGTTTCGGGCAGATTGCCCAGTCCATACTGCCGCCCGGCGTGCTTTCCATCGTCTCAGGAGGCAACGAGCTCGGCCCGCAACTGACCAGTCATCCAGACATCGCCAAGATAAGCTTCACCGGTTCGACGGAAACCGGGAAGCACGTGCTGCGTGCAGCCGCAGGTACCGTGAAGCGTGTGACTCTGGAATTGGGCGGCAATGACGCTGCGATCATACTTCCAGATGCGGACTACAGGTCAATCATCCCGCAACTGTTCTGGGGAGCAGTTGGAAACTCGGGGCAGTGGTGTGTCGGCATCAAACGACTCTATGTCCATCGCTCGTTTCACAAGGAATTCGTGCAGGCGTTCATTCACTACGCACGGCAGCAAAAGCTGGGCGACGGTCTCGATCATGAGGTCACTGTTGGTCCGGTCCAGAACAAGATGCAGTTCGACAAGGTAAAAGCCTTCATCGATGACATTAAGGCCAATGGCCAAAACATCGTCCTTGGCGGCGACGTCGACGAGAATCTGCCCGGCTACTTCATCCCGGTCACCGTGGTCGACAACCCGCCCGAAAGCGCCAGGATTGTGCAGGAAGAGCAGTTCGGTCCGATTGTTCCGATCATCGCTTACGATGATGTAGAAGATGCGATCGCGCGTGCGAACAACAGCCCTTTTGGATTGGGTGGGTCGGTGTGGGGGCGCGATACGGCGGCAGCAGTTGCTGTCGCAAACCGTCTGGAAACGGGCATGGTATGGGTGAATGAAATCCACACCCAAGGGGTCGATATTCCGTTCGGAGGCCACAAGCAGTCTGGCCTGGGCACGGAGCATGGCTTCGAAGGGCGGCTGCTTTTCACCAACCCGAAGACTGTGTTGATCCGGAAATAGATCCCATCAACACTGATGCAGGGCACGATCCGCGCATTGTCGTCCACGGCGAATCGTGGATGTACTGGAGCGTTCCCGTCGCGGGGAGAGATAGCCCATCTCCCCCGCAATTTTTTTGCTGCCAATGTGCGCTGAACGGCAAGAAGCCGTCGTTCAGCCGCCGTGAGCCCGACGGCCAGTTCGACTTGCGTCCGACCGGGAACATTGGACCGGATCACCCCTCGGAGGCAACCCACCGTTGGACACTAACGTCTGCCAGCGCCTCGAATATAGCCGGCGTGCGTTCCAGGCGGGCGATCGTCCGCGCGCCTTCGAGGGCGGCTACCAATGCGGCTGCGGTAGAGGACGCGCGCGCGGGAGCAAAACCGCACCCCCTAAAATGCTCCGCAATAATCTCGGTCGACTCAACAAATCCGCGCGCTACCCGTTTGGTCAGCTCAGCGTCGAGCGCAGGCAACTCATTCGCCAGATTTTGCATTAGACATCCATACTGGAAATCAGAGGCGACCATTTCGGCCGCGAATGTCCTGAAAATCTGATGGACAAAATTCAGGGCATCACCCGTCGTATTCGCCGAGATGTCCCGTAATACAGCAATTCGATTCGCAATGTAATTATCGATTGCTTCTTCTGCGAGTTGTGCCTTGCCGCGTGGAAAGTGAAAGTAGAACGATCCTTTAGGCGCACCGCTTTCTTCAAGGATCTGGATCAATCCCGTCGCGGTGTAGCCCTGGATGCGGAACAGTCGTTCGGCCGTGGCAATCGCGCGAGCGCGGGCGTCAGTCTTACGTGGCATGCCGGGAACATAGCACGTTTCGCTTGATGATTCTATGGTGATTGACATACTATGGTGATCACCATATTAGGAGTCCGGTGATGCGCCCCGACCCAATCGCCAGCCAGGAAGGTTCGTTCAGCGATGCGCGGCCTGCCCAGATTGCGGCAGGAGTCAATGAAGACGAAACGTGCGGGTTTGCTCGCTCACCGTACGCAGAGCGCCTTCGTGTCGGGGCTGATCGTCCTCGATTGCCCGGCCGCCTTGCGAATTGTTTGCCGCGTGGGTTTTCGCTGAAGCTGAAGACAGCGCTTGCAAGCGGACGGTACGTTCCGTCATGAGTCATCCACTTAGCTTCAAGCCATCGGCGTCCCGACGAGCCGTCTTAGCGATGGGCGCGGTCAGCCTCGTTGCGGCTTTAATTCGACCCGTCCGCGCAAACCCCATAGGAGGAATTGATTTGACCACATCAACATATGGCGAGGGAACGCTTCCCAAGGGGGTCCGCTCGCGCATGATCCGTGGGGTCAACGGCCTTGATGTCCATATTCTCGAAGCCGGTTACGAACACCCCGGCCGGCCGCTCGCATTGCTTCTGCATGGCTTTCCCGATTTGGCTTACGGCTGGCGACACCTGATCCCGCTTCTGGCTGACGCCGGCTACCATGTTGTGGCGCCCGACCAGCGGGGTTTTGGCCGTACCACCGGTTGGGTGAACGACTATGACGCCCAGCTAGCGCCCTTCAGCCTCTTGAATATGACGCGCGACGCCCTCGGATTGGTTTTGGCGTTGGGGTATCGGCGCACGGCAATGCTTGTCGGGCACGACCTCGGCTCGCCCGTGGCGGCCTATTGTGCGCTGGCCCGACCTGACGTCTTTCCCTCGGTGGTGCTGATGAGCGCACCGTTCCCCGGTCCGCCGACGCTTCCCTTTAACATTGCGGAAAGCGAGGTATCGTCGGTTCAACCGAACAGTGGCACTCAAAACCTGGCGGCCGCGCTGGCGGCGCTCAACCCGCCGAGAGAGTATTACCAGCAATACCTGAGCACACGGAAGGCGAACCAGGACATGTGGCAGCCCCCTCAAGGCTTACACGCGTTTCTTCGTGCATTTTTCTACGTCAAGAGCGCCGACTGGCCGGGGAACAAGCCGCATCCGTTGAACGCGCTAACCGCCGCAGAACTTGCACAAATGCCCCCCTATTACGTCATGGATCTCGGCAGGACGATGCCCGAGACCGTTGCTCCATTCCAACCTTCGGCCGCCGAGGTCCTGGCCTGCAAATGGCTCACCGAGCTGGAACTTGGGGTGTACACGGAGGAGTATGGCCGCACTGGGTTTCAGGGCGCCCTGCAGGCTTATCGCGTCTTGTCCGATCCTGACCTGAACGCCGAGTTACGCCTGTTTTCGGGCAAGACGATCGATGTCCCTTCGCTCTTCATTGGCGGGAAGAGCGATTGGGGCACCTATTCGGCGCCGGGCGCGCTCGATCTTATGAGGATGAAAGCGGCGACGAGAATGGGTGGCATCGAGCTGATAGACGGCGCCGGTCACTGGATCCAACAGGAGCAGCCGGTTCGGCTCAGCGAGCTCCTGCTCGCCTTCATCAGTGAGCAAATTGAGGCAGCGCCGGCCGGTTCACCGCGTCTAGTTAAACCAGGGAGTCTCCTTTGAAACAAAGGCACCATTTGCGCTTTTTTCGCCACGCACGGCCCCCCTACGCAACGGGCAAAAACAATTTCCACTGACCTTCGGAAACGACCTGGACTGCACCATCGCTCACCGCGATGGCGGTCTGATCATCAATGGCATAGACCGGCAGCGGTATCCTGGCGGCCCATTTTTCAGCATTCTCCAAGGAGGCATCCGGATGAGCCGGATTGTCGAAATGCGGGATCAATGCAAAGTCGACCCAACCTGCTCCGTGAGCGGTGACGAGCAGGCTTGCAACCTCGCCCTCTGCAGTTGCGAACGAAAAGTTCTCAGACATCAGCGCATCGCGATTACCACTGGGCGGCTGGGTGTAGTTTTCCGAAAATGTCGAAGACACCGCCATGCTACCGGCGCTAACGCCCACGTAAACCAGTTCATCTCGCAGTGAAGGCAATAGCTCGGCAAGGCCGGAACGACGCATCCAGTCAGCGAGATAGACAGGATCACCGCCCCACACCAACAGGGCATCCGTCTCTTCCACCAGGGGGATCCAATCTTTTTTAGAGAGGCTCGGCAGTGCGGTGAGTTCCAGAACGCCCAGCGACTTCCAGCCCAGTTCGCACAATGGACTTCGCGCTTTTCCAGCGAACGCCTGCCACGCCATGGCAGCATGGCGCGGATAGGCATACATGGCAGTAGGAATGAAGAGCGCGCTGCACTCGGCGATAGGCTTGCCCAACAGATCCACCAGTGCGGCGTGAATGCTCGCGTTGGTGATGCCGCCGGACGTCAGAAGAAATTTCATTCGGTTTCCATCCTTTCTATGAGCATGTTTAGCAACTCATCAGGTTGACGAATGGCGCCCATCGAATTCGACAATCGTCCGCATTTATTTTTTCAGATGTGCATGGCGGCGGTGACTGAGCAGTATCTCGGCACGGGTCTAGCTTCATGGCCGTGTTGAGCACCTTTCTGGTATCGCGCCATTTTGGTCGTCACGGAGTCCCGAGATGGGCCGCGCGCCGTCGGGAAACGGTTCCCAGACTATCGGCCGAGGGACGCGGCTACGGATTACCTGTCCCCGATCACATGGATCTCGAAGAGTCGCCGTATCATGTCTTTCAAGGCGACTCGCTGATCCGCCCGAACGGAACGGCAGTCGCAGGCGATCAATAGCACGGGTAGTGAGTGCCTTATGGCGTGCACGCGCTTTATTTGGGGCTGGCCGAGTCGCACGCACTCTGCACAACGGCGTCGTATGCACTGCTCGAATGATCGGCGACGCGGTAACTCATCACCTTTTCATTGCGGATGAAAACCTCGGTGAGCAGGTTGCCGACATCGCCGCTGTAACTGTTTTTCGTATTGACTATCAGGCACACGCGATAACCGAACACGGCAGGCGCTCCGGGTGCAGTTCGCGTCCATCCTGTCGACGGTTCATTCAGATATTGCACCACGGCGCTCGAAGGTTCCTTGAACGTCGTCTGCTGATAAGCATCGATCAGAGCCTTGTAGTCCTTAGGGTAGGTGCCGTAGGTCCCGGCCTCCGGCGTGTTCTTGTCAGGCACATCGGCGCAACCGGTGAACACGCCTGCGATCAATACCGCTGCAATCGCGGCCCCCAGCTTCGTTTTCATCGTTTCACCTACGCGGACGGGCTTTTTCATACGGCGTCTTATCTCTTGTCTGTACTCTTTTGTGGCGACAGCGTAGTCGGACCTGCCCTTACTGCGCTGGGTTAGCTGCTCCGGAATTTCCGCCATCTTGCGGTTGGGGGCGATGATGCACTCCACATTCTATTTCGTGAGGCTGTCCATCCCTAAGCGTCACCGAAACTTTTGTACCCACCGGCTTCCCGTCGCAAGCTGCGGCGATTGCCGGGTTGCCATGAAACTGACCGCCTCCGCCGTCTCCATTGTTTTGCGATTGAGCATATGCCATTGAACCGGCCAACATCAGCAGCGAAGCAATAAGCGCATTCTTCATGATCAATTCTCCGTAATGTGTTGTAACCGGGTCAAGCGTCTCTCCACTCGGGAATAGCCCGGCGCCGCAGTGCCAGGAACGCGTTTCGACGAAGACACTGTGTGGAAACGGCGTTTCCACACTCGCGTGCAACAACAGGAAACCCCGTGCGACCAAGAGTACGATACGGTGCATTGCATTTCTATGCGCCCTCGTCTTGCAAAATCTTTCGTTCCACAGTGTTTGGACTATCGTCGATTCGACACCCCCGATCCGCCCGACGTCAATCCATCCCGTCCGCCCAGATTGCAACCACGGAGCCTGTCTTGCCGATCCCATTGAATAAACCAGTTCAAGCCGCGGCCAAAGAGGTATTGCAACGGCTGGTTGAATACATAACACCCGAGTCCACAGAGTCTTCGATCGCATCGACAGCGACTGCGATGCTCGCCGAACGCGGCTATTCGGACACGTGGTATTACGACTGTCCCGCGTTTGTTTTACTGGGTTCTCGCAGCAAGGCTTCGTTGTCGGGGCGAGTGTACGAGCCCAGCAGTGAACCTGTCGGCCTGAAAAATCTTGTGACCGTCGACCTCAGTCCGCGAAGCGGGGATATCTGGGGCGACTGTGCGCGCTCGTTTTACATCGAAGAAGGCGTAGCACGCCTCGCGCCCATCTCTTCGGAGTTCAGATCCGGGTACGAAACCGAAAGCCGTCTGCATCAGAGGATGCGTCTGTTTGTCCAGCCGGATACCTCGTTTCACGATCTGTACGAATTCGCCAACGAGCAGATCCGTCTGGAAGGATTCGAGAACCTCGACTTTCTCGGTAACGTGGGCCACAGCATTTGCCGGCACAGAGACGACCGGTTGTATATCGAAGCTGGGAATCGTCGCCGTCTGGGAGAGGCAGGATGTTTCACCTTCGAACCTCATATAGGCGAGCGCGGCGGGCCCTGGGGCTTCAAGCACGAAAACATTTATTACTTTGACGACGCCGGGACTGTGATCGAATTGTAAGAGCCTACAGTCGGCTTATGCCAGGCTGCGATCGGCAGCACGCAGCCTGGCCTGGCGAGTCCGCTTGATGAAAGGATCAGGCCTCAGGTTGATGGCAGACCACTTCGATGTTGTGCCCGTCCGGACCAATGACAAAAGCGGCATAGTAGTTCGCGTGGTAATGCGGGCGCAGACCCGGCGCACCATTGTCTTTGCCGCCCGTTTCCAGCGCTGCGCGATAAAAAGCGTCGACTTGCTGGCGATTCTCGGCAGTGAACGCCAGGTGAAGATGCGCCGGCTTCTCCTCACTCTGATACAGGCACAATGAAGCCTTACCCGGCGGGCTAAGCTCGACACCGTACGTCGGCACCCCCTCCGCGATCACCGCTACGCCGATCGGTTCGAGTGCCTTGACGAAGAACGCTTTGCTCGCTGCATAGTCGCTGACTCCGAATTTGACGTGGTCGAACATGAGGTCTCCTGAAGTGTGCAGGCCTGCGCGAAGCCTAACGTGATTGAGAGATCATCGCGATCTTGCCATACGTCGTCACAAGTCGCCACTGCTGCACGCTTGCCGTACCTGTTCGATCAGCTCGGACCACTTCGCGCCCAAAGGCTGGCGGAACAGACGAATCGTCTCGGGATACCAGGGAGAGTCGGTGCGTCCATGCATCCAGCGCCAGTCGATTTCCTCAGCCGGCAACATCACCCAGCACGGCGTTCCGACCGACGCGGCGAGATGCGCAATCGACGTATCCACGCAGATCACAAGGTCCAGTTGCGCGATGACGGCAGCGCTATCGGCCATGTCCGTCACCTCTGAACCGAGATGCAGCAACGGCTGATCGACGGGCGGCGACTGGGCTTCGTCCTCGCCCTTTTGCAGACTCACGAAGCTGAGTCCAGGCACGCGCCAGAGCGGCGCCAGCATCGTGAGCGATTCGAGCGACCGGTGGGCGTCGTTCTGATGTTGGGCATTGCCCTTCCATACGAGGCCAATCCTGCGTCCCGGAGGAAGAGCGGCAAGACGCGCGCGCCAGACTTCCACGAGCGACGATTCAAGCTTCAGTTGAACCGGCGGCGGAATCGTATCCACCGTCGTGCGCATATAAAGCGGCGCACTCATTGGGCTCATCCAGTAATCGTACTGCGCCGACGCTGCCCATCCGGCCTCATGGGTCAGCAGCACATCCACCCCTTCGACCGTCGCAAACAGCCGGTGCAACGATGGCGCGCAGACAAACGCAATCTGCGCGGCGCCTTGTGCTTTGAGCAGCGGAAGATAGCGGCCAAAATGAATCGCGTCGCCGAGGCCGCCCTCCTGCCAGACCAGTAGCTTTTTCCCCGCCAGCGGTTCGCCCTGCCAACGCGGCCGGCCTATGACTCTCTGCGTCTTGTACTGGAGCGACATGGGGTCCGCGTGACGTGCTTCGTATAGACGCCAGCCTTCGTCAAAGCGTCCCACGCTGAGCAGCAGCATAGCCAGTCCGTATCGCGCGATGTGGTAGTCGCTGTGAATGGCGAGTGCCTGGCGGTAGGCGTCCTCTGCCTCAGGCAGACGTCCCAGTTCCTTCAGCACGTTGCCGAGGTTGCTGTGGCCCATAACGAAGTCGGGACGCAAGGCAATGGCCCGCTGATACGCCTGCGCCGCTTCGTTCCAACGGCCAAGCGGACGCAGCACGGTGGCAAGGTTGTAGTGAAACTCGACGCGCTCGGGACGCGTCAACGCCGCTTGCCGGTAGGCCGTCTCGGCTTCGGACAGGCGCCCGAGATCCTGCAACAGCGAGCCAAGCTCATTGTAAACATCGACAAGATCAGGACGCACGTCGAGCAATTGGCGAAGCAGCGTCACCACGTCGTGCAATCGGTTTTGCCCTTTCAGGAACGTACTGAGGTTCGTATACGCGTCCACGAATGCGGGGTTCGCTTCGATGGACCGGCGCCAATAAGACTCGGCATCGACCAGCCGCCCCAGACCCAGAGAACTGACGGCGGCAACCTGCAATAGCTCGGCTAACAGTTTTGCATCTAGAGGCAGCTGCGAGTCGATCAGCGGCAACACTTTATTCAGCGCTTCAGTGAATTTCGCGGACGGGTCCGGCGCAACGGCCGGACGGCCGCTGCCAGTGCTGGATGGGTCGCCCGACGGTGATGCACACATAGCGGATGCCTGATCGCCAAAATGAATTGACGCCAGCATAGCAGGAGTGAAAACGCGTGCTTCGGATGCCTCGATAAGAATCCGTAGCGAACCCGTAACACGAGAAACGAGCGCGCAAGTTACTGTGCCTGTCTACGCAACGCAACGCGTCGCGCACCCATCACGCCCGAAGCCAAGCGCGGACCCGCGAGGGCTCCGCACGTCCGTGATAAATCAATTCTTGTGGGAAGCCAGAGTCATTGTCCGATAGCAGGAAGTGGATCTATCAACTGCGCGTACCACCCGGTATGACGGTGCGGTTGTTACGCAGGTACCTGAAACGCGCGTCTATCGTCTGGAGTCTGCGTGCGCCTCGCCTCGCAGCCATCGCCGCGACGGTAGCCAGTCTCACCTATTCTCAGGCTCACGCGCAACTCAGCGGCGCGTCCGCGCAACCCCAGTCGCTTGACGGCCCCTGGGGTCTGCGCTTTGCGCCGCAACTCGAGGAGCATCTGCTGCAAGCGGGCGAATCGGCGGTCGAATTCGGTCTGGCCGATATGGCCTACGGCGTAGCGGACACCGGCATCGCGCTTAAGGGCCACGGCGAAATACGGGCGAGCGTCACCGTCGTGAAAGGCGATGCCGTTTACTACGACGAAGATACCGACGTGGCCGATGCCTACGGCCACGTGCACGTCGTGAGGAATGGCGACGTCTTCGTCGGTCCCGAGGCGCACATGCGGATCGATGCGTCGGAAGGCTACATGACGACGCCGAAGTATCGCTTCAACCTGACAGGCGGCTCAGGCAGTGGGCAGCGTATCGATATCGTCGACAACGACCGCTCGGTGGTCCATCAAGGTACGTATACGGCGTGCCAGTGCGCGGACGATCCGGCCTGGTACGTGAAAGCCTCGCGTTTCGATATCGACAATGCAACGAATACCGGTGTAGCGCGCAATGGCGTCATCTTTTTCCAGGGCGTACCCATCTTCGCCAGCCCCTGGATGTCGTTCCCGCTCAACGGCGACCGCCGCAGCGGTCTGCTGCCGCCCACCTTCTCAGTGAGCTCGACGAATGGCGTGGACATCGAGCTTCCGTATTACTTCAATCTCGCACCGAACTATGACCTGACCCTCACGCCGCGCATTCTGTCGAAGCGCGGCGAAATGCTTTCGGAGAACTTTCGCTATCTTTCTCCCAGTTATTCTGGAAGCCTAACCGCTTCTTACCTGCCCGACGATGCGATTACCAAAACCAACCGCTATGCGATCAGCTTCGTCCACAATCAGAATCTCGGTGATGGCTTTGCTGTGTACGCCAACTACAACCGCGTATCGGATTCGAATGTCACAACCGACCTGGCGGAAGGCAGCGCAGTCCCGCTGACGTCAACCACGGAGTTCCAGCAGGAAGCGGGCTTGACCTACAACAATGGGCCCTGGTCGGTGCTGCTGCGGGATCAGCACTGGCAATCGTTCACGACCAGTCCGACTTACAACCGCGAACCGGAAATCGACGTCAAGTACGCGAAATACAATGTCGGTGGTTTTGATTTCGGCGCCGACGCCGATGCGACGCGCTTTACCATCGCCACCGCCGATTCCACCCAGGGCAGCCGCCTGGTGTTCGACCCATATGTCAGCTACCCGATGGTGCATCCGGACTGGTTCTTTACGCCGAAGCTGCAATGGCACTTTGCCGCGTACGATCTGTCCTCCATCAGCAGCACCGCGCCCGTCGGCCAACCCAAGACTTTCAGTTATAACGTGCCGACGCTGAGTCTCGACTCAGGCATGATCTTCGAGCGAAGCGTCCGCATTTTCGGCACGGACTATATCCAGACGCTGGAACCGCGGCTCTACTACGTCTACACACCGTATCGCAACCAGACGTTCGCACCGATCTTCGATACCGCTCAGGCCGACTTCGGTCTCGCAGAAATCTTCACGGCCAACACGTTTGTGGGCGGCGATCGTGTCGCCGATCTGAATCGCCTGACGAGCGGCCTGACGACGCGCTTCATTGACCCATCTACGGGCGACGAGCGCGCACGCTTCACGATTGCTCAGGAATACTATTTCACCAATCCGGAAGTCACGCTGGTGCCCGACGAACCGGAAACCGACCTGCGCGGCGCCGACGTCACCGTTGGGGCTTCATACAAGATCGGGCGCGGCTTTTCGGCAGAGCAGTCCGCGCAGTACGACGAAGAGTACGACCGTATCGACGATGTCACCGCGGGCTTAACGTGGAAGCCGGCGGACCATGAGGTCGTCAACGTGGGGTATCGCTACATTCGCGACAACACGACGATTGACGATGAGCCCGAAAATCAGGTCATTGTGTCGGCCCAGTGGCCGCTGACTCGCCACCTCTCAAGCGTCGGCCGGATCAACTACGACATGCTGTCGCATCGCTTGATTGCAGGCTTGCTCGGCGTTCAATACGACGCGCAGTGCTGGTCGCTGGGTCTGGCAGTACAGAAGTACACGGAAGAAGACGACACCACAGGTCAGCCCACCAGCGGCACACGGGTGCTGCTGCAACTGCAACTCAAGGGATTCTCCAAGGTCGACAATGGCTTGCTCGAGCAGTTCAAGGCGAGCGTTCCCGGCTACACGCCATTGCCGTCCTCAACACCGCAGGACTCGCGCTTTAGCAACTACGAGTAGGACGGGGCCGCAGCAGCGCATCCCCGTTGCTCACCTCGTTGAACGCGTCACGCTGAAAGACAGTTCAATTGACCAGGGAACTCATCGCGAACTGCATGGACGGCTGCGCCGTCAACGCCATGTCCAGTCTGGAAAGACTCGGCGGGGGCAGCGAAAACGCGAGCCAGCCATAACCGGCGTGCCGGAGAAGAAGAACGACGCCCTCGAAGATCGGAGTTCTGTCGACATGCCAGCACGGGTCGATTTCCAGTGGGTAACTCGTCGACGCCTCCGGTTGCGGCGGCGGCGCCGGCAGCATGTGGGCGCGGATCTGGCCCAATTGAAGAATGAGCTTATCGATTTCATTGGCATCGAGCAGTGCGGCACTGTTACCAATGACAAAACGGAGCGCGGCGGTTCCGGATTCTTGCAGCGGTTCGACTGACATGCGTTGATACATAGGGATACCTCTCGATACGGAAAGCCAGATGCTGCCTTGAGAACCCAGCATAGTTCAGATCGCCACGAAAGATGTTTCAGGCTGTTTACGCGTTATTAGCATGGCAAGGACACGACGCGATCCGCCCTTAATTACTAACTTCGGAGCACGAAAGGAGGTGTAAGTCCGTTGTGGTGCGAGGCCAACGGTTCGCGCAAAGCGGTGTGAGCTAATGACGACATCCGGCGAACGTTGGCCAGTCAGCCGGATATCAAAGGCAATGTCGCATGCTCGCCCGAAAGGATCCGGATGTTGCAGTCGATCCGATTGCAGCGCGCGTTGCGCTATTCAAGCTTATCCTCGGAGAATCGCAAATGAAAAAGTCCGTTGTGACTCTGGCGCTGCTGGTTGCAGCCGTCAAAGTCGCCTACGCTCAAAACAGCATTACCCTGTACGGGCTCATCGATGAATCGATCCAGTACACCCATAACGCCACGTCGACCGGCAGCAATCAGGTTGGACTCTATTCCGGCAACCTGTCGGGCAGCCGCTGGGGGCTGAAGGGCTCGGAAGATCTGGGCGATGGACTGAAGGCCATTTTCCAGTTGGAAGACGGCTTCAACGTGAACAACGGCAAGATGGGCAGCTATAACGGCACCACCTCGGAGTTTGGCCGCCAAGCCTACGTCGGCCTGCAGAGCGACCGTTACGGCACGTTTACCGCCGGCCGTCAGTACGATCCGCTCGTGGACCTCGTTCAGGGCATGACCGAAGATAACTACTTCGGCAGCACGTTTGCGACCGCGGGCGATGTCGACAACTACGACAACAGCTCGCGTACCAACAATGCGCTGAAGTATGTGTCGCCGGTGTTCGGCGGCCTGCAGGTCGAAGGGCTTTATGCACTGGGCGGGACAGCGGGTTCGACCGGCTCCGGCCAGACGTGGTCGTTAGCCGCGGCGTATAACAACGGCCCGCTCGCGCTCTCCGCCGGTTACTTCGTGGCGGACAACGCGAACTCCACCACCGTGCGGACGGGCTGGTCGTCGACATCGGACGGCACCTTCGACGGACCGGTCAACTCCGGCTACGACACGGCCAAGTCGATCAACATTGCGCGCGTCGCAGCCCAGTACGTTGCAGGCCCATACACGTTCGGTCTGAGCTACAGCAACTCGATGTATAAGGCCGACGCCCAATCGGCGTTCGTGGATACGGAGAAGTACAACACCGGGCAGGCTTTCCTGAACTACCAGGCAACCCCGGCACTGTTGCTGGGTCTCGGCTACAGCTACACGAGAGCGAGCGGCGACACAGGCGCGTCGTATAACCAGATTTCGCTCGGCGCGGATTACAGCCTCTCGAAGCGCACGGACGTGTACCTGGTCGGCGCGTGGCAACACGCCAGTGGCGATCAGTTGAACAGCGACGGCACCGTCAGCAGCGCCGAGGCGTCTATCGGTTCGTATGGCGTGGCAGGCACCAGTTCGCAAGACATGGTCAGCATTGGCATCCGTCACAAGTTCTAACGGCACGCGCGGGTAACCACGCTGACAGCCTCGAAGAGCCGGTCACCTGCGTCATGCCAGGTGACCGGCTTACCGGGTACCTGAGCGGGTGCCTGAGCGGGGCCTGAGCTACCCCAACGCCTCAGGCACGAGCGGCGCCAGCAGGATGGGCGCAGGAATAGACGCAAGCGGGAAGCTCATCAATATCCGCAGGCCGCGGCCATCGTGATTGCCGAGTTCCCATTCCCCGCCGGCGCGCCGCACCAGCCGTTCGACGATCGTCAACCCCAGCCCGCTATGACCGCTGCCGCCGCGCGCCGGGTCGAGCCGCACGAAGGGTCGGCTCGCGTTGATCAGATCCTGTGCCGCAATTCCGCCGCCGCTGTCCTGCACCGACAAGGCGTAGCCCATCGACGTGCGAGTGGTCGCCACCATGACAGGCGGCGCACCATAGGCATGCGCGTTGTCGAGCAGGTTGGACAGAATGCGGTCGAGCGTAGCGGCCGGCAGCAGGAAGCCCGGGCCCGCCTTCAGATCGGTCAGCACGCGGGCCGCGCCCTCTCCCACGGCCCGGTAGCTGCGCACCACACGCTCGCACTGCGCATCCACCTCGACGGCTTCGCTGCGATCGGCGCCGTCGTGAGCGAACACCAGAAACTGCTCGACGATATGCGTCATCGAATCGACGTCGCGCACCACGCCGTCGCGCACCTTGACCTCGTCCATCATCTCGGCGCGCAGGCGCAGCCGCGCGAGCGGCGTCTTCAGATCATGCGCGACCCCCGCGAGCATCACCGCACGATCGTTCTCCGTGCGCGCCACTTCCTGGACCATCTGGTTGAAGCCATGCGTCAGTTGACGCAATTCGCGCGGACCCCGTTCCGTCACCGGCGGCACCGGCTGGCCGCGGCCAAAGCGGGTCACCGCGCTGGCGAGCGAGCGCAACGGCTGCTGCAATTGCCACGCCGCAAAGAGGCCTGCCATGACGGCGGAAACGAAGATGAGAGTAAGCCATAGCACCGTATTCTCGAGCGGACGAGGCCCCCCCAATGGCTGGAGCGGCACCACGATCCAGTCGCGATCCCCCGATTGATGCACCCACAGCGTAGGTGGAGCCTTGCCCAGCTTGCCGACGCGCACCTCGGTGCCCGGCGGCATCCGCTCGCGCACCGCGTCGAGAAAGCGGCTGAACGGCGTGTCCGTATGCGTCGGCAACGGCGGAACGGTCGCGCTCGTCAGTTCGACGACCCGCACCCGCGAGGGCAGCGGCAGGTTAGGCGTGCTGGCGATGTGCTGGCGCACGGCGTCCACGAGGAACACGGCCTCTTCCACGGCATAGCGGGCTTGCATCTGATCGCCTTCGAGGCGAAACAGCGCGTATCCGGCGAAATGCGAGAGCAGCAACACGACGATGACCAGCAACGCCAGCCGCCCAAACAGCGAGTCGAGCGTTCGGTGCAGGCGGTTTGCCATCCGGGACACATAAGGCTCCGTGACCCCGCACGGTTCGAATAAATCGTGGGGTGGGCGGATTGAATTCGTGGTCATGGCATGAAGCGTCGCGGACAGAAAACAAACTTATAGCCCAAGCAATCCTTACAGAGGTTGCGGCGGTTTACGAAGCGTGAACAGGTAAGGCCGCGGAATGCGTCTTGTGCAGAAGCAGCGCCGTCCAGACGCGAGGCGGCACGTAAACCGACGTAACCGGTACGTAACGAAAGGGGCCGTTGCGCCCGCTACAGTCAAATGCAACGGTGACTTCGTCATCGCTCTGGAGCGGACATCATGAAGCAGTACTTTTCGACAGCCGTAGTGGTTGCATTGCTGCGTACGAGTTCCACCCTGCTCTTCGCCAAGGACCTGTCTTCGGCATCGGTGCGCGGCTCGAACGGATATGCAGTCCGTCAGCCATACGGGGTGAAAGTGGCATTCGTGGTTTGGAGCCGTGTCGCAGGCGCCGGCGCGCCCACCCGTGACAACGGCCGTGCAGCGAACGCTACCGCTTCACAAGGGCAGCCGTTCCCGACACACCGTGAGCGTCAGTTGCCGGAGCCAGCGGTGAACCGGATCGACCTCTAAACGGGGATGCCACATCTGCGATACCGTTATCTCCCCGGTCTTCACGGGAAGCTCGAAGGCATGAGCGGTAGCGGATGCGGACCATGCCTGCGATTCAATCTGTTTGCCCAGAAGGGACGCAGGCACGAGGGCGATCAGGTCGGAGGCGCGTGCCACCGCGAGCGCGGCGGGGAAACTCGGAACCACGGCCACGACCGTTCGTTGCAGCCCTAACGCGGCCAGCGCTTCATCAACCGGTCCGCTTGTGCGGCCGCGTCGCGACGCGACGACATGGCCGAAGGCGGTGTAGCGCTCGGCTGTCACCTCACGCTCCATGGCAAGCGGATGACCCTGTCTGACCACACCCACAAAGCGATCCCGGAACAAGGCCTGCACGCGGACTTCCGGGCCCATTTCGCCCAGCACGCCAATTTCAAGGTCAGCGGAGCCGTCCCGCAAGTGCGCCGCCGTCTTCTCAAGCTTGGGTGCGAAGCGCAAGCACACATGCGGTGCAGTTGCGGTCACCGCGGCGATCAGTGCGGCGCCGAGGGCCTCCACGAAACCGTCGTTGGCGCGAATCGTAAAGGTGCGCTGCAGCGTTGAAAAATCCGCTTCCGTCGTTGACGGACGCAGTACGGCACGTGCCTCATGAACCGCACTCTGCGTGCGTTGACGCAGCGCCTCCGCATGAGGCGTCAATACCATACGGCGCCCCGCCCGAACCAATAGCGGGTCGCCGGTCGCCTCGCGAAGCCGGGTCAAGGTTCGGCTCATCGCCGAGGCGCTCAATCCCAGTCGACGCGCAGCGCCGGCCACGCTGCCGTCGGCAAGCAATGCGTCGAGCGCAACGAGTAGATTCAGATCGGCTTCTGGCATGTCCGATCCTAGCATGGCCCGTCCAGACATGGCGTTCGATGCAGGTTATAAGTGCAACTGCTGCGTCTTCCGCCGTGCCGCTCACGTCGATATATTTCCTGTACCGACTCATCAACCCGCGCGTGGCGCCTCAACGTCGCGCTCCGGCGGGTCTCGCTCACAGGGAGTTATCCATGCAAGACCATTCTCCGCAGAAAACCGTCCTTCTCATCGGCGCATCGCGTGGCCTCGGATTCGCCATGATCGAGGAATACCTCAAGCGCGGCTGGCGCGTGATTGCCACCGGGCGAGAAAGCTCAACAGAAAAGCTGCGCCAACTCTCGGCAAGCGCCGAGGGCGCGCTGGAAGTCGAAGCCGTCGACATCACGCTCGCCGGCCAGGTCGCCGCATTGCTCAGTCGTCTTAAAGATCGGCAACTGGATGTGCTGTTCGTGAATGCCGGCGTCAAGAACGACGATGGGGAAACGATCGCCGATGTCTCGACCGAGGAATTCGTGCGCGTCATGGTGACGAACGCGTTGAGTCCGATGAGGATAGTCGAGGCGTTTCAGCACCTCGTGCGGCCGACCGGAACCATCGGCGTCATGTCGTCCGGTCAGGGCAGCCTCACCAACAACACGAACGGCAACTACGAGGTCTACCGGGCCAGCAAGGCGGCGCTCAACATGCTCATGCGCAGCTTTGCGGCGCGCCATCAAGACGACCCGAAAACCTTGCTCCTGATGGCGCCTGGCTGGGTCAGAACGGACATGGGCGGTCCTGGGGCGCGTCTGAGTATCGAGGAAAGTATCCCGAACCTGCTGAGCACGATCGAGGCTTACGAAGGGCGCTGCGGATTGCATTATCTGGACTACCTGGGAAGAGTCGTTCCCTGGTGAGCGGCCACGCAAGCCGGCCTTATCGAATCAATCCTTTTTCACTGGGCGCGTTCCCCAAAACAACACCGCTTCGATCGCGAAGAAAACGGCAAGCGGCACAATCGCTCCCACCGTCCCCGCAATCTCGCCTCCGAACCGGCTCGTCACATACAGCAGCACGAACATGCTGACCGCCATGCCTGGCGCTCCGAGTCCACGCATTGCCGCGCTGCGTTGATAGCCGAGCCAGAACGCGGCCCGGGCGACGATCCAGAGCACGGTTGTCGCTACGACCGCACGCATGGCCGAGCCGTCGGGGGAATAGGCGGCAAGGCCGAACAGCGCCGCCGCAAACACGATGATCTGCTCGACCGTGTTCTGCAGGTACCTTTGATTGACGCGCAACCGGCGTGTCTCGAAGCCCACCAGCGGATCGAATGCGGGCGAGGTCAAGCGCTCGTGCGCCACGGCTTCGACGCCCGTCACCAGGCAGAACAGCACGGCAACGCAGCAGCATTTCAGCGTCAGCAACATGCGGGCGCCGAGGCTGTCCATGCCCGGCAGCGGCGACATCGAATAGTCGATACCCAACCACAGCGCCGCTGCAAACAGCGAAGCAGCCGCGATGCCGGCTATGCCGGTAGTGCGCTGCCGGCGAAAGTCGGACGTGTCGTGAGCCGGATCCGTCATGGATTTTCCCTTGGCGTTTCGTACGATGGCATCGGCCGCGGTCTGCGCGTCTGCCGCATGCGACGTAGTGTATTGCATCGCCCACCGCCAAACACGCCCAGCAAAACATCGGACTCAAGTTAAGGTCCCCGCGCGCCGATAAGCAGGTCACCCCCTCTCTCATTCGAATCGATGCGTAGCCGTTTAACGGAGGCGCGGCGTGTGACGCGCCGCGCTTTTGGCATCCCGGCCGTTGCCGGGATCACAAAACGGGAAACACCCAGAACGTCAATCCGACCAGCGCAATGAACGCGCCGCTGAGCACCTCGCCGTAACGTTCGAGCGCACCGAACTTCACGCGCTGCAGACTGGCTGTCGAATACACGCAGAGCAGCACGTAGGTCAGGATCGTGCTCGCAGCAAAGACGATTGCCATGATCAGGATAAGGCTCAGCCCGTACTTGCCGGCCGCGAAGAAGGCCGGAATGCCTTCGACCATCGGCGACGAGCCGAGAATCAACAGCAAGGCGGTCCGCGACGAGGTTTTTCTAGCGGCCCCGTGTGCGTGGTGGTCGTGGTCGTCGTGTTGGTGATGATGCTCATGCTCGGCAAAAGCGGTTTGATACGCATGGGCGTGGCCTTCGTGGCTGACCGTGAGATTGACGTCGAAGCCATGGGGTTCGGGGATATCCTCCACCGATTCCCAATACGCGCCGCGTCGCTCGAACGCAAAGGTCTGGCGGCCACCGTCTTCCCGGCGGGTTTCGACCGTCAAGGTCTCCACCGTCTGCGGCCGGGTTGCAGTCAAGCGGAAGCGCGGGGCTTGCCCGAACTCGTAGATGGACAGCTCGAGCACGCCATGTTCCCCGTACATCCGCTGCAATTCGGGGCCGTGAATCGAATCGGCAGCGCCCCTGCCTCCCGCCAGATGCGAGAAGTCGTGACTATGTCCGTGCGGACCATGGCTATGCCCATGTCCATCGCCCGAGCGCAGCTCGCGCCACGAGGAAATGCCGATCCACAGCCCGAACGCGACCAGCGCGATGCTCGAAATCGTATCGATCCAGTGACCGAACTTCGCTGCGACGGCCACACCCGCCAGCCATACGATGGCCGCAAGGATCAGCGTGGTGACGACGTGCCCGGTCCCGGCCTGAAGCGCGGCGCGTGCGGTTTGCCCTCGGGTCCAGCCGCGCTGGCGCGCAATCAGCGTGATGGGAACCCAGTGGTCCGGGACGATGGTATGCAGGATGCCGACAACGAGGACAGCACCGACCAGCAGCACCGCTGAACTGGTGTCCAGGTGCTGGAAAGAAAGGAGACTCATGAGACGGTCCTAAAGGTACTTGCTGATTTCCTTGAATTCGGCGAGCGCTGCTTTGGCTGACTCGACGTCCGAACTCGACTGCGCGTCAAGGCAGTGATCCACGTGGTCGTGGATAAGCGCCTTCTTCGCGTTGGTGATGGCCTTCTCGATGGCGTGAAGCTGCTGCGCGACTTCGACGCAATTTCGACCGGCCTCGATCATCGCGATCGTGCTGCGCAAATGGCCCTCGGCACGCTTCAGGCGAAGCACGATGTCGGGATGCGATTGGTGGAGTGTGTTTTTGTCCATGTGACGCATCCTATCCAGGGGGATAGGTTGTGTCAACACGTCATGATTGGGCTAGCGGTTGATACCCCTGGGGGGATGCCAGGGGCCACAGTCTTCAGAGCGCCTGCAGGACGCGCGTGCGCATCAGACCTTATCGCCGCCTTCGCGCACATCGTCGCCGAGCACTTCAACCCGGTTACGGCCCTTGTTCTTCGCCTGATACATCGCGCGATCCGCGGCTTCGATCAGCGACTGGCCCTGCGCGGCCGCATCATGCCCACCGCCCACAATCGTGCGTGCCGCCACGCCGATCGAGACCGTCAACGCAATCCGCTCGCCGTTGTCGTCCTGCAGATCGAGCCGTTCGACTGCATGGCGCACGCGCTCGGCGGCAATCAGCGCGTCGGAGCGGTCCCCTTGCAGCAGCGCGGCAAACTCCTCGCCGCCGTAGCGCGCGAGCGTGTCGCCGAGCCGCACCTGCTGGCGCACACAGGCGGCCACCGCTGCGAGCGCGCGGTCGCCGGTTAAATGGCCGTAGGTATCGTTGATCCGCTTGAAACAATCGACATCGATAAAGAGGCACGCCACCGGCACCGAATAACGCGCCGCCCGCTGGATTTCCTCGCGCAGCCGTTCATCGAAATAGCGGCGATTGGAAAGTCCGGTGAGCGAATCGGTCATGCCGAGTTGCTTCAGCCGCTCGCGGTGAGCGACATTGTCGAGACTGGCCGTGACGATGCTGGCGAAGCGTTCGAGAATATCGGTCGCCATACCGACGCCGAAGCGCGCCGAATCCTGGCTGCCGAGACAAAGATAGCCGGAGACCTTCCTGCCCGCCGCCAGCGGCAACACGATCGCACTGGCCGGCATGGCGGCATCGTCGAAAAACGTCGCACACGAGACCGCGTCCATCTCGCCGACGCGCCCAAGCCAGGGCCGACCCGTCTCGCATAGGCGTGAAGCCGCCAGCCCACCCTCGCGGCTGGTTTTCAGGCGATGCTGGTCGAGCGCGCGCAGGGCGGCCGGTTCGAGCAGATCGCGCAACATCGGCGCGCGGTCGTCGAGCCAGACGCTCACGCTCGCAAGCGCGAATTCCTGCGGCAAGTGGACAAACAGCGTATCGAGAAACGAAGCGAAATCCTGCGCACCGATCAGGCGTAACTCCACATCCTGGAAGCGGCGCAACGTGCGCTCGTTGTGCTGCACGGTATCGACAAGCGCGCGCAGGCGGTCGGAGAGTGGCGTTTGGGCGAGATTGGTCACGATATAGAGAAGGCAGCCCGAGGGCGAGGCGGGATCGGCAACCCCAACGGCTCTAATAACGGCCATTTTTACGCGGTCTTGAGGGTCACACCGCGTAGGAGCACCAAACGGCAGAAACGGAAACAATCGGATACAAGCGCGCGAGCGACAAAGCGCAAATCGCAGCTCTTTGTGCGTGGTCTTAAGTCTGGCTTAATTTTCCCCTGCAACTATGACACTCAACATCCCCTGTTGAGCCGCCTGAGTATCGGCGGCGTTTTTTTATCCTGGGGATGCTGCCGGCGCATCGCGAGATGCAGCGCATTCCTGCGAGGGAAACAACACACCATGGTTGAAGATACGGTATTCGAACATCTGCGGGCCATGCCCGGCCACGATTGGGTGCGCCAGATTCAATCCTGCACAGTCTCGGACCCCTTGCAGCCGCCATGGGGACGCTCTTACCGGCTGGTCGAATGGACCATGAAGCACACGCCCGACTCATGCCGCCGCGTGGTGCCCGCCGAAAGCACGCCGCTCGAAATCGCTCAGGCGGTGGTGTCGCATATTCCGGGACGCCGCTTCTGCCAGCAATCCGACAGTTGACGATTACCGCTTTGGCATAGCGGCGGCGTGGAATCGACCACGCCACCGCCAGGCAGTCCTCATCTCAGTCCAGGGCGCGTGCAAACAGTGCACCACCCGCACAGCCAGCACGAGCGCTAGCGCGCCGCCTGCCGCGTCACCTCCTGCTGATGAATCGCCATCTCCTCGGACAACGCCTCCGCGACACTGGCGCGCGCCAGTAGCCGTTTGTAGTAAGCGCCAACTGCCGGCCATGCCGCCAGATCCACACCGGTGTAGGGCGACCAGTTAAGCACGGCGAACAGATAGGCATCGGCTACGCTAAAACCGTCGAGCAAATAGTCGGTCTCAGCAAGCTGCTTCTGCAGTATCTCCATCCGCAGCGCAACCTTCTCGCGTGCATAGCGTTTGACCTCGTCCGGTGCGTGAGAATCGAGCAGCGGGATAAACACCGCCTTGTGCAATTCCGTGCCGATAAAACCCAGCCATTGCTGCAATCTGGCGCGCTGCAAGGTGCCGGCGGCCGGCGCCAGTTGCGCGGCCGGAAAGCGATCCGCCACGTAAGGCAGAATCGCCGCGTTCTCGCTCAGCAGCCAGCCCTCCTCGGTACGCAGCACCGGCACCTGCCCAAGCGGGCTGACCGGATAGAAATCGGAGCCGTCGCGCAAGCGCTTCGTGCGGGTGTCGACCTGGATATATGTCACATGCGCGCCCGCTTCGTACAAGGCAATACGGGTGGCAAGCGAACACGCCAAGGGCGCAAAGTAGAGGCTCATCATCGCGCAGCCTCCAGTCGCGCGTGCGCACGAAGTCCCTGCGTCAGAACGGGATTGGCATTGTCGAAGCACCCCGCGGCAATCGATACGTACTCGACGCCCGTTGCATCCACCACGCCGCGTCCGAAGCTGGCAGCCCCGCAGTTGCGGCAGAACAGGTGGTGGCCGTTGCCGGCGCCGAACTGATAGTCGCCCAGTTCGGATTCGCCGGCCAGCAGGCGAAAATCCTCCGGCTTCACCAGCGTCTCCCAGGCGCGCTGCCTCGCGCAGATCCAGCAATTGCACCGTCGACGTCCAACATTCACGTCGATATCCGCTTCGAAACGTACTTTGCCGCAATAGCAACTGCCCTGATAAGTCTTCTTCATGGCTGAATCTCCGCAACCCTTGATGGGAAAGGCTCGAATGTGAGCTTGAGGATGATTCTAGGGAGGGGCTACTGCCAGCGTGCTGTCAGTATGACTGGCCTGATTGCCGATGCGCTTCGCGGTGCGGTCGCGGCGTGCCTTGTCAGTCCCGAGCCTGAATTCGCGCTTCGGGCGAATGCCTCTGCCAGGCGACACACTCCGCATCCGATTGCGCGACCCCGGCGCGTATGCTCCAATGGTCCAATCGAAGCCTCACATGCGCCATGCGAATGTCAATACCGCTCGTCCGCTTGCCCTCGCTGGAACTGATTCGCGGCTTTGTCGCGGTGGGACGGCGCATGAGCATCACCCTCGCCGCGCAAGACCTGTGCATCACCCAGTCCGCGGTCAGCCGGCAAATCCATGCGCTCGAAGAACAGATCGGCGCCAAGCTGCTGGTGCGCGGCCATCGCGCCATCAGCTTCACCGCCGAGGGCGAGCGGCTCTTTCGCAGCGCGGACGGTGCGGTGCAACAGATGCAGGATGTCATCGGCGAAATCAGCACGACGGGCGTGCCGCGCCCGGTGACGTTAAGCGCCAGCATCGGCTTCACGGGGCTTTGGCTGCTGCCGCGCCTCAGCCGCTTTCAGCAGCGCCATCCGGGCGTGGATGTGCGTGTCAGCGCCAACAACGGCCTCGTCGACCTGCGCCGCGACGGCATCGATCTGGCGATTCGCTACACCTCGCCCTCGCTCGCGCCCGCCGGCGCAATCCAGTTGTTCGGCGAATCGATCGCGCCGGTGGCGCATCCGTCGCTCGGCATCAAGACCTTGCGCTCGGAGCGCGCCATCGCGCAGCACACGCTGCTGGAGTTCGACGATGAGCGGCATCAGTGGCTGCAGTGGCCCGACTGGCTGGCCGCGCACGGTCTGCAGCAGGTGAAGCCGCAAGGGGTCCTGCATTTCAACCAGTACGACCAGGTGATCCAGGCGACGCTTGCCGGCCACGGCATTGCGCTCGGGCGACTCGAACTGATCCAGCCGCTGCTCGATACACAGCAGTTGATCCAGCTCGCGCCCGCGCTGGCGGCAAGCGAAACCTCCCACGCGTACTGGCTGCTCCACGGCGACGACCACGCGCGCGACGCCGTGCGTCAGGTCGCGGCATGGATCGAGTCGGAGGCGCAGACGCAGCGTTTGAGACGGTGAGGCATCGACGCGGCGGAGCGGCGGCCCCGTCCGCGTCACGGCGAACGCTCAATTGCCCGCAAGCGGCAGCCCTGCCGCACAGGCCAGCGCATCGTCCAGCCGGTCATTGCCCCAGAACATCTCCGCGCCCACGAAGAAGGTCGGCGCGCCGAAGACACCCTTCGCTCGCGCCCGTTCGGTCTGCTCGCGCAATGCCAGTTTGTTGGCATCGGCGAGCGCGTCGGCGATGATGGTTTGCGCCGGCAGTCCCTGTTGCATGAGCACCTCGCTCACAGCCTCGGGCGAGTCGATCTCGCGATCCTGCGCGAAGTTCAAGCGCATGATGCCGCGGCAAAACGCGCCGATCCAGGGCTCGTCGGCTCCCAGCATCGCCACTCGCAGAGGCAGCAACGCGCGACGCGGAAACGCCGACGGCCTGCGCCACGGCAGCGCATATTTGCCGCACTGCCGCGCCATGTCTTGCCACACGTACTCGCCCTTCTCCTTCTGCAGTACGAACGGCGACGTCTCGTAGCCGAGTGCCTGAAACACCGGACCGAGCAGGAACGGCTGCCAGCGAATCTTCACGTGATGCCGCGCGGCTTGCGCCTCGATCCGCATCACGCTCAGGTAGCTGTAGTTGCTGCCGAAGTCGAACCAGAAATCGATCGCCGGCGAGCTTGTGTCAAACAATGCGGTGGTCATCGGACTTACTCCTTCATTCGTACACACTCGTTCGTACACACTCATTCATACACAACCAGGCAGCGCAATTCGATGCTTTCCCTCGGCGGTGCATCGGCGGGTGCCTGCGGATGATCGAAGGCCGCGTGCAGCGTATAGCGCGCCACGCCGCTCATCTGCGCGTCGAACTGCTTGAAGACCAGCGCCTCGTGGCGATCCATCGCGGAGAAATACGACCAGCGGTGCAACGGCGAATGCAGCGCGACGTAGATTTCCCCGGTGCGGCGCGGGTAGCGCACGTCGCTGCTCACCAGATCGGCCGCCAGCACGGTGCGTGCATCGCAGACGGCGAGCGGCGTGTCCAGCACCGGACCTTTGATCGAGCGCCACACGTTGACGATACTGTAGCGCCGCACCTGCGCAGCCAGCGCGGGATCGGTCAGGACACGAGCGAGGCGGCTGCGTCCTGAGGCCTCCGTGTAGTCGTTATGGATGCGGCCGTTGGCGGCCGCCACCCCATCCTCGCCACGCCGCCCGAAGGTGAGCGCCGCGCGCCGCGGTTCACGCCGCCGCACCAGATGATCGAATACGTAGGCCCGCTGCGCGCCGGTCGCCGCGAGGGCGAGCTCGGCCGCTTCGGCGTAGTAGGTCGAGCGCACGGCCTCCTCGTCGAAGAAGTCTTTGACGGCGCTCGGCGCGTCCCATAGTTCGAAGCCTTCGCGATGGATCGAGGCGCCTCCGGCCAGGCTGCGCGCGTCGGTGATCGGCATGGCGTGCGAGACATAGGCGCAGTTTTCGCGCGGCTCGCCGGCGGGCGGATCGTAGGCATAGCTGACCGGTCTTTGCGCGGTGGGCGCGAGATAGCTCAGACCTGCGACGACCGCCTGGCGATCGCCGGGCGTGGACGAGCGGACCGGCGTGCCGCGAGGATGCAAGAGCGGAGAGGGCGGAGAGGACGAAGAGAATCCCAAGGACGGTTCAGCAAAAGTAGACATGGACGCTCCAGATAAACGGCCAGTCGCACAGGCGCGAGCACGATCGCCGCGTCTGGCCCAACTGTCCGTCTCTCCATTGAAGCGAAATCGCCGCCCGGCCTCAAACGACATTTCGGTGCAGATCACATGCTCTACGGGAATGTGAAGCACGAAATTTGAAGGCCTACAAACGCCACACAATGCCAATATTTTGCAATCGTTGACAGTCAACCGCGCTATTTTGAGATTATGATTGGGTCATCAATTCACTACGTTCAGGGTTACCCAAAATGACCTATCCGTATGACGTTTTGACCGCAGCCTGCCTCTTCATCATCGTTGTGGCTTCGACCATCATGCTGGTGTTGCACTGACGGCCTGACGCTTCTCCGCCCGCCTGGGCGCGAGCGGCACCAACCCAGCGGTCGCCCGTTCGTCCCTGCAGCCGCCACGCGCTGCGTCTATCGATCAAAGCTCGCCGAGCCGAATACCGCACGCCCTCCCCGGCCAACGCGCCCTGTGCGGCAATCCACGACGCATGGCAGCGTTCTCACGCCGAATCGCCAGATCAGCGACAATAGTCTGGCTATCTTGCCGTCCTCCAGGCGCCCTTCGCGTACGTACCGTACGCAAGCAAGCACAGCGACCCGGCGCGCCTGCGGCACAAGGCAGCAACGACGCCTCCACGCACCACGCATGCAGCCGGTGCGAAGCGGAGGTCGGTCAGGCATGTTTTTCGCCCCCGTCACCTGTGTCCGTCGCGGCTCACCACGCCGTGAGGCACATCCACTCCCTTTGCTTTTGCAAAACGAACAGGAGTTTCCCAAATGATGAATCGAGACAACCCCGTCTGGCTGATCACGGGCTGTTCAACGGGCTTCGGCCGCGAACTGGCGAAACTGGTGCTGGCACGCGGCTGGCGCGCGGTGGTCACGGCGCGCGATGCATCGAAAGTCGCGGACATCGCCGAAGGTCACGCCGGCCAGGCGCTCGTCCTGCCGCTCGATGTCACCGATCGCGGGCAGATCGACGCCGCCGTCGCAGCGACCAAGGAGCGTTTCGGCCGCATCGACGTATTGGTCAATAACGCGGGCTACGGCTATCTGGCCGCCATCGAGGAAGGCGAAGACGCGGCCGTGCGCGAGATGTTCGAGGCCAATGTGTTCGGCCTGGTCGACATGACCAAGGCCGTGCTGCCGGTGATGCGCAAGCAACGCAGCGGCTTGATCGTCAACGTGTCGTCGATTGGCGGCCTCACCAGCTTTGCGGCCACCGGCTATTACCACGGCACCAAGTACGCGGTGGAAGGCATTTCGGAATCGCTCGCGACCGAAGTGAAGCCGCTCGGCATCGACGTGCTGATCGTCGAGCCGGGACCGTTCCGCACCAACTGGGCGGGGCCGTCGATCAAGCAGTCCGCCACGCAGATCGACGATTACGCCGCCACCGCCGGCGAGCGCCGCAAGCAGACCGCGGCGCGCAGCGGCAACCAGGCGGGCGATCCGGTGCGCGCCGCGCAGGCGATCATCGACGCCGCGCTCTCGGACACGCCGCCGTTGCGGCTGCTGCTCGGCAAGACCGCGCTCGAACTGGCCCGCAAGAAGCTCGATTTCCTGCGCAAGGATTTCGACACCTGGGAAGCCACGACCGTCGGCGCGGACTTCCCGGAAGACGGCAAGAACAAGGGCGCGCCGCTATAAATCGCGCAACGCGAGCTCAGATCAACCCGAGCGTCGACGCCTTCAAGGTAGCGGCGGCCCGGGTTGAGCATTCGAGCTTGCGGAACACGCTTTCCACATGCGTGCGTACCGTGCTCGGACTCATCTGCAGGGTGCGGGCCACTTCCTTGTTGCTTGCGCCGAGGCTGATGTGCTTGAGCACTTCCGCCTCACGCGGCGAGAGCAGCGAGGCACGGGCCGCGGCCGGCCGGTTTCGATCGGCCGCCGGCTCGTGACCGTCTGTCTCGAAGGACAACAAAGCATCCACCGAGCCGGCGTCGAGGCGTCCCGCGCGCACTTCTTCGCCGAGCACGGCAGCAGCCTCGTCGGTGGAGAGCGCGGCGCGCCACGGACGCGGCGAGCGCAGCGCCACCCAGCACGCCGCCGCAGCCAGCACGCGCGCTTCCGCTCCGATCGCACCGCCCGCCGCGCCGCGAAAATAACCGGAGCCGTCGAGCCGTTCGTAGGCCTGCGAGGCAATCTCCGTTTCCCGCGCAAGCGCCCCGATCTGCTTGCCGGCGCGCGCCGTCCAATACGGCACCAGCCGCACCTTCTCCCACGCAGCGGGCGACAGGCGTCCCGGCGTGTTCCAGATCGCATTCGACACCGCCATGCGTCCCATGCCGTGAATCAGGCCGGCCAGATAGGTCCGTTGACGCAGCTCCGCGTCGAAGCCGAGGCGCGTCCCGCAGCCCGCCGCGGCTTCGGCCACACGCCGCGAATAACCGGCCATCCACGGTAGTTTCAGATCGATCACGTCGGCGACGATTTCAGGCGCGGTGGATTGCTGCATGGGCAGCGCATCGAGCGTCGCGTCGCGGTTTGCGGCGCTTTGCTGGTCGAGTTCGGCGAGCCAGCCAGCCGCGCGTTCACAGGCTATCCGCGACAGCGCCGCCGGGTATTGGCGGCCGGCCTTTTGCGCAATCAATGTTTGCGCGCCCTCCAGCCCGTAGACACGACTGAGAATCTCCAGGTCGCTCGCGAGCGCGACCAGAAACACCGCTTGCGGCACCCGTGCGCCATCGAGCCGTTCGGGAAAGCCGCCGCCGTCCCAGGCTTCGAAGATGTGGCGCAACGCCGTCTGCGTCATCTCCTCAAGACCGAGCATGCGGGCGATTTCCCCCGACACCTCGCAGTGAATCTGTGCGAGCGGCTGGATCGTCGCCTCCATGCGTCCTTCGACGTCAGCCTCGCCGCCCCAGCCGGGCCGCATGGCGAGCATCGCTTCGCGGCCGCCGATATCGTCGCCGAGCCACTCCGAAAAACCTGCCGCGTTCGCCGTGCAGCCCGACCAGCGCAATAGCGACACCTCCTGCACGACGCAGCATTGCGCGTCGTCGTGGCCGGCCTCGGCAGCGAGCCGCGCGGCCAGCCAACTGGTGCGCAGCGAATGATCCGTCGGCTGGCCCATGCTGAGGTCGCCGATGAACGCCAGCGCCTTGACGGCGTCGAGTGCACGGATGGTTGAAGCGTCTGCCATAGATGTCGACCTGTTTGAGTTCTGTCCGGAGGTTCGCCGCTTCGACGGCGCCGACCAGCGCCGCTCATTGTGACGAGACGTCACGGCACCTCGTGGGACGCCGCCGCAAAGCGAAGATGCACGCGCCATCACCCGGCCCCGGTCATTTTTTGACCGATACGGCGGATTGACCGCTCCGCGCATCCTTCACCCCGTTCTGACCCACGTCCCTACGAGGACCCATATTATGAGTACCCTGCTCAAAAAGTGTCTGGCCGCCGCGCTCATGTTCGGCAGCCTGCTCTCGATCGGCGCGCTGACACCTGCCAGCGCCGCCGCTCCCTCCGACGGTGCAGTAACTAGCCGCCTACGGGCAGCACCCGCCGCTCGGTCGAACCGCGGATCACCAGTTCGCCCGGCAATACCAGCGTGCGGGTCGACATGGACGGATCGGCCAGCCGCTGGGTCAGCAACTGCATGGCGTTCTTGCCGATCTCGTACACGGGCTGTGCAATCACCGTGACGCCCGGCGACACGAGGTCGGTCCACGCATCGTTGTCGAAACCGGCCAGCGCCACGTCATCGGTCGACGTGGCGCTGCGCGCACGCCACGCGCGCATGGCGCGATACGCGCCGAGCAGCAGCAAGCCATTGCTCGCGACAATCGCATCGGGACGCGTGTCGCGCTCGCCGGCCAGCCACGCACCGACATGCACGAAGGCGCTGTCTGGATTCGGATCGACAAACTCGGCCTGCGCCGGCAAACCATGACGGCGCAGCGCATCCATCAAACCTTCGTGACGTTCGCGGCCAGTCGTGCTGGCGTTGCCGAACAGGCCGGCAATGCGCCGGTAGCCCCGCTCCACCAGATGCTCGACCAGACGCGCCGACGCATCGCGGTTATCCAGCACCACCGCATCCGCGCTGCCCGCCGGCCCCGGCCGGTCGATCATCACCACCGGGAAATCGTAGTGCTGCGCCTTGAAACGCTGCGCGGCGTCATGCGTCGGCGAATAGATCACGCCGGTCACGCGCTCCTCTTCCATCAGCCGCAGGTACATCGCTTCTTTCTCGGGGTTCTCGTCCGTGTTGCACAGGATCACGCGCAGGCCCTGCTGATACGCGGCGTCCTCCACGGCGCGGCTGACCTCCGTAAAGAAGGGATTGCGCACGTCCGAGACGATCAGGCCAATGGTCGCGGTGTCGCCCGAGCGCAAACGGCGCGCGGCGGCATTGGGCCGGTAGCCCAACTGCTCGATCGCACTCAGCACGCGTTGCCGGACCGTGTCGCGCACCGGGCCGTTATTCGACAGCACGCGCGAAACCGTGGTGACCGACACCCCTGCCGCTTCCGCAACATCCTTGATTCGTAGATTCATGAAAGTGGTATCGATTCCTTAAGCTGATCGGTATTTTCCCTGGATTCCCTTTGTAGCCGTCCGACGGCCGCCCAGCGCCGAACACTTGGCACACGGCCTTCTCCGACCATTCTAGCTGGCTTTGCGCGAATCCCAGCGAATTTCCGCAGACCACGGGAGCGCTTGACTCTCAATGTGGTATCGATTCCAATACGCTCACTTTAACGATCCTATCCAGGAGACGCGATGCCGTCGCTGCTTACCGCAGAGTTGGTCCGACTCAACGCCCGTGCCGCCTCGAAACAGGACGCGATCGTCCAGGCCGGCGAGTTGCTGGCTGCAGCGGGTTTCATCGAGCCCGGCTATCTCGAGAGCCTGCAGGGTCGCGAGCAGGTCTCGAACACTTATCTCGGCAACGGCGTCGCCATTCCGCATGGCTTGCAGGAAGACCGCCACCTGATCCGCCGCACGGGCGTAGCGGTGCTGCAATTGCCCGAGGGCGTCGAATGGCACGACGGCGAACGGGCTCACCTGGTGGTGGCGATCGCCGCGCAGTCCGATGAGCACATCACGCTGCTGCAGCGTCTGACGCGCCTGATCGGCGATCCGCAACAATTGCGCACGCTGGTCGAAGCGCGCGATCCGCAGATTCTCGTCGACGCCCTGAACGGTGCGGTTGCCCATACGGGTCCGAGCGTCGTCGACAGCACCCCGGCCGACTTCGAACAGCGCGTCGAACTCGTGCTGGACTATCCGCACGGCCTGCACGCGCGGCCCGCGAGCGCATGGGTCGCCACCGCGAAACGCTATCAGGCGGCCTTGCGGGTGCGTCACGGCGACACCGCCGCCGATCCGAAGAACCTCGTCAGCCTGCTGCAACTGGGTGCGAGCGCGAATGCGCAGCTCGTGCTGTCCGCGCAAGGCGTCGACGCAGGCGATGCACTCGTGGCCTTGAAGCGGACCATCGAGGCGCTCTCGGCCGAGGAACACGAGCGCGCCGCCGCGGCCCGTGCTCGCCGTCAGAAGGCGCAACCGGTGTTGTGGACGCCGCTGGATCCGGCCGACGTGTTCGAAGGTGTCAGTGCCGGTCCCGGCTTTTCGATTGGCACCGTGCGCGTGCTGCGGGCCGCGCAACTGGAGATCGAGGACCGTCCCGGCAATACCGTCGACGCCACCCATCAGCTCGATGCCGCACTCCATAGCACCGCTAACGAACTGGAAGCCCTGACCCGCGACACGGCCGCTCGCCTCGGTGCAGCCGAGGGCGAAATCTTCGCCGCGCATCGTGAGTTGCTGAACGACAGCACGTTGCTGGAGCACGCGGCACGTCTGCTGCTGGATGGTCACGGCGTGGCCTGGGCGTGGCATCAGGCCGCCGAGCAACAGGCGGCGCGCCTCGCCGCCTTGCCCGATCCGCTGCTCGCCGCGCGCGCCACCGATTTGCGCGACGTCGCGCGGCGCGTGCTGAAACACCTCGGCGAAAACGTCGCCACACCTATGCGTCTCGACACGCCCGCGATTCTGATTGCCGAAGACCTGACGCCCTCCGACACCGCGATGCTCGACCCGGCCGTGACACTCGGCTTTTGTACGGTGTCCGGCGGCCCGACCTCGCATACCGCGATCCTCGCGCGCACGCTCGGCGTGCCCGCCGCGGTGGCGTGCGGCGCGTCGTTGCTGAAGATTGCCGACGGCAGCGAAGCGGTGCTCGACGGCACCTCGGGGCGCCTCTATGTCGGCGTGTCGGCGCAGGACCGCGAACGGGCCCGTCAAACGCAACTGCACCTGCTTGAGCAGGCCGAACGTGCCGCCGCCAATCGCGCGCTGCCGGCCGCGACGCTCGACGGCCACGTCCTCGAGATCGGCGCCAACATCACCCGTCCGGAGCAGGTGCGCGACGCGCTCGCCAACGGCGCGGACGGCGTTGGGCTGATGCGCACCGAGTTCCTGTTTCTCGAACGTCACGACGCGCCGAGCGAGGATGAACAATACGACACCTACCGGCGCATGATCGAAGCCAGCGGCGGGCGCCAGTTGATCATCCGCACGCTCGACATTGGCGGCGACAAGCAGGTGCCGTATCTGAACCTGCCGCACGAATCGAATCCGTTCCTCGGCGTACGCGGCGTGCGTCTGTGCCTGCGCCGCCCCGACCTGTTCGTGCCGCAATTGCGCGCGTTGTATCGCGCGGCGAAAGAAGGCCCGCTGTGGATCATGTTCCCGATGGTCTCGACGCTCGACGAAGCGCGCCAGGCCATCGCCCTCGCGGAAACCGTGCGCGCCGAACTCGACGCGCCCAAGGTACCGCTCGGCATCATGGTCGAAACGCCATCGGCCGCCGCGTTTGCCGATCACTTCGCGGCGCTGGTCGATTTCTTCTCGATCGGCACCAACGACCTGACGCAATACGTGCTGGCGGTGGACCGCGAGCATCCCGAGCTGGCGCGCATGGCGGAGAGTCTGCACCCGGCCGTGCTGCGGATGATCAAGCAGACCGTCGATGGCGCCCGCAAGCATCGCAAGTGGGTCGGCGTATGTGGCGGCCTCGCGGGCGATCCACTGGGTGCGTCGATCCTCGCAGGCCTCGGCGTCGACGAATTGTCGATGAGCTCGCGCGATATTCCCGCCGTGAAGACACGGCTGCGCGGCTCGCGTCTCGATGCGCTGCAGGCGCTCGCGCGACGCGCACTCGATTGCGAAGACGTCGATGCCGTGCGCGCGCTGGACAACGCCGAAATCAAGGCCGCCGCATGAATACCGTCGTAACCGTTACGCCCAATCCGGCGCTCGATCAGACCGTGTGCGTCGAGAATCTCGCGCTCGGCGAAGTCAACCTCGCGGCGTCGCTCGAATTCAATGCGGGTGGCAAGGGCGTGAACGTCGCCGGCTGCCTCGCGGACTACGGCATCGAAACCATCGCCACGGGTCTGCTCGGCTCCGACGATTCCGCGGCGTTCGAGGCGATGTTTGCAGAGAAGCGGATTGTGGACCGCTTCGTGCGCATCGCCGGACGGCCGCGTATCAATGTGAAACTCGTCGACACCGCGCGCCATGAGACGACCGACATCAATCTCGCGACCTCGTTGCCAAGCGCCGAGGATGTCGCGGCCCTGCAGCAGCGCATCGTCGAGCTGGCCGTGCCGGGCCGCTGGTTCGTGCTGGCGGGCAGCTTGCCGCCGGGCGTCGACGTGTCGTTTTATCGTAGCGTCACGCGGGTTTTGCATGCCGTGGGCGCGCGCGTCGCACTCGATACCAGCGGCGCGCCGCTCGCCGATGCGCTCGCCGCAACCGACGCCGCCGAATTGCCGGACCTGATCAAACCGAACCGGGCCGAACTGGAAGCCGCACTGGGTCTGTCGTTCGTCGACGAAGACGCGTTGATCCATGCGGCCTGCGGACTGGTCGAACGCGGCATTGCGCACGTCGTGGTGTCGCTCGGCGAGCGCGGAGCGCTGGGCGTCACGCGTGCCTCCAACGCCGCTGCCCCAGACGCCGCGCCTGCGTATGAAGGCTGGCACGCCGCGCCGTTGCGCGTGCCGGTCGCCAGCACCGTCGGCGCGGGCGATGCGCTCGTGGCAGGGTTGATCGCGAGTCTCGTCGAAGTACGCCCATGGCCGGAACTCGGCCGGCGCGCCACCGCCTTTGCCGCAGGCAAGCTGGCGCGCGTCGGTCCTCATCTGCCCGATCGCCCAAGCCTCGACGCGCTTGCCGCGCAGGTTCAGGTCGCCACCTTCAGCGTCGCCGCAAACACGCGGCACGCCACCCAACAACACGCCGCGCAAACCTGAGAGAACCATGGACAAGCTGATTGGACTGGTGTCGTCACCCAAACAAAGCGCAGCGCCGGCAGTCGCCGCACAAGCGCTCAACCGTGCCGCGCAAAAACGCGGCGCCACCCTGGCCGTCGAAACACGCAGCGCGCTCGGCGTGCAGGACCCGCTCACCGCCGCGCAGATCGCTTCCGCGCACAGCGTGTTGATTGCAGCAGACGCCGGCGAGCGGATCGACGAGAGCGCGTTCGCGGGCAAGACGATTCATCGCGTGTCGCTCGACGATGCGATCCGCGAAGCGGATGCCGTGCTGGCACGCGTGGCGAGCGCGAGTTCCTCTAGCACGGCGAGCGCAGCTTCCGCGTCGACGCAAGCCGCGGCAGCCACCGCCCCGCGCATGCTGAAAATCGTTGCGATCACATCGTGCCCGACCGGCATCGCCCACACGTTCATGGCCGCCGAAGGCCTTGCCCAAGGCGCCAAATCGCTCGGCCATGAGATTCATGTCGAAACGCAGGGCTCCGTCGGCGCGCAAAACACGCTGACGGACGAACAGATCGCCGCCGCCGACCTCGTGGTCATCGCCGCGGATACGCAAGTCGACAAAAGCCGCTTTCGCGGTAAACGGCTCTATGAAACCGGCACCAAAGGCGCTATCGGCAAAGGCGCCGCACTGATCGAACGGGCCATCGCCGAGGCGGCGCTCGAAGGCGACGTGAGCGGCGCGTCCAATGCGGCGAATCAGCCGGCCGTTGCAGGCGCGGCACTGGCCGATCAGGTCGCCGCCGCCAAGAAGCAACGCTCGGCCAAAAGCTCCGGCCCGTACCGGCATCTGATGACGGGCGTGTCCTTCATGCTGCCGTTCGTGGTTGCAGGCGGCTTGCTGATTGCCATCTCGTTTGCGCTGGGCGGCATTTACGCGTTCGACGATGCGCACAAAGGCACCCTCGCGTGGGCACTGTTCCAGATCGGCGCGAAATCGGCCTTCGCGCTGATCGTGCCGGTGTTGTCCGGCTATATCGCCTATTCGATCGCCGACCGGCCCGGCATCACGCCCGGCATGGTGGGCGGCATGCTCGCTGCGAGCCTGGGCGCGGGCTTTCTCGGCGGCATCATCTCGGGCTTCCTCGCCGGATATACCGCACTCCTGATCAGTCGCAAGCTGAAGCTGCACCGCAACCTCGAAGGACTCAAGCCGGTACTGATCATTCCGCTGGTTTCGACGCTGGTGGTCGGGCTGTTGATGATCTACGTGGTCGGCACACCGGTCGCCACCGCACTGCACGGCCTGGAAAACTGGCTGCGCTCGATGCAAACCGGCAGCGCCGTGACGCTCGGCCTCCTGCTCGGCGCAATGATGGCGTTCGACATGGGCGGTCCGGTCAACAAAGCAGCGTACGCATTCAGCACTGGGCTGATCGCAAGCCAGGTGTACACGCCGATGGCAGCCGCGATGGCCGCCGGCATGACGCCGCCGCTCGGTATCGCCCTCGCCACCTGGGTCTTCCGCAACCGCTTCGTGCTGGACGAACGCGAAGCCGGCAATGCGGCGGCCGTACTCGGCATGGCGTTCATCACCGAAGGCGCGATTCCATTCGCGGCCCGCGACCCGATGCGGATCATCCCGGCCTGTGTGGTCGGCTCCGCCATCACCGGCGCCATTTCGATGGCGGCCGGCGTCGAACTGAAGGTGCCCCACGGCGGCATTTTCGTATTGCCGATTCCGAATGCCGTCACGCATCTCGGCATGTATGTGGTCGCGATCGCGGTGGGCACCGTCGTCACCGCGCTGGCGGTGGGTTTGCTGAAACGTCCGCTGAGCGCCGCGGCGGCTTGAGCCGATGTTGACGCTGGTTCATTCCACCGAACGCAGAGGCACGATTGCCATGGCGCAAGCGCACAGCGAGACGTACCGCGGGTTTCAGATCGAGGTCGAGGCCGTCGTGGATGACGGTCGCAGCCTGCGGGTTCGTCGTCAGATCACGCGGCAACTCGGCGAGCGCTACACCGCCCGCTACGAGCACACTGACGCCGGATCGCGTCCGGCAAGCGAAGCCGAAGACGCTCTCTCGCAAGCTATTCGCGACGCGCGGGAAACCGTCAACCGCCTGCTCGGCGGCTGGCATGAGGCATACGCTCAAGGGGTGGCATAAAACCCGCCCGGCTCGCGAGCGCTGTCGCCGGTGTTGCATTGAACGTCCGGCATTGAACGTCCGCGCACCCTGCACAAACGGCAAGACGGTCACCGCGTGACCGTCTTGCCGCTCTTACACTACCCGGCTATTTAAGCCGAGGTCAGATCACCAGCCGCGAAATCTTCGAGCCTTCCAGCGAGACGCCGGCCATCAGCCCTTCGTTGGTCATGACGAAGGCCTGCACCGGGCTCGTCGCGGTCGAAGTATCGATATCGCCGTTCGCGCCCACCTTCAGCACAGCCACGGTTGCATCGCCACCCGCCGCCCAGCCCTGACTTTCGCGGAATTTGTTGAGCGCGTCCTGCGTCATGAACAGGAACACAATCGCCTTGGATTGCGCACCGATCTGCAGACCGAACGATCCGGCTGCAATGCTGTAGTACCCCGAGGTGTGTCCTGCTACGCGCAGCGCACCCTGGCCGTACTGGCCGCCCACCCAGAAGCCGGCCGAGATGACCGAGGGGAACACCAGCACGCCCTGCGCCTTGGCGACGAGTTCGTGCGAGCCATGGACGGTGTCATAGAGACGGGAGAGTGTCGAGTCGACCCCCGCATTGATAGTCTGACGCTTGCCTGCATCTTGCGATGCGCCCGTATCGGAGGACGGCGGAGTCGTCGTGCAGCCGGCCAGCGCGAAACCGCTGGCGGCGAGAGCAGCACTGCCCGAAAGAATGAATTGTCGGCGACGCATGATTGATTCCTTGTTTTATGTAGAAGAGAGAGTGATGCAGCGATCAGTCGATGCAACGGTTGCCGGCAGCGCCGCCCGAGTCTCGGTCACGAGCCTCGGACAACGAGTCAGCCGAGCGATTTCCTGATCCGCGCCTTGGCCTTGCCGAAGGTTTGACGGATTCCGCCGGCAGCCTGCTGCAAACCGCCTTTAAGCTCTTGCGATCTATTGCCGGTTGCCTTGCCGACTGCTTCATTCAGCTTGCCTTTGGCCTTTAGGGCCACGCCTTTGATCTGGTCTTGGTTCATGCGGCCTCCCTGGACGATGAGCGAGCGTGTCGCGGCTGCCCTCTACAACGCAAATTGCGGGCCAGGTCGAAGAATGGAACGAGTAGAAGACGTCAAGATGCAACAGGCACGCCGTAGCGGACCCGAAAGCGAGGCAAGCAAGGAGAGGGAGAGGCGCATGGAGAAGCGCCGAGGGGTCGCGCTACCAGGGAAAAACGACATCCACCCGGTAGGTCTTACGCGTGCAGGACGCTAACGCGGCGGGCGAGTGCCTGGGCGGCGGCTCTTCCAGCTTTGCACCAGCAGCGCGATCACGCCACCCAATGCAAGCGTCGCCACATAGCCGGCCGCACGCACCACACCGTCGCCGTAGGAACCGGCAAACACCGTGACGATGGACGCTGCGACAAACAACGCGAGCAAGCCGAGCATCGGTTTCATGGGTAACGCCTCCGCGGTTGGCATCCGAACAGAACCTCACATCTGAAATAAGAAGCTCGACGAATAAATCGCGCAAGTGCGGCAAACCCGACAATCAGTCATGCATCGACTTGAGCCTGCCCACTTGCGGAGATTCGAATTCGCCCGTCATCGCGATCCTAGCTGCCGGAGTAGAGCGAGCAAAAGCTGACCGGACCGACGCATGCCGGGTTGTTCACGGTGCCCCTGACCGGCGCATGCGTGCCGCTTTCGCTGGATCCCGAAAGACCCGCGCCCATGCCGGTCGCTTCGGCGGCAGCGTTGGCATTGTTCGCGAGACCTTCGTTATCCTGCGCGGCGACTTTCGCTTCGGCCGCTTGAATGTCGGCGGGATAGTTGGCGTCGCCGGAGGTCGACGGGTTATAACCGGCTTGCTCGAGGCGCACGAGGTCGGTATACACCTGGGCGCGCGTGACCGGAGCGTTGGTGGATTGCGCGAAGCTAAGCGCCGGGCTAGCGAGCGCACTGACGGCGAGGCTAAGACAGATGAGCGTTTTCATGATGTCAATCTCCTTGATTGATCAAGACCGAACCTAAACGGATGACGGATGAACGGGCGAAGGACCAGCAGCGAACCTTTGCCAATTTAGTTTGCACTACTATCAGATACATTGACGCCAACAATCTTGCTCGCGTTTGCCGAGGAAGCCAGAGCCTGTTGTTTCATATGGGCCACCTGTTGCGCGTAGATCGGATTTACATCCGGATACGAGGAATCGGTTACAAAGTTAAGGCCGTTTTGCTGGGCCTCGATCAGTTCCTGATACACCTGTGCGCGTGTCTTCCCTTCGGCGAAAGCGCTTGACGATGCGAGTACGGCGACAGACAGCGCGGCAAATACGATCTTCTTCATGATGAACTCCTGTGAATGTGAGTCGGCCTACATGTGGGAGAACCCGGCTTGCCCGGCTTTTATTCCCGGCAAAACGAAAATTCAGGTGCTGCGCCACAAAAATTCCGCTCGCGCGCAAAACCGCGGGGAAATGGGAATAAAGCGGACGGTGCTCGTGTTAGCGCCTACGAAGAAGACCCGTGCTTATCAACGGAGAGCAGCTCATGCGGAACGTCTTGACTATCGAGGGTGGCGAACACGTCACGCGCGACTTCGTCCCTACGCTGGAGGAAAGCGGTTTTAGCGTCGACGTGACCCTGTCGGGCCGCATCGGTATGAGCCGCGCGATGGCGCGACCCTACGACGCAGTCGTTCTCGATCGCATCCTGCCCGATCTCGATGGCCTCGCCGTCGTGACGACCTTGCGCGGTATCGGCCTGGAAACGCCCATCATGATGCTGAGCGCGACCGCCGACGCCGCGCAGCGCGTCGAGGGACTGCGCGCCGGAGCGGACGATTATCTTTGCCTGCCGTTTTCATCGGAAGAAATGCTGCTCAGAATGGAAGTGCTGCTGCGCAGACGGCCAGGCCTCCCCAGTCCCAAGACGGTCTTGCGCATCGACGAGCTGGAACTGGACCTGATCAAACGCAGGATGGCGCACCAGCACAGCGCCGAGCGTTTGCAGCCCACCGAGTTTCGTCTGCTCGAATTCATGATGCGACACGCGGGTCAGGTGCTGACGCGCAGCATGCTTCTCGAGGCCGTGTGGGGTATCCGCTTCGATCCCAGCACCAACCTCGTCGACGTACATGTGGGACGCCTGCGCAAGAAGGTGGCGGCGCTGGGCGTGCGCCCGGTGATTCAGACGGTGAGAGGCTCGGGTTACCGGTTCGGTTGAGGCCGTTCAATCGACACGCTACCAGTCGAGCACCACGGCATGCGAGATGCGGCTCGGTGCGCCGCCCGGTCCGGCGGGATCGGGGTTGCCGAAACGCGGCAGAGCGCCGTCCGCGCGGGCCTGCTCCACTTCCATGCGCACCTGGGCACGGGTTTTCGGCGCTTGAGTGGATGCGCCCGGCGGCGCTGGCGTGGTCGTGGTCGAGTCTGGTTGCGCACTCGGCGCGCTCTGCACAGTCTGCGCGCTCGGGTTGTTCTGCGATGCCTGCGTCAGCGGCGGCGGGAGCGCGCCTGATTGCGAAGACGAAGACGAAGAAGAAGAAGAAGAGGTTGCGGCCGCGGAAGGGACCACCCGCAGTGCGGTGGAATCCGTCTCGGGGTTAGCTGGGACAACGCTCGGCGCGGACCGCCTCACACCCGGATCCGATACCGCCTCGGTTGGCAGGACGTGCCCGCTTCCTGCATATTCCACAGGACTGCCAGCGCGTTCGCGACTCCGCGATGAAGCGCCGTGAACACGCTCGGCTCGGGCCGCGTATCGCACCACATACCGGCTCGAGCGCGACGACGCAGGCGGCGGCACCGACACCGACCCCGCTACCGTAGGTTCGACGGCCATCCCATGACCACCGGCCTCTTCCCGCGCCTGCAGTTCCCGCTGCAGTGCGATGACCCGTGGATCGTTTGCGTAAAGCGCCTGCTCGGCGCCCAGCAGGACTCGGGCGGACGCAAGATCGTCGCGTTTCAGGCTGGTGCGGACCGCGTCGAGAACCACCGCGACGTCGGCATCCGACTGGCTCTGTGCGGCCACCTTGCCCGACGCGAGTGCGGTGGAGCGCGGACCCTCCGGGCCGCCTGCTGACGAGGCGTCACGATGCCCGAAGCCGGATTGCTCCGCCGGCTGCCGGCCCGTGTCGGGCCGCAGCAAGAACGCCGCGAGCGTTAGCGCGCCGATCAGAAGGCTCGCTACGATCGCTACCTTGGGTTGAACAATCGGGTTCGTGATCATGAGGTCTATCCCGTCATGCTGTGCATAGCGTACGCGCATTGCACGCTGCTGCAAGCGCCGCCCGAGTGACTCCTGGCCTTTACCTCGTCACGTACGGACTGAAGCGTCGAATGGATGCGCCAAGGTTTAGCCGTTGTCCGCCACGCCCGGACTCGCGAGCACGTCGGCCGTCCGGTATGGGGCTTGAGCCGGGCGCGCGATAGGCAGCGATCGGCGACGGGGCTGGACGGCACTTTCGCCTTGTTTTCTATTGCGCCAACAACACCCAATCCACACCGCTATTCGTCAGTTCAATTGGCGGACGCGTCGGTATGATCGGCTCCCAGCGACCGCAAGCAGCGTGTCGCGACATCGCAGACCTGCTTTCAAAACACCGATGATCAAAATGACAATAACCCAACTTCGTACGCTGGCGGTCTTTGCCGCGCTTGCCGCGGACCTGGCCGCGCTCACGCCCGCCTACGCCGCACTCGGCAGCGCCCCGACCTACGCTGCAAGCACCGGCGCCACCCGCACCGCGAGCCTCGCTCAGGCGTCGACCAGCAATGCGGCGAGCTATACCGTGAACGAGACCACGCTCTCCTCGGGCACCGTGGTCAGCGAGTACGTGAGCGCCGGCAACACGGTCTTCGGACTCAGTTGGCGCGGCCCGACGATCGCTCCGCTGCAAACGCTACTGGGCAGCTATTTCCCGTCCTACGTGCAAGGCCTCGCCGCGGTGCACACCGCGAACGGCGGCGGCCATGGACCGGCTGCCGTGCATCAGTCGGCCCTCGTCGTCGAAACCGGGGGCCACATGGGCGCCTTCTACGGACGCGCCTATCTGCCGCAAGCGTTGCCGCAGGGCGTGAGCGCCGACGACATCAAATAAATCGCCAATAAAAAATCGAGGAAACAACATGCGCCAACTTGCATGGATCATCGTCGCGACGCTCGGGCTGGGTCTGGCCGGATGCGGCGGCGGCGGGGGCAGCGACACGCCGGCCCCCACGGCGACCAATACGTCGAACGGCACGAACACGCCGGTCAACAGCCCAAGCGTATCGTCGAGCAACACGCTCGCGGTGGACGCCTCGGCTGTGCCGGCCGTCGTCAACTCGACCAATGCGATTCCGGTCACGGTGTCGGCCACCGGCATCCAGAATCAGCCGATGGTCAGCGTCACCCTCTGCGCGCCGGGTACCAACGCAACGGGTGCCACCTGCACGACCATTCCGAACGTGCTGGTCGACACAGGCTCGTATGGGCTGCGCCTGTTCCGCTCGGTCATTCCGAGCGCCACTTTCGCCGCGTTGGGCGCGGTCAACGACACAGGCTCCGGCTTGCCGCTCGCCGAATGCGCGGATTTCGTCAGCGCCTACGGGTGGGGCACGGTGCACACCGCCGACGTCAAGCTCGGAACCGAGATTGCCGGTAGCGTACCGATTCACGTCATGGCCGACTCGGCGCTGACGGCAAGCGTGCCGAGCGCCTGCGTCACGGGTACCTACCTGAGCGCGCCCACCGCGCTCGGCGCGAACGGCATCATCGGGATCGGTGTGAACAAACAGGACTGCGGGTCGGGCTGCGTCAACACACCGCAGGACCAGTTCTATTACACGAACGCCGGCAACGTCACGACGGCGCCCCTCTCGCAACAGGTCACCAATCCGGCCACGATGTTCGCGCAAGACAACAACGGCGTGATTCTGGAAATGGCTCAAGTCGCAGACAGCGGCAGCACTACCGCAACCGGCACCCTGGTGTTCGGCATCGACACGCAGAGCAACAACGGCCTGAACGGCACCGGCGCAACGCTGATCCCCACCGTCTCCGGCGGCAACTTCACGGCCAGCTTCAACGGGGCCACGCTGTTTAACGGCGCGTTCCTCGACTCCGGATCGAGCGCGCTGTTCTTCGGGGACCTGACGATCCCGCACGCCAGCAGCAGCAACAGCTCGCTGTATATCCCGACCGCGACGGTGGGCCGTACCGCCACGCTGTTCACGGGTAACTCGGGCACGGCGACGGTGGGCTTCAACATTGCGAACGGCTTCACGCTGAGCGCATCGGGGAACAACGCGTTCAACGACCTGGGCGCGTACTCGAGCGGCACGCTGGACTTCGGTCTGCCGTTCTTCTATGGCCGGCATGTGTACTACGGCTTCACGGGCGCCACTTCGACAGGAGGCGGCACCGGCCCTTATGTGGCGTACGTTTCGAACTAAGCGAAATCCTTCGCTTTTTGCCGCGCGTTAGCAGGCCTTGCGGGCTTCGCTAACGCGCGCCGCAGACGAGCCGCGAGCCTCTTCGGCCTGGCGGCGGCAACCGGCGCGCGTGGCTGACATCGACAATCATCCGGATTGCATGCGGTATCATGCCCAACGGCACTGATATCCGATGGGAGTGCACCAATGCGCGATGCCCGGATTTTTGTTGCAGCGCTTCTGGCAACGTTGTTTGTCCAGGTTTTACAACCGGGCGTCGACATCCCCTACTGGAAAGACATTACGTCCGCGGTCATGGCTACTGCGGCAGTGGCTGTGCTTTACCGCGTCGGCGACTATGGCAGGCGGAATCCACGAGAGAAATAACGGCCATGAAAACCGCCCCCTCCGAAGCAGCACACTCTTTCTGCATGCCAGGCTTATTTGACGCCGGACGCGCATGAAACGAGGCTTCTACACGATTATTGCCGCGCAGTTCTTCTCTTCGCTTGCCGACAACGCGCTGCTTATCGCCGCCATCGCCCTGCTCACCGAGCAACATGCGCCGCCCTGGATGACGCCTGTTCTCAAGCTGTTCTTCGTGCTGTCCTATGTGGCGTTGGCGGCGTTCGTCGGGGCCTTCGCGGATGCGTTCCCCAAGGGACGCGTCATGTTCGGCACCAACCTGGTCAAGGTAGTGGGTTGCGTCGCCATGCTGGCCGGCGTTCCGCCGCTGATTTCATACGGTATCGTCGGACTGGGAGCGGCGGCCTACTCTCCCGCGAAATACGGCATCCTCACGGAGCTCCTGCCGCCGGACCGGCTGGTCGCCGCCAACGGCTGGATGGAAGGCACCACGGTGCTGTCGATTGTCCTCGGCACGGTATGCGGCGGCATCCTGATCAGTCCGCATATCGTTCAACACATGATTCACCACCCGATGCCGTTCACGGGCCACGCCCCCAGAGCGGCCATCCTGATCATCACCGTCATCTACCTGGTGGCAGCCGTCTTTAACCTGCGGATTCCGGACACGGGCGTTCGCTATCCGCCACAGCAGCACGGCCCCATTCGCCTCGCGCAGGATTTTGCCAACTGCTTTACGGTGTTGTGGACCGACCGTATCGGGCAAATTTCTCTCGCCGTCACGACGCTCCTGTGGGGCGCGGCCCAGACCCTGCAATTCATCGTGCTGCAATGGGCTCAACATTCGCTGGGGCTGTCGTTGTCGCAAGCCTCGATATTGCAGGCGTTCGTCGCAATCGGCGTGGCGGTGGGCGCGGTCGTCGCCGCAGCGAAGATTCCGCTACGGCGCGCCTTGAATACGCTGCCTGTGGGACTGGCCATTGGCGGCTCGATCCTCATGATGGCGTTCTTCTCGCACGATCTGGTGCCGGCCACGTGGGTTGTTCGCATCGGCCCTTACCATGCCCCCGCCTACATCGCGATTGCATGCGTGTTTTTGGCCTGCATCGGCGCCTTGTCCGGGTTCTTCGTTGTCCCGATGAATGCCGTGCTCCAGCATCGCGGCCATGTCCTGCTCTCCGCGGGACATTCGATCGCGGTTCAGAACTTCAACGAAAATCTGTCCATCCTCGTGACGCTGTGCCTGTACACCGTCCTGGTCTGGTTTCATGTGTCCATCACCACGATCATTGTGATATTCAGTTCGTTCGTGATCGTCGTGATGCTGCTGATCATGCGGCAGCATCGGGCCAACCGGCTCAGGGATGCGGCTCCGCATTGGTAAGCGGGGGAGAGATGGGCAGCGTGCCGGGGATGCGAAAACGCCTTACACTGGCAAGCGTATGGCAGCCCGTACACCCCCGCATCACCCCATTTCCCAGGCACGGAGAACCTCATGGCGACCGAACTCTGGAACACCGTAGACGACTACTTTTCTCGCGAGCTCGTCAAATCCGACGCGGCACTCGAAGCCGCGCTTGACGCCAGCGCGAAGGCCGGCCTTCGCGCCATCAGCGTCGCGCCGAATCAAGGCAAGTTTCTCCACTTGCTTGCGAAGATACACGGGGCGCGCAGGATTCTCGAGATCGGCACGCTCGGCGGATACAGCGCCATCTGGCTCGCGCGAGCGCTTCCTGCGGATGGTGCGATGGTTTCGCTGGAAGCCAATCCGGACTACGCCGATGTCGCGAGAGCGAACCTCGCCGCAGCGGGTTTGTCCGGCAAGGTCTCGGTACTCACGGGCCTCGCAGCCGAGAGCCTCGAAGAACTGATCCGCAGCAAGACGCCGCCGTTCGACTTCATCTTTATCGATGCGGACAAAAGCAGCTATCCCGACTACCTGCGGCTCACGCTACAGCTATCGCGACCGGGCACGGTCATCGTAGCGGACAACGTGGTTCGCAGCGGCAGACTCGGCGACCCGGCCAATCAGGAGCCGGATATCGTGGGTATCCGCTCGTTCTTCAAGATGCTCGCCGCAACGCCGGGCGCCGACAGCACCGCGGTGCAGACGGTCGGCGCAAAAGGCTGGGACGGGTTTTCGATTACGATCGTGTCCGCCGCGCAAACGGAAGCCAACGGCTAACCGTCACCCAGCGCCACCGGCGAGGACACCCTCAGGAGTGCGCCTCGCCCGGTCGCGAGGCGTGCGCCGTATGCTCCGTGGGATCGGCCACGTCGGCCAGATCGCGACCACGCGTCTCCGGCAGCATCCATGCGGCCGCCACGACCAGAAAGTACGACAGCGCCGCGCACAATCCCATCGCGGCACCCAGCGGCACCTTTGCGCTCAGCACGCCGACCAGCGTCGGCATCACCGCGCCGAGTGCACGGCCGGCGTTGCCGCACAGGCCCTGTGCCGAGCCGCGGATGCTGGTCGGAAACAGCTCCGCAATATAAGCCCCCGTGCCGGCCGCTGTCCCCGATTGCAAGGTGCCTAGCAGGAAGCCGAAGAACAGCGTCACAGTCAGGCTGATCGGTGCAAACGTGTAGATCGCTACCGCCACCGCCTGGCAGCAGGCGATCGTGATGAACGTGTAGCGGCGTCCCAGGCGATCGGCCATCCAGCCGTTCAGAAACGCACCGGCGAAGGAGCCGAGGATATTCAACGCAAGGTAGCCGCCGATGCTGTTGATCGACAGATGCAAGGCCAGTTTCAGGTACGCCGGCAGCCACGTGATCATCACATAGTTGCCGCCATAGATGCCGAACGTGAGGAGGATCGCCTTGAGCGTCGTGCCACGCAGCGGCGCGGAAAACACATCCCATACGCTCGTTTTGCCTTTGTGCTGCGCGCGGGTCTTTGCATAAACAGGCGCTTCCTGGATATTGCGCCGGATCCACAGCACCAGCACAGCGGGGAAAATGCCGAGGCCAAACAGAACGCGCCATGCGATAGCGGGCGGCAGATAGTCGAACATGATTGTGGACAGCAGCACCGCGACGCCATAGCCGAGTGCCCAGCCCGCTTGCAGCGCACCCACCACCCGTCCGCGCACTTCGCGGTTGATGGTCTCGCTGATCAGCACCGCGCCGACGGCCCATTCGCCACCAAAACCGATACCTTGCAAACTGCGCGTCACCATCAGTTGCCAGAACGAATTCGTGAAGGCGGACAGCAGGGTGAAGGCGGAAAACCACAAGATGGTGAGTTGCAGGATCCGCACGCGTCCATAACGGTCGGAGAGAATGCCGGCACCCCAGCCTCCGAGTGCCGCCATGATCAGCACTGTCGTGCCCAGCAGCCCTGCCTGTCCTCGCGTCATGCCCCATAACGCAATGAGGGTTGGAATTGCGAGGGCATACATCTGGGTGTCCATGGCGTCGAGGCCCCACCCGCTGAAGCATGCCCAGAAGGTGCGCTTCTCGGGCGCGGATAATTCGGTGAACCACTTCAGCATTCTTTGTCTCCTTTGGGGCGGCTCCATCGTGAGCTCTTCGAGGCCCTTGATTGCGATGACGCCACCTGCCCAAACGCTTTGAGCAGTTTTTGATTCTAGGCCCGAAGCCCCCAGGGCCGCCTATCAAACCAGTCGCAATTGCCATCTCTTTTTCTTATCGGCGATCTGCGCGACATGGATTTTCCAACCGCAGAGCGCCTTCCGGGATTGGCTCCGGCCACGCATTGCATCGAGAAAACCCTTATGGGGACCGGGTGAACCGCGCGCCGAAGCACGAGACGCCAGGACGGAGCATGGCTTGACCCATCGCTCACAGTTGCAGCCAAAGATCGCGCAATGCCATACTCGTAGAAGCCCATTCGAACCCATTCATTCGGCATCTGACGATTCATGTCCTTGATCATTTACGGCACCAGCCGCTCGCGCGCTTTACGTGTTCTCTGGATGGCAACCGAGCTCGGCCTCGAATTCGACCACGAGCCGCTCGACTGGCGGGACTGTCGGCAAAACGCCGCGTATCGACTGGTGAATCCGGCCGGTACGATCCCCTCCATCTCCGACGACGGCTTCGTCCTTGCGGAATCGCTAGCCATCAACCTCTATCTCGCGCAAAAGTCCGGCATGCTGTGGCCCGGCAACGCGAAAGATCAGGCGTTGACCCTGCAATGGACACTGTGGGTCGCCACCTCCCTCGAAACCGCTTATACGCAGTGGGCGTCGCATACCTACTGGCTCCCGGAAGCGGCGCGCGACGCCGCGCTCGCGGCCTCGGCCGCAGTGCAGATGCAGGGTCCGCTAGACCACCTGGAACGGGCGCTGGCCAGATCGGAATGGCTGGTCGGAACCGCGTTCTCCGCGGCCGATCTCAACGTTGCAAGCGTGATCAGTGTTGTGCGGCGTTTCGAGCGAGAGAAGCGGCCCAACGTCTCGAACTGGCTCGACCGCTGCTGCACCCGTCCTGCATTTCAGCAGGCCGCGAAGCGGCCGTAAAGCGGTCCCTCAGAGGTCTTGGCGTCGCCGCGAACGCGGCGCGTGCGCTGCACAATCGTTCAAGACGATACACGCCACCCGGGCCTACCATCCTGAGCGGATGCCGTGCGTATGAAGTACGAAGCCAGGCACTCGTACGATACGAACGGCAAAAGCAACGCACCCGCCGCGTCGCGCACGCGGCCACAGCATGGGATGGAGGCACATATGGACATCGGTTTCATCGGCCTGGGTGTCATGGGACAGCCCATGGCGCTCAATCTGGCCCGCGCGGGCACACAACTTATCGTATGGAACCGCTCCGGCGAAAGAAGCGAACCGTTGCGCGCGGCCGGCGCTCACATCGCAAGCAATCCTGAAGACATCTTCCGGCAAGCGCGTGTCGTCATCCTGATCCTGGCCGACGACCACGCAATCGACACCGTGCTAGGCCGCGGCACGCCGCAGTTCCGAACGAACGTCGAGCAGCACACCATTGTCCATATGGGGACGACCTCGCCCGAATACTCGCGCGGACTCGAAGCGGAGATTCGCGCCGCCGGCGGCAGTTACGTGGAAGCGCCCGTCTCCGGCTCGCGCAAACCCGCGGAGGCCGGGCAACTGGTCGCGATGCTCGCGGGCGAGAGCGAAGCGGTCGAAAGCGTCCGTCCGCTATTGCAGCCCATGTGCCATCAAACAATCGTCTGCGGCTCGGTTCCGAGCGGACTCCTGATGAAACTCGCGGTCAACCTGTTCCTCATCACCACGGTCACCGGTCTTGCGGAAGCGGCGCATTTTGCCGAACAGCATGGACTGGACATGCAGCAATTCCGCGCCGTGGTCGATGCGGGGCAGATGGCAAGCGGCATCTCACGCGTCAAGATCCTCAAGCTCGTGACGCGCGACTTCGAGGTTCAGGCCGCCATCACCGACGTGCTAAAAAACAATCGGCTGATCGCGGAGGCGGCCAGAGAAGCCAAGGTGGCGTCGCCACTGCTCGACGTCTGCTACGCGCTATTCGGCGAGACCCTCGCGCTAGGGCACGGCCAGGAAGACATGGCGGCGGTCGTCCACGCGCTCGAGGCGCGAACCGAATCCGGCGCGTGAGGGCCGAGGCGCTATTGAAGCGCCGCCGCCCATCTTGCGGGCGTCAGCCCATAGGCACGTTTGAATTGCCGCGACATGTGGCTCTGATCGGCGAAGCCGGCTTCGAGCGCGGCGTCCATCAAGCTCGCGCCGCTCGTCACCGAACGACGCAGCAGATCCAGTTGCCGATGGGTGCGAAAGCGGCTCGGACTGGTCCCAAAGGCGGCGCGAAACTGCCGCGCTAGTGCCCAACGGTCGAGACCGGCCAGTTGTTCGAGTTCGTCCATGGGATGACGCACGACCGGCGCGCTTGCCAGCCGGTCGCGGACTTGCGCCAGACGATCGAGCGCAAGCGGCGCGGCTTTCGTCTGCGGCCCGCTCGCGGCATGAACGAGCAGGTTGGCGATGGCCGCCACAAGGTCGACGCGCGCGAGCTCGTCGATGTCCTCGTCGATATCCCAGACCTCGGTCACACCCAACGCCGCAAGACGGGTTGCCTCCACCACCGGATTGGCGACGAACGGCAGCGGCTTTCCGCCTAGCGCCTCCTGCACGAGCGCCGGATCGATATACACCATCCGGTAGCTGAAGCCTTCCTCGGTGCCCGCGCTGCCGTCGTGCGTCTCGTCGGGATGAAGGATATGGCACTGACCCGGCAGGCAGTGCCAGCGCTGCCCCCTGAAATTGAAGCTCTGCACCCCCGCTCGCGTCACGCCGATGGCATACGTGTCGTGACGATGCGGGGCAAACGGCCGGCCATGGAAACTCGCCTCCATGCGCTCGATGCCCGCAGCGCCCGTGCCGTTCCTGATGCGGTCTCCTGCGGCCATGTCGTCTCATCCTTGCGTTGCGGGTTGGCGGGCGCGATCTGACTTCTGCGGGCCATCTTAGCATTGGGTCCGAGCCGACGTTTGGCGTCGCTCCGGTCTGAAAAACCGCCAAAGGGTAGTTTTCTTCAATACGCATCACGCCCTCGCCCGATACCTTCGGACCTCACCACTTCCGAACCAATCGATCAAAGGCAGGCGATGAGTATTTTTCTTTCCATGGCGGCGTTTGCGCTGGCTTCGTCCATTTCTCCCGGGCCGGTCAATCTCGTCGCCCTCAGTAGCAGCGCGCAATACGGACTGGGCGCCAGCATGCGGCACGTAACCGGTGCGACGGTCGGCTTTACGTTGCTGCTCCTGCTAATCGGTTTGGGCCTGCGTGAAGTGCTCAATCAGTGGCCGTGGCTCACCACGGTGATTCAATGGGCCGGCGTGGGGTTTCTGTTCTTCATGGCCTATAAGCTCGCCGTCGACGATGGACGGCTGGGCGCCGATCGCGCTCAAGCAGGCCGGGGACCGTCCGCGCTATCCGGCGCCGCGATGCAATGGCTCAACCCAAAGGCATGGCTAGCGTCCGTTGCGGGCATGGGGGCCTATGCCGCAAACGGCGACCGGAGCGTGGTCTGGCAGTTCGCCGCGCTCTACTTCCTGATCTGTTATGGATCCATTGCGTGCTGGGCCTTCGCCGGGTCGTTTCTGCGTCAGCATCTGCGCGACGCCGCCCGGGTGCGGCTGTTCAATCGCCTGATGGCGCTGCTGCTAGTCGCCAGCGCCGTTTATCTGCTCGAAGCCTGAAGACCGGCGATATCGTGTTTCGCGCTTCGCGCGTTACGCTCAGCGGCGATATTGCCCCGGCGTAGCCGCTACGAATTTCCTGAAGGCCCGTTGCAGATGGGCCTGATCGGCAAAGCCTGCTTCCGCGGCCACCTCGGCAATCGCGCGTCCGCGTTTGAGCTGCGAGCGGCTATATTCGATGCGGCAGTTCACCAGGTAAGCATGGGGCGTCATGCCGTAGCGATCCTTGAAGGCGCGAATCAGATAGGACGCCGAGAGATCCGCTGCGGCGCAGATCTCCTCCAGCCGCAACGAGCGCACGCAATGCTCCCTGATGTATTGCGCAGCACGCGCCAGCTTGAGGTTGTCGCCCCCCGCCACCGGAACCGGCGCAGGACTCAGTGTGCGACACATGCCGGAAAAGAACTCAACGGCGGCGCTGTGCTTTTGCAGTGTGTCGGCGTACTCGTCCGTGAGCGCGGCATGCAAACGGTTCAAGCCGTCGTACAGACCCACTTGCGTCGTCAGGGTGGTTGAGAACGGGCGGAAACCCGGGTCCTGACTGACGCCCAGTTCGTGCTGCAGATTGCCCAGCCATTCCACGTCTACATACAGCATGCGGTATGACCAGGGCTGATCGTCGTCCGGATTGCAGGCATGCACCACGTCCGGGTTGATGACCACCACCGAACCCGGCCCGGCGCGTTCCAGCACCTTGCCGTTCACGTACGTACTGCGGCCACCGGTGACCGCGCCGATTGAAAACGCTTCGTGAGCGTGCTTGCCGTAGCACACCTCGCGGCCATCCTCGACCGAGCGCGCTTCGATAAACGGCAGCGCTTCATCGCGCCAGAAGCTCTGGACTGCGGTTTCCTTCGTCGATGAGATCGCAGCGTTTTTCATGGTCAATCCAGAACCCCGGCAAGAAAGCCGGCCATCACGTCGTTGAACTGTTCGGGCCTCTGTAGCGGAGCGAAATGGCTCACGCCAGGCATCGTGATTAACTCCGCACCGGGAATGCTGCGGGCAAGATATTCCGCGTGCTCCGGTTTGATGAATTCATCGTGCTCGCTCTGTACGACCGTGACCGGCACGCGAATCCTCGCGAGATCGTTGGCGGTGTAATTCGGTTGCGTCTTCATCATTTCACTGACTGCGCCGACAAATGCGTCGAACTGGTCCGGTGTGGCCGACAGTTGCGCATAGTCCGTGGCGTGACGGCCGAAACACCGTTCGATCACCGGTGTGGCGACGAATGACTTCGTGCCGCTCGGGTCCATGTTGCAGCCAAAGAACAATACCCCGGCAACACGCTCAGGCGCTTGCGCGCCCAAAATCAAGGCTATGCAGGCACCGTCGCTCCAGCCCACCAGGGCGGCTTTCCCGAGTTGCAGGACATCCATGACGGCAAGCACGTCCGACGCCATCAATTCATAGGAATAGGCACGCGCATCGCGCGTACTGCGTCCGTGTCCGCGACTGTCGATCACGACGGCACGATGCCCTGCGCCGATCAGCGCAGGTACCTGATACCCCCAGTTGCCGCTATGGCCGAGGCCGCCGTGCAGCAGAATCACCGGCGTGCCCGCGCCATACGTGGCGTACCAGATCCGGGCGCCGTCATGCTCGACATGGCCCTCACGGCTCGCCGGCGGCAGAGGTGCCGCGCCGTGTGCTGCAAACTGCCTGAGTTCGTCGTCGTACGGTTCCATCCTGGCTCGCCTCAAGGTATGCGCACGTGCTTGAAGGATGAAAGGATAACCGAGGCGCGCCCGGAATGCGGATCCACGCACGCTTGACCGATGCTGCAACGCATTCGCGCGAACCGAGCCTGACAAGTTAACACCAATCGGCCCCAGTTAACAGCCCTAAAGTGATATTTCGCAACACGCCCTGGCGCTTCGCCGCAGTTCCTGGCAAGCTATGGAAATCGGTCGCTGTTCTCAGGTATTTCTCCTGGCGTATCGCCAACTAAAGTGGTGTAATCGACATCATCTGAATTTGCCTGGGACTGCCACACTATCCCGGTACCCCTGCAATCCACCATCTTTCGCTTAAAGCGTGGAGGTTCACCATGTCGACCCATGCACACTCGCGTGAAGCCAACGCTGCCGAACGATTCGTTCGTGCAACCAGGCAAGTAGATATCGCCTTTCGCGTGGTCAGAGGCGAGGACGTGCCGCACAGCCGGCATATCGAGCATTCGCTGGCCCTTCGCCAGCTTGAACAGGCGTTGGACGAACTCGCCGAGGCTCAGGATTTCTTCGACTCGGCGGTCGGCAAGATCTCGCCGCAGCTCAAGCGGACCAACTGAGCGCGTCGTCCGTCGGCTTTTGTTTTGGCTTGTCAGAAACCATGTCTACGACGATTGAACGCCTTGACGGAGAAGCGCGCGAACGTCTGATCCGCTGGATTCGCCATCGCATGGAAGAATTCGGCATTACGCACGCGGCGCTCGCGCAGTCGCTCGATTCCGACCTCAAGAAACAGCAGGTCGTGTCTTACCGGGATGCATGGGGCAACACCTGGAACGGCCGCGGCGATCTGCCGGAGTGGCTGCAGCGCGCCGTAGCAGCCGGACAAAGCATCGAACACTTCCGCTGCGGCGAGGGCGCCTGAACCCGCCGCCGTATGCGCATTGGCTCGAGCATTACGCGGTCAGTTGAATTTGAATTGAAGACGACGGCAAGCGTTAGGCTGGCAGCAGCAAGCCGCGGAACGCAGAGCCTTCGATAAAGCATTTGGCGGCCAGCAGATTCCCACTGGCCGCCTCGCAAGACTTACTGCCTGGCCAATTCCGCATCGATAGCGGCAACCAGACGCGGATCGTCCGCCGTGACGTCCGGCGCAAAGCGCCCCACCACTTCGCCGTCGCGGCTGATCAGAAACTTTTCGAAGTTCCACAGCACGTCTGCCTGATTCTCGGGATTCACGCCGTAGCCCTTCAGGCGTTCGCGGAACGGGCCGTCACCGGTCGCGACCGGCTGCTTTTCCGTCAGCGCCGCGTACAGCGGATGCTGGTCTTCGCCAAGCACGGAAATCTTCGAAAACAGCGGAAAGTGCACGTCGTACTCGGTGGAGCAGAACGAAGCGATCTCCGCGTCGCTGCCGGGCTCCTGGCCTTTGAAGTTGTTGGCGGGAAAGCCCAGCACTTCGAGGCCGTCGGCGCGCTTCGTCTGGTACAGGCTCTCCAGTGCGTTGTATTGCGGCGTGAGGCCGCATTTGGACGCCACGTTGACCACCAGCAGAACCTTGCCGCGATAGTGCGCGAGGCTGCTGTCCTGACCGTCGATCGCTTTCAGGGGAATATCGTGTAACGCGAGTGCCATAAAGTCTCCATTGCCGCCAGGTGGGCAAATAATGTGGGCGAACCAGAAGACTAACGGAGTTCCACGTTTGCTGCAGGGCGTGCCATCGACGCCAACGCCAACGCCGTACGGTTGACGACGCGCACCCGCCCCACGCAGCAGCGCAAGCTTTTATTCAGGCGTCTCCCACCCCAGCCCCAGACTCTTTTGCAGCGCGACGTAATCGTTGATCAATTGCGCGTCGCTCTGGATGCGGTTCTGTTCCGCCGAATAGCGGGTTCGCTCCGTATCGAGCCAGTCGAGCGCAGTGGTCGTGCCCGCGCGATAACGCTGTTCCGTCAGCACCGCGGCGTGCGTGGCGGAGCTCTCCACCTCGCGCAGACTCACGTCGTTCTGGCGCTCGTGTCCGTAACGTGACAGCGCCACGTCGGCGTCTTTCAGCGCGCCCAGCACCGCGCTCTCATACTTCGCCTCGGCCTCGTCGCGGCCGGCCTTGGCCTGATTGACACTCGCCTGGTTGCGGCCGAAATCGAGAATATTCCATTGCAGGTACGGCGCGCCGAGCCAGGTGTAGTTGCTCTTGCGCAGCAGATGCCCCGGATCGGACGCGCTAAAGCTCAGGTCGCCAAACAGCGTGACCTTCGGAAACCAGTCGGCGACATGCTCGCCAATCTGCGCATTCTGCGACGCGAGGCGCCGCTCCGCCGCGCGAATGTCGGGACGCTGGCGCAACAGGCGCGCAGGGTCGCCCACTGCCACCGTGGCCGGCAAGGTGGGAAGCGCTTTGGGCACGGCCAGTTCGCTATCCAGCGCGCCGGGCTCGCGGCCGGTCAGCACGGCGAGTTCATCGAGCGACTCGGCCACCTGGGCGTCGAGCGGAATGATGCTCGCCTGGGTGTTCTCGACCTGCGAGCGGATGCGTTCGACGTCGAGATCGGAAGCGACCCCGCGCGCGCGGCGCTGCTCGGTCAGCGTGAGGATGCGCGATTCCAGGTCCGCGGATTCATGGCCGATCGTCACGCGCTGCTGCTGGTCGCGCAAGCCCACATACGCCTGGGCGACCTCGGCGGCGAGCTGCACATGCGCATCGGCGAGATCGGCTTGCGAGGCATCCGCCTCGGCCGACGCCGCCTCGATCGCACGCCGCGTGCCGCCGAAGATGTCGATTTCCCAGGTCGCATCGAAGCCCGCGAGGTAAAAGCCAATCGGTCCGCCGCCGCTCGAGGACGAACTCGAGCCGCCTTCGAGCGACGTCAGATCTGGAGAACGCGTGCGCAGATACCCGGCGGTCGCCGAACTCTTGGGCAATTCCTCGCGCTGCTTCTCCGTGAGCCCGGCGCGTGCCTCTCGCACGCGCGCCTCGGCGGCGTGCAGGTCGGGGCTGTTCTTGAGCGCGGTATCGATCAACGCGTTGAGCTGCGGGTCGTTCAGCGCCAGCCACCATGCGGCGGCCACCGGCGCCGTCGACACCGTGCCCGGTGGCGCGCGGTTGAACGCGCCGGCTTTCGCCGCCAAGGGGGCGGCTTGCGGTGCGCCGTGATAGTCGGGTCCCACCGTGCAACCGGCCAGCATCAGCGCGGCCGTCACGGGAAGCAGGCCAAGACAGAGAGCGGTGTTGAGTGACTTCATGGTGTTTTCAATGTCCTGCCGACGGCGTGCCGACAGCCGGCTTCTTAAGAAAGAACGCAAGCGGAATGCAAAGCAACAGTGCGACGCCAAGCACGTAGAACGTTTCGGAGTACGTCATGACCAGCGCTTGCAGCTGCATGGTCGCGCTCAACTGGCCGATTGCCTGAAGCTTGGCGTAGGCCATGTCGCCGCCCTGCGCGAAGAAACTGGCCGCGCTCGCCGTGAGGTGTTCCTGCCCGATCAATGAATTGGCCGTCACCGATTCGCGGATCACGTCTTCGTGAAACGTGTTGCGGCGGTCGATGAAGGTACCGAGCAGCGCGAGCCCGACCGACCCGCCCAGGTTGCGCGCCATGTTGTAGAGACCGGCGGCATCGCCCGCTTCTTCGCGCGGCACGGCTGCCATCGACGCCTGATTGAGCGGCATCATCGCCAGCACCTGCCCCACGCCGCGCAGCAGTTGCGACCACGTGAAATCATGGCCGACGCTTTGCGCGGTGAGCGAAATGTCGAGCATGCAGCTCGCGGCGAAGCAGCACAGCCCGGCAATCACCATCAGGCGCGTATCCACGCGGCCCATCAGGCGCGGCAGCACCGGCATCAACAGAAACGCGGGCACGCCGGACACCAGCATCACCGCGCCGGACTGCTCGGCGTTGTAGCCCGACACGCCACTCAGGAACTGCGGCAGCAGGTACGAAACGCAATAGAGCCCTGCGCCGACGGTGAAGACGATGAAGATGACGCTGGCATAGCGGGTGTTCTTCAGGAGCTTCAGGCGCACGATGGGCGTTTTCGCCACGAACTGCGCGATCACCAGCAGCAGGATGCCCGCCGCCGAGAGGACGCTGAGCCACGTGATCATCGACGATTCGAACCAGCGTTCGCGCTGCCCTTCCTCGAGCACGACGGTCAACGAACTGAGCCCTGCGGCCAGTCCGACGATGCCGAGCCAGTCGGCCTTGATGAACTGCGACCAGTCGGTGCGCCCCTTGTTCAGCCCGACAAACAGCAGGATTACCAGCGCCACGCCCACCGGTATGTTGAGGAAGAAACACCAGCTCCAGTCGATATTCTCCGCGAGCCAGCCGCCCACCACCGGACCCAGCAGCGGCCCGAGCAGGACGATCAGGCCGAACATGGTCATGCCGATGGGCATCTGATGACGCGGCAGGCGCGTCGCCACGATGGTCTGCGCAGTCGGAATCATCGCGCCGCCCACAAAGCCCTGGCCGATGCGCCCCGCGATCATCTGCGGCAGGCTGTGCGAGATGCCGCACATGATGGAGAACAGCGTAAATAGCGTGGCGTTGCCGAGCAGGAAGTTGCGCAGCCCGAACACGCGCGTGAGCCATGCGGCAAGCGGGATCATCACGATCTCGGACATCAGGTAGCCGGTCGAGATCCACGTGCCTTCCGTGCCCGTCGCGCCGATTTGCCCCTGGATCTGCGGCAGGGCCGAGTTCGTGATGGAGATGTCGAGCGTGGCCATCAGCGCGCCGAGCGCGCCCGCCGCCACCGCGATCCAGTCGCCGGCGCTGGCGTTGGGCGGTAGCGCGGCTTGCGCCGGCTTCGCTGCGCCCGGCGTGCCGGATGCGGCGGCCGGTGAAGTGGCGGGGGTGCTGGAATTAGCCACGCCCGTTTTCCCGTTCGATGCGTTGTGCCGTATCGCGTGCGCTACGGGTGTCCACGTCGACGTTCACCGAGAGGCCCGGCAGCAACACCTTGCGCGTTTCCGGACCGGCCGCGATGCGGATCTTCACCGGCACGCGCTGCACGATCTTGGTGAAGTTGCCGGTGGCGTTCTGCGCGGGCAGCAGCGCGAACTGCGAACCGGTGCCGGGCGAGAAGCTGTCCACGGTGCCGTGCAGATCGGCGCCGGGCAACGCGTCGATGCGGATTGTGGCCGGCTGGCCGACCCGCATCAGGCCGATCTGCGTTTCCTTGAAGTTCGCCGTGAGGTACACGTCCTGCACCGGCACGATGGTCATCAGGCGCGTGCCGGGCTGCACGTACTGGCCGACGCGCACCGTGCGGTCGCCGACGCGTCCGGCAATCGTACTGCGCACCAGCGTGTCGTCCGTGTCGAGCTTCGACTGGTCCGCGGCGGCGAGCGATGCGTCGAGTTGCGCATGGGCTTGCTGGATCTGCGCCTGCAGGTTCGCCACCTGCCGCTCGGCGACTTGCAGCGCCGCGGCATCCGCCGCGCGCGTGGCGCTCGCCTGGCGCGCCGTATTGCGCAGGTCGGCGACACGTTCGTCGGTCTCGGCTCCCGTGACCGCGAGCGGCTCGTAGCGCTTGACCTGGGCGAGCGCATGCGCCTCGTTCGACACGGCGCCGTCGAGCTGCGCGCGCGCCTGCCCGATGCTCGCCTGCTGCTGCGCCAGCTCGGCCTCGCCACGCAGGATATCCGCGCGGCGTGCCGCCACCGTTGCGTTCGACTGCTCCAGCGCAGCCGTGTATTGGCGACTGTCGAGCCGCACGAGCGGCTGTCCGACGGCGACCGTCTGGTTGTCGCCCACCAACACTTCCGCCACATATCCCGACACTTTCGGCGCAACAGTCATACTATCGGCTTGCAGATAGGCGTCGTCAGTGCCTTGTATGAAACGGCCCACTGTCCACCAGCGCACGCCGTAGGCGGCGGCTGCGACGAGGGCAATCACGCCGGCCGCCATGAGCAGCCGGCGCGCGGGAGAACGGCGAGCAGGGGTTGCAGCCCCGGCATCGTTGACGGGAAGGGTGGCCGACATGACGACTCCAAATTTTTTCCAATTGGTATAATTATTCCAGTTGGCAAAATTCTGTCAATTGATATATTTTTGCCTGGCTTACGAAAACTTCAAGGAAACAGACGGATGTCCCCTTCCCCGAGACATCGCCATGCCGTCGACGGCGGCTACCCGCGCGGCGAAGAAACGCGCGCCCGCATCGTCGCGGCGGCGCTCAACCTGTTTGGCGAACACGGCTTCGACGGCGCCTCCACGCGCGACATCGCCGAGCGTGCGGGCGTCAACGCACCGGCCATCGGCTACTACTTCGACAACAAGGAAGGGGTGTACCTGGCCTGCGTGGAGCACATCGTGTCGCGGGTCTGGGAACAGCTCGCGGGCCCGGTCGAGGCCGCCGAGGCTGCGCTGGCGAGCCAGGCGGACGACAACACGCTGATCGAGGCCCTCTGCGCGATTCAGGCGCGCGTCGCCGAGTTCATGCTCACCTCCTCCGAATCCAGCCACTGGCGCCCGTTCATGGCGCGCGAGCAAGCGGGGCTCGGGCCCACCTCAGGATACGAAATGATCGAGAAGCGCATTAGCCGCCGCATGACCGCCGTCAACGCGGGGATCGTAGGCCGGCTGCTTGGACGTCCGGCGGATGACGAGGAGACGCTGATTCGCACGCTGACGCTGAACGGGCCGCTGCTCGTGTTCCACACTCACTGCCGCAAGTCGCTGGGGGTGCTGGGCTGGGACGCCATCGACACCGAGCGGCTGGCGAAACTGATGCGTATCGTGAAGCAGCACACGGTGATTCTGCTGCAAAGCATGACTGAGATGCGGGGCGCTACGCTGCCGCGCGAGTCGAAACCGCAAGCGGTCAAAGCGGTGCGGACCCGGCGCCGTCAAAGCAGTGCGGGCGCGGCGCGCGTCTTGGGAGAGGGGTGATGCAGTAGCGTGGCTCGAGCGGCGAGCCGCGCGTGCGACCCGGATCGCGCTGAGCGCGTCGGGAAAGCCAGGGAATAAGGGGGGAAGTGTGACGAATCGCCAGATGAGGAGTCCGGCTTCGCCCCAGCCGGGAGCTAGATCCGCCACGAGAGTCATTGTGCCCCGTATGCTGCCCGCCGTCATCGCACGAGTCCGCAAAGCACCCTTACCGATTCTGTGACAATCCATCTACGGTGTGCCGAGGGGATCGCTCATTCCCCTCACACCCGCTACGCTTTTGCCGCCACCACCAACTGCTGCGCGATCTCCCACGCCAGCATGGCGGATTTCGGCTGACCCGAGATCTGCGCCGTCACAGTCGCCCCGTCGATCAGAATCAGGAATTGCTCCGCGAGCCGCGCGGCCACGTCCGGCGCGAACATCTCTTCGAGCAGTTCACCGATCAGTTGCGTCACGTGCTGCTTCTGCCCAGCGGCGGCGCGATGAATCGCGTCAGCGTGATCGGGAAATTCGGAAGCGGCGTTGATGAACATGCAGCCGCAGAACGTCTCCGTGCTGAACCACGCTTCGTGCCACTGAAACACGGCCTTGATGCGTTCGAGCGGCACCGTATAGCCCGCGATGAACGCCCGCAACGACTCCGCCGCCTGCTCTTCGCGTTGCCGCAGCACTTCGAGCACCAGTTCGGATTTCGAAGCAAAGTGGTTATACAAAGTCATCTTCGCAACGCCGGACTCCGCGATAATCCGATCGATGCCGACTGCGTGGTAGCCTTCCTGCGCGAACAACTCAGTTGCTTTGGCAACCAGCGCTTGCCGTTTGCCTTGAATAGGTTTCTGTGTAAGTGACATCGATCAATCGGCTACATGCTGTGGGCCGGACGATGTTGCGAGACGCTGCTCAACAGAATCTCGCGAAGCCGTCCGAACGGTGTCGTACTACCCGAATCCAACGCGTCACTGCCCCGTCCCGCCGGCCGGTGCGCATCCGGCCACGGCGCTTGTCTGCCAGGCTATTTGCCGCTCGAGGTACCCAGGACCAGCGCGGGCAGCGCCGACGAAAAATGCATGGGCGTAGCCAGCGCGACGCTGCGAATCTGCATGTCGATCTGCGCCACGCTGGTGTTCAACTCAACGTCTTTCAACCGGCTCATCAACTCGGCCCATTGTTCGATAGACACGAGACAGGCAATGGGTCGCTGATGCCGCATCACGATCAACGGCTGCTCGCCTGCATCGCGTAATGCCTTCGACGGATTCTTGCTCAGGTCGCGCGTCGTAATTGAACGCGCGCTATGTGTCGCCGACGTTTCCATTCAGGTCCCCTGCAAAGACAACCTACGGTTAACCGCCGTCAAGGTGTGAGCTCGCTTGCACTTACCGCATGCAAAACGAACGCAAACATGAAGTAATGTTCAGTAAGGTGCTACAAGACCGACACAGTCTATACAGACCGGTCTATTTAGGCGATAGGTCAGACAACAAAATTCGTTGAATTATTTTTGACATTACCTTACTGAAACATTACGCAGGACTGCAGAGCGCGAGAATGAAAAAAAGCCCACCGGGCGGGCGCGGGAAGCGCCGACCCGATGGGCGAGCGGGAAGCGGTTGAGGTGCGGTCAGGCGAGTCTAAGCAAGCTCTCGTGCAGGTCGTCGTAGTACTGGGCGCAGGTATTCAAACGCCATTGGGCGCCCACGTAGACGTCGTTCATGCGATGCGGAAATTTACCGGCCAGCGGGACGATCACGTTCGACAGCCAACCTTCGGCATGCACCACATCGATGCTGACGTGTTCGTCGTAGTAGTCCAGCTCGCCGGCGCCACCGAGGCCAAGGCGCCGGCAACCGCGCGTGAGCTTTTCATACTGGGACGGGTCCAGCAGTTCCGTCACCGCCATAACGCCGAGCGACTTGAAGCCCTGGCTGCGGTTCAGGCCGGTCATCATGAACAGGTTATAGCCGGCAAGCCCCTGCCAGTTGAGCAAGGACGCGTGATCGTCCTCGGCCGGCGCAATGCCGGTGGTGAGCAGCAGGTTGCGGAATAGCGTCACGTGACTGCGCACCGGATCGCCCTTGCCGGCTTCGTCCCAGAAGTTCTGCGAAAGCTCGCCGCGCACGGCCGGGTCGGAGCCCAGTAAGGCAAGCACGATCAGATCGAAAAAGCGGATGTTGAGCGCACTATCGCTGCGGAAGAATTCCGTGAGTTGCGTCTGGGTGGCCTGCGTCTCAAGAAAATCGAACAGCGGATGCTTCGACGCGCGATGCTGCGCCGACGTCGAGCAAATCGCCTCGACCAGTTCCTGCGGAGTGCGCAGTTCGACCGGTGCGATCTCGCCCAATGCCGCCGAGCCGAGCCAGCGACGTTCAATGCTGCCGCGCAGACGGGTCAGATAGGGATTGAACTGGTTGTGCGTGCGCATGCTCGCGGCCGGCGCAACGTGCAGGTCATATAGTGCGAACAGAATGGCATGCACGTCCGCAAGGGCGCGTTCGTCATGCTGTTCGAAGGCGGCGTCCACGGTCCGGTCGACCTGCTTCGACAGTGCGTCGAATTCCCCCGGGTATTCGTCGAAGTACATTTCGAGCGTGGGGTCTTCGACAATCGTCCGGATCGCCGCGGCGACATTGGTCCATGTGGAAGAGTTTGCCGCGAGCGGCGGTAATACGATCTCGCGCCCGGGCGATTGACTCGCGTGTTCGGACGAGCTTGGCATGCTAAACATGGGCATCCTCGACGTGGATGTTTGTTATGCATCCGCATGCGGGTCACGGATGGCCCGACACAACAAAAGGCCGCTGCAGGCGCGAGCGTCGGTGCTTGCGAATTGTGTGGTCGGGGCGTTTCAGCCGCATGTCGAAAGGTACTGACAATTTCAACCAGGTGCGTCGTGGCGCGCACAAGTCACGGGCTTCGCGTTTCGCTGCGCGCCGCTAACGGTTCCATGCGACCGCAGTGACTAGCCGAGGTCGATAGGCACGTACTGGCGGCTCGTGCCGCGCTGGATCAGCAGCGCCGCGTTCCCACGCGCGAGCCTGAGCGCCTCGGCGAGCTGATCGATCGTCGCGACCGGCGTTTCGTTGACCGACAGGACGATATCGCCCGGCTTGAGTCCGACGCTCGCCGCGCGGCCCGTCACCTGCTGCACCAGCAGACCGTGATCGACGCCGACCTTTTGCTGCTCCTGCGGCGTCAGCGGCCGCACCGTCACGCCAAGCCGCGAAGGCGTCTGCGTCGCAGCGGGTGCGGCGCCGTTCGCATCCATCGCGCCCACTGTGACCGTCATATGCGTCGCGGTGTTCGAACGCCAGACCAGCAGATCGACCTGACCGCCCGGCCGGACCCTGGCGACGGTCGTCAGCAGATCGGCCGAGTCGCTGACCGGTGTGGCGTTGACTGCCAGTACGACGTCGCCCGGTTGCAAGCCGGCCTGCGCCGCTGGGCCGCCCGGCTCCACGGTACTAATCAGCGCCCCGTCCGGCTTTGTCAGCCCAAACGAGCGCGAGAGCGACTGGCTGACTTCCTGCACCACCACGCCCAGCCGTCCGCGGCTCACCTGACCGGTCTTCTGCAACTGGTCCTTCACGTCGAGCGCCACGTCGATCGGAATCGCAAACGACAAACCCTGGTAGCCACCCGTTTTCGTGTAGATCATCGAATTGATCGCAATCACACGGCCATCGAGGTCGAACAGCGGGCCGCCGGAATTGCCGGGGTTGATCGGAACGTCGGTCTGGATGAACGGGATATATGCCTCGCCGGGCAGCGAACGGGACTTGGCGCTGACGATGCCGGCCGTCACGGTATTGGCAAATCCATAAGGAGAACCAATCGCCATCACCCAGTCGCCCACCTCGGTGCGGTTCGGATTGCCGGTCACGACCGCCGGCAGATCTTTGGCGTCCACCTTGACGAGCGCGACATCGGAGAGCGCGTCGCTGCCGATCACCTTGCCCTTGAACTCGCGCTTGTCGGTGAGCTTCACGTCGACTTCGGTCGCATCGCCCACCACGTGACGGTTGGTCAGGATGTAGCCGTCGCTGCTCACGATAAAGCCCGATCCCAGGCTCATTTCTTCGCGATTGCCGATTACGCGCCGCGCCAGAAACGGCGCAAGCGGGTTACCCGGTTCGATGCCGGGCGGCAACTGCACGCCCATCTGCGTCACCTCGCGCGTCACGCTGATGTTGACCACAGCCGGGCCGTAGCGTTTGACGAGGCTCGAGAAGTTCGGCAGCGCGGCCTGCGCGAGCGTCGCCGGCGCCGACTCCTGGGCCTGCGCGCCGGGCGGCAGTGCCGCGCCGCCTGCGACCGCCGCGGCCCACGTCGTCGCCAGCGCGAGCGTGACCCAGCGGGGCTTGCGAATAGATTGCGACCTGTCGTTCATAGCGTTGTCCAACGTCCTTGCGAATGACGCATCTGCGCAGCGTGTACGTCCCGCATGCCCGCCGCGTGATCCGATCCCGCCGCGTTTGTCGCGCGTGCTCATCGGGGCAGCGGCACGGCTTGAGGCGGTTGCGGACGCTGCGGCGTCACCGACTTGCCCCAGTTGGAACCGAAGCGGATGCTTTCGGCGGAGTAGTTGAAGGTGCCCGTGCGATTGGAGGGCCCGGTGGCAAGCGCTTGCGCGGGATTGGCCGCGGACGCGCCGCCTGCCACGCTGGCCGGTGCAAGCTGCTGGCTGAGGCAGTCGTATGAAAGCGCGCGCACGCCGTCCACTTCGGCGTCCACACAAACCCGCTTCGACGGCGCCGCTGTTGCTGCGCTTTCCGGTGGACCTACCGCCCGTTGCGCCGACGCAGGAAGCGCCGCGCCGATCCAAACCGCGACGACCAAGGTCCACGAGCGCATGCGCCGGGCACCCGGTCCAGCCGTCTGCCGAACGGCCATCTCCTCGCGCTCATTGATCATCGCCGTCTTCCCGATGCGCAAACTGCTTTGCGGCATTGCGCTGCATGAAGCGATCGAAGGCCCGCACTTCAGCCCGGCTGATCGCCACACGGCCGATATCCTGCGCCCGCTCGACGCGCACCACCCGCTCCCAGTGCAGAAGCTCCGCGGCCGTCGGAAACGGCGTATGAAGCGGGTCCCGATACATCAGCCGGAACAACTGCGCGGCCGGCGCGCCGGCACGCCACAGATCGCCGACGTCGCGCACCCGTCCGTCGAACCAGAAGCGCACCCACGTCATCTCTTCCTCGCCGCTGCGCACGGCGATAAAGCCGGCGAGCACCAGCAGGACATAGGGCACGTCCTTCAACTCCAGCGGCGCATAGGACCACAGGTTCAAGACGTCGGCGTATTCGATCAGTTCGGTGAAGCGCTCGAGACTCAAAACCGGCACCATGCCGCGTGCAATCCGGAAGTGCCGCTTCCAGTTGAACAGAAAGCGGGCACGCTGCTCCTGCGCCACCAGCGGCCGCGACAAGGTGCTGACGACGAGGCCGTCAGGCTGATAGTTCGAGGTCGCCAGCGGACAGCGGGCCGAGTCCGAGTCGGACAGGTGCCTGAAATAGGCGAACCCGCGCCGCTGGCGATGCGTCTGCACCAGCACCCCGAGGCACAGCGGACATCGCAGCGTCACCTGGACGCCTTGCACGCCGGCGCCCGCCTGGTCGCGCAGCGCGTACTCGTCGACATAGCGCTCGTCGAGCGGGTGCAGGCCTTTGTCCAAGATCACCACGCGTTTGTCGCAGCGCTCACTGCGCCGCGCTCAGCGCCTTTTTCAGGGCGCCTTCGTTGATCGCCACCGTGCCTGGCCCCACCGCCTTCGCCAGATAAGCCTGGGCGGTTTGTGCCTCGCGCTGCTGACGCAAGGTCGCACGGATCTGCTCTTTCACGTCGGCGAACGGACGCACGCTCGCCGGGCGCGATTCGATCAGCTTGACGATATGGAAACCGGCGGCGGTCTCGATCGGCTGCGAGACGTCACCCGGTTTCATCGCATCCGCGGCCTTGCGGATTTCCGGCAGCAGCGCCTGATCGGGCACGAAACCCATATCGCCGCCGTTCGCGCCGCTCGCCTTGTCCTGCGAACTGGCCTTGGCGATGGCCGCGAAGTCCGCGCCGCTCGCATGCGCCTGTTTCGCCAGATCGGCCGCCTGCTTGCGAGCGGCGTCGAGCGTCGCCTTGTCCGCGGTCTGCGGAGCGGCAATGAAAATCTGCGCAAAGTGCAGCGCCGCCGGCAGGATGAAGACCGACTTGTTCTGATCGTAGGCCGCCTGCATATCGGAGTCCGAAGGATAATCGGACGGCGGCGCCGAGATCGACGCCAGATAGCTGCGCGCGAGCGCTTCCTGCTGCGCCTGCTCGAGTACGCGCTTCACCTGGGGCTGCTTGTCCCAACCCTTGGCGCGTGCCTCGGTCAGCACAGTCTGCTCGGCGAGCTTGGCGCGCACGAGCTGATCGAGTCTGGCCGGATCTGCGGCGAGGCGCATCCGCGTATTCGCGTCGAGCGACTGCAGCACGCTCGTGATATCCGACTGCGTGACGGACGCCTGACCGGTGCTGGCAATCACGTCGTCCTCTGCGTGCGCCGCAAGCGAGACGCCCATCAGGGGCCCGCATACCAGCAGGCCGCTCACTACCCTGGCAACTGTCTTCATCGAAAACCTCCCACTCCTGCGTTAGCCAATCGACGACCGTGCGCTGTCGCGCAACGCGCCGTCGCCTACAACTGTGCAGCCAGACTCAGGCGCACTACTACCGGTTGCCGCATGCCGGGCGGCGGCGCGCGGCCGACCGACTGCGCGCTCAACACCTGCCGCAGATCCGCCTCGGCCTGCGGATCGCCGAACGGCGCGAATTCCACCTGCGTCACACGTCCCGTCGCACCGATCCACGTCCGGATGCTCAACACCACCGGCACCCCGGTCGGGCCGGAAGCCGCGTCGGGCTGCATCCGCTGCTCGAGAAACGCGTGAAAACGCTGCGCTGCGGGCGCTTCGCTTTCGAGCGCCGCCTGGAAGTGGGCCGAGATCCGTTGCGCGTACGTCACCCATGCCTGGGGTGCCTGATCGACCGGCACCGTACCGGCTTGCGCCGGCGCGCCGAATCCGAACAAGCCGACCACCGCCGCTGCCAGCGCGCCGATCCAGCTGCCGCCATAGCCGCGCGGCTTCACTGCAGGGTCGCCCCGTGAGCGGCGTCGCCAGCTTCCGCAGCCGGCTGCGTCTCGGCGCGCTTCGCCGCAGGCGCCTGCTGGCTCTGCTGCACTTGCTGCTGGGCCTGTTGCTGGGCCTGCGCGATCGCCGGACGGTTGCGCAGATGCAGCAGAAACTCCTGAATCAGGCGGTCCCACAGTTCGATCGTCGAGCTCAGATAGCGCTCGGTCACCCCACCGGCGACGATCACGTCCATCTCCAGCAGCAGGAATTGCGCGGTGGAAGACAACCGCGCGAAACGCTTCGAGCGATTCCAGCTCAACACCAGTTCCGGCGGCAGTTCGCCTTGCACCTGCATCGCACAACTCAGCGTGTAGTCGAGGTAGGCGCCTTGGGTCGCGGCGGCGTTGCCGAAGCGCACCGCAAAGCCCACGCCCTGGCTCGCGCTCATCAACTGAACGATGCCGTTCTGCTCGGCGGGGGTCACGCGGTAACCCGCCGCCTTGAAAAGATCCGCCACCTGTTCGACCGCCACTGCTTCGAGCACCTTTTGTGCGGTGGTGGTTTGTGCGACTTCCGTTTCCTTGCTTGCCATGATCATTTCCCTTGGTTCTGGTGAATGCCAACACGCCCGACAGGTCGTGCGCGCTGCGCATCGAGACGCCCATCCATGAAGCAGCCCGAGCAGCGCTGCCCTACTTCGACGCCGCCGGCGCGGACGCCGGCGCTGCCGCTGCGCGCGGATCGAATTTCCCGGCGTAGAGCTTGTCGCCGAAGTCCTGCCCGATCTCGTCGTACTTCACGCGCGCACTTTGCGCAAACGGCTCGCGCGATTTCAGATATGTGCCGAAACCGACGTGCTCATACGCATCGAGAATCTCGTGGCCCACTTCATAGAGCTGGGCGTTCTTTGCCTCGCAGGTCTGCAGTTGCGCAGATGCCGTCTTGAGCTGGCCTTCCGCCTGGGTACGTTCGGCGTCATGCGAACGCGACTGCGCGACCAGGTCTTCGTACGCCGAACGATATTTCGCCAGTTGCTGGTCGTCCTTCGCGTGACTCGCCTTCTCGGCGGCGAGCGAACGTTGCGCGGCCGCCTGCTCGCCCGAGTTGCCTTTGGCAGCGGCCAGGTCGGCTTGCGCCTGTTTCAGGTCGGCCTGCGCCTTGTCGCGCTGCTGCTCGGCCTGGGCCTTGTCGGCCTGCAACTGCGCCTGCCCGTCCTGCAGATCGCGCAACTGCTGCGTAGTGGTACGAAGTTGCGAGCGCAACCGGTCTTCGATGCTCTGCGCCGAAGCCGGCGCGGCGACGCACAACAGGCCGCCGAGCAAGCCGGCTGCGAGCAGGATGCGGTGACACGCTTGGGTGGACGTTCTCATGGCTCGCCTCAGAAATGGGCGTCAAGTTCGAGCTGCAGCACGTCGATCGACAGCGGCGGCCCGTAGACTTCGCGTGCGCTCAGATAGCGGGCCGACAACCACGCATTGCGTGCGACCGCATACTGCGCGCCGATGATGTAGCCCTTCGCGTTGGTGCCGCCCAGGTTGAAGTCCGGATCGGTGAACGCATCGAGCACTGCGTCCGGTTCCAGATACTTGTACGTCACCGAGAAGTTCCACTGCCCCTTCTCCAGCGTATCCGGCTCGCCGAGCGTCACCTTGAACAGGAAGCCGTTGGCGCCGCTCTTGTAGTCCGCCTGGGTAACTGTGCTGGACGAACTCGCGTTGTTGTAGTTGTTGACCGGCGTCGAGGCCGCGCTGAAGGCGGTGTTCGTGTTGTACGCCAGGTTGCGCACGTACTCGCCGTCGAGCCGCAGCTTGAAGAGGTCCGTCACCTTGGTATCCCACTCGAGCTTGGCGTCGAACAGGCGGTAGTTGTAGGCGAGCCCGAAGAGCTGCGGCTCGGGCGTGTCGCCCGCCGGGAGATTCGGATTCTGCGCAATGTTGCGCAGCGCGATCAGCGTGTTGCCCTTTTGCATGGAAGCGGGCGCATCGTCGTCGGTACTGCAGCTCGTCGCGCCCAGGTACAGCGCGCATGGCGCGGACAACTCGCCCTTCAGATTCATGAAGTCGTAGTAGGCAATCGCGCCTTTGAGCTTGTTCTGCTCGTCGATTTTCCACTCGGCACCCAGTTGCGCACCCAGCATCCACTTCGTGTTGCTCGAGGACGAATCCGCATTTTCGCCGACGAAGCTGTCCGAGCTGTACTGGATCGGGAATACACCGGCCGTACCGAACAGCGTCACACTGTCGTTACCCGGCAAGAGGTGACGGAAGTTCGTGGCAATGCCGTCGAACTCCAGGTCCCTCGAATACAGCAGATCCGACGAGAAGAACGGATTGTCGAAGCGACCCGCGGTGACGTTTAGCCATCCCAGGGGTTGATATTTGAACCAGGCCTGGTTCAGCCAGATATTCTGTCTGCCGAAGTCGTTACCGAGCAGCGTGGTGGTCGACGCCGGGCCGTCGGTGTCGCCGCTCGCCAGTTGCACGCCTGTGCTCAACTGGTCCGAGATCACGGCGGTCACGCCCAGACGCGCACGGACGCTGGCTTCGTTGCGATCCTGAGTAGTATTCAGTTGCGGCGGGACGCTCGTGTTGGTATTCGGATTGACGTCGTACGGGGTGCCCGAGTTGATGGCCGCGAAGTTCGTCAGACCCGTCACGTTGCGCGGCGAGAAGTACTCGCCCTCGTCACGCACACGCACATCGCCGTTGATCGTGATGCGCGAGACCCAATCCGGAAAGGTGTTCGGCTGCGCCCAGTTCTCGGCCTTTGCCTGCGCCACCACTTCCTGCTTCACCTGGTCGCGAATCTGGTCCCGCACCACTTGCGGCACGTACGGCACGGCGACGTCGCCCGGTTGGGTCGGCGCATTCACCACGGCTGCGGCGGCGCGCGGCGCGGAAGCCGAGGCCGCCTTTGCCTGCGCGGCTTCGGCCTGCGCCTGGGCGATCAGGCCGCTCGCGCTTGCCTTCGTCAGCACGCCCTGTTTGACGAGCAGGTTGATCAGGTTGATCACCGTGCTCTCGGTAGGCGGCGCCGTGCCGGCGGCCGCCTGGGTCTCGAGCGATTGCGCATGGGCGCCGCCGGCGAGCGTCATGCCGAGCGCGCCGAGCACCGCGAAGCAGACGCGCGTGCGTCGCAGCCGTCCGCCTTCACCCATCACGCTGCGGCGTCCCCGTGCCGTATCCATAGACATTCCCATTCTCCACTTAACGTGCTGATTTTTTACTGGTGCTGCCCGCTCACGAGTGTGTGAGCGAACCGGTTATTGAATCCGCTGCCGACTCTGTCGAGGCGCTCCGCTTACCCCGGCTTGCGGCCCTGCAACTTGACGAGCTTCGGGTACACCGTTTGCGGCGGCGGTGCTTCATCCACGCGTCCCAGGCTCTCGACCGCCGCGATGACCGCATCGTCGATGCGGGCGTCGCCCGTCGACTGCACGATCGTCACTTTGGTAATGCGGCCTGACGGGTCCATCCACAGATTGAGGCTGCCTGTGAAGCGCGCGCCGCCCGCCTCCTGGACATGCTTGTCCTGCTCGATGGCCCGCTGCAGCGTGTAGCCCAGGTACTGCGCGTAACTCGCGTTGCCGAAGCTGCCCGTACCCGAGCCGCTGCCTGCCATGCCGGTGCCGTCGCCCGCACCGATGTTGAAATTGTCCGTACCCGCCTGGGCCGGGGCGTTCATCGTCATCTGCTTCGGCTGGTTGTCCGAAGGCTTAGGCGCCTCGGCCGGCTTCGGCGCAACCGTCGGCTTGTCCACCGGCGTCTTGACGGTCTCCTGGGTTTTCTCAGGCGGCGGCGTCTGCTTCGGCGGCGGTGGTGGCGGCAACGGAATGACCGTAGTCACTCGCGGCGCTTCGGCACGCTTGACGCCCGCGGTGTCGCTCGCGAAATGCCAGACGAGAGCCGCGACACCGAGCAGCACGAGTACGGCAATCGCAGGCTTCAACCAGCGCCGCCCGCCGCCTTCCGGATCGTCGCCGCGCCCGTTGTCGTAGGTCATTTCCATGGTCGTTCCCTAGCCGCCTTGCGGCGCCTTGCCGGTGACGAGGCCGACCTGCGACAGATCGAGCCGGCGCAACAGATCCAGCACGTCCATGACCTTCTGGTACGCAACGGTCGAATCGCCCTTCAGGACAATCGGAAATTCGGGCGTGAGGGCCTTCTGCGTACGCAGCCGGTCCTCCAGTTCCGCCATCGACACGGGATACGCATCGAGGAAAATCTGCCCCGAGTCGGACACGGTGATCGCCTTCGTCTGCGGTTTGGCGAGGCTCGTCGAGGAACTCGCTTTCGGCAGATCGACCTTGATACCCTGCACCGAGGCGGTGGTCATGATGATGAAAATGATCAGCAGTACATACGCCAGGTCGAGCATCGGCGTGATGTTGATGTCGTCGTAGGGCTTGTCGTCGTCCTGAACTTGCATCGCGGTTCTCCCTGTTCGTCAGTTCCCCGCCAGCGAGTGGTCGGGGCTGCTGTGCGCTTCGGCAAGACGCGTCACGAATTCGTCGACGAAGACCTGCATGTTGGCCGTCACATTCTTGTTGCGAATCAGCAGGTAGTTGTAGCCAAACAGCGCCGGGATCGCGACGAACAGACCCGTCACGGTGGCGAGCAGCGCCGCGGCGATACCCGGCGCGATCGCGTTGACGTTCACGTCGCCGGCCGCGGCAATCGCGGCGAAGGTGATCATCACGCCGACCACCGTGCCGAGCAGGCCGAGGAACGGACCGCCGGAGATGGCAATGGTGAGCAGAACCATCGACTTCGAAAGCCGCTGGTTTTCACGCACGAGCGTGGCGTCCATGGTGGCGCGGATCGCTTCGATCGATTCCGCCGTGATCAGCGTGCGGCCGCTGCCGTCCACACGGCTATGGATTTCCGCCACCCCGGCGCGGTAGAGCCGGTAGAGCGACGACTCGCGCAGGCGCCGGCCGTCGTCCGATTTCTCGTCGATGTGCGCGAGACCCACCAGGTGCTTGCCCGCCACTTCACGGAAGCGCCGCACGAAGAAACCATTGGCCTTGTCCACGGTGCCCACGTAGCTGGCCTTGTTCCACATCACGAACCACGAGACGAACGCCATCAGCAGCAGAATGCCGATCACCACCCAGGCATCGACCGTGACCGACTTGACGATCACGCCGAAGTAGCCGAAACCGAAGCCCGACTGCTTTTCGTCGGCGCCGTAGTTGACCAGTTTCGATTCGGCGCCCTGACTCATGACGTCCACGGCGAACAGCGTCGGCGAGCGGGCAACCTTCGAGAGACGCAGTTCGTCGATCTCGCCGCTAAAGCCGCTAAAGCCGGCCGGTGCATTGTCCACATCGCCGCCGACCGCCGCCGGCGTGTTCAGCGCAGGTAGCGCGGCCGGCACCTGGGCGTACTGCTTGCCGCCTACGTACAGCGTCACATTCTTGCCGTCGGCGCTCACCGCAATCTGCGTCCATTGATTGACGGGGAGCGCGGCGCCGGCTGCGCTCCGCTGCGGCGCACCTGCGTTGTCCACCTCGGCGAACGGCACGCCGTTGTCCAGACCGATCAGCAGGGCATGGGCGCCGTCACGGCGGCTATACAGCAAGCTTTGCGGTGCGAGCGCGTTGGGCTTGACCCACGCGCTGAAGCTGAAGCTGCCGCCTTCGGGTACTGCCAGCGACGGGCTCGCCGCGAGCTTGAGCGGCGTCGATCCGTTGAACTGCGCAGCCTTGCCGACGATACCGTCCTCGGCGATACGCAGCGGCGCGTTCTGCGCGTGATTGCCGTACGCGGTGCTGTCCTTCGGCGGCGTGCCGGCCGCGTCGTTGAAGTGATAGACGAGCGTGTAGTCCGGGTCGAAGGTCTCGGCGGACTTGCTGCCGTCGGGCGCTTTCTTGTTGCCGTAGTACATCCAGATGTTCTGCGTGGCGCCCGCCGGAAACTGCGCCACGTCCACCCAGATCAGCGCCACGCCGAGAACCGGATCGTATTGCTGGATCTGGTAGTTCAACGGGGTCTTGTCGTCCGCTGCAACGAAGCGGATGTCCGCGCCGTTATCCTCGAGTCCGTCGAACTGGAAGTTGCCCGAGTGCAGGCGAATCAACAGCGGCACACGTCCAGCGGATTCCGCGATATTGCCGCCTTTCGGGCTGGTATCGATGGTGATCGCCTTGCGATAGGACCAGTCGTTCTGCCACCAGGCATTGGCCACGCCCGGCAGAAAACCCACCAGGACCGTCAATAACAGGAATAAAGCTCGCTTCACAATCCACTCCCCTGATCAAGCCGGCCACATCAGTACGCGCCGGCGCATCACCTGTAGAAAAACCGGTTAGAAACTCGCGCGCACGTAGAAGTCGAAGCGCGGGTTATAGGCCCTCGTGAACGTTCCGGCCTTGAGCGGGAACGCCATTTCAAGGTCCGCGCTTGCGTACTTCAGCAACTGGATGCGCGAACCGAGTCCAACGCTGGCCATGTTGAAACTTGAGATCTGCTCGGGCAGCGGACTCAGCAGCCACAGATGCGCCGCGTCGACGAAGGCGTGAAAACGCCATTCGTTGACGGCGCTGCCCACGTACTTCGCGATCGACGGACTGCTCAGTTCGAGCGAGCCGATCACGCCGCTGTCGGCGGTGTCCTCGGCTTCCAGATAGCCGCGCACGGTATTGATGCCGCCCGCCGAAAACTGCTCGCTCGACACCAGCGGCGAGTTCGCGAATTGCGCGCTCACGTGGCCATGGAGCTGAACGTCGTCCGGCAGTTCCTGGGTGTGGTTGACGTCGAACTTGCCGTAGATGAAGTCGGCCGTTGCGTTGTAGCGCTTGTTGTCGAACGCATCGGCGTCGCTGCCCACGCCACGGATATCGGTCGTGATCGACGCGGAGAACGTGGTCTGCGAATTCTTGCGGTTCAACTGGCCCGTGTACCCGAGAGTCACTGGCACATAGGTCAACGGCGCCGTGGAGGTCGTGCCCGCGATCGTGTCGTTTTCGTCGAAATGCTTGTGGTCGAGTTCGACGCTCACCGACTGCGTGTAGGTATCGGTCGAGGGCAACGCGTACATTGCCGTGAACCCGAACGAGGTGCCCTTGCCCAGCACGTTCGTACCGCCCAGAGACGCCACGTCGCTGTTGGAGTGGAACACCGTCCCGAGGAAACTCCAGTGAGTGCCCTGCAACGGCGCCAGGTAGGAGAACGAATACACCTCGGCGTCGCGCGGATGCTGCGGCGCCAGCAGGAAGCTGCCGGACACCACATGCCCGAGTTGCCAGAGGTTCGAGTAGCTGAGGGACGCGACCGTGCGCAGCACCGAGGTATCCGGGCTCTGGTCGTTGTTGAGTTCGAGGCTGCCGTGCGCCGGATTCTGGTCGTCCACCTTCAGGTCCACGTCCACCGTTTGCGGCAAGCTGCCCGGCTTCAGCACGGGGACCACCTGGTGGTCGGGCGATTTGTTCAGGTCGGTGAGCTGCTGCTGGGCGTCGGTGAAGTCGGGCACCTTGCCTTCCGCCAGCGCCGGCACGGCATCGCGAATCGCTTGCGGCGAGGTGTATTGCGCGCCTTCCACGCGCACTCTGCCGACCTTCGCTTCCACCACCTGCAGCACGATCACGCCGTCCTTGACCTGCTGTCGCGGCAATTCAACCACCACTGATTGATAACCGCGGTCCTGGTACACCTTCTGCAGCGCGTCACGCGCGGCGTTGACATCGTCGAGCGTGCGGTCCGGCCCTTCGAACGGGTAAACCGCCTTTTCGATGTCGAGGCTCGGCAACGTCGAGTTGCCGCGCACGATGTATTCGTTCACGTCGAAGCGTCCCGGCTGGTTTCCCGCACCCGACGCCGTGCCAGACGTGCCCGTGGAAGCAGGCGTAGCAGCCGGCGCCGGTGCAGCATTCGACTGCGCATGCGCCGTACCGGCCAGCGTCACGCTTCCCGCTAGAACCACCCCGGCCAGACAGCGCCGGCGATTCGATGCTTCCCCGTACATCTTCGGCGTCATTGCCGCCACTCCTTCATTTGCGCGATGATCCGGCTCGTCGTGCAGCGGCCGGTGAATTGTCAAGACGTGGACAATACAAACGTCAGAAGTCCCGTTCATGACCAATGCTACGTACAACGAACGAGTCAAACGACTTCGCCCCACTGTCTGACGAGGGAATCCTGCTGTTGCGGAAACCGGATTGACGGGTGACCCGCATCAAACTGCATGGCGGGACACCGCATGGCACCGAAGGACAGTCGGTTGGCGCGGAGATGCATCAAACCCTGGCGGCATGATAGCCAGCATGCGTGTCAATTTTTTTCACGATGTTGCGTACTATTTGTACGCAACACCTGTCACGACAGCGCACACGTTGCGGACTACGATCTTTGCACCCGACGACTGGACGACCCGGTTCGCAGCGGCCAGAACCGATGGAGAGTCAATGTGCAACACGAGCCGTAAGCCGGTCTCGCGACAGTTCAGCGCTGCGCGGCCGAGGACGCCGCAACGCGGTATCGCTATCGTCACGGTGCTGCTGGTGGTGGCGCTGGCCGCCACGCTGGCGGCCAGCGTGGTGTGGCGCGAACTGGTGGCGGTGCGCGATGTGGAGAACCAGCGCCTGAATGTTCAAACCATGTGGGTGGAACGCGCAGCCGTCGAATGGGCACGTGCAACGCTGCGTGCGCAAAGCTCGACGTCCAACGTGGCCTATGTGGGCCAGGCGTGGTCGGCGCCGGTGCAGGACGTGCAACTCGTGGATTTTTTGCCGCGCGACACCGTCGCACTCAATGGCGAACTGGCACACGCGTATATCTCCGGAGAGGTCGAAGACGCGCAGGCGAAATTCAACCTGACGGATCTGGTCTCGCGCGCGGGACCCAACGCGCCCTGGCAGATAGATAGCGCAGGGATCGAAGCCTACCGGCGCCTGCTTGGCGCGCTTGCGCTCAATCCGGCGCTTGCGGAGGCGACCGCGAGCTACATGTTGCGCTCGCTCGGCAACGGCAATGGCGCCGGCGACGGCTGGCCCATGCAACTGGTCTCGCCTCAGGATCTCGCGCGCGTGCCGGGCTACGATGCCGCGACAGTGAAAGCGCTGACAGGTTATGTCACGGTGCTTCCCGAATACACCAACGTCAACGCCAACACCGCCAGCGAGCCGGCGCTGCAAGCGGCCATTCCGACGCTTTCGGCAAGCCAGGCCCATATGCTGGTGGAACGACGCCAGACGGCATACTTCGTGAGCGCGAGCGATATTGCGCTCCTGCTGTCCGCGGTACTGACCAATGGCGCGCTACCGAGCGGCACCCTCGTCAGCACCAATAGCGGCTACTTCCTCGTGCACTGCCGGATCCATTCCGCCAAGGTCAATCTGCGCATGGATACGCTCATCGCGCGCTATGGCATTGGCGATTTCAGTTGGACTGCCGTGGTGTGGGCACATCGTGTTGCCGGCTGAGTCCTGCATGCCGGCCGGAATGGCGATTGGGTTCGCGGCCGGGTTCGCCGCGCGGTTCGCTTTTGGGTTCGCCGCTTTATTAGCGGCTCATCTGCTCCAGCAGGTCGCAGTTGTGAACCTTGGCCAGCAGATCGTTCCACGACTCGATGGACAGTACGCAGGCAATCGGGTGACCGTACTTCGTCACCAGTACCGGCTGCGCGTCGGCCTCCCGCAAAGCCTTCGACGGATTCTTGCTGAATTCGCGCGTGGCCATTTCAATGGCTCCCTGACCCAGTATTTGTCTCACTTGTATTCCCCATAGCCTGACAGGATGTCGCGCATAAGCAAGGCCCTCGAAAATCATACCCTGTGCGGACTGCGATATCTGCGCGATCAAATAAATCTGCTTCGCCGCTTTAATTCACCGGAATCGCCAGTCTATATAGAAGCTCCTGAATTAACAAGGCTGCCCATCAAACAAAGTTTCTCCATGCGAGAAAACCATCTGAGATCCCAGATAGCTACTCTTACAAAGAAGTAATATTATGGTTTCACGACAAAATATCCGTAACATTTCCATTGCCCCGGGAAGGCCGCCGCACAAGGCGGAATCGTCAAATCCCCAGGTCCGGCGGCCATGCGGGAAAGGTACGTACTTTTTGGCACAAAACGGTCACAATCCGCGCCGCTTATGTATTGGTTTGAAATTAATAGTAAGCACAGCGCAGACATAATCGGGATCCACGATGCCGGATCAGGATTATTAAAATGGAGCAGGATACGGATTCCCCCAATAGAATTATTGAACGCAGAAAATATCCACATTTATTGATCCGTATTAATAATGATTTTCCGCAATTACCGACCAGCGAGCTTGAAATTCGACGCATCGCAACCGCCAGCGCACTTCGGCGACGGATACGCAGCACGTCGATTCGAAATGGCCATGCGACCTGACAAGCGACACTTAACTCCCCTGCCGAAGAACCCATCTCACCCCGGCGTGCACCGGAAAAATGGATCATCCGTTCATTATTCCAATGGCCGCGCGTTTAATCTCCGACCTGGAGGATTCGTCCTCCTCCCGTGCATTCGTCAGATTAAAAACCGTCACTGCTCCGCAGCCGGCTGCACCGTCACGGAAACATTGGCATGACCCGGCTGCGCCTCGCCGGTTGCATGCGCGCTCACCACGCGCACGTGATCCGAACGCCGCACCTCGTCGAGCCACCCCATCCACACGCCGAACGGCACGTTCTTCACTTCCACCTGCACACCCTTGCCCAGCACCGTGATCTGCGGTGCGGGGATGCCCGCCTGCGACAGCGAGGTAGTCAACGCGTCGCGCAATGCGAGGCCCTGTGGCGCGCGGATCGCGGCAGCGCCTTTGAGACTGCGCACCTCGTCGAGTTGCGTCTGCATCTGCGCCACTTCGTCCTGAAGCAGCGGCAAGCTCGCCCTGATGCGGCTGCAACCATCCCAGGCCGGCGCCCACAACAGGCTATACAGCAGCACCACGGCGAGGAGCGCGCCACCCGCTACCAGCAGCCGCTTTTCTCGAGGCTCGCGAGCCTCGAACCACTCCGTCAGCGCGGCCTTGATGGCGCGGATCTGAGCTTCCATTTGCCGTCTTCCTCCTCTACGGACAGGCCGTTGGTCGCGAGACGGCCTTTGAAGCCGCCCTCGTCGATTTCGGTGCCGGGTTTGAAGCTCACCTCTAATGAGCCGCCGTTGTAATCGATCTCAGCGATAGCAAGCGAGGGGATCGGACCGAGCGCATGCGCCAGCGACGCCGCCAGCGCCAGAAAATCGTCCGCACGCAGTTGCCCTGCCGTGCCGCGCAGACGGGCCAGGTCGAGCGTCATCTGCTCATGCGGACCGAGGACCATCGCCGTGCCTGGAAACGCCGTCTGCACCATTTGCGTCATCTGGGTTTCCAGCGCGTCGCGGCGATGCCGCAACTGCCACCACTGCACGTTCAGGGCAACGATCGACACCACAACCGAAGCCGCCAGCAAACCAAGCGACACGCGCCATGGCTTGAGTCCGGCCGCTGCGGCATGATTACCGCCCGGATTGGCCAGTTCGAACTGACAGAGGTTGAAGCGGCAAGCGAGCGCAGCGCGCGCGACGCTCGCCAGCGGCAAGGTCCGTTGCCCGGCTAACGTGGCGGGTACGACCGCGTGCGACGGTTCGCCATCCTCGTCGAGCGTCAGCGCGTAGACCTCAAGCGGTTGGCGCTGCGCCAACTCTGCAAGCGTGGTGTCCAGTTGTGCAGCCTTCACGCTCATGCCAAGGCCGAGCGAATCTTGCCTGAGCGCGAGTTCCACCCACTCGGAGCGGTCTTCTTCCGCTTCCGCTTCCGTTTCCGCGAATGCACCGTCGACCGACTGACCGGACTGGCGTCGCACGATCAGCACGCTGGCGGCTGCTGGAACGGTGTCGTCGGCAACTGCGTCTGTGATCGAAGAGACGGGCGCCTCGGCTTCTGAAGCCACGTCCTCCGGTTCGGCGAGCGGCGTCACCTCCGGCAACGGAATGCAGCGGATCAGGGGCACCGCTCGCACGCGCCGATGCCCGGCCGCGGCGAAGCGCTCGAGTACCGACGTGAACCACTCCCGGTCGATCACCGCCAGACAGCGCAGATCGGCCTCCGGCGTCGGCAAGACCGGATCGACTGCCACGTGGCAACGCTGCGCCTCCTGAATCAGATGCTCCTCGACGATGTTCGGCAGTACCCGCCGCAGCCGCGGCCCGGTCACCGGCGGGACCTTCGTGTGCAGCATCAGCGTATCGCGCGCCGCGAAGATCAACACCGTCTCCCCGGCCAGCGGCAATGCGTCGAACGGAGCATGTCCCGCGCGCAGCATCTCGCTCTTGCGCCCGAGCAGCGCAAACGGCATCGGCGTCGCTGGCCAGCCGGCCGGCGCGATCAGATCGCTCGAAGGCAGCAGCACGATCAGGCTCGCCGCGCGCGCGCCTGACGAAGCGGTTCGAGGCGTCGCCCCCAAGGTTCGCGTCATGGTCTGCGCACCGCAAAACTGCCGATCCCCGTGCCCACCACCTGCAGACGCACGCCGTCCGCGTCGAGCGTCACCGTGACGGGCACGTCGATACTCTCGTCGCCGAAGACGATGCGCGGCGTCGCGTTGCCGCTGCCCGTGAAGCGGATCGACACGTCCGTCATTTCGGTCCCCCAGCGATGCGGCCCGAGCACGTCGTCGGCAATCGGGTGCCATGTGCCATCCTCGGCGCGTTGATCGAAGCGGTAGCCGCCGTTGACGGGCTCCCATGCGATGGACGCGGAGCGCACCTCGGCCTGGTCGTCCGCGGATTCGAGCATCGTCGCGAGACGTTGCGCCTCCTCGGCGAGATCCGTGCGGCGGTTGCGTGTCGGCGCCAGGGCGACGATGGCGATCAGCAAGCCCGCAATCAACAGCACCACGAGCATTTCGATCAGCGTGAAACCGGCTGACGGCCGCCGCCGCGAGACGCCACAGCCTGGGCCCCCACGCGCCCGAAGCGCGTCGTGGCGGCCCACGCTACTCCCACGAGCCGATGTCTGCATCGTTGCCCTCCCCACCCGGCTTGCCGTCCGCACCGTAGCTGAACACGTCGATCGCGCCGTGCACCCCCGGGTTCAGATACTGATAGGCGTTGCCCCATGGATCGTTGGGCAGGCGTTCGAGGTATCCGCCATCCTTCCAGTTGTTCGGCACCGGATCCGTGGAAGGCTTCTCGACCAGCGCGCGCAGCCCCTGGTCGCCGCTCGGATAGCGGCCGTTGTCGAGCCGATAGAGATTGAGCGCCTGCATGATCGTGCCGATGTCCTGCTTCGCTGCGACACGACGCGCCTCGTCGGGCCGGCTCATGATCTTCGGCACGATCAATGCGGCGAGAATGCCCAGAATCGCGATCACCACCATGATCTCGATGAGCGTAAAACCGCGCTGGCGGCGCCGCTTCACACCGTCGTTCCCGGGGTGTTGCAAACGATCAGTCATGCTTATCTTCAGTTCAGTCATCATGGATTCACTTTCCCCGTCCAAAAATGCGAAGTGTCCTCTAGCGCCACGCCCCCTCCGTCGACACGCACCGCGTACGACCGGAGAACGCGGCACCCCACTCCTCCTCCAAGCCGAGCCGCACCATGCCCCGCTCTCTCCTGCAACCGCTCACGTCTCCCACCACGCTCGCATCGGGCGCTTCGGCCGTCCTGTTCATCGGCGTCGTCGGCTGGTGGACATGGGCCTTTCACGCGACGCCCGTCGTCCCCCTCTCGCACCCGGCGCCACCGGCCCCGCTCGATGCAGCGGCCGGCGCCACGCTGTTCGGCGCCCAGCCCGATAGCGGCCGCCACGATCAGGTGCAACTGCTCGGCATCCTCGCCTTCGATCCGGGCCATGCCGCTGCGATCGTCAGCGTCGGCGGCGATCCTGCTCGCGTCGTTCCGCTCAAAGGCCGGCTTGACGACTCCACCACGCTGAGCGAAGTCCGTGCGCACTCGATCGTCCTCGATCACGACGGCATTCAGCGCGAAATCACCCTGCCTGCCGCCGCCAATCCGGACGGCTTCGTACGCTGAGCAAGCGGACACGTCACTGCACCAGGTTGTTCAGTTCGATAATCGGCATCATCACCGCCAGCACGATCACCAGCACGACGCCGCCCATCGCGAGAATCAGCAGCGGCTCGAGCAGGCTGGTGAGAAACATCGTCCTGCGTTCGAGCTCGCGGGACTCGCCATCCGAAGCGCGATCGAGCATGCTGGTCACGTCGCCGGTCGCTTCGCCGGAGCGGATCAGGTGCACCAGCACCGGCGGAAACGTCTTCGTGTTGCCCAACGCGCGTGAGAGCGACGTGCCCTCGCGCACTCGCACGATGGCGTCTTCGATGTTGGCGTGCATCGCCCGGTTGCTGAGCGTTTCGCCCGCGGCCTGCAAGGCGCGCAGAATCGGCACGCCCGCCGCGCTGAGGATGCCCAGCGTGCTGGCAAAGCGCACGGTGTTGTAGCCCCGCACCAGCTTGCCGAACAGCGGCGCGGTAAGCGCCCAGCGGTCGAATGCGAGCCGCGGCCCTGGCTGGGCGAGCACTTGTCGCACGAGCCATATCACGGCCGCCACGCCTATCAAGGTCGCCCACCACCAGTGCCGGATGTAGCCGGAGAGCGCCAGCATCATCACCGTCAGAAACGGTAACTGCTGCTTGGTGCTGACGAAGACGTTGGCTACCTGCGGCACGACATAACTGAGCAGGAAGGTCACGATGCCGAACGCGATGCAGGTCACCACCGCCGGGTAGGTGAAGGCAAGCATGATCTTCTGCTTGAGTGCGTTGCTCTGTTCGATGTAGTCGGCAAGCCGCGAGAGCACCAGACCGAGCTTGCCGGTGTGTTCACCCGCGGCCACCAGCGCCCGGTAGATCTCGGGAAAATCTTTTGGATGCTGCGACAGCCCGTTGGCAAACGAGTGACCGCCCAGCACCTCGCTGCGGATCGCCGCCATCAGTTCGCGGATATACTCGCGCTCCGACTGTTCGCTCAGGACAGCCAGGGTTTCGTCGAGCGGCAGGCCGGCAATCAGCAGGCTCGCCATCTGGCGCGTGAGAATCGCCTGCTCGCGTTGCGACAGTCGCCTGCCGCCTGCCAGCCGTTGTGTCTGCGAACCGCGCGAGCGCGCGCCCGCCGCTTCGACCACCATGGGCGTCAGGCCCTGCGTGCGTAACGCGGAGCGCGCATTGCGGGCGCTATCGGCATCGAGCACGCCCTTCTTCGTCTTGCCCGCGTGGTCGATCGCTTCGAAACGGAATGCCGGCATCGTTCTATTCTCCCCCCGTCACACGTAGCACTTCTTCGAGCGAGGTGCGCCCGGCTTCGAGCCACCGGTTCGCGTCCTCGCGCAGCGTACGCATGCCCTGCGCGCGCGCCGCCGCGAAAATCTCCGCATCCGCGGCGTTGCGATGGACCAGCGGACGGATGTCGTCGTCCATCAACAGAAGCTCGTAGACGCCGCGCCGTCCTGCATAGCCCGATTGCCCGCAACGCTCGCATCCCACCGGATGCCACTGGGTGCGGCCTTGAGCTTCTGCTCCTTCTGCTCCTTCTGCTCTTTGTGCTTCGCCGTCGTCTTCGACACGCTCTTCCTTGCAAGCAGGGCAAAGCTGCCGCACGAGGCGTTGCGCGAGTATGCCGAGCAGGGAAGATGCCAGCAGATAGGGTTCCATGCCCATGTCCGCGAGACGCGTTACAGCGGATGCGGCATCGTTCGTGTGCAGCGTCGCCAGCACGAGGTGGCCCGTGAGCGATGCCTGCACGGCGATCTGCGCCGTTTCGAGGTCGCGGATTTCGCCGATCATGATGATGTCCGGGTCCTGCCGCAGGATCGAGCGCAGCGCCCGCGCGAAGGTCATGCCGATGCGCTCGTTGACCTGCGTCTGGCCAATCCCCGACAGATCGTATTCGATCGGGTCTTCGACGGTCATGATGTTGCTCGTCGTGGTTTCGAGTCGCGACATCGACGCATACAGCGTGGTCGTTTTGCCCGAACCGGTCGGCCCGGTCACCAGCACGATGCCGTGCGGGCGCCCGATCAGCTTGTCGAATTTCACGAGCGTGTCCGCGCCCATGCCAAGCGCTTCGAGATTCAGCCGCGAGGCGTCCTTCTCGAGCAGACGCAGCACCGCGCGCTCGCCGTGTCCGGTCGGCAGGGTTGACACGCGTACGTCCACTGGCCGCCCGCCCACCCGCAGCGTGATCCGGCCATCCTGCGGCAAACGCTTTTCGGCGATGTCGAGCTGCGCCATGATCTTGATCCGCGAGATCAGTGCGCCGTGCAGCGCCTTCTTCGGCCGTACCACGTCGCGCAGCGTACCGTCGACGCGAAAGCGCACCACCGAGGCATTCTCGAACGGCTCGATGTGAATGTCCGACGCCTGTTCGCGTGCCGCCTGCGTGAGCAGCGCGTTGATCATGCGGATGATCGGCGCGTCGTCTTCCGATTCGAGCAGATCCTCGACCTCGGGAATCTCCTGCATCAGGCGCGAGAGATCGACTTCGCCTTCCACTTCACCGACCACCTGCGCCGCGCTGCCATCCTGGCGCGCATAGGCCTGGTTGATCGCGAGCGCGAGTTCGTCGGCCGGCAGACGCACGACGGAAAGCGCGCCGAAATTGCGTGCGACTTCGGCGAGCGCGGCATCGCTGGTGCGCTCGCTGATCCAGACTTCGAGGCCGTCGGCATGCTGGTGCGCCACCAGAATCTGACCGGCGCGCGCAAAGCCGTAAGGCACGAGACGCGCCGCGACTGCAGACGGTACGATGCGTTCGGTGTGCTCGGTGCGCGAGGCGTGCTCCGCCACGGCCACGTCAGCGGCCACGTCAGCGTCAGCCGCCACAAACGGCACCGCTGCGGACGGAACCGCCGCAGCATCGGCTCGCGCCACCGCTGACGACGCCAAGCCCGACGGCAACGTAGACAGCGTGCTCACGGCTGCGCTCCAGATGTGGTGTTAGCCGGCGCGACCGTGACCGGGTTGGTCTGAACAGCCACGCCGTTCGTAGCCGGCAAAGGCGAAGCGGTAGAAGGCCCAACGGTCACCGGATTGGTCTGAACCGCACCACCATTCGTCACCGGCACGGGCGAGCCGCCGGGCTGCTGCGGCGGCGCTGCCTGCTGCCCGCGCATCTGATCCAGATTGAACAGGTTCATCGCGGGCGCGCCGCCCTCGGCCGGGCCGAGCGGCATCGGCGGCACCACCGGATCGTCCTTGTCCTTGATCAGGTTGTTATCCGACTTGTACGCGCCCTGCACACCCTGGATGTAGTCGTAACGGTTCTCCGTGACGGCCCGCGCAGTATCGTTATCGCTGATGATCACGGGGCGCAGGAACACCATCAGGTTGGTCTTGTTGCGACTTTTCGATTCCGAGCGGAACAGTTGGCCGATCCACGGAATATCGCCGAGCAGCGGCACCTTGCTATTGCTGACCTGGTAGTTGTCCTGCATCAGACCACCCAGCACGATGATTTCGCCGTTATCCGCAAGCACGGTCGACTGGAGCGAACGCTTGGTGAACTCGGGACCGGCGGGGAACGCCGTAGCGTTGGTCGTGCCGTTCACGATCGCTGAGTCTTCGGTGTAGAGCTGCAGCTTGAGAACGCCACCGGCGGTGATCTGCGGCTTGACGTGCAGCGTCAGCCCGACGTCGACGCGGTCGTAGGTATTGAATGCCGAACTCGAGGTGCCGCTCGTGAGGTTCGAATACGACCCCGTCTGAATAGGCACATTCGTACCGACGACGATCTTGGCATCCTCGTTGTCGAGCGTGATGAGGTTAGGCGTCGACAGCACGTTCGCGTCGGCCGTCTGCGAGAGCGCCTGCAGCAACGCGCCGAGTCCCTGCACCCCGAAAATGTTGTGCACCCAACCGATGTTGAGCCCCTGCTGGAGACCCTGATTGATGAGCGTCCCGGCGAGGCCGGTGGTGCTCCCGGCCGCCGTCAGGTTGACGATGCTGTTACCCGTGCCCGTCGCGAGGTTGGTGCCGGCCAGCAGCGCACCGTTCGCGACCTGCCACTGAATGCCGAGATTGGCGTTGGTGTTCGAGTTCAGCTCCACAATCAGCGCCTCGATATAGACCTGCGCGCGCCGCGCGTCGAGCTGGTCGATCACCACCCGCAGGTTGCGATACACCGGCTCGGGCGCCGTGATGATCAGCGAGTTGGTCGCGGGATCCGCCTGGATCATGCCGCCGCCCTCGCCGCCGCCACGCGCACCTTCAACCAGGCCGCCCTGGGCGCCCGATCCGCTACCCGAGGCCGAACCGGAGGCGCCGGTGCCGCCCGTGCTGCCCGTCCCGCTCGTGCCACTGGGCAGCGGCGGCAAACCCGGCGTACCGGTAGACGAACCGGCCCCGCTGCTTCCGCCTACGCCGCTATTACCCTGACTGAAACTCTGCGAGCTGGACTTGTCGGAGTCCTCACCGGAATCGCTCGATTGACCCAGCATGCCGCGCAACACCTTGGCGAGGTCGCTCGCATTGGCGTTCTGGATCCGCACCACATGCATATTGCCGGCCACGCGGGTCGGCGCGTCGAGCTGCGCAATCAACGCCCTCGCTTCCTTGATTCGCCCCGGATCGCTTGCGCGCAGCAGCAACGAGTTCAGACGCGGATCCGCGGTGACCGCCACCTTGAGCGTGGCATCCGTATTGCCGATGTCGCTGGGGTCGAGCATCTTCTGCACGATCGGCGCGAGATCCACAGCACTCTCACGCTCGAGCGGAACCACGGCGACCTGCTGCGACACACCCGAATCGACGCCCGCAATGATCGCGGCGATGCGGCGCACGTTGTCCGCGTAGTCGGTCACAACGAGGGTGTTGTCATTCGGATAGGCGGCAATGGTGTTGTTCGGGCTGATGAGCGGCCTCAGTATCGGCATCAGGGCTGTGGCCGACTCGTTCTTCAAGCGGAAGACCTGGGTGATGACGACATCGCCGTGCGCCTGCGGCGCATTGCCGATATAGGTAGGCACGCCCTGCAGCTTCGCGTCCGCTTCAGGCACGACCTTGAGGATGCCGTTGTCCTGCAGCAGCGCGAATCCCTGCATGCGCAAAGCCGCTTCGAGCGTCTTCAGCGCCCGCTCCTTGCTGACGGGGTTGTCCGAGACGATGTTGAGCTGTCCCTTGACGCGGGGGTCGACGATGATCGTCGTGTCCGTCGCGGAGCCGATCGCCCTTGCGACCTGACTGATATCGACATTCGAAAAACTCAGATTGACCTGCGCATGCGCAACATGCGCGGTCATGGCGCCAACGGCGAACAATACGCCCACTGCGCGACGGATGCCGGAACAACCAGACCTCGTGGCTTTCATAGGAATGAAATCGCTTTAGACGGATTTTTCGATAACTTAGGCCCACCGTGCGTCAAATGCATGTCGAATTTTAAGTACCATTTTCATATTTCCTGAAATATGCCGGTTGCGTAGTCAAATTAAAGTATACGTACTATCTTTCACGTAAGAGACTTGACCAGTGGATACGATTATCGACATTTAAATCAACTAAAAGCGAAGCCTATGGCGGGACGAAACATTTATAAATGCCTGTCTCTCCGCGCGACCCGTGGCTCATTATCATGAAAGAGAAGCCGATCCTGACGTACGCGCTGGATGCGACGGACCATCGGCGCGTCACCGCCGAGCAGTGTCTTGACGCTGCCGGCCGCGACGATCCGCTCGAGCACCCTCCGCTGCGCTGCCCCGTGTGTGGCGAAAACGTCCACGCTGCGCACATGCAGGACCGTGCGCATACCGCTCACTTCGTTCACATTGCGGGAGAACGCGCGCAGTGTCCGCTCGTGAACAGCATGCTGCCGGTCACCAGCACGTTCACGACAATCTATCCGTACGACGCGGCGCTCGGGCATCAGCGCCGCAACGAGTTCACCCAGCACTGGCAACAGCATCTCGCGGAAATCCGCCGGCACGTGCCCAGTTTCAGCGTGGTGAGGCTCACGCACGGCATTGCGCAAGCCGACGTGTTACACATGTGGTCGTGCCCCACGCTCGCCCAGCAGGACATTCCGTACGTGCTGCTCGTGCTTTCGGCATTCATTGCGCAGAACCCAGGTGCCGCGCACCCTTCGTGGCTTCGTTTTGTGTTCGACGCATCGGTGCAGAACATTGCCGATCTGCGCCAGCCGCGCAGCGCTGCGCCGCGGCTGTTCCGCCTGCGCTATCGGGCCTCGCACCATTCCATGTTCCCGAACGCCAGCCATCTGCTCGATTGGGCGGAGGTTCCGATGAGCGGCGCGTTCCTGCATGAGACCTTCGCCAGCGTCATGGTGGCGGAGGCGGCGACCTTCGCGCAGTTCATGGATCTGGACGCTCAGGCGAGCAGCCAGCCGAGCGAAAGCCGGCTGTTCGACGATTGAGACCCGATGAGGTCGGCTCCGGCCGGACGAACGGTTAAAAGACGGTGAATAAAAGTACGGACAATTTCATTATCTGATTTTCTGTTTTTCGGAAATTTATTCACTGTAAATAAAAATAGCGAATTTTATTCTCATGTTGCGCAACACCGTATGTGAAACGTAATTGTCCGTACCTTCGGTTGCCAAAGCGACTTTAATCTTTCGTAAAAGATTAACTCCCCGGCAGGGAACTCAAATCTATATTTGCTCTGCGGTTCGCCGACGTCGCGGGCTGCACTGGATGCTTTTCTGCCATTCTCAACTTCGAGGGATGTGTCATGAATTTCAACAAGCGTAAATCCTGTATTGCTGCTGCTCTGGTGTTCTCGGCTATTAGCGCCTCTTCGGCGATGGCTCAGTCGGTTGTTCTCGGCGGCGGTTCGTCGCTGGTCGGCCCGTCGATCACGACGGAAATCGGCGACTTCGGCGCAGACACGCTCGCGCTGACGTATTTCATCACCAGCTCGGGCACGGGCCAAAACGCCTTCCTGAACGACAACGCGACGTTCTTCAACGCCACGTTGACCGGCTCTGTTGATTACGCCAACAGCGATGCAGCTCTGTCGACGACGCAAATCACGTCTTACGACAACAGCACGTTTGCGACGACGGACAAGGGTGGTCCGCTGATCCAGATTCCCTTCATCACGACGCCGATTACGATCGCCTACGTGAATGGCCCCACGTCGTCGACCGACACGCTCCTGGGACCGCAAACGACCCCGAATCAAACGCACAGCGTCGCGCTGAACGACAGCGATCTGTGCGGCATCTTCTCGGGCGCATTGACCAACTGGCATCAGGTGACCAACCCGGATACGGGTTCCCTGTTCGCGCTCAGCGCACCGATCAAGGTGATCTACCGTTCGGATGGCAGCGGCACGACTGATCTGCTGACGCGCCACCTGGCTCAGGTCTGCACGACCGCCCAAACAGGAGGTATCACCTTCCTGGAAACGCAGACGTTCACGTCCAACTTCCCGAGCGGCTTCCCGACCGGTGCTACTTTCGTCGGCGAAAGCGGCAGCGGCAATGTGAAGGGTGAACTCGTGTCGCTCGCGTCGCAAACGACGTCGGGCAGCCCCAGCGGCGTGGCGTATATCAGCCCGGACTACACCAACACGTTCCTCGCACCGCAGAGCTCGTCGGCTACGGCTACCCAGGCAGTCGCCAGCCTGGTGAACCGCTTCATCACCAACTCCCCGCTGGGCACGGCTGACATCGCTCCGACGTACCAGCAGGCTGATGCTGCTGTGAAGACCGTGGAAACCAGCATTCCGAACACCGCGCTGAAAGCGGCGAACCAGTCGAACTGGGTACCGAATTCCGCCAATCCGACCACGGGTTATCCGGTGTCCGGAACAAGCCAGATCATTCTCAGCGAGTGCTACGCTACCCCTGCCGTCGCCTCCAGCCTGGTGAACTTCCTGACAGACCACTACTCGACCGCGGAGTTTACGTCGGTCGTCAATGGCAACGGCTTTGACGTGCCGACGGCCTATGTGTCGGCGATCACGGCCGACTTCCTGAGCAACACGAGCGGCTTCAATCTCAACATCAACGGCACCGAATGTACGTCCGGCTCGGGCCGCTAATCTGATGCGCACCACATGGCGCTAGCCGCTTCGGTATCGCGCTCCAATCTCCCGCCCTGTAACGTCTCGGGGCGGGAGATTTTTCTTTTGTGCTATTCGCTCACGGTCGTATTGATATTGATCGTGGAGGAACTTCACATGAAGATCAGGAATACTGCTCGTGCAGCAGCGTCAAGCATCGCGCAGGTCACCGATCGACCAGCGCGATGCTTTAATGCCTGCTACTTCTGACGCTGCTTGCGCTTGCGTGCCGCGTCCGAATCCGAGTCCGAGTCCGACGACGCATCGTCGCCAAACCCTTCGACTTCCACCGAAATCACCCACTGACGCGACGCAATGCCCGAAGCATTGTTATTCACCAGGTTCTGAGCGATCTGCGTCACGGCCGAGGTCGCGGCACTCGCCGCCGTCAGCGCACCCGTGTCCACCGCCGCCGCAACAGGTACACCGGTCTGCTTACCCTGAGTCTGAATATTGGCCGCATTCAGCACCTGCAGCGCCGCCACATTCAGATCACCCGACACGCGTATCCCCGCCGCCCCCGCATCTACAATACCCCGCGGCGCGAGCAGGTTGACGTTACCCACTGCCGCTCCGGGGATGGTTTGCAGCGTGGCAATCCCTGCGCCCGTCACCTCTCCTTTGGCGTCCAGCGTACAGAAGTGATTCGCGTCGCACACGTATTCGGGTGGCGGGACATCCGCCACGGTGGTTGAACCCTTGCCCGCATCGATATTTCCGTTTGAACTCCAGATCGTCATGTTGCCGCCCTGCTCGGTGAACACGCGACTCTGTGCGAGCAACAGACTCTGATCGGTGAAGATGTCGATGTCGCCCTGTTCCAGCGTCAGGATGCCCTGCGTGCCGGGACCGGCGTTGGCGGTAGCAGGTGGCGCCGAGGAACTGCCGACCAACGCCTCTCCGCCCGGCCCAAGGATCGAGATATTGCCGCCCTGCTGCGTCTGGATCGTCGAGCCGCGAATGTCGAGATTGCCTGTTTGAACCGGTGCGTTCGCTCCGTTGGCCCCGCCTCCAAGATCGTTCGCCGTGTATCCCAATGAAGCAGGGAACAGCGTGTTGATCGCCTGGAAGCCTCTCGCATACTGTTTAAAATACTGACTGGTAGGATCGTTGATCTCGTTCCCGACCTGCGTCAGGATGCTGAAAAAAACCTGCTCGACAAACAGTTGCTGAACATAGGCCGGCAGTGTCTGGAACTGTGCCCACGCTCGCGCGGCGTCCAGCGTACCAAACTGATTCTGCAGTGCGTCCTGTTGGGACTTCAATCCTGTATCCACGACCTGTCCTTCATCGTACTGCTCCATGAAGGCAATCAACGCCTGCGTGGTTCCTGTGATTCCGGGCACCACGCTCGAGGGGTTGATATAGGTTGAGATGAAGTTCGCATCGGCGATGCCTGGCCCAACGCCGAACAACACCTCGACGTTGGCGCTTTCGTGCGGCAACTCCGGATTATTGGCGTTGCCCACGGCGTCGATGCCGGTGGTGGCGGCGTTGCCTGCGACCGGAGAAATGTAACCAGCGTCGGTCACCTGTAGCTGGCTAGTCAAGGGACCAATGTTGCGTCCAGCTTCGACGTCAAAATAGCCCGGCCCACCGAGCTGTAGATTCGGCAATACAACAGGGTTGTTGACTAATGGCGTGTCGTAGATATCCCGTCCTGCCACAACGCGCGTAACGTCGTCGTCTCGCAGATTCTGTCCCTCGAACGACAGATTGACGATATCCTGGCCGGCCTCGATCGACGCGGGCTTATCGACCACGACATTAACCAGGTCATCATAGAAGCCGGCGAACTGTGCTCCCGGCGGCTCGAGAAAACCATCCACGATGCTGCCGGTCAGACTGTAGATGCGCGCGGGGACCGGGTCATACTCATGGAGGGGAGTCTGAGCGTGCGCCGCATCGCTATCGCTCGCTGCCGTACCTAGCTCCGGAACGGTCGCGTCAAAATCCGTCGGCGAAGGCATTAACGATGGATCAATGTCGAGCATGCCGAATGCGGTGAGCGATCCGCTCTGGTTCGATAGATTGATCGACTGATCGGCAATCAGGCTGAGATTGCCCGTCACTGACGGATAGAGCTCCCCACCGGACGCCACGGTTATGCCACCAGTAAAAGCCGTCAGATTGACGGTCGCGGGCAGAACGTATGAGAAATCGGGGGCTCCCGTAACGCTACTGCCACCGCCGATAAACCCAATGGCACTCAACGTGCCGAAATCGATATCGCCCGTCGTCGACGAGACGTTCACTGCGGAGGTCGAAGAATACCCTTGAAAATCGGCATGCTGACGATAACTGTTGATCAGCGTATTGCCTTCAACATAAGACGGATCGAGCACGCCACCGATATCGACGCCTTGCCTGGCGCTGATGTCGAGAACCCCATCCTGGGTCGCGAACAATGTGGCCACGGGAGTCATTGATGAACCGTTCAACGTGCTGAAATCCGCAGCAATCTGACCTCCTGCCGTAATTGTCCCTGTGCCTTTCGCCACGAAGTAATCGCCACTGAGTATGTTGCCGGCAGCGCTTACGGTCAGGTTACCCCCGCCGACGGTAACGGGCGTGCCGTTGCTGCTCAGGTACCACGTGGTCGGTAACGACACAGCCAGGTCGGAAATATTGCCACCGGCCGAGACGGAAACGTTGCCCCCCACGCTCATCACGCCCTGATCGAATGCACCGAAATCGATGGAGGTCTGATCAATCGGCAAGTATGTGTTATTACCTCCGATCTGAACCACGGTCGGGGTACCGGTGACCTCCATCCATTGCCACCAGAACTGGCTCAGGCTCTGGCCCGCCTTACCGGTCACGGCACCCGTCGCATCGACGACGTTTTCCATACCCGTGATGTTGTTCTGCGCCACGATAGAGACGTTCCCGGCACCGTCAGGATTGACCGCAGACGTGACAATCAGATCGGGCACCTGGCTCGACGATGATCCAAGGACAATTGAATCAGTGCTGCCAAGCGGCGCCCCCAGTGCAGGTGCACCGGCTGTGTAGATCACCCCCGGTGCGGACATGAGCAACGGCGCAGTTTGTCCCAGCAACGATGTCGGTGTGTCGGTCGGGTCGAACAGCCACACATCGTTCGCCGCCGCCACGCTGATCGAGCCGGTACCCGTGCGTATCATCGTCGGGGCCAGTAACGTCAGATCATTTGGCGTGTTGGGATTGTTGGCGTTGTCGTAGGCGAAATTTCCACTCAATATGACTGAGCCAGACGGAGTGCTGGTGGATGATGCCGAGAAAAGCGCGGCGGCCTGCAAAGCGAGCGGGTTGGCGCTCGCCAGGTTCGCTCCGGCGACGACATTAAACGTGGAACTGTTGCCCTTGTTCAGTGACGCCGTCAGAAGCGGCAGGATATTGCCGGCAGTGGCGACCGGCGACGGCGAGTTCTCGGTTGCGGCCGGAGTAACGGTGATGCTCGTCCCCGGAGGGAGCACGCTGCCCTTGGCAACCGGCAGCGGAGGAGGTTGCACCCACACCAGATTCGGAGCGACGCCGGTGGTCTCAAAGTACGTGATTTCGCTATCGAGATATGTGTTGTAGGTTGCGAGGTATTTCAGGTAGGCAGCTGGGTCATCCGCCGATGGAGCCGGGTTCGTCAGTGTCGGCTGATTGCTGGCAATCGGATTCAACGTCCAGCCAGTCACACGGCCGCTAGCACCAGACAGGTCGAGAATTGCAACTGGGGTGGTCCCGGAAAGGCCGCTAAACGCGCTCTCGGTACCATCGAGCGGCTGAAGCAAATATGCGAGGTATGCGCTGTAGAGGCCGTAGTACTCCTCGGCCTGGCTAGAGGTTTGTGGAACACTGAGACTACTGGCGGGAGCCGCAATGGGTGAGGCGCGACCGTGTTGCAGATAGTATCCGCCGTAGTAGAACCCATTCGAACCAGGGGTATATAACGCCGCATCCTGCGTGTAAAGGTTCGAATAGGCCGGAGCGGTCGCCGTTAAACCCGTACCCGTTGGATTGGCGATCTGGAAGAACCCGTCCGTGAGGCTCGCCTTCACTTCAACATTGTTCTCGGCCCGGAATGTGATGATCGGCGCCTGACCGTCAAAGCGGAATGCCAGGCTAGTGGGCGAGCTTCCTGCACCCAGGTTCCAGTTCGTCAGGATCGAGATATTGCCGCCGTTGATATTGGGATCCGGGTTGTCCAGATCGATACCGGGCGCCACCGCGAAGTTCGCGACGTTCGTCCCCGCAAACTGGTTCGCTACGCTCTGTACGCCTTTTTCCACGAAGCCCATCAGCGTGCCGGGCGTCGTACCGTCCGCCTGGTAACCATAGAACACTTGATGGTTTGTGTCGGCCGCACCACTCGCCGGTGCGAAATAATCGGTCTCCAGATCCAAGGCCAGATCCGCGGCCACCTGAGCGGCTGTTGCGCCCGGTTCGTTCGACAGGCTCGCCGGCGTGGTGCCGTTCGCCGGCGTGTAGGTGATGGTGGTGGTGCCGTCCTGGCTCGTGAACGTACCCGCAACCAGATTGCCACTGCTGTCGTACCAGCCCGCCGGATCGACGATGCCGTCAAAGTGCTGCGCGGCGTTGGTGCTCTGATCGTCGGTACTCCATACTGCATAGGCCGCCAGCGTCGTCGCGCGTGAGCCCTTGATCTGCGCGCCCGGCGCGATCGTCACGTTCACGGTGCCGTCAGTCAGGATCGGTGCGCGGAAGTTCACCGTGCCGCCCGACAGGCCGCCTGCCGTGCCGCCCGAAACGTCAATGAGCGCGTTGTTGCCTACCGTGATGACACCCGAATCCGCCGGCAGCACGTTCTCATAGCCGTAGTTCGAATTCAGGCTGGTGGTACTGCCGTTACCCATCGTGCCGATGTTGACGGTGCCACCCTGCTCGGTCGCGCTCGAGCCCGTCGCGATCAGCGAGCCCTGCAGATTGACACCGCTCTTGCCGTACAGGTCGATTATCCCGCCTGCGTTGCCGCTCGCGTCGATCGTGCCGAGAATCTGCACGTTGCCGTTGTTCGGGTCCTGCGCTCCTGCCCCACCATCGGCCGTCAGCGAAACCACATGGGCAGTCAGCGTATTGCCCGCCGACAGTGTCAGGTTGCCGGCATTGGTCTGCACCGTGATCGCGTCATTCACCCCGCTCGACGCAAGCTCGTTAGAGAGATTGTCGAGATCGACCGCACCGCCCGTGTTCAACGAGAACGAACCGCCCAGATAACCGCTCGCCGCGTTGCCCTTGATGGTGCCCGCCAGGTTCACCGTCTGATCCGGTGCTGACAGTGTCAAACTGCCCGCCGTCCCGCCACCGTTCGCTCCCGAGAAATTCAGTGTCGCCCCCGCTGCGACGTTGACCGAACCCACATCGGACGTCAGCGAAATCGAGCCGGCCGGTACATATTCGGTTATGTCGAAGAACGGAAACGAAAAGCCCGCCGAACTGATGGTCGAACCACTGTTGACGTTCAAATTCCCGCTGGTCGCTTCCATGCTGACATTGCCTGCCGGCGCATCGATGGTCGCACCGTTGACGTTCACCGTGCCGCCAATGAACGAGAATGCGCCGCCTAACGGCTGCAGCGTGAGGGCGGCCCCCCCACCACTGTTCAGATTCAGTGTGCCGGTCGTAGTCAACGTCGAACTCGAACCGGTATCGGCCAGATAGATCGGTGCGTTGAGCGTGACGGGCTGCGCGCCGAAGCCGAAGCTTCCGTTGCCTTGACCGACTATGCCACCCGTTGCGTTAAAGGTTGCGGAACCGAAACCCGCCGTCGTCTTGTCACCCGTGCCGAAGTCGATCTCGCCCGCATTGACCGTGAGCGTGCCTGACCCCATGGTGGCTGTCGGCACGGTTGCCCCGACTTCGTTGGTGAACGCGACTTCCTGCGCATTGATCGTGACCGCTCCGCCATTGCTCGAGAATGAGCCGGCGCTCAAATCGACGTCCTTGCCGAAGGTTGCATCGACCGTGCCGTCAAAGTACATCGTCCCTGTACTGCGCAGGATCACATCCTGAGCGTTTGCCAGTTGCGCGAGTTGCGTCGGCCCGGCTACGAAGCCGGGCAGTGCCGCCGCGGCTGCGCCGGTCTGGCTCGTAAAGCTGATCGCCGAACCGTCGATGGCAATCGTGTTGCCCGATAGCGTCGCGGCGGGATCGAAGCTCAGGTTGCCCGATGAATCGAGCGTCAGTGCCTGGCCGCCCGTGAGCGTCGCGCCGGCTCCTACCGTCAGTAAGCCCGTGCCGTTCACGGTGCCCGATCGCGTGACCACCGAATCCGCACCATTCGTGACAATCAGCAAGGCGCCGTCGCTTGTATTCGTGGCGGCATTAGCGCTGATCGTGATCGGCACATCCTTCGCCGCCGGATAGGCGCCTTGTGCTGCGATCACGCTGCCCGAGTCGACCTGCACAGTGTTCGCCGAAACCAGCATCACCTCGGGCCCGCTCAACGGGTTGGCCGCGTCGTTCGACAACACCACGCTTGTCGCAACCGGATCGATCGTCACGCCGCTGGTCGTCTGGGTGCGGATACCGCCCAACAGAAGACTGCCGGCATCAAGTGCATCGAGTTGCCCCGCGCTGATCTGCAGATAGCCGGGCAAGGCCGCTTCGCCGCTGCCGACAATCTGGATCGCCTGCGAGGCGATATCCACCTCGGCGGGCGCACCACCCGGCGCGGCCGCCGTCTTGAGCGTGCCGCCGAGCGTCAGCCCCTGGGCGGCCGCCAGCACCAGTTGACCGGCATCCATCGGCAGCGGCGGCGTGACATCGCCGGCGCTCGAAGCAAGCGGCGGGAAGAAGCTGTTGGCGCTGGTCAGCGTGTATTGCGAATACTGTTGCCACACAGCGGAGGACTGCACGTCAAACACTGTGGGCGTCGCGCTGTGCGTGCCGGTGAGCGCATTGCCGGTGTAGCCGGCCACCTGCACCGTGCCGTCGGGCAACGTCATGCTCGCCCCCGGCGTGACCGTGCCGCTGCTGCTCGACACCGTCACACGGTACGCACCCGGCAGCGTCGCGTACTCGGCCGGCAGCAGCGTGTAGTAACCGGCGGCCAGACCCGGTACGCCGGACAGGTACACCGAAGTGCCTGTGGCAACATTCAGCGCCGCTTTGCCGACCCCGATGCTGTCGGTGATCGTGCCGACCGTCCCGCTTGTGCCCGTCTGAGGCTGGGTTGTTTGTGCGAACACCGGATCATAGGCAGCCACCGACGACTGGGCGCCGGGCAGGATGGCGTACACATTGGCCGCACCCACATTCACCGGGACGGCCGTGCCGGTCGTCGACGTCGCATAGCTGATGTTGTATTGCGACAGCACGTCGCGAGTACCGCCTGTGCCCGAGACCCACTCTTCGGCCTGCAGGTCGCCGCCACCGGAGAGGTCGACCGTCGCACCCGGATCAAGCGACACGTTGCTGCCGTTGACGCTGACGAACTTGGCGGGCGGTGCCGTAACATCGGGCCCGGCATTCAGGCCGGGAATGGGGTTGAACTGCCATTCCACTCCATCGACCGTTGTGCCGTAAGGAATGATCGTGCCGTCGAGCGACACGGAGGTCACGCTGCCGTTGGCGAGCGAGACCGAATTCGTTGCGACCAGCGGCAGCGCGTTGAACTCGCTCTGTGTCGTCGTATCGGTCGTGTTGCCTACCCCGAAAATCAGGCTGCCCGAGGGCGCACGCACCGTGCCTGCCTGCACGATATCCGTCGCGTCAACCAGCAGCGCGCCGCCCGCCGACAGAGGCACCCCGGACGAACCGTTGCCGAGGAATGTAATGGTCGTCGGCGCCGGAGCGCCGCTCTCGGTCGGTCCGACCGCATCGAGAATAAAGGCGCTGCCCGTGGACGGATAAAGGTCTGCGGCCTTGAAGGTCAGATTGCCGGGCGTAAACAGCTCGCCCGGCGCCAAGGCATTCGCTCCGCTCGCGGCCACGTTCGTCGAGCTCAGGCGGATATCGCCGCTGCTCGTGAAGTTGGCCTGCCCAAAGTTGTTCAACTCGAACTGATTTTCCAGATCGATAAACGACGCGTTGACGTTCAGCGTGCTGTCCGCCGCCGCTTCCACCAGCGCGGTTGGAGACGAAGCTGACAGCGTCGTTCCGATGAGCGCCACATACGGGGCATTGATCGTCACAGTGCTGCCGATTGAGGTCGGTGCTGTCGCCCCAGGTTCGTCGCCCAGCAGTGACGCGACGTTGGCCGTTCCCTTCTCCAGGGAGGAGACCTGGGCGCGGCTCAATGCAGTTATCTGCGGGGTATTGATCTCGACCGCATTGGAAAGATTCAGGTCGACATTGCCGGCAAAGGCAACCGGTATTGACGCGCTGTTCCCAAGGATGCCGATCACCAGCGTGCCAATCCCGGAACCCGTCAGCCGATCTGCTGCGAACTGCAGTACACCCGTGGCTTCGCCACCGGCCCCCACCACGCCGGCAATGCTCTGTCCTGGCATGAGGCCGGCAGGGACGAAATTGCCGCTCTGTTGCAGGATCAGGATCTGCGCGCCCGGACTAGACTCGTCAGGGTGTCCAGTCAGAGTAACCGCCGTCGTATCGGGCAAAATGGTCAGCGTACCGCCTTGCGCCTGTGCCGCACCGGGCTGCGCCTGCAAGGTACCGTCGAACATCAGGCCGCTCGCCGCGCCCAGCGTGATCGAACCCGCGTCGCTCCATACCTGCTGCGAAGCATAGCGGCCGTTGGACTGCAGCTCGTCGAAGTTCGCCGACGTGCCCGAGACATCGATCACGGAGCCTGCCTGTGCCACCACGTAGCCCGAGTCGTCCGAGATTGTTACGGAACCGCCAGGCAGTACCTTGCCTGTGTCGGGAACGACGGTCTGCAAGCCGTTCTTCACCGGTGCAGCGAGCGGATTAGTAAGCGCCACACCGGCCACGTCGAGTACGGCATTCGGGCCGAGCCAGACCGACTGGCTCGGCGACGTGAAGTCCAACGACAACTGCCCCGGCATCGCAAACCCATTCCCCCCCGAGTCCGCCGAAAGGGTAATCGAGCCGCCCGGCGCGACGATTGAACCTAAAACCGTCACCTGCGCGGGCGAGCCCAGGCCGATACTCGCACCCGCGTCGCCGACGATCGATGCTCCCGCGCCCACGGTCACCCCGCCCGTTACGCCGGCGTAATCTGGGGTGAATCCCGCCTTGTTTTCCCAATCCAAATAGGCGCCGCCAGTCATCACAAGGCTGGTTGCCTGGCGGTGGTAAGGATCAAGCGTTCCGGGCGTTGTCAGGCCGGCTGCCGTGATATCGGCGCCCGTTGCCGTCTGCTGCAAGGCGACGAAATCAGGCAGCAGGTTCTGCTGGGTGAGTTGCACCGTGGCGCCGGGCGCGACCGTCGCGTCGTACATGGCGTTCAGGATGTATTTGCCAAAACCTTGCTGCGCGAAGAAATCCGTCGGCAGGTAGAGATCGCCAGCCGGTGCCTGAGCCGGATCACCGCCGATCTGAAAACCGGGCGCCTGCAATGTCAGGGTTCCGCCTCCCGCGAATCCCATGCTTTTGATCGTGCCATCCATCACAATCTGGCCGGCCGTCGGCTGGGTGGTGGGCAGGTCTGGACCGCCGCCGCCCCCGTAGGAATCGGTCGTATTGGTCGAGTAGGTGATCATCGCAAGACTGCCGCCGGTGCCCTCCGGGATGCCGTTCTGCATCAGCATCTGGCCGTTGGACTGGATCTCTCCGCCACTGGAAACGTCGACCACGCTTCCCGACTGCAGCACGATCGAGCCCGTCCGGTCGGTCACCACCGTGCCGTTGCTGTTGACAGCGCTCGCCAACCCCGTGGTCAGAGTAATCGTGCCGCCGTTGATGTACTCGCTGTCACCCAGCGTCGTGCCTGGCGCTGCGGCAACGTCGTTGTTGACCCACTGTCCGGCCACACTGAGAACAGCGTCTGGTCCGACAAGAATTCCGCCGCCAGCCGGGTCGCTACCGCCGCCACCGCCAGTCGAAATCGAAATGACGCCGGACGGCGCAATCAGACTGCCCAACACGCTGACGGCCGCGCCGGGACTAACGAACTTGATCGAGCCGCCTGGCTGCACGGCGAGTTGCGTACCTTGCGCGACCACAATGCCGCTGCCCGTGCCGTTCTCGGTGACGCTGACGTTTGCGAATCCGCCGCTATTGAGCGTATTGACCGGCACGACGGTGGTCGCGAGGACGTTCTGCGGATCGGTGCTGGACAAGGTTCCTAGCGCGGCTGAATCCAGCGGTGTATTGGCGGTAAACGCGGTTCCGGTGCTGGATGGGAGGTCGTTCAGTTCCGGCGCGCTCCCCTGCAGGATCACCGTGCCGCTCTCACCTGTGGTGGACGAATTGGGACCCTGTGTCAACGACGCCAGAGCCAGGCTTCCCAGATTGAACGAGCCGCCCGTGGACTGGTCGTTGCCCTGTACCTGCTTCTCACCGCTCAAGGACTGCGCCGTGATATCGCCGTCCAGCACCATCGCCTGCGAAGCGAACACATTCAAGGTGCCCGCGTTGCCGCCCACAATGTAGTCGGACTCGTACGCGCCGCCGCTCAGGAGCGGATTGAACCATTCGTTGGTGATACCCCAGCGCGGGTGACTATCGACAAACTCTCCGGCAATCCCGACATAGGTATCGTAAGGACTCGCCTCGCCGATCGGCACGATTGCTCCGTTTGCGTCGACCAGCCGCGTGGTGTTGACCACGCCGCCGAGGTAATGAATGTAGCCGCCGTTCAGGTTGAGCGACGAGCCGTCAGCCGTCATCACCTGGTTGCCGCTCAGCGAAATCGTGCCGCCGTTGATCAGGAGCTGGTCTACGGTGCGCGGCATCAGGTCGACGGCGCCCGCGAGATTGAGGATGGGACTGCCTACCCACTGCACGCCGTCGCTCGAGGTTCCTGAGAGCGTGCTGTCCACCACGACGCCGCTCAACCCATTCAGGAAGGTGTTACGCAACAGCGGCGAGTTGGCGAGGTCGTTCTCATTGATCGTTCCGACATCGAGCAAGATATCGGAAATCGGCAACTCGACGTTGGCACGTCCCGACACATCGATGATCGCACCGGTATCCAGATAGATACGTCCCTGCACCGCGGTATCGCCGGGAGGCGTGATGTCCCCTGCGGCGGATGGCGTCAGCGCCACAACTGAAACGGTTGATCCGGGCGCTTCGACGAGCGAGCCGGACTGGAACCACACTGATCCCGCCGTCATTGAAACGCCGCCGGGCGTGAAGGTGCTCTCGCCCGGTGTGGACGTCGCCGTCTCGCCGTCCGTGTCGGGCAACACCGCAGTCACCGATCCAGGGCCGAAAGTCAACTGTCCGGCGCGACTGGTAGGGAGTCCCGTGTTGCTGCCCGTGACGACGCCGCCGCTGCCCGTGTAAGCGGTCCCTGTGGGTGTGTTGGCCACGTACTCGTCGACAGTCGAGATCGAAATGTTGCCGGGCGTGTTGACGCTCGTCGTAACACCGACCACACCATTCTGCGCAACGCTACTGCCCAGCAAGTCGATATTGCCGCGGTCGGCCTGGATGATGCCGGTATTGACTAGCGATCCAGCCGGCGTGATATCGATTGAAGTCGACGTGCCCGTCGGGATCCCCACCCTGCCGCTCAATAGAGGAATCAGCACCTGCGGATTGCTAGTCTCGGGAATCAGGCTGACGCCGATGCCCGCCGCCAGCACGACCTGGCCGGCTGGCGCGACGGTGATGCTGCCGGCATTGTTCACGTTCGGTGCCGCGATCAGCACGAAGCCACCGTCGCTGGCCGAACCATCCGCGCTCGTCGTAATTGACGCGCCTGGCGCGATGGTGATATTGCCAGGCGTCTGAAGCTGGTTCGCCGACGATACCGACACATTGTTGCCGAGTCCCAGTATCTCGTTGGGATTGCCCTTACCCGATGTTGTCGTCGACGACGTCCCCGCTTCAAGTGCCGCGAGACCGCCGTCGGTCGTACCGGGCAGATTCAAAAACAACTGGTTGCTCGCGACAATTTCCGCCGCGTCCTGCACCAGGTTGCCGGAAACCAGCGGCGCGCCGCCCAAGATCGTCGGGGCGTTCGCAACGATGTAGTCGTCCCTATTGAGCAGGTCCAGCGACGACGCCAGCAGCGAGTGCACGTTCACCTGCGAACCCGCACCGAACAGGATGCCGTTACGGTTGATCACCAGCACCGTGCCTTGGGCCGTGATGTTGCCGAGAATCTGGCTCGGCGCACCGCTGGGATCCTCGATGCGGTTAAGAATGATCCAGTTGTTGGCACCGTTCGATTGCGTGCCGCCCGACTGATCGAAGTTGAGCGTGGTCTGCTTGCCGACGTTCATCGTCTGCCACGTCGCCACCGCGTTCTGCGAGGTTTGCTGAACATTGACGGTGACTGAGCCGTTTGGATTGACCGTCTGTTGCGGCCCGTACGCGTTGACCCACAGCAGCGGACTGCTGATATTGGTGTTCTGGCTGACCAGGACAGTCTGGTTCCCGTTTAACTCCGGCACAAACGTGATGCCCGGCGCCACCTGCAAGCCACCCACTGCCAATCCGTTCGGCACGTTCGACGGCGTCGTTGCGCCCGCAGCGGCAGCGGCCTGTTGCGCGGCGATCTGTTGCGCGATGCCTTGTGCGGCAGTGGCGAGGTTACGGATGGACGGCGCACTCGATTGCAGCGCCTGTTGCGGGGACACCCCCACGCCGAGGTTCGCAAGGCCAGGCGTGCCGGCCGCGGCGCGCGCGGTACCGCTCTGCGAACTGATGTTGGAGAGATTGACAAGACCTGCTGCATGCGCCGCACCGGACACAGCACTTGCCGCTACCACCATCGCAATGGCCCGGCATAGCGGGCGAATATCTGATCTGATCGTCTCAGGGAAAGGGCTGGTCTGTTTCTGTGCGCGTCCACGTGCTTTCATCGCCGACTATCCTGGGCAAAGAGGAGATATAACCGCACCCCTCAACGCCCCGAACGTCGTTGTTACGGATACGGCCAGATAGCGACCCCAAGGGCCGCGTTAACTGGCCGCATGTTATTTATCCGGCGTGGCAACCGTATTTCGGATGTTACATACCTTTTGGACTCCAGAATTTGTACGTAGAATTTTTCATATTTCGTATACTTGGACAATTCTTTCGCCAGGCTGCGCGGGTGTTAGCGCTGCGCGCGTTTCTCCGCTATCCATCCGCTTAACGCCTGCGCAGCGTTCCCTATCGTGGCCGGCCAATCACCGGGTTTATCCTGTCGAAAAAGATGCGCTGTTGGGTACCACGGACTGTCGTCCCGGTCGAGCAGCCAGCGCCAGTCCGGCACCCTCGGCAGGAGCACCCAGAGCGGCCTGCCTAGCGCACCGGCGAGATGCGCCACGGAGGTATCCACGCAGATCACCAGGTCGAGCGCGTCAATCAATGCGGCCGTATCGGCGAAGTCGGTCAGCTCCGCACCAAGATTCACGATGCCGCTTTGCGCAAGACAAGCCTTATCGCGTTCACGCACCAGGGGCTGAAGACTGATGAACGTGGCGTCCAGACCATACAGCGGCGCAAAGTGTTCCAACAGAATCGAGCGGTTTTCGTCGTTGTTGTGGCGTGGATTGCCGGACCATGCGAGACCCACCCGGAAACGCCCCGGGGCGGACACCTCATCCAGACGCTGCCGCCACGCCTGACGTCGCCCCGGATCGGCTTGCAGATAAGGCACCTCGGCGGGAATCGTATCGAGGTTCGTAGCGAACGCCAGCGGCAGGCTCATCAGCGGGCAATGCAGATCGAAGGGAGGCGTGACGCCTCCTTGAGCAACCAGCAGGTCGACGCCGCGCAGCGAACCGAGCAACGGCTTCAGGGCCAAGGGAACCTCAAGCACAACGGTCGCGCCGAGCGCCGCAACGAGCGGCGCATACCGGCAGAACTGCAAGGTGTCGCCGAAGCCCTGCTCCGCATGCAGCAGCACGGTTTTACCGGTCACCGGTTCCGCGCCCAGCCACATCGGCCGGTCGGTATAGCGCCGGTGAAAAATGGTGTCGCCGGCGGACCAGCGGCTTTCGTGTTGCAACCAGCCTTGAGCAAAGTCGCCGGTCAGCAGACGGCAAAACGCTTCCGAGCGGCGCGCGATGCCGTGATTCGGGTCGGTCTCCCGCGCCTGCCGGTAACACGCCAGCGCTTCGCTATCGCGACGTAGCTGCTGCAGCGCCATGGCTTGCGAGTAGAGGGCCTGTGCGGTTTCGGCTGGGACGAGCGCGGCCGCTTCATAACTCGTCAGCGCTTCGTCGTAGTGGCCCAATTGCTGCAATGTGGCTGCCCGGTTGTAGAGCAGTTCTGCATTTGCGCCCGTTTTAGCCAACGCCCGGTCATAGTCGTCGAGGGCATCGGCATAACGGCCGAGCATACGCAGCGCCGAGGCATGGTTGCGCCACGCGTCGGTCAGGCTCGGATCGCGAGCCACAGCGTTGCCATAGGCCTCCACCGCCTCCGGATAGCGGTGCAGTCCTTGCAGCGCGTTGCCGCGCGCGAGCCACGCCACCGGATGACCGGGCGCAAGCGCGAGCAGCCGGTCGCAACGCGTCAACAGATCCGCGTGGGAATGCAGCCGGTCAAGCGCTACACAGCTCTGATAGAGAAGCTGAACGTCGTTGGGCCGCTGCAGCAGCGCCTCGTCGAGACACCCCAGCGCTTCGAGATCGCGGCCCAGATCCGTCAGCAAGGAGCCGCACAGCGCCAGCAACTCCGGCGCCTTCGGTCGCGCCACCAGAGCAAGCTGATAGCTGCGCAGGGCTTCCTCGGTGCGGCCCAGATCGCGCAAGGCATGACCGCGATGAGTACGCGCCTCGTCATTCGCCGGCTCGAGCCGTAATGCACGGTCGAAGCTGATCATTGCGTCCGCGGGTCGATTCAGCGCGCGCAGCACCTTGCCGCGATTGCACCAGGCTTCGGGCAATCCAGGCGCATTCGCCAACGCCTGCTCGTACGCCGCCTGGGCTTCGGGCCAGCGGCCAAGCGCAAGCAGCGCATTGCCAAGCGCGAGGAGTGCCGGCGCGCAGTTCGCGTCGAGCTGCAACGCCTTGTCCAGCACTGCAAGCGCCTCGGCGTAGCGACCCAGGGCAACCAGCACGGCACCATGGTTGGCGATATTCCATGCCCGCCCAAGCCCAAGCTTCAGCGAACCCACAATCAGCGGTTCAGCCTGCTTCGCATCACCCGCCTGCAGGCAGGCAACGCCCAGCAGATGCAACGCTTCCACGTTATCCGGATCGATCAGCAACACCCCTTGATAGAGCCGTTGCGCAGCAGCAGTCTCGCGGCGCTGAAGCAGCGCTCGCGCGCGCAGCAACGTATCCCCGACCGCTGCGCGCACGGCACTCGTGCCTGCCAACATCGCGGGTCCCTGCAAGCCCTTGTGCTCAGCGCTCATCACTGCTCTCCCAGTAGTTGCCCCCGCAGACCGTTGGCCGCCGTCATGCAAATGTGGCGACACCGGTCGCCGCCCGCACCGACGTCAACGCGTGACCGACACGCTCGAACACATCCGTCCAGTCGCCCGGTTTGGACTGGCGGAACAGCCGGGCCTGGGGATACCAGGGGTTGTCCTCGCGATCGAGCAGCCAGCGGAAATCCGGCGTATGCGGCAGCATCACCCACAGCGGCCGGCCCAGCGCCCCGGCCAGGTGGGCGACAGAAGTATCCACACTCAATACGCAATCCACGGTCTCAAGCAGCGCCGCCGTGTCTGCGAAATCGCCGAGTTCGTCGCCGAAATGCTTGAGTGCCGACGAGGCCAGAATCGGTTCGTCCTCCTCACGCACCACCTTCTGCAAGCTGATCCATTCGAACGCGTCGCTCATCAGCGGCAACAAGCTGGCGAGGGAAATCGAGCGATTGCGGTCGTTCAGATGCCGCGGATTGCCCGACCACACGAGGCCGATACGCGGACGGGTCGGTGTGCCCAATTTGTCTCGCCAGCGCGCCACGCGCTCCGGTTCGGCGTGCAGATATGGCACGTCGCAGGGAATCGTCGCAAGCTCCGTCCCCAGCGCAAGCGGCAGGCTGAGCAGCGTGCAATGCACATCGAACGGCGGCAGCACCGCGCCGCGTTTGCGGTCGACGAATTCATCCACCCCGTCCAGCGTCGCCAGCACGCCGCGCAACTCCGGTTGAGCCTCAAGTACGACCCTCGCACCGAGTGCCTTCACTAGCGGTATGTAGCGGCAAAACTGCAGCGTATCGCCGAGACCCTGTTCGGCGCCCAGCAGAATCACCTTGCCATCCAGCGACTCTTCGCCAGTCCAGCGCGGTTGCGCGAATTTGGGGAGATCGCCGAACATCTGCGGGTCTTTCCAGCGCCACTCGTACTCTTTCCATCCCGGGCCGAAGTCCCCGATGGACAAACAGAGAAACGCGAGGTTGCAGTGGGCATTCACATAGTCCGGATCGATCTCAATGGCTCGCCCGAAAGCCGCGGCCGCTTCGTCGTGCCGACGCAGCGTCATCAGCATGTTGCCGCGATGAAACTGTGCGAACGGGTTTTCCGGCGTTGTCGCCAGCACCTTATCGAAGCTGGCAAGCGCGTCTTCGTAGCGGTGCAGCCCTTGCAGCACCCGGCCGCGGGCAAACCATGCGACGAGAAAGCCCGCGTCGATCGCGAGCGCGCGTTCCGCAGATTGCAGCGCGGCCTCGCGGCGATCCAGACGCCGCAAGGTATTGGTCTGGTTGCACAGCACTTCGATCGAATCGGGTTCCAGTTCCAGCGCTTTCTCGTAGCTGGCAGCGGCCTCGGCAATCCGGCCCAGGTTGTGCAGCACGTTGCCGCGATTGGCGTGTGCCCTGGCGTGCTGCGGATCGAGGGCAATCACCCGGTTGCAACGCGCCAGCGCGTCTTCGTTGCGGCCCAGCCGCTCCAGCACCACGGCGCTGTTGTAGAGCGCGTCCGTGAAATCAGGCGCGCTCGCGAGGACCTCGTTGAAATTCGACAGCGCCAGTTCGGGCCGCTCCAGGTCGAGAAAGCTCATGCCGCGTGCGAACAGCACGGCGGCGTTGCCCGGCGCCACCGCCAACGCACGGCCGAAGCTCGTGACGGCATCCTCGTGGTGGCCCAGCGCGCGCAGTACATGTCCATGCTCCGCCAGCGCACCGAACGACCGGCCGTCTATCGTCAAGGCGCGATCGCATGAGGCGTGGGCCTCTTCCAGGCGCCCCATGGCGCGCAGCGAAGCGCTGCGCCGGCACAGTCCATCCACGAAAGCAGGCGCCACCGCCAGCAGGCGATCATAGGCCGCCACCGCCTCCTCGTGGCGCTGCAACTCCGCGAGAATCCCCGCGCGCTGCAACAACGCGCGAGGATGCACCGGGTTGAGCGCAAGCGCCTCTTCGAGTCTTCCTAGCGCCTCCTCACGGCGTCCAAGCCCGGCCACCACGGCGGCATAATTCGCCAGCGAGAGCGGTGCGGGTTTCCATTCAATGGATTGCCGTATCAACGTTTCGGCATCCTGCAGATTGCCTTCCTGAAACCGCAGAACGCCGAGCATGTGCAATGCCTCGGCGTGCCGGGGGTTAGCCCCAAGCAGTTCGAGGTAGCCCCCTTCCGCGTCGGCGAGCGCCCCTCGTTCGTGCGCTGCCCGTGCATGCCGCAGCACACTGTCCTCCCAGGCGGCATCTCTCGACAACGTGCCTGCGGCGCCAGGCTGCAACTGGGCATGCGGTGCAGCCGGCTGCTCTTTTTCCGCCTCTGATCGCATCCTTCATCCCTCGATAAGCCACACCTGTCGCCGCTGTCGCGCGGTGATCCGTTTGCTGCGCTTCCTTGGCTACGACAGCGTCCTGAGTTCGCTGCGGACGGCGTCGATGACGTCGCCCCAATGCCCCGCCACCGTCTGGCGGAAAAGCCTGGCCTCGGGATACCACGGACTATCACTGCGCGCACGCATCCAGCGCCATTCGGGCGGTTCGGCCAGCAGCACCCAGACGGGCCGGCCCAGTGCGCCGGCAAGGTGAGCGACGGCGGTATCCACGGCGATGACCAGGTCCACCGATTGCACCAGCGCGGCGGTATCCGCGAAGTCGACGATGTCGTCATCGAAGCTGCGCAGCGGCGCCTGCTCAAACACGCTGCGGTCGCGCTCGCGGACCACCTTTTGCAGGTTGATCCATTCGACATTCGGCTCCCGCAGCAGCGGCAGAAGCGCCACGAGTGCGATCGAGCGGTTACGGTCGTTGCGATGCGAGGGGTTGCCCGACCACGCGACGCCGATGCGCAAGCCGCGCTTCGGACCGAGCAGGTTGTCCCAGTTGCTCACCCGTTCTGCATCGGCATAAAGATAGGGCACCTTGCCAGGAATACTCTGCAACTCCGTCTTGAACGCAAACGGCAGACTCAGCAGCGGGCAGTGGTAATCGACGGGCGGCAGCAACTCACCTGCCGCCACGACTTGCACAGGCGTGCGCAAGCTGTCGATCAGCGTCTTCAACGCCGGCTGCACCTCCAGCACAACACGGGCGCCGCGCTCGTGAAGCAGCGCCGCGTAGCGGCAGAACTGCAGCGTGTCGCCGAAGCCCTGTTCCGCATGAATCAGAATGGTCTTGTTGTCCAGCGGCTCCTCGCCGAGCCACAGCGGTTGTGTGAAAACCCGTCTGCTGTGCTCGCCGTTCGGGTCGCGCACGCGCCACTCGTATTCGGGCCAGCCGCGTGCGAAGTCGCCCTGTGCCAGGTACAACGAGCCGCGCGCAAAATGCGCATCGCGATAGCCGGGGTCCAGAGCAATCGCCTTGTCGTAGGCCTGCACCGCCGCGTCCTGGCGGCCCATCTCGTACAGCACGTTGCCGCGGTTGAACCAGCTCGTCGGATGATCGGCGCGCAGCGCGAGCGCGCGATCGAGCGAAGCCATCGCATCCTCGTAACGATGCTGATCCTGCAGCACATTGCTGCGGTTGCCCCATGCCTCGGCAAAGCCCTTGTCGACGGCGAGCGCGGCATCGTAGCTCTGCAGCGCTTCCTCGTAGCGTTCGAGAAAGCGCAGCGCCGTGCCCCGGTTACAGAGTGCTTCCACCGAGCGCGGATCGATTTCGAGCGCCTGATCGTAGCTGCGCAAGGCGGCGGCGTACTGCTCCGTCTGCAGCCATGCATTGCCGCGGCAGGCGAACGCACGGCTATGCTGCGGCTCCAGCAGCAGCACGCGCTCGCAGCGTTGCACGGCTTCGGCCGCGCGCCCCAGGCGCTCGAGCGCGACGGCGCTGTTGTAGAGCGCTTCGACAAAGTCCGGCTGAATCGCGATTGCTTCGTTGAAGCTGGCAAGCGCCTCGGCGGGACGGCCGAGATCCACCAGGGTTCGGCCGCGGATCGACAGCATCGCGACGTTACCCGGCCGGATCGCAATGGCACGGTCGTAGCTCTGCAGTGCCTCGGCGTAGCGGTGCAGATCGCGCAGAACGTGACCGCGGTTGTAGAGCGATTCATACGAGCGCGGGTCGACCGTCAAGGCGCGATCGTAGGTTTCAATCGCTTCCAGATAACGGCCTAGCGCGCGCAGCGCGCTGCCGCGATTGCATAGCGCATCGAGCACCAGCGGCGACACCGCGAGCGCCCGGTCATAAGCGGCAAGGGCCGGCTCGTAGCGCTGCATGCCGACGAGCGTGTTGCCCAGGCGAACCAGCGCATGAACGTGACGCGGTTCGATCTCCAGCGCCTGCTCGAAGCGCTTGAGGGCTTCGTCGACGCGGCCTGAGGCGGCCAGCACGGCGCCCAGATCGGTGAGCGCCATCGGCTCGGCGGTAAGCGTCACCGAACGGCGCAGCAGCGCTTCTGCTTCCGCCGCCCGCCCTCGCTGATACTGCACCACGCCGTACAGATGCAGCGCTTCGGCGTGATCGGGCTGGCCGGCCAGCACCGTTTCGTATTGCTGGGCGGCCGCATCGAATTGCCCCTTGCCATGCAGGTCTCTGGCAAGCGACATGTCGCCGCGCGGCAGCCTGCTTGCAGCACCTGCCGACGCGGACCCGCTGGCCCGGTCGTTCAATGAGGGTTCCGGATTCATTTTCCCAATGTCCTCGATGTCGTCGCGCGCCTCGTCACGGCACCGCCGCCCGGCACGCAGTCGTTAAGTCTTGCGGCTGCTCGCTACAGCTTTCTGCAGATTAACGGCTGCATCCCAACAACTGTATGACCAGTTGTACGTACTATTATTCGGGGACTCACCTTCAATGCGCTATCTGCCCAGTGGAACCGTTCTAACGTATTCCGTGACCGGCTCAACCGTTGTCACCGTGAGGCGAATTCCGCGGGGCAATGGCATGGCGCGGGTCGCGACCGTCGAGACGCCATGGGTAGAGAGAAAGCGCGCGTACTCGTCGGAGATGATTGCCTGCCGGTCCGTCCAGCCGCCCGGCGCCAGCCATACCGAGATGCCCATAGCGCGCGCCTGGTCGCTCACGACCACGCCGGCGAATGTGTCCATGTGCTGCAAGGCGTCGTTCAACTGGGACAGGGACGAGAGCGGCGGCGAAGCGCTGCGCAACAACTCGTGACCTTTGAGCTGATAACGGACCACCTGTAATTGCGTCAACCCACCAGATCCGGTACCGAGGTGTCTGACCAGCACGAGCTCGTTAGGCCGCATCCGCAACGGCGCCCCAAACACTTCTTCCGGTGCGACGACGTTTAGCGCGTCGTATTGCAACTGCGCGAAGTATTTGCCCAGTTCGCGTGTCTGACTGAGGTTCTCCACGATGTCGTTGCGGCTGCGGATGGTTGCATCGAGACCGCGCCACGACAGCATCGCCACCACGGCCAGCAGCGCAATGGCAACCAGCATTTCGATCAGCGTGAAGCCGAACGCTGCACGCGGACGGACACGGACACCTCTAGCGACGGATTTCATTCTGGATCACCGTTGCCGCGTCGGCCAATACGTCGGCGCTCGCGGCATAGCCGTAGACACGCACCTCGACCTGCCGGATCAATGGGCTGCTCAACTGGGTCACCGTTTGCCGGCAGACAAACCGGTAACGCCCTTGCGGACAGGAGAATGTGCTTTGACCAGGGTCCGGCCATTGCTGTCCAATCGAGATCTCGCTGAGCACGTTGTCGGCACTCCAGATTGCCAGCAGACGCGAACGCGCCATCTCCACGTTCGTACTCAACGCGCCGATCGCTCTCAGCACCGCGCCCAGGGCAATCGCGACGATCGCGAGCGCAATGAGTACTTCGATCAGGGTAAAACCGCGTGCGCCAGCGCGCTCGCCTCGCTGCCACATGTTCCGCATGGTGCCTCGTCCGCGATGCGTCGATCGTTGCCGCGCAGAACCCGCCGCCCGGCGCGTGCATCGCGCTGTTAGCGTTGTCCGGCAAAGCGTGAGGAGCGCCCCTCGCAAGCCAGCACGGGGGCACGAAACGAATCGATACTAGCGGCCGGCCGTGGCGAATCGATGTCCGATGTTACGCACCTCGCGCCGTGTGCAACCACCGTGCGCGGCCGTTGCTTCACGGGCGAAACGCACTTAGCGAAGTTCGATTCGCGAGCGGATATACGTGACGAGATCCGCCACGGACGATGCCGCGTGCTTGCTGCAAGTATCGATGACCGCGTCCGGGCTAAGGGGAATGTCGTAGGCCGAACCGATGCCGGTGAACCCGGCGATTTCACCCGCGCGCGCCCTCCGGTACAGGCCTTTGGGATCGCGGGCTTCGCACGTACCCAGATCGGCGGCGAGGTAGATCTCGTGAAAACGGCGCCCTGTCACGCGCCTTGCGAGCTCGCGGCCCTCCGCCAGCGGCGAGATCAGCGCGACGATCACTACCACGCCTACGTCGGCGAAGAGCGTAGCGACTTCGGCGACGCGGCGCATGTTCTCCATCCGGTCCGCCTCGCTGAATCCCAGGTCGCGGTTAAGGCCGGTGCGCAAACGGTCGCCGTCCAGCACGCACACGCGGTAGCCCAGCGCCTTAAGTGTCTTCTCGGCCCCGAAGGCGAGCGTCGACTTGCCCGCTCCGGACAGTCCCGTCAACCAGAAGACAGCACTGCTGTGCTCGACGGCGCTTGCGCTTGCCCTCGCGGATAGCGTGCCGGCATCGTCCTCAGCCATTGGCTTCTTCCACCGGCTCCTGGGGTTGCCGCTCCCACATGCCGCCTTCCATGGTCACCACCGACGAGGTCCGGTACCACTGTTCCGGCGCGAGGATCTCGGCGCGCTTGATGTCCGGAATGACCTGAACGTCGAACACCTCTTCGACGCCATTGAAGAAGTGCAGGATGCCGAGCACCTCACCGGTGGCCTGATCGAGCGCGGCCACGCCGGCCATCAGTTCGCCTTCAGCCTCAATCGGCAGACCCTGCGGACCGCGTTTCTGGCGCAGTTTCGACAGCCCGACAAACAGCACGCCGCGATACGCCGCCAGCCCGTGCGTAAAGCCGGGGAGTGTCGCGATCACCGTGCTGGCTCCGCTGACCGGATCGAGGCGCAACACCTGGCCACGGCCGCCTTCGAGAACATAAAGCTGGCCGTCGATGACACGCGGCGAGTGCGGCATAGAGAGGCCCGAGGCGACGATACGCCCGGACGGCACTTCCATCACCACGCCCGCGCCGGCCATGCCCTCGCGCCAGCCATAGGGCGTGTCGGTAGTGCCAAGCGCCGTCACGAACTTGACCTTGCGGTCGTGCATCGCCATGCCGTTCAGATGGCAGCGGTCGTCCGCGGTCAGTTCCTTGAGGAACGGCGGGCGCCATATCGGCGTGAAGTTGAAATAGCCGTCGATCACGCAGATACACGAGTAACGGGTATTGACCGCCAACACGAGCTGGCCGTCGAAGGCCATGTCGTGCAGGTCGCAATCGCCGGTGTAAAAGGCATGACGCGGCACGTAGACCGCATCGTAGTAATCGGGCCGTTCCGGATACAGCGCGGCGATCGAGCGGACGTTGGCGAAAATCATCAACTCGCGCGCCGTGGCGATGGCAATGCGATCATGGGTGACAGCCAGACCCATCGAACGCGGCAGTAAGCAAGCCGAGAGTGTAGGCACGCCGTTCTCTACGCCGACGAGGGCGACCCCTGACGGCCGCCGGCTGATCGCCAACGTGCAGCCCAGCGCTTCCAGAACCTGCAGAAAGCGGCCTGTGTCACGCACGTTGATCAGGGGAGACCAGGCATCGGACGGTTCGGCTTCGGGATGGTCGGTCTGCATGCTGGCGTCTGGCATCGGTTGTCCGGTTCGGCCACACCGCAGCGGAGAGGGCTGTGGCGATAGCGGCGATTGCGCATAGAAAGGGAGGTGCCTCGCAGCACAAGCCCGAGATTCTATGGACACCATGTGGCACGGATGTTTCCGATGCTACGTACAATTGGGAAGAGTGGATCTGGTTGATGCGCTGTACATTCCCATATTTTGCATATCTAAATGCTCATCTCACGATGGCGAAACAGGATACAGACACGTATCATCACTCCGGCCAGTATCAACCGTGGCGTGCGTCAATTGCCTCCGAAACCTGCCGGGAAGTGGAGACCATGAGTCCAAATCCTACGGATCAGAGATTAGCCCGTCACGACGCGCCCCTCGTCACATTCAACCCAGGCATCATCGACGAAACCCTCTCGCTGCCCATTGACGAAGCAGTCGCTGTGTTGTGCGACAGTGGACCGCTCGATCAAGTGCCGGGTTACAACGGGTCGTACGAGCACGAACTCCTCGCGAAAGCGCATGCAACCCTGGACGCAGCGCTTCGATACCACGATGAGGCCGCCCTGCACCAGATTCACCGTGCGCTCTTTTTGCTATATGACCTTCATGTGGCAGACGCGGGGTCTCCCCGCACCGAGCATCAATTCGACCCCCTACTGACGCGGCTGCGTCGCGAGATAGAACGGCGCTGGCTCGACACTGAGACCTCGAGATTCGCCCACGTTCCACGTCCGGCGGACAGCGACGAACTGGTTGCCGCGCTGAAGCGGCTATGGTCCGAGCATCCCGCCTCGTGCCACCCGTTATTCGACTTCCTCGAGAAGGAAGCCTCGAAAGAGCAGATCATCGCGTTCTTCACGAGCGACAGCGCGCTCAATATCCGCTTCTTCGACCTGCTTCTTTTCTCCATGGTCGGTTCAAGAATCGAAGTCCGCAAAGAACTCGCGCAGAATTTCTGGGACGAGTCAGGTCGAGGAGAACCGGCGCGCAGTCATGTGACGCTGTTCCGTCGGCTGCTCGATAGTGTCGGTGTCGGGCAGGCCGTCGATAATCATGCGGCCACGCTGGATTGGCAAGGTCTCGCCGGTTATAACCTCTTCATGCTGACCGCGTTGAACCGCAGACATTACTTCAAGCTATTAGGCATCCTGGCGATGACCGAACTGCTGGATCCGCCCCAATACGAAAAGCTGGCGCGCGGCTGCCGGCGCGTTGGACTCGGTACCGCGAACGAGCTGGAATACTACGACGAGCACGTCACTATCGACGTGGTGCACGGTGAGGGATGGCTAATGAATGTCATTGTCCCGATCGTCGAGCAAACCCCGTCTGCCGGCGCCGATATCCTGGTCGGCGCCAGGCTACGACTTCAAAGCTGTGCGGGCTACTACGACGCGCTTTACGCAAAGCTCAACGCGCTGCGCTGAGAACGGCTGCGCTACGGAAATCGGTTTTCGGTTCGGCGGGAACAATACCGCGGCGGGTCGCGACCGCCCAATCGCCATCGTAGTAGTGCTTGAGAATATGGTCGAATCGGGTGACGGCGGCAACACCAGGCAGATCGTGGATGCGGCGCACGAGCGACGCCAGCCGTTCATAGTCGACCAACCGCTTCCGGCTTGCCCTCATCAGGGGATGGTAGACAGCGTCGAAGCGCGCCAACGGGGTATACGCAAGCACGTCGGTCAATGTTATCTCGTCGCCCATCAGGAACGGCCGGCCATCGCCAAGGCGATCTTCCAGTTCGTCCAGGAAGCCAAACAGGCTGTTAACCGCCGCGTCGTATTCGTCCTGATCACTCGCCTGTCCAACCGCATACACGCCCTTGGCTAATCTTGACGCAATCTGTTCATTCAGGCCGTCAATCTCCCGACGCAGGGGATAAGGATAAAGGTCGACCTGCCGGGACCCCGGCTCATCAGGCTCCGCATTCAGCAAAGTGGCGATTTCAATCGACTCGTTGTTGACGATCCGCTTCGTCGAACAGTCCCACAGGACCGGCACCGTCACTTTCCCGGTGTATGCCGGATCGGTTGCGCGATAGGCCTCATGCAGGAAGCGGAATCCGTTCCGGCCGCCGTCAGCCGTAGACCAGTCTGTTGCACCCAGTGTCCAGCCGTCACCGTTATCCCAGAGCGGATGCACGATCGACACACCGATGACAGCCGTCAGTTTCTTTAACGCCCATACTACGTGGACGCGATGCGAAAACGGGCAGGCATACGATAGGTATAAGTGGTAACGACCCGCCTCTGCACGGAACGCCCCCGCCTCGATCTTTTCACGGAACTGGCCGGCATGGATCATCCGCTTGCGCTGCAACTCCGGCGTGGGGTCAATGTCTCCGCGCCAGACGCCGTCGATCATCAGTTTCACGCGCCCTCCGCCCTTCCTTGCAGCCTCGTCAGTACAACCGACAATGCAACGCAGACGACAAACAGCACCGACACGATTGCTATGCCTGTCTGGTAGGCGCGTACGTAATCGGCGGACGTCGTACCCGAGGAAAGCACTGAAAAGAACGCGCCACTGATCGCGGTTGCGCCGAACGCCGATCCGATCTGCAGCATGGATGTCACGACACCAGACGCCAAACCCGCTTTCTCAGGCGCGATTTCGCCGATGACGATCCGCACGACAGACGGCAGGACGATGCCGTGACCCATTCCCGCAAGGAACAGGCCCCCAAAGAACAGTGCATGTGGCTCCAGCGCGTGAAGCAACGCCGCGCCGGAAGTTCCGAAGCCAATGGCGAGCAACGCAAAGCCCGTGGTCAGAACGTGGCTGCCCACGCGACGCACCAACGCAGGCGACAACAAGGGCCCAAGGACAGCGCCAATACCAAATGGGAAAATTGCAAAACCGGCGGCGAGCGGCGTCCAGTGCAGCCCGCTCTGAAGATAGATGCCATACGTCAGGAAGAATACGCTGTCGCAATAGAAACAGAACGCCAGCAGCAATCCGAGCGAAAACACCGGATTCCGAAACAGTTGCAGGTCGACGAGCGGGTCTCCGCCCCGCAGCTTCAATCGATACTCGGCCAACAGGAACAGGAGGAAGACAGGCACACTCGCGCCAAAGGAAACGAATGTCCAGGTAGGCCATCCCGCCTCTCTACCCTGCGTCAGCGGATAGATCACGAGCCCCAGAAACAACGACAGCAGAATCACGCCAACCGAATCGATCCGCGCGCCATGCGCGGATCGGTTCTCGGGTACAAACTTCCACGCACCGATCAGTGCAAGTGTGCCGACCGGAATGTTGATCAGAAAAATCGACTGCCACTCCAGGCCAAACGGTCTTAGCGTAATGAGCGCGCCGCCCCCCAGTTGCCCGACCACCGCAGCGATGCCAAAGACGAACCCATACAAACTCATGACCTTAGTCTGCTGTTCTTTCGGAAACACGGTGCGGATCGTGGCGAGTATCTGCGGAACCATCACGGAAGCCGCCGCGCCCTGAAGCACCCGGCCAATGACGAGAATCATGCCATTCGGCGAACCCGCGCAGAGAGCCGATGCGATGACGAAACCCGCCATTCCCGACATGAACAGCTTCTTGCGCCCGAACAGATCACCCAATCGTCCGCCCGTAACCAGTAGCACCGCAAACGCGGAAGCATAGACGGAGACAACCAGTTGCAGTTCGGCGGAACTCGCGTGGATCCCGGTCCGGATTGAGGGGAGAGCGAGATTGACGATGAAGTAATCAAGAGGCGAAAGAAAAGCCCCCGTGAGCAAGACCGTTAGCGCCAGCCGACTAGAGGAAGGTTTCCCCTCTTTGAGCGACAGCTCGGCATCGGCACGAGGAAGCGAGACCGAACCCACGTCGGCCGCGGCCGCATCCTGATTTAGCTGAACAGATTTCATGGCTTACCCTTCGGAATTGACAGGAACCACCGGCAAGGCGGGCATTGTTGTGTAAACGGCTGCGGCCGGTAACAGTCGGATCAGGTACATGCCTGGGACGATTATGCGAAAGCGCGCCCCTCAGGTTGACAGGGGAACATCGCCGCTCATGCGTTCAACCGCCTCTGTTCAAGGCGAACGTGCGCCTCGCGCCTGGGAGCCTAAGAGAAAGGCACCCGCCAACGATCAGGAGCACGACATTACATCCGAGGGCAAAGGTAAAGGCATGGGCATAGGCCCTCAGGTCCTGTCTTGTACCCAGCGCGCTATAGAAGGCATCGCCGACAATCGCCACGCCTAGCGCCGATCCAATCTGCAAGGCGGAGATTGCAACGCCCGACGCCAGGCCGGCATGCCTTTGATCGACACCGCCGATTACGGCCTTGAGGACGGATGGCATGATGGTTCCGAAGCCGACCCCGGCGCATATCAGTCCGAGTCCCAGCGTTCCTGATGGCCCGCCACTGACTGCGAACATCACCGTGCTGAAGCCCACCACCTGGAATACGAAACCGAGAGTCAGAGCGCGGGGGCCAAGACGTTGCATGAGACGCGACGAAGCCAGGGAGGCGACGAAGCCACCGCTCACGTACGGCAGGGTCGCCATCCCTGCGTCAAACGGCGTCAGGCGCAGCCCGTTCTGCAGATAAACGGAGAACGTCAGAAAAAAGGCGTTCTGCATATAAAACAGCACCGCCATCGCAATGCCGGCGACAAACCCCGGGTTCTGGAACAGCGAGAAATCGACCAGCGGGGACCCACCCCGAGCCGCGAACCGCTTTTCAAAACCGATGAACGCGACCAACGCGAAGACGGAGGCGACCAGCATGGCGATGATCCAGACCGGCCACCCTGTTTCGCGCCCCTCGACAAGCGGATAAACCAGCAACCCTAGCGTCGCCGACAGAAGCACGACGCCGCCGAGATCCAGCCGTTGTGCCTCTTGTGCCCGCGAGTCGCCAAGGAACACAGCGCTGCCCGCCAACGCAGCGATGCCGATGGGGACGTTGACAAAAAATATGGTCTGCCAGGTAAAGCCGAACGGATGAGCCGAAACAAGCACCCCGCCGAATATCTGGCCGCAGATGTTGGCGAGACCAAACGTGGCGCCGTAAAAGGCCAGCGCCCGCCCCTGCTCGTGCGCCGGAAACAGTACGCGGATCGAAGCCAGCACCTGCGGCGCCATCACCGTCGCCATCAGCCCCTGCAAGATACGCCCGGCGATCAGCACACCTGGGGACCAGGCGGCCCCGCACAGCACGGATGCCAGCGTAAAGCCCACGATGCCGGTCATGAACATCCGCTTGCGGCCGCGCAGATCGCCGAGACGTCCGCCCGTCACGAGGAACACCGCATAAGTGGCGGCATAGGCCGAGATTACGAACTGCACCTCGCTCGACGTGGCGCCCAGACTCTGGCGAATGGAAGGCAAAGCGAGATTCACAATGGTGAAGTCGAGCGGCGGCAAAAATGCGCCCATCAGCAGAATCGGGAGCGCGAACCACCGTCGCGGATCGGGCTCCGCTCCGGCCGTGACAGATACCTCCAGTGCCCCCGTGTATCCCTTCGTGCTCATGTTGTCCCTGACAGTCTGGCGAGGACGGCCGGGCCATCCGCCCGCATCCCCTAGCTGGAATGCCTGTAGTCTGCAGGGCGGGATCTATAAAGGGAAGCTATGAAAGGATATTTCAGAAATATCATTTATGGATGTCTCAAGGCGCCCGCACAGGACGCTGACGCCCGCCACGCGCCGGTTCCGGCGACTTCGGAGACTCTGAGACTGATTGCCGGCAGAGACCGGCTGACTGGCTGACCGGTTGAGGAAGGCGGTACCCGGCGACTTCAGGCGACCATGGCGCTGGAAGCCGGCTCAAGGGCGATTGCCGCCCCGGTCTCCCCGCTTCTGAACGACGCCGCTAAGCGTCTGATCGCACCTTGCGAGAGCGGATCGGTGACCGCGGCGTGAAGAACGACATCGGACTCGGATAAACGCGGTAAGCCATATCGCGCGCCCACATCGATCGTGCCGACCGGGGCGACGCTATACGCTAGCGGAGCGACCGCAAGACCCGCCGACACCGCCGCGCCCACCGCCGCCATCCCGCCACCGATGAACACCTCCGTCCAGGGGATCCCGGCGGCATCCAACGCCTGCGTCGCTAACGCCCGAACGGCACAAGACGACGCCAGAGACGCCAGACGCAGCGCCTGACCCTCCCCATTTTCCCAGCGCGACGACGCAAACCAGCCGAAACGCTCGCGAACCAGCAATTCGCCGTCGCGCCGGTCGTCCTCCCGCCGCACGATCGCCGCGTCTATCGCGCTCTTATCGAAGGCATCCATGAGTGTGTGCGAGGCATCGATGTGGACTTCCATCACCAGACTGGGATCGTAGGCACTCAACTGCGCGAGGAGAGCCGGCAAACCGGGGCCGGCCACCTGGTCGCTGATGCCGATAACCAGCCGCTTCGGGGTGCTGGTGAGCCCGGCGATCGCCAGTTGATGCGCCGCAATAAAGTTTCTGGCCGGGCGGAGAAAGGTCTTGCCTCGTTGCGACAGGTTGACCTTTCTGGGCGTGCGTTCCAGCAACCGGTAGCCCAGCCGGTCCTCCAGGCGCTTCACCTTCACGCTGATGACGGCCTGCGATGTGCCCAGCGCATGGGCAGCCTTCGTGAAGCTGCCCAGATCGGCCACCAGCACGAACGCGCTTACGGAATCGACGTCAAGAGTGGGCATATCATCCATCCTGATTTGTTATGCTGGAATGCTGATATCATAAAATTATGATATCACCAATTCACGGCTACGGTAACCAGGACAGCGGTTAAGAATGCGCAGCGAACCGGGCGATTGTTATCTTCGCTCGGGGACCGCCGCCGCTGGAAGCCCGCCCCTATCCTTGCGGCGACGCTCTCGAGCAATCAGCCGCAACGCGAGGGATAGCAGCAACAGCAACAAGGCGACCCGGTATAGCGGAACAGACGGGTAAGCGAGGCCGCGCTTCCCGAACATGTACGCAAAGACGCCCCAGATCCAATACCCCCCTACCGAATGCAGAGTCCTCCAGCGGGCGTCCCCGAGCCACGCTCTTGTCACGTCGAACGAAGTGCTCGCCATGGCGAGCACGAAAAAATACCCAATCGCCCCCACGATTTCGCTAAAGAGCCGACTCTCCCGCGCGTAAGAGGCCGGCGCAATCAGCGCGAATACGGCGAGGCCGGCAATATGCACGCTGTGCGACGCTGCAAATGAAAGCCCCATATATCTGCGATTCCGCAACAGCCATCGGAAGATGTCGTTCGGCCACAAACGCTGCAGTGCCGACACGCTGAAAATGAGGCAGAACAGGACCAACGTATAGCGCACCGTCAGGATGACCACGGTGCGTACGCCATCCACGTCTCGATGAAAGAGCGCCACGTTTGCGGCCATCGATATCGGTGTCGCCACCAGAAGGGCAAAAAGCCGCCATCCCGAGAGCCAATTCGCCATGGAGAACTGATGAGTCAAATCGAATCCTGGGCCGCTCTTGCTCATGTTTCGCGGCTCAATCGCGGTTCGACCGCGTCACTGGGCAGAGTCTGCGGCAAGGATTGCGCGCGGGTACGCCGCCGTGCGTACGGGCCGGCAACCAGTCGTATGGCCAGGCTCAACACCAGAATCGCCACGGCGACCGGATAGAACGAGACGGGATGTCGCATCATGCGTTTCCCGAACGCAATCAGAAATATTAGCCAGATGTAGTAACTGCCCACCAGATGAAGTGCCCGCCAGCGAGCGGCCCCCAGCCACGCCGCCGTGCGATCGAACGACGTCGCGGCCATCGCCAGCAGAAAGACGTATGCGAGTCCGGCAAGCATGCCGTTCGTCCACGTACCCACGGTCGCGTAGACGGCGGGCGCCACCACCCCGAAGACAATCAGCGCCGCGATGTGGATGGTGTGCGAGGCGGCGAACGACAGTCCGAGATAACGCCGGTTGCGCAGTTGCCATCGACTCCAGCGGCCAGGCCAGAGCCGGTGGACCGACGAGCCGCTGAACGCCAGGCAGAACAACACTAGCGACGTGCGTGCCGACATGGCAATGACACTTCGCACGCCGACGAGATCAGTCTGCCGTATCAGGATAATCGCGGCGATACCGGCAACCGTCAGCGTGGACGTCCACACCAGTTGCCATGCATTAAGCCATGTCGCCATGCCTGCTGGTTCTTGTCTCATCGTATTCCTTGCGAAATCGACAGTCGTTGTCACCACCGCTTCGATGCGGCCTCAGCGGGTTCCCGGCGAGGTCGCCCTCAGCGTCGACGCTCGCCGCCGTGCGCAGCGACAAACCTTTCGCCGCAAACTACGCGGGCAGCGCGGACTGCCCGGATAGCACCCCTGCCGCCACCAGGTGCGCGAGAAACGCCCGTAGCCATTCCCGTTTGGGATGCTCAAAATCGCGGGACATTCTGGACAGAATCCGCAGGGTTCGCGAATGGTCAAACGCTATACCTCGCTCCGGCCTCGATGCCCAGAAGTAGCCCAACGCAACATCCCGGTCGTTCGATACCGAGCCGCTGCGAAAGAGCTCTGCGAACGTGGCGTGCGAAGTGACTTCGAAGGGGATGCCAAGCTCCCGTAGCGTGTCGAAAACGTCCTCCATCGAGATCGTCCAGGGGGTGTCCACGTGATAGACACCACCACCCTGCACGAGGTCGAGGGACAGCGCCACAATGCCGCGCGCTACGACATCGACCGGGCTCAGCGCGACCGGTTCGCCGACATGGGCCGGCAGGCTGCCGATTTTCACCGCCGCGCGCAAAAGCTGCACAAAACGGTTGTCAGCCGCCTTGCGCTGGAAGCGTGCGCTACGCGAGTCCGCGGAGACATTGCCGGACCGGTAGATGAAGGCCCGGCCGCCCCGCAATGCAAACTCCCGCACCAGCTTTTCGGCCTTGAACTTCGTTCTTTCGTAGGCGTTCAGGAAGTCCTGTCCCACATCTAACGTGGACTCGCTGAAGACAATCGCCTTGCCGCTCTGGTTGACGCCGCAGACGGCCAGCGTCGACATATGATGAAGATCCTTAGGATGCCTTCCTGATGCCAGTTCGACCAGCCGGCGCGTGCCGGTGATGTTTTGCCGTTCGAGTACGTCTTCGTCGGCAAAAAGGCGCGTATCCGCGGCAAAATGATAAACGGCATCCATCTCCCGATCGAGCGACTCATAGGTCTGCTTCCCGAGCCCAAGCCGTTCCTCCGCCACATCCCCCGAATAGGCCTGCACCCTCGCACCGAAGCCCGTCAGCGGCGTGTCCGGGAAGTACCAGTCGAACGCCGCCGCCAGCCGGGTGGCGGCCTCGTCATCCGTCGCCGCGCGCACAATGCAGTGGACACGGGCGCCCGTCGCCAGCAGTAACTCACGCAATACATAGGCGCCGAGAAACCCCGTCGCCCCTGACATCAGCACATGGCGATACCGTCGACGATCGCGCGAACCTCCCGGATCGCTCTCGCCTCTATGCAGCCCTGTGGGGCGATACGTGAGCAATCCGGCGCTACTTCCGGCCTCGATGAACGTGCTGAACCCCTTCTCGACACGGGCGTGTTCGGAGCCAGGCCGGGCGCCCTCGCGTACCGCGGGGTCACCCGCATCCGCTGTCAACGCCGTGCTCAGCAGTACCGCCGTGCGCTCGACGATCGCATGGATGGTGGCCGGATCGTGCCGCTCGCCGCTATACCCCAGATCGCAGATCAGCCGTCCATCGATGATCCGTCCGGTCAGTCTGAATTCGTGCATGCGATCGTTATCGTATCCCCGTGCGAAGCCGGGAGACAGCGTAGACGGTCTCAGCGTCAATGCATCGCCGTCTCCGAACTCGAACTGCCCGAGATAGTTGTAGCAAAAGCGCGCCGCCGGAACGCCACCCCATTCCCGCTCCAGGATGTCCCGGTGAACACCGTAGGCAATGCCAAGGCGCGGCACGCCGCCGAGCGCCGCGTCGACCAGGCCGACGGTTCCCGCCAGCTCGCCGCTCACCGAAGACACAACCACCGGATAGGCGGAGGTGAACCATCCCACCGTACGCGAAACGTCGATGTCGTCGTCGAAGGTCATCCGTCCATGGCTCTCCACTTCGACCAGATGATTCTGTCGCGACGCCGCCGCCTCATCGAACGCGTGGAGGAAAGACGCGAGCAGAACATGATGAAACGGGGCGCCGAATTGCTCCGGCAGGTCCCTGAGAAGTTCGCTCGTCCGCTCGCGGGAAAACGACAGCCATACTGTTTTGGCATGGCGTTCGAGATTGCCTTTGACCCGCAACCCCAAGCGCTCCTGCACGACGGTCGCCGGAAGCTTGCGCCAGAAGTCCAGATCGGCCTCTAGCGCACCGCTCGATGCAACGTGTTCGGCCCAATCCCAGGCCGAGCCGGAAACAGGCGCAGCGGGCTCCGTCCCCGTTCGCAGAAGCGAGCTGTACAGACGCGAGACGTCGTCGACGAGGATTCGCCACGATACCGCGTCCACCACCACATGATGCGCACAAAGCACCAGGTGGCTGGCTCCGCTCTCCCGGCGAAACAGATGCGCCGCGAACACCCGTCCCGCTTCCAGGCTCAACGACGCCTGCAAAGCCTGACTTGTGCGGCGGACGAGAACGGCAACGTCGTCGGGATCCTGTGTCGCTGGAATCTCAGTGATTTCCAGTACCGGCTTCAATCGGTCTTTCGACTGCTGTTCAGCCGTCCATACGTCGTCGATCCACCGATACCGCGTCGACAACAAGGGATGCCAGTCCCGGACCCGTTCAAACGCTTGCCTGAGTATGTCAACAGACAGCGGGCCTGCCACGTCGAACATCAGTGCCTGGTTGTGATGATCCGGCCGGGCCAGGCGCTGCGCAAAAAAGGTACGCTGGGCAGCCGAGAAGCGCGCGGCCTGAATCGCGCCAGTGACGCTCGCGTTGTCCGCTGCCGATACCGGCGCATCGTCCAATGCCGCACGAACGCTGCGTGCCAACGCGCGAACCGTGGGCTCCTTCAGAAAGGAACGTGCCGATACACGATAGCCGCCGGCCTGCAGTCTTGCTATCACCCCGATCGCGTCGAGCGAGTCCCCGCCCAAGGAAAAGAAGTTGTCGCTGTCGGTAAACCTGTCATGTCCCAGGCACTGTCGCCATGCCTCCCGTACCGCTGTCACTGCATTGTCGCTCCCATCCCCATCGCGGACGGACGCTTGCCCTCTTACCTTGATGCGCTCATCAAGCAGTGCTCTCAAACGCGCAAGATCGGTCTTCCCATTCGGCGTCAGTGGAAAATCCGAAAAGACCTGCAACTCGCGGGGAATCATATAAGCGGGCAGTATTCCGCCGAGTTGCGTCTTCCATTCCTCGCCTGTTACCTGCCCACGCGCCAGCACGGCGGCCGCGATCGAGGGGCGCTCACGCACATCGATCAGGAACGCGGCTGCACCCTCGCATCCGTCGAGCGACTTCAGCGCCCGTTCGATTTGCTCGAGCTCGATCCGGTAACCGTTCACCTTCACCTGACGGTCCACCCGCCCAAGAAAGTGAACAACGCCGCGCTCATCGATGCGGACGATGTCTCCTGTTCGATAGAAGCGCCCGTGACCGCCTGGGCCGGCGACGAACGCTTTCTCATTGGCTTGCGCGTTGTTGCGATAGCCCGCTGAAACGGAAGGACCTCCGACATAGAGTTCGCCCTGTGCGCCGGTGTCCACAAAAGAGCCGTCGGACGTCTGCACGATCAGCTTCGTTTCACCGAGCGGCAGGCCGATCGGCGCGGTCCCTGTGGCCGGCAGTGCCGACGGGTCGCCATCCGGGATGGGATAGGCCGTAATGCCCACAGTGGTCTCAGTCGGTCCGTAGTGGTTGACCAGCCGCTCAGTAATCCCCGCATCGAGCACCGCTCGCGCCAGCTTCACCGAGAGTGCCTCGCCACCAAGAATCAGATACTTGAGTGCGAACTGCGGCGCCCCGGCCGAACCCAGCAACGAGAAAATCGCCTCCCAGTGCGACGGCGTGATCTTCAGCACCTTGATCCGCTGGTCCTGCAGATACGCAAGCAAGGCCGACGGATCCTTTCGACGACTGTCGTCGATCACATGCAAGGTGCCGCCGGTCCATAGCGACAGGAACAGACTGGTGTTCCCGAGATCCGCCGACATCGTACTGACGTGGGCATAGGTCAACCCGGAGCGCACGTCCAGCCGTTCGATCAGCGCGCGGACATAGTGGGCAATATTTCCGTGCTTGACCATCACACCTTTTGGCACCCCCGTCGAGCCGGACGTGAATAGCACGTACGCAAGATCGGCCGTGTCGGGAACGCCGCCGCCACTGGTCCGCTGCGGGACAGGTAGCGCACCGCCCGATGCGGCCACGCCGGCACGCGCCGCTTCGTTCCGGTCAACGATGCAGACCCGGAAGCCACGCTCGACCAGGGCCGTGGCATGCTCCTCGGTCGTCAGCACCACATCCGGTCCGATCACCCCTAGCCGATGGTAGTGCTCCTCTGCAATACCCTCGGCTTCAACAACCGTGTACGCGCCGCCGCTTCGCCAGATTCCGACGATGCTGGCGACCATCAGGGCCCCCCGGTCCTGGTAGACCGCCACCAGCGCTCCGCGCGTGACGGGCATCGCATGGATCTGCTCTGCGATCCATGCGCTCACCCTCTCGAGTTCGGCGTATGTCAGCCCTCGATTTCCATCGTATACGGCGAGCTGATCCGGCTGTTCAAGCGAGTGACGAAGTATCTGATTCAGCAGCATGTGTGCTCCCAGAAGAACGCTGTCTTTGTTGCATGCGCGGGGCGCCGAGGTCCCTTAGGCCGTCAGCAGGCCGTGGTCGACGAAGGCATGCCTGACTGCCGCCTCGTCAAGCACACCAGTGCGCTCCAGGAGTTTCACGAGATTGCTGCGGGTCACCTTGATATAGTCCGTTGCGCTTGCTGCGTACCGCTCGTTGGTCTCCTGCAGCACGGTGTCGATTTCGCTGGCCGAGAGCTGAAGCTGCGACAACACCGCGCGATCGAATCGACGCTCGAAATCGGCCGCGAGATAGTCGTCGAGATATCCCGGCAGGAACACGCCGATCCGCTCGCGGGTCGCCTTGCCCAACGTCGCCCAGTGCTCACGTACCAGACGCGCGAAGTAGTTGGCGTGCCGGCCTTCGTCCGAGACGTGATCGGTCATGACCTGCGTGAAAGTACGAGTGGCTTCCTTTTCCCGGCCGATGCTCAGCAGGTCCTTGGTCAACGTGTGCTCCGCGAGGCAGGTGGCAAGCAGCTGATAAGGGGCGTGCAGCGCTGCCGGCAAGCTCGCGTATCCGCGGTGCACCGCATCCAGATTGCCATTGGTCTGCGGAACGGATAGCGGCTCGATCCCCGAGTTCTTCTTGAGCTGAATAATGAAGTCGAGCGCCACATAGGCGTGGTAACCCTCGTCGATGACGATGGTAATGGCCTCGCGCCGGTCTTCTTCCGACACGCCCGCGATGATCTCGCCATTCACGATCTTCAACGAGCAGTCGATCACGAACCTCGTCTCGAGCAGGCCGATTTCATACATATACTTGTACGTCGACTGCGCGAGCACGTAAGCAACTGCATCGCCACCCAGCGACGTCACGATCTGGTGGCCGGCCAATAGCTGGCGCGACTTCGGGAAGATGTTTTCGCTTGCGATGTTGGCGGGTACAAAGATGCGGGGACTGTTGCGCACCGTCGCGTTGGCGTACCAGCGAGTTACCGCTTCCTCCAGTCGCGCGTCCTCAAGCTGAATATCAGCGTCCATGTCATTCCTCGTAAGATGTTTAGACAGAAATCATCGGGTGGGACGTTGCCCTATCCCGCGACGGCGCTATAAAGTTCGCGCAATGCGTCCACAGCGGCCTCGGTAAATGCTCGCAGATCGGCATCCGTATGCGCGGCAGACAGGAAGATCGGCTCTTCAAGCGACGGCGCAAGCAGGAAGCCCGCGTCGCGCAAGCGCCGATGGAATCGCGTGAAAGTCTCGTAGTCCTGAGTTTTTACGTCGCGGTAGTCTTTCAGTGGCTCGCTACTATCCCTGAACGCGATGCCAAGCACCGACCCAACCCGGCTAACCCGGAACGGAATCCGATGCCCGGCGAATCCGCTGGTCAGTTGCTGCTCGACCCACGCGCCCTTTGCTTCGAGCTGGTCGTAGAAGCCCGGACGGGAAAGCACCTTCAGCGTGGCGATTCCGGCTGCCGTCGTCAGGGGATTGCCCGCAAACGTGCCCGATTGAAAGACCCCGCCGCCGGCAGCCACCTGGGAGAGGTAGAGGGCCTTGCCGGCGAATGCCCCCACGGGCGTCCCACCTCCTATGATCTTTCCAAATGTGGTCAGATCCGGCTCGATGCCAAACAGGTTGCTGACGCCACCGAAATTAAAGCGGAACCCGGATACCACCTCATCGAAGATCAGTAGCGCGCCGTACTGATGCGTAATATCCCGCAAGGATTTGATAAAGCCCGGGCGCGATTTCACGAAGCCCATGTTGGTCGAATGCGGCTCGACCAGCACTGCTGCAATGGAATCTCCATGCTCGCTGAATATCTTCGCCACTTCCTCTTCATCGTTATATTCCGCAAGCAGGACGTCCCGGTTCGCATTATGCGTAATACCCCGGCTGACGCTTTTCAAACTCGACTCGCCCTGTTGAAGATTCAGCGGACTGGCAAGCAGCGCATCCGAGTGACCGTGATACGAGCCGCGAAACTTGAGAATGAGGTTCCGTCCCGTATGACTACGCGCAATGCGTGTGGCGGTCATGACCGCCTCCGTGCCGCTGCACACGAAGCGAATCGCTTCGATAGCGGACGTGCTGGCGACGATCCGCTCGGCCAGTTCATACTCTGCTTCGGTCGACAACCCGTATGACGTGCCGCGCTTCGCTTGCTGTCCGATTGCGTCCGCCACTTCCGGATGCGCATGACCCAGGATCAGCGCGCCGAAGCCGTTAAGGAAGTCGACGTACTCTTTCCCGTCAACGTCGATCACGCGCGAGCCTCGGGCCTCACGTGCCGCGATCGGATCGCCCCCAACCAGCTGAAACGAACGCAGCGGTGAATTGACACCGTCCGGGATACTGTTCCTGCCGCGTGCGAATAATGCTGCTGAACTAGACCTGCCACTCATGATGTACTCCTAAAAAATATTTAGATATACCAGATCGTGATTTACTCGCATTGATCGTTCTCTTTCACAGCCACGCATATACCAGCCCGTCTACTCTAGGTCAGGATATATCGATGTCAAGTTTAAAAACGCCTTGAAAACCTGGATATATGTGCTGTACTTAGCCTTGCTTTCGCAAGCAACACGTCCTTAAAAAATCATCGCGCATTCATTGGTTATTTATATTCAGGTATACGAATCTGTATACCTGTTTCGAAATCGTCGAAGTTGTTTACATTCACCCAAACCCGTTCGGGTTGTTAAACGAGGAGCATCGATTATGGACATGAGCGTTTACTTCGACCGGCAGCATCTGGTGCAGCATAGTTACGCCACGACGGAAGACTTCAAGGTCCGGTCGGACGCCTGGGAGTCGCTGGCGAGTCGATCCATCTCTGAGTGGTATGTGGACCAGCTAAAGGACCTGAAATTCAGCAACGTGCTGGATGCCGGATGCGGTCTCGGCAGGTTCAGTTATGCGCTTGCCCGTTCCCGTCCGCTTGACGTGACTGCCATCGACATCGCCGACGCCATGGTTGAAGCAGCGCGCGAGCGAATCGACCCCGTGCCGGGAAAACATCGGTTCCTGCAGACGTCCATTGAAGACGCGCCGTTCGATGACGGCAGCTTCGACCTGATCCTGGCGAACCTGGTGCTGTTCCATGTCCCCGATATCAAGGGCGCATTCGACAAGCTTGCCCGCCTGCTAAAGTCCGGCGGCCACATTGCGTTGCTCACGCCCGACTTCGACTGGATGAGCGAACTCAACCGCTTTCAGGATCATGCGCTCCTGAAACTCGGCTTTGCGCACGACCATGCCGCTCTTACCGCGCCGGGCACCAATCGCTTTTGCGATGCGAACATCCTGCTCCATGCGCCCAGCAAGCTCGAATTGATCCGCAAACCCTGGTTCGACGGAACCATGGACTTCCCCGACATCGACGCCCTGCTCAACTTCTACACCCATACGATGCGGTACCGGAATGTCGCCCTGCGACTCGGCGACGATTCCTTGCGTGATGCCGTCCGCGATGTCGTCGAGGCGCACCTCGCGCGAACCGGCTCGCTCAAGGTCTCAAGCAGCCTCTATCTGTACGTGTTCAGGAAACACTAACTTTTCTGCTGCGCCGCTGCGCGAGCGGAGCACCCCGTGCTGCAGCGGCTTTCTTTTCAATGCCACAAGGAGGCGTCCCGAACGACGCACCCGACAGGAGGTGATGCCCGATGGTTTCCGAGCCTACGCCGAACTATGAGGTCTTTGCGCTGCGCTACGCGGTTCAGCACGACCGCACTGCCAGGGAGAACTATCTCTTCTACGACGGACACGATGCTCCTATGCCGCAGGACTATTTCATCTGGGCTATCCGCGCAGGAGAACGCGTGATCGTGGTCGATACCGGCTTCGCCGAGGACATGGCGGTCAAGCGCAAGCGCACGTTCCTGCGAACGCCCGTGGCCGCGCTGGCAAAGATAGGCATTGACGCGTCGTCGGTGCGTGACGTTGTGATCACGCACATGCACTATGACCACGCGGGTAATCTCGGTCAGTTTCCGCGCGCAGTGTTTCATTTGCAAGACAGTGAGATGGAATACTGCACCGGGCGGTGCATGTGCCACGATCTGCTGCGACGCCCGTTCGAGGTGGAGGATGTGCTGTCCGCGGTGCGGCACCTGTACGAAGGACGCATCGTGTTTCACGATGGCGACGCCGAGTTGCTTCCGGGCGTGACGCTGCATCTGATCGGCGGTCATACGTTGGGACAGCAGGTGGTTCGCGTCAACACAAAGCGCGGTCAGGTCGTTCTGGCGAGCGACGGTGCGCACTACTGGTCCAACATCCGCGAACGCAAGCCCTTTCCACTCGTCGCCAATGTGGCCCTGATGCTCGAAGGGTACGCGCGCATCGACGCCCTCGCCGATGGGCCCGACCACGTCATTCCCGGGCACGATCCCGCCGTGCTGAGCCGCTTTCCCACCTTGCCTGACGATCGCGATATCGCGCTGCTTCACGAACTGCCGCTGAACCGGGAATCGCCCCTCGGCGCCGACTTGAAGCCGGCAGTAGAGACATCGCCGGAAGCCGTGCAATGAAGCCCATCACACTCACCATTATCGGCATGGGTCCACGTGGCCTCAGCGTCCTCGAGCGTGTCGCCCATTTCGTGGACATCCTGGGCTGGCGCGACGCGATCCGTGTCGAGCTAGTCGATCCGGGCGAATGCGGCCAGGGCACGCACTATGACACCCAGCCGCCGCATCTGCTCACCAACACGCTGGCTAACCAGGTCACCATCTTCCCGCCCGACAGCGTCGCGGGAGGCGCCAACGCACCGTCCTTCATCGACTGGGCGCGCCAGGCCGGATACCGGCATTTCGACGGGGCGTTCTATCCCACCGGGTCGCCGCATGGCGAAGAGATCGGCGAACAGCACTATCTTCCGCGCTATCTGCTCGGCAGATACTTCTCCGCTGCCTTCGATCTCGTGGTGAAAGCGCTTCCTCGCAACGTTTCGCTGCATCATCACCGGCGTGCTGCGCGAGATGTCACCGCCGCAACCGAAGGCGGTTTCAGCGTCCATGTCGATGGTGGCGCAACATTCCACACCGACTACCTCATCCTCACGACGGGACATGGAAAGCGCAAGTACGACGGGGCGGACGCAGACCACGCCGAGTTCGTACGGGCGTACGCCAGCTCGAACGACAAGCTCGATTTCTTTCCAGGAGCTTATCCCGTCGAGCAGCTTGGACGGATCTCACCGGACGCAACCGTTGCGATACAGGGGATTGGTCTCACCGCACACGACGTCATCTCGCACCTTACTGTCGGCAGGGGCGGCCGATTCGTCCGGCGTGCAGGAAAGTCGCACTACGAACGGTCTGGGCGGGAACCTGCCATCCTGCTGTTCTCCCGCAGCGGCCTGCCGTTTTCCGCCCGGGCTGTGAATCAGAAGGGTGCGGCCGGACGCTATATCCCGCACTTCTTCACCGTCAGCGCGATAGCGGCGCTCCGTGAGCGCGCGCTGGCGTTGCGCGGCAATACCCAGATCGACTTTGTCAACGAGGTCATGCCGCTGGTGATGGCCGATATGGCCTATGCAAGGCATGTTGCCTTATCCGGCTCGGCGCCTCCTCCCGAGCAGTTCGTGTTCGACGATGCCGCGCGGGCCGCCATCCAGGCGATCCTCGATCCGATCGGCGCCCGCACCTTCTCCGATCTGGCTGATTTCCGCCGCTTCTTTCGGCAGTTTCTCCTCGACGATCTCGCCGAGGTCGAAAAGGGTAATGTAAAAAGCCCGCTCAAAGCGGCAACCGATGTCCTGCGTGACGTACGCGAGCAATTCAGACGAGCGGCTGAATATCGTGGTTTCACCCCCGACTCGGACAAGATGTTCAGCGGGCAGTTCGTGAACACGCTCAACCGCATCGTCTTCGGGCCGCCCAGGCACAGAAACCTTGAGCTGCTGACGCTGCTCGATCAGGGTGTGATCGAGATTGCCGGCGGTCCCGGCGCCGCCGTCTTTCCCCAGCGGGATCGTGCACAGTTCGCAATCGAAACCGCGTTCGGCACGCAGACGGAACGGCGCTACGCGGACGTTCTGGTGATTTCGCGCATCGACGTGTTCAGCCCCGAACGGGATCAGTCCGAACTGGTTGCGAATCTCGTTTCACGGGGACTCATACGCAGCTACCGCAACGGACCGTACCACCCAGGCGGAATCGATATCAGCCCGTCCAACAATGTTATCGGGCAAGAGGGGAACGTGAACCCACGATTGTGGGCCATCGGCTATCCGGTAGAAGGGCCTCACTACTACACCCAGGAGCTGCCGCGCCCGGGCAGGAAATCACGCCTGACCCTCGACGCGGAGATCTGCGTACAAGGCATTTTCCAGTTGCTGGGCGCAGGCGATGTTGCGGGAGAAACTGCCCCGGCGGCGACACACGCATCCACTGCCCCGGTTGTCGGGTGAGTCCTCAATAGCCGACCGGCAACCCAGAAAACAAGGAGGCAATCCATGATCGTTCAGGAAGGCAGACTGATCCCCTTCGTCGAGTACCTCGAACGCGCGCGACCGCAGCGCGAGCGACCCGTGATCTGGCACAGCCGCGACATCTGGGCGGCAGCAAACGAGCACGGCGGACACGCGAGAGGGTCCGTTGCATTGACGCGCGACAGCGCAGCCGATAAGACCGCAATCGCTCCGGGCCTCTCCCTGACAGCCCAGATCGTCGAGCCGGGCACGCATGCACCGGTGCATAGCCATTCGTTCTGGCATCTGTACTTTGTTCAACGAGGCGAAGGACATATCGCGATCGATAGCGAGCGGGACCTGCAGTCCCTGCATACGGGCGACTGGCTGTTCGTGCCCGCATGGTGCGTTCACGCCATCGACAACCGCGCAGGTACGGTGCCGCTGGAGTTGATCGTCTTGCAGAACCTGCCGCAAAACGCTGCGCTCGGCAATCTCGCTCGCGCGGATCAAGACAAGCCGATACAGTTGACTTATTCGGCTTCCTGACTAACACAGGGGAACATGTCATGGAGTTGTACTCGTTCTTCAGATCAACGGCTTCCTTCCGTGTGCGGATTGCTCTCGCGTTGAAGGGCCTGTCCTATCGCACGATATCGATCAACCTGCTGAGGGAGGACGGCGAGAATAACAGCCCCTCCTATGGCAAGGTCAATCCCCAGCACCTCGTCCCGTCCCTCGTGACTGACGACGGTTACACGCTGATTCAATCCGGCGCTATCTGCGAATATCTCGAAGAGCGCTATCCGTCGCCCCCCTTGCTTCCGCGAGGCGCGGAAGCAAGGGCATACGTTCGAGCCCTGATGGCCGCCGCTGCCTGCGATATCCACCCTTTGCACGCGATACGCGTGACAAAATATCTCGAGCGCCAGCTTCATATCGACGCCGAAAGCCGCAAGGCATGGACCCAACACTGGATACTGGAAGGACTCCGGGCAATCGACGCAATCCTGGAACGGTCCGGCCTGACCGGCGCCTTTTGCTACGGGGATACAGCGACGCTCGCTGACGCATTCATTGTTCCCCAGTTCGTCAGTGCGCTGGCTAATGGCGTTTCGCTGGAGTCGTTAAGCGTTCTCCCACGCATTGCCCAACACTGCCTCGAGCATGCCGCTTTCCAGGCTGCGTTGCCGCAAAACCAGCCGGGTGCGAACCCTGTAGCGCCAGCACAGGTACGCGCATGACGGCGCTTCCACGTGGTGGCACGCTGGTTATCGGCGCTGGCCCGGAGATGCACAGCGGTCTCACGAGCGCGGTGACGTCGGCAGGTACGGCGCAGATCATTTCCGCCAAGCTGTTCGACGGTCTATTGTCATACGACGAGCATTTCGGCCCGCAGCCGCAATTGGCGACGAGCTGGGACATCGCCGAAGACGGGCTGTCCCTGACGCTTCATCTGCGTCGCGGCGTGACCTGGCATGACGGGAAACCCTTTACGTCCCGAGACGTCGCCTTCTCCGCGATGGAAGTCTGGAAAAAGTATCACAGCCGCGGACGCACTACTTTTGCAAACGTGGTGTCGGTCGATACGCCGGATTCGTTGACAGCAGTCTTGCGCCTCAGTCAACCCGCACCGTACCTGCTGGGTGCGCTGACGTCTTCACTCGAAGCCCAGGTGATCCCTGAACATATCTATGCGGGCACCGATGTGACGACCCACCCCGCGAACGCCGCGCCGATCGGCACGGGGCCATTCCGATTCGTTCGCTGGGAACCCGGCGACCATGTATTGCTTGAACGGAACCCCGACTATTGGGACGCGCCGCGACCATGGCTCGACAAGCTTCTGTTCCGGTTTATCGCGGATCCCGCTGCGACAAGTTCGGCGCTTGAGAACGGTGAACTGCATCTGGCCGACGACTACGGCGTCAGCTTCCCGAACATCGCGCGCTTGTCCCGCGATCCCAACCTTGTTGTGACCAGCCATCCCTCAACGTATAACACGTGGGTGGCCGCATTCGAATTTAACCTGGACCGCCCGATCTTTAAGGATCTCCGCGTGCGACAGGCGTTTGCTCACGCATTCGATCGGGACGTCATCGTCAAGGATATCTGGCACGGCCATGCCGAAGCGACCGAAACACCGATTCCGCCGGCGTTTCCCGCTTTCCACTCCGATGCCGTACCGCGTTATGCATTCGACCTCGCGAAAGCCGAAGCCCTTCTGGAAGCAGCGGGATTCAAGCGCGATGCGCTCGGCGTGCGCCTCACGCTCACCGCCTATCCTGAGCCTACGGGCGCACTTGGCGTATTGGCCGTGCATCTACGCGAGAACCTCCGCACAATTGGCGTGTGCGTCCAGATCCACACATCGGACTTCGGCAATTTCGTCGACCGTACCTATACAGCGCGAGATTTCGACACCATCTTTTATAGCGCGAACGCGGGTCCTGATCCGGCAATCGGTGTTCAGCGCTTCTACTGGTCGAAGAACTTCAAGCGAGGCGTGGCATTTTCGAATGCGTCGAACTACCGGAACGCCGAGGTTGACCGTCTGCTCGAGGAAGGGCAAACCGAAACCGATCCAAAGCGGCGCCGCGCCATCTACGCAGAATTCCAGCGCATCGTGCAGACAGACCTGCCGAGAATTCCACTGCTCGCACCGCACACGGTCACGGTGGCCCGGCGCGAAGTCCTTAACTTCGGCAGTAACCAGGTACTCCTCGGTAATTTTTCCGAGCTTGCACTGGCGCGCTGAGTGCCGTCAGGATAGTTCACGCAAGATGAACGTCCTTGATAAAGGTGGCGATGCGCCAGATCCACGCCTTTCAGCACTTCATTGCACTGCTTTGTGAATGAGGATGTTCCGGCTGACGATTCGCACTGAGCGCCGCACGCCCGGCGTTACCCCGCAGCAATGCGTTGGAGGGAGCATGGATATGGCTGCACAACACGTTTCGATAGTGCCGTTCCAGCGGATTACGCCGGGCGAGGCCGTGGTTGCCTGCCAGTTCGATCGCGAGTTCCACGACCCGCACGGCGTTGTCGATGACAACATGCTTGACGACACCGGATAGCGCGTCTGGAGCATCGCCTGCGTCGAAGTGTTCGGCGTGACTTCGCATCAACCAGTCGTTGGTGGCGAGCAGAACCTCGATGTGTCCGACGACTTCCTGCACCGTCGGCAAACTCGCCAGCGAGGCGCCACCCAGCGAACTCGGGCGGCGCTCGTTGAGAAACTCGATCAGCCAGTTGCGCGCCGCCCGCGCCGCACCGTCGTAGACAGCGCCCACCAGGCTGAAATACCAGGTGGCTCCGTGAGCGTCCCGCTGCAATCCGAGTCGGGCGGGCTTGAGCGCGACAACGTCGGCAATCGGAATCGTCACGTTCTCAAGAACAACATCGTGACTCGCCGTGGCGCGCATGCCGATCGGATCCCACGTTTCCACAACCCGTACGCCCTCGGCGTTGCTGGGCACGAGAAAATGGCCCAGACGAGGCTCATCCTCATCGGTTCGCGCCAGTACATTGATCCACGACAGCAGCGGCACACCGGTGACGTAAATCTTGTGACCTGAAATCTGCCACTGGCTCCCAACCCGTCGTGCGATCGTGTCCGGCAGACCGCCGTGCGAGGGCGATCCCAGCGCCGGCTCAACCTGCGCCGCGTTGATCAGCGACTGACCTTCGACGGATTCGCGGCTCAAGCGCCGCGCAAGATGCGCGGGCCAGTCGTCAGAACCCACGCGTTCGGACCGTACGATAGCCGCGTGCTGGCTGTAGTGCATTGACAGGATGAGGGCCACGGCAGGATCCCCGAGGGCCACGGCGCCAACGACGGCCGATGCCACGGCGAGACCCGCCCCGTATCCGCCATCCGACTCGGCGACGGTGAGTCGTAATAGCCCGGCCGCCTGCAAGGCATCGAACTGGTGCGCGGGCGGCTCGCCCGTGAGGTCATGCTCAGCCGCACTGTTGCCAAACAGGCGGCCAAGCTCCCCCGCCTTTTCGATCAACACGTCGTGCGCGGAGGTAGCGCGCGCCAATGGCAGCACGCTCATCGTGTGGCCTGCACCTCTCATCGCTGCAACCACAGATCGGCGAAGCTACCGGCCGTACCATCGGGTGAAACCGTATGCTCGTACACCGCCTGCGAGTACACCGTCACGGACTGCGTCACCATAAGATTGATGTCCGGCAGATCGTGTTCGAGAATCCGCTGGATCTGAAAGAACAACTGCTTTCTCCTGCTCTCGTCGGTTTCCTGTGCGACCTCCGCAAACAGTTGGTCGATCTGCGGATTGCTGTAATGCGAGCCATTGGTAAAAGGCACACCGCGCCGGAAACTTTCGGTGGTGTAGAGCCGGGCAACGCCCGCCACCGGATCGAACAGATTGCTCATCACATTGACGGTAAAGTCGAAGTCGCGGTCGCTATAGACCCGCTTCAGATAAGCAGGCAAATCCTGGTTGCGCACGGTGACCGCAATGCCCACGCGTGACAGCGCGGCTTTCACGTACGCGGCCGTGCGGACCGGAAGATCGCCCATTGGCAGTGGGTCGAGCGTCAGGGCGAAGCGCGTGCCATCGGCCTTGCGTGGGTAGCCGGCTTCGTCCAGCAGCGCATTGGCACGCTCGACGTTGTAGGGATAGGGATTGGGTGCAGGATCGTAATACGGACTACTGGGAATAATCGGGCTCGCAACCGGCACGGCATAGCCATAAGCGACCACCTTACGGATCACGTCCCGGTCCAGAGCCGATGCGATGGCCTGTCGCACCGTCAGGTTCCTGAGGTAAGCGTTGTCCAGGTTGAACTCGATACGGGTCGGGCCGGCCGCGAAATCGTAACCCCGCGTCTCGATCCCCAGCTTCGACTGCGCCCTTAACCGGGCGAGATCCGATAACGGTACCGGCGTATCGCCGCCCAGATCTACCGCTCCCGTTTCGAATGCGACCGTCCGCGCGGCGGGGTCGTCGATGATCTTGACGATAATCCGGTCGATCCGCGGTTTGCCCTTGCCCCAATAATCGTCGTTACGTGCATATTCAATGTAGCTCCCGCGCACCCATTTGACGAAGCGGAAAGGGCCTGTGCCAATCGGGGCGTTGTTGGCCGGATTGGAACCCACCTCGGAGCCGTCATAGAGATGCTTCGGGATAATCGGTGTTTCGGATGCGGAAAACGCTTTGATCAGATACGGCGCAGGCTTCGACAGCACAATCGCGACGGTGTATGGATCCGGCGTCTCAATGTCAGTGACCTTCGCGAAGGTTACCTTTGCGCGCGGATGAACGGCCCTGAGCGTCTGAAGAGAGAACGCGACGTCAGCGGAAGTAAACGGCTGGCCGTCGTGCCATTTGACGCCATGACGCAGGTGGAACACGTATTGGCGGCCGTCGTCGCGAACCTCCCATGAGGTTGCTAGCGACGGCTTCGGTTGCAGGTTCAGGTCGTAGTCGAGCAGCCCTTCAGTGACCTTCGGGCTGACCTTGAGAACATTGATAGCCGTGGTGGTCAGATCGACCAGCGCTGTCGGCTCAGGCGTCACGACGAAATTGAGTGTCCCTCCGCGTACCTGTGCGACGGCTTCCTGCCCCACCTGTGCCAGCGTCAGCGCCAACACGATCCACAACACACTCCCGAGATATTTGAATCCACCACTCTGCGACGTATTGATGATCATTTTTTTCGAAGTGCGAAGATATATTGCCGTGTCTAGACCAGCACGGGTTGAGATACCTGCCGACGTCTGAGAGCAGCGGCAAGCGGTGCGGGATCGACCCATTGGTCGAAATCAAAATCCGCGGGAATGAAGCCCCACCTGAACAGGAAAGTCTTGAAGTCAGCGAGTGCCGCGAGTGCGTCCGGATCGAGTCCAATCGTCAATTGACGATGCAGGTTCGCACCATATGCGTGCTGCACCCAATGCTCGGCGCTGCGCGTCTCACGGGCGATATAGGCGGTCACTTCGTCCGGATTCGCCTGTGCCCAATCACCCGTCGCCAATGTGCGGGACAGGACACGCTCCACCAGATCGGGCCGTTCGCGTAGCAGTTGGGCATCCACGGTAAGCGGGCGCGGCGTACCGTTGTTGGCGTGTGCCTGGCGATTGGTTTGTGCGCCGATTTCAACGAGGATTCTTGCGTCGAGCAGATTGGCGATGTCGAGCCCCGTAGCACCCTTGACAAAGACGATATCAGCCTCTCCCCGCAACAAGGCCTGAGCCTCGCGCGTAAACTCATGGGTGCGCTGACTCGCCAGCCACTCGCCAATTGGCGCTTCGTCCGGCGGCTTGACGTCCTCCAGTCCACGAGGGGTGTGCGGTAAATCGACGAGATCGATGCCGTTAAACGGCACATCTGCCGCGCCAAGTAACGATGAAATGCCACGCAAAGCGGTTGCCCGATGAAAGTCCACCACACTGGAATGTGTATTGCGCGGCAACCCGAAGCGGCGCCTGGCGATTGCGGCAGGTGCCAGGGTAAGGTCTCTGTCGAGCGTAATCAGCGCCTGGAATTCATCAACCCAGCTAAGCCCGATCAGGCGCGTATCGCTGCCTTGTGCGCGCGCCCACAACGCGGGAATGTTGCCGCCTTGCCGGAATGACCACGGCTGGCTGTGCGTGAAATGCGAGCGCCGGATCAACACGTCGTCCGCGTCCTGCAGTGCCTTGATATCGATACCGTCCGCAGCAAACTCTTCCTGCAGCCAACCTTTTTGCACCGTGATGCCAAAGGGCGTGGGGGCCGGGCAGCGTGTGTACCAGATGCGGCTCATAACTCTCACCGTTCGTTAGTGTGGGTGTCGATCTCTTCGGGCGATCCTTGTGGATCAATGTCGCTGGAGCATGTCGTGAATCAATAGGAACATGAAGCTTCGATCGGCTATTTCAGTCATAACAAATAAGGATACCGAATGGCATCCGGCGAGTTTTCAGGTTATGCGCATGGGGTAATTTGCAAACGTAGTTTTGTTGTTTGCAGTTTTTTCTTAACGATGAATCGCCCCCGAAGGACTTGACGATTGACCTCGTCGACTGCTATGACACGTAAATGCACAACCTGACATGGAGAACAACATGATCGTAGAAATGCGCATCTATCACTGCTTGCCCACGCGCCTGCCGGCGTTGCTCGACCGCTTTACCTCGATAACGCTCGGTTTCTTCGAGAAATACGGCATCGAGCAGATCGGCTTCTGGACGACGCTGATCGGCCCGAGCAATCACACGCTGACCTACATGGTGAAGTGGGAGAACCTCGCGGAGCGCGAGCAGAAGTGGAACGCATTCCAGGCGGACGCGGAGTGGATCGCGAAGCGCATCGCAACCGAAGCGGAAAGGCCGATTGTCGAGCGAGTCGAAAATTACTTTCTGACGCCGACGGCCTTTTCTGCATTGCGGTAGGAGACGTATGCCATAACGCAATCGAAGCGCCGCTCAAGGATAGACCGGTCTGTTCAATTATTTTCCGCAGTAGTATTCTTGTCACGGATGTTCTTACTTAATTGAACTGACAACACGACCATGACCGCCAAGAAGCAGGATATCGTCAGAACAGCGACACGCCTTTTTTCCATGGACGGCTATCACGCGGTAGGTATGGACCGGATCATTGAAGAATCCGGTGTGGCGAAGATGACCATGTACCGGCACTTTCCGTCGAAGGTCGACCTCGTATCCGAAGTATTGGCTCAAAGAATGCAGCAATCGCTCGCTTCGCTAACCGATGCTGTGAATAAAAAATCGGATCCGATGGACAAGATTCGCGAAGTGTTCGCGTGGCATGAACGGTGGTTCAAGACGAGAGACTTTACGGGTTGCATGTTCACTGGAGCATTTTCCGAGTTCCGCTCGCAACCTGGGGAGATCATGCGTATCACGATTGCCCAGAAGACCGGCCTTCGGCTTTTCATCAAGAACCTGCTGCTGGACATAGCGCGGCGCCCAGCAGCGGAACTGATGGCCCGACAGATGGTGATGCTGCTGGATGGCGCCATTCTGTCGGCGATGGCCGGCGACAGAAAAACCGCGGCGAGTGAAGCGTGGGACGCCGCTGAAAGACTGATTGCCACGGAAAGCAAGCCCGTAGCGCCTCTGCGATAGACGAACAGGCCCACCAACGAATGCGCGCTTGCCGGCGCATTGGATCCGGTGAATGGGATAATCGTGGCTACCCGTACCGAGGCAGCGTAACCAGGAATGTTGAACTCGTAGGTATTCCTGGAAACTTTACTGCAAATCCGCATGAGCCACACCCTCGCTACGGCGTGCCAACAAGAAATCGAAATCCGCAAGAGCCGCTTCATCGCCCACGCAATCCCCGTCGCGGACCGCGATGCGGCGATGGCCGAACTGCGCCGTCTGCGTGAAGAGCATCCCACCGCCACGCACGTCTGCTGGGCGTTGCTGGCGGGCGGCCAGTCCGGCATGTCGGACGATGGCGAACCGTCCGGCACCGCCGGCAGGCCGATACTCGAAGTGCTGCGGCATCACGACCTAGACGGCGTGCTGGCGGCCGTGGTGCGCTACTACGGTGGGGTAAAACTCGGTGCGGGTGGTTTGGTGCGCGCCTATACCGACGCGATTGCCCGTGTGCTGCAGGACGCGCCGCGCGTCGAACGGATTGCCCAGACCTTGCTGACGGTGCAAATCGCGTATCCCGACGAGGCGCGCGTGCGCCGCTGGATTGAACAGGAGGGCTACACGCTCGCCAATAGCGGCTACGAAATGGAAGTGCGCCTGACGGTCAGCATGCCCGTCACGGCCGTGCAAGGGGCACGTGAGGCGCTGCGGGATATGACGCAGGGGCGCGCGGTGTTTCCGGAAGAAGACTGAAGCGCGCGGGCTAGCCTGGCCGACACGCAAGCCCCAAAAGAAACGGAGCCGCCCGATACGAAATCGGCGCGGCCCCTCGCGCGCTCATTCACCAGCCGCCGGCATTCAATGCGTCGCCACGAGTTCCGGCTTGGCCCGCTTGCCCACGGCATCCGCCTGCGCATCTTCGAGAATCATCTCGGCGCCCTTCTCCGCCACCATCATCGTCGGCGCATTGATATTGCCGGACGTGATGTTCGGGAAGATGGAGGCATCGACCACCCGCAAAGCCGTCAGCCCATGCACGCGCAAGCGCTCGTCGACCACTGACGTCTGCACGTCCGCCCCCATCGCGCACGATCCGCACAGGTGATAGATCGAGCCCGACTGCTCGCGGAAATACTGCAGGAAGCCATCGCGCGTGTTGACCTGCGGCCCCGGCGAAATCTCCTCCACCGTGATGCCCCGCAGCGCGGACGTTGCCATCACCTTGCGCACCAGCTCACACCCCTGGATGACCTCGTCGATATCCTTCTCCGTGGTCAGCGCGTTGATGCGAATCCTGGCGGCATCTTCGACCCGGTTCGAAGCAATCTCAATCGAACCGCGGCTCGTCGGCCGGCAGGGATTGAAGGCCAGCAAGAAGCCCGAATACGGTTCGGGCTCGAGGCTCGCCTTGTTGCTCTTCGGAATCCGGTACGACAGCGGATTGAAATAGAGCTGCAGGTTAGGCTCCACCTGCTGATCGTTGCCCTTAAAGAAGCCGCCCGACTGGTTCACGCTCATCGCGAGCGGCCCCTTGCGCGTCAGCAGGTACTGCAGGCCCAGCTTGAGCTTGCCGAGCAATGGCCGCATTTCATCGTTCAACGTCTTCACGTTGGCGCGATAGTAGAAACTCACGCACAGGTGGTCCTGCAGATTCTGCCCTACCGCCGGCAGTTCATGCACGAGCGGAATGCGATGCTGCGCGAGCAGCGCCTTGTCGCCCACACCGGACAGTTGCAGAAGCTTCGGCGTATCCACCGCGCCTGCCGCGAGAATCACCTCGCGGTTCGCGGTGAAGGTGCGCGCGCCGCCGTTCTGCTTGACCACTACGCCCGTCGCGCGCTTGTTGCCGTCGAACAGCACCTGGCTCACCAGCACTTCGCGTTCGACCGTCAGATTCTGGCGGTCCAGCACCGGATGCAGATATTCGAAGCTGCTCGACGAACGCTGCCCATTGCGCGTGCTCACGTCGTATATGCCCGAGCCTTCGAACTGCGCGCCGTTAAAGTCCTGAGTGCGCTGATACCCGGCCTGCTCGCACCCCTTGAGGAACACGTGGCAGATCGGATGCACGGCGTCCTTCATCGGCGAAATGCGAATCGGGCCATCGGCGCCGTGATACTCGGTGTTGCCCAACGGATGCGACTCGAGCTTGCGGAAATACGGCAGCACGTCCTTGAACGACCAGCCCTTGTTGCCGGCGGCAGCCCAGTCGTCGAAATCGTGCGGCTGACCCCGCACGAAGATCATCGCGTTAATCGAACCGGAGCCGCCCTGGACTTTACCGCGCGGGCAATAGATCGGCCGGTTGTCGAGTTCCTTTTCGGGCTCGCTGTAATACATCCAGTTATAGGTTTCGTTGTAGTACGTCTTGGTGAAACCCACTGGAATCTTGAACCAGAACGAGTTGTCCTTGCCACCCGCTTCGAGCAGCAGCACGGAATGCTGGCCCGACGCCGTCAGGCGATTGGCGAGGATGCAGCCCGCAGAGCCCGCGCCGACAATAATGTAGTCGTAGTTCATGGTCTATCTCGCCCGACGGCGTCCGCTTCAGTGAATGCGAAAGTAAGTCTCAAGCTCAACCCTTGGCCGGCGCGAGATCCTTGACGTCCGCGGGTTTCGCGGCCATCTGCAGATGCAGCCGTTCGCCCGTGTACGGCGAATGCTGCCGCACCACGTCCATGTTCAACTCCACACCGAGACCCGGCTCCTGCGACGGAATGATGTAGCCGTCTTCCCAGCGAATCGGCGTCTTCAACACTTCCGCGTGGAAACCGCCCCACGTACCGATGCTTTCCTGAATCAGGAAGTTCGGCGTGCAAGCCGCCAGCTGGATGCTGGCCGCAGCGCCGACCGGGCCGTTGTAGAGATGCGGCGCGATCTGCGCGTAATACACCTCGGCGATGCTCGCCACTTTCTTCGCTTCGAGCAGACCGCCCACGCGCGCCACATTCAGTTGCAGGATCGACGCGGCGCCCGCTTCGAGCAGCTTGAAGAATTCGTACTTGGTGGTCAGCCGCTCGCCTGCCGCGATCGGAATGCTGGTGTGCTTCGCGACCTGGGCCATGGCCCCTTCCTGTCCTGGCGGCACCGGCTCTTCGAACCACAAGGGGTCGTATTTCTCGAGGCGTTTGGCGAGACGAATGGCCGAGGAGGGCACCATCTGACCGTGCGTGCCGAACAGCAGATCGGCCTTGCTGCCCACGGCTTCGCGCACCCTGCGGCAGAAGAGCTCGCAACGGTCCAGCACTTCCATCGACAACTGGTGGCCCGAATAGGCGGTGTACGGACCCGCCGGGTCGAACTTGACTGCGGTGAAGCCGCGCTTCACGTTCTCCACCGCGCATTCGGCGGCCAGATCCGGGTCGTCGTAATCGTATTCGCCGTGGCTGTTCTTCGGGTACAGGTAGGTGTACGAACGAAGCCGCTCGTTGACCATGCCACCCAGCAATTCATAGACCGGCTTGCCCGCCGCCTTGCCGATGATGTCCCAGCACGCCATCTCGAGACCGCTGACCACGCCCATCATGGTCAGATCCGGGCGCTGCGTGAAGCCGCTCGAATAGGCCTCGCGCCACAGCCGCTCGACGTGATGCGGATCCTTGTCCTGCAGATAACGGCCGAACACGTCGTCGATGATGTGTGTCATCGCATCCGGATGGAACGTCGCCGAATAGATTTCACCGACACCTTCAATTCCGCAAGCCGTCTTCAGCTTGACGAAGATCCAGTACATGCCGCCCAGATGCGGCGGCGGTACAGCGACAATATGCGTTTCGAGCGAAACAACTTTCATTTACGCACCTTCTTTCCTGTTAAGCCTGTTTCTCAGCGCAAGCGCGGCAAAGCCACCGAGCGCTGCCACTGCGGCTACATAGCCAAAGTAGAGTTGATAGCCGAATACGCCGGGATACGTCTGTGTCAGGTAGCCGTTGATGAGCGGCAGGAAGACGTCCGGCGAGTAGCCCAGTACCGAGATCAAACCAATCGCGAGGCCCATCGTTTCGACCGGCACATTGCAACGATCGAGCAACGACCAGTAAAGGCCGCGAATGGCGTAGGTCAGAATGCCGATGAACAGTACGAGGAACACCAGCGCCACATGGCTGCCGATGCCAGGCGCGGCGATCAGTCCCAGCAGCGAGAGCGCGGCCAGAAACAGCGCGATCACCAGCACCGAAATCTTGGAGAAGCGGTCACCCAGGAAGCCGCCGCCGATGCCGCCAATCGGCCGCATCCACAACTTGAGCGTCGTGATCGTGCCGGCCATCACCACCGACAGGCCGATCGCCCCTTCATGCAGATACGCGGAAAAGCTGTACGTTGCCCAGAACACCTGGTAGCCGCAAAACACAATCGCGGCGACAAGCCACAGCTCCGGAATCGTCGCGAGCGTCTTCAGGTCGACCAGCACGTTGTTGCGTTTGCGCGTGGCAGCTTGCTCCGCGGCGGCCTTGCTACCCTGCGGATCCTTCACCATCCCGAGCACCACGCCCAGCGCGATGCACAGGAACGCGTACATGTAGACCACCAGCTTGAAGCCGGCCGCCACCGGTTCGCCGCGCGTCTGCGTGGCCCATGCGAACAGCGTGATGGCGACGGTTGCCAGCAGCGCTTCAACCAGGCCGCGGCCGCCGTCGAGAAAGCCGAAGAAACGGCCCTGTTCATGCGCGCCGGCGATCATCGTCACACGCTTGATCACGGCGGCCCAGAACGTAAGACCTGTCGACAGGCCCCAGCCGCCGAAGATCACCATCAGCAGATGAAACGACGGGGCGGTCGAATACCACAGACCGAGCGCACCGGTTGCGATCAGCGAAAAGCAGATGAGCAGGCGCGGCGCGATGCGATCGGCGAGCCAGCCGCTCGGCAGATAGCTCAGCAAAAAGATGGTGCCGAGCGACGAATACAGATAGCCCAGTTGACTGTCGGTGATATGAAACACTTCCAGCATCGTGGGCTGGTACACCTGCCGCAGATAGAGAATCGGATAGATCGCACCGGCGGCGATCACCAGCAGCAGCAGTTGCACATAGCGCTGCGCCGGGGTTTCGCGCAAGGCGGCTGCGTCGTTGGATGCGGCCAGCGAGGCGGCGGATTGGACGGACTGAGATGACACTGAGGTGCTCCTAAGAGACACGCAAGGCCTGCGGTGCAGGGTTGCACCGGCTTTGTCGAGTCCCCGATATCTTTTGTTATGGTTGCAGCGTGCTTGCGCGAATCTGCAGGTTGAGGAAGACGCGCCGCTGCGAGCGGCGCGCCGGGTCCGAATAAACGTTGCTTTAGTACTTCATGACCACGAGGCGGGTCTGCGTGAATTCGAGCATGCCGTGCTTGCCATCGTCGCCGCCCAGGCCTGAGCGCTTCCAGCCTGCGTGGAAGCCCTGGTACGGATCGGCCGGCGTGCGGTTCACGTACAGTTCGCCGGCTTCGATGCCGTTGGCAATCTTCATCGCCGTGCGATAGTTCTCGGTGTACAGCACCGAAGAGAGGCCGAACTGGTGATCGTTAGCCATCCCAAGCGCTTCGTCGAGCGTGCTGTATTTCACGACCGGCATGATCGGACCGAAGGTTTCTTCCTGGATGATCTCCATGTCCTGACGGCAGTTCGACAGCAACGTGGCCGGATAGAAGAAGCCCTTGCCGTCCGGCAACTCGCCGCCCGTCTCGAGCCTGGCGCCCGCCTCTACCGCGCGTTCGACCATGGCATGAATCGACCGGCGCGACGCCTCGTTGACGAGCGGTCCCATCAAAGCGGGATGGTCGGCGCGATCGCCCGATTTCACGGCGCTCATATGCTGCTTGAGCAGCGCGACGAAACGGTCATGCACGCTTTCGTGCACGTACACACGTTCGATCGCCGTGCACAACTGGCCGCAGTGCGTGGTCTTGGACGCGACGAGTTCGCGCGCGGCCTTCTCTAGATCGGCATCCGGCTCGATGATCGCGGGTGTCTTGCCGCCCAGTTCGAGCGACGGCTTCGCGATGTTCGCCTTGCAGTACTCAAGCACCTTGCGGCCCGCGCCCACACTGCCCGTCAGCGTGATCATGCCGACCGCCGGATGCGTGCAAAGCGTTTCCGCAATGTCGTGGCTCATCGCCAGAATGTTCACCACACCGGCCGGCAGGCCCGCGCGTTCGACAGCCTTGGCGATTTCGAACGCGGACGTCGGCGTGTTGTTGCTCGGCCGCACCACCACCGTATTGCCGGCAATCAGCGCAGGCGCGACCTTGCGCATGAACGTGTAGACCGGATAGTTGAACGGAATCAGGCAAGCCACGACGCCAATCGGCTCGCGATGCAGCACCAGGTTCTCGTCGGGGGTGTCGCTCGGAATGACTTCGCCTTCGATACGGCGCGCCCATTCCGCGTGATAGCGCGTGATCTGGCCGGCATAGATGGCTTCGCTGGTTGCGTCGGCGACACTCTTGCCCGACTCCAGCGCGAGCGCCGCGCCGATCGCAGGCGCGCATTCGGTCAGCGCGTCGGCAAGCTTGTGCAGATAAACCGCGCGTTCGGCGGACGGCAGCTTACGCCAGCCTTTCTGCGCAAGCGCCGCCGCGTTGACCGCGGCAATCGCTTCGTCCTTCGAGGTGCCCGCGACGCGGGCAATCAGGGCCTCGGTGGCGGGGTTGTAGACGGAAATGAGTTCGTCGCTGGCGGGATCGATGAACTGGCCGCTCACAAAATTCCGATCGAGTCGCATAGTCGTTACCAGGTGGCATAGTGCGAAAAACGCATGGCCGACGGCTATGGATTCCATGCCGCCGCTGCATGGGCAGAATTCTTCTCCGCGTAGCGAGGGGCGACAAGCGACTAATTTGGGCACCAAACATTCGAAAAACTCATGTTTGGCATGAAGGAGAGGGGAAGGGTCGGCGTGGCTGAAGCGCCGGCTCGACTAGCCGATCCGCAGCAACGACACCTGACTTGCCAGCAAGATCTGCAGCTCATCGGAATCGGGCCGCGTCCCCCAGTTGCGGGCGCCGGCCACCGATGCGATGGCAATCCACGAGTTGGGCGGAAACCATTCCCGTACGACGGCGGTCCCCTGGAGAATCCGCAAGCGGCCGGTTTGCTGGCAATAATCGGCACACAGTTCCGTGCCATCCAACTGGGCGGTCACGAGGGGGTGACGCGTTCGTTGCATTGATGTCTCCCGCAAGAAAAAGCCTGGCGCGCGTAGCGGAATGCGCGACGGCCACCGCAGTGACGGAAGTCTAGGGAGGGTTCTCATTTACAGGTGAAACCTGCATGCGAGATTGGTAACGCCAGGTTACGGCTGCTTGCGGTGAGGAACTGAAAGAGATCGCACGGCGCATCGTGGCGTGACCGAAGGTGTGCATCCAGTGCCGGCATTTCCCCGTATATGAAGTGACGCGACGCAATCTTGCATCGCTTACCGGGAGAATCGAAATGAACAAGGCAATTCTGACCGTCGTCATGACGGGCGCGGCTGCAGTGTCGTTGAGCGTGTCGGGAGCAGCGTTTGCGGGCAACAACGGCGGTGCGGGTAACGCGCACGGTGCGGCAACGGCTGGGATGACGTATCAAGGCGATCCGATCAACAGCCCGTGGACCACCAAACCCGCCGGCATGATGATGGATCAAGGCAGCATGAGCATGCCTTCATCCAGCGACACGTCGAACACTCAAACGACGCAGGCCAAAACCGATCCGCAATAACATGCAGCAGTGTCCGTCAGTACTACCGAGCATATCGATGCGTTTCGTTGCGGCGTCAGACCGTGTAGCCGTCCTTGCAGACTCGTCCTGCAAGCGACGTCCGGCGCAAGGACACGACATACGGCTGCCGCCAGGTCTGCTATAGCTCCGGATTGGCCAGGTCGGCGGCGACGATATGCTCGCCATACACCTGGGCAGCCGCCAGCGCCTCCACTTTCGTCGGGAACGGGCCAAGTTCGGGCGCACCGTCGAACGGGAACAACAGTCGGCCGTCGGTCTTGCGGACCACGTTCAACACGCCGAAAAAGCGCCGGTAGCCGGCGAGGCGCGAGGACGCCGAGACGTCGAAATCACTCTCGGATTGCGCCGGAACGCTGGGGATGAATGCAGACTTGCTCATACGCTGAAACAGATTGAGTGGCGGAGCGGAGCGGGCATCGCGCCCGCACAGCCCTCTGGAAGCGGCGTTCGCCGCCGTGATCAGTACGCTTCCCTTAGCCAGGGGCCCCAGGCGGCGCCATCGGCCTTCAAACGCGTGTAGGTGGCGCTTTGTCCCGTCGGAACGTCCGACGTATCGCCGTGTGGCTTCACATCGGTGGTATGCAGCGCGAATGCCTGGCGTTCGTCCGTGTCGACGGTGACACGCCCAATCGGCTCCAGCGCGCCGCTTTGCGCGGACTCCAACAGCGCGAGATAGGGGGTCAGACGGCCCCAAAACGATGTCAACTCTTCCTGCAAGTAGTGTTTCATGTATTTCCTGGGAGAGTGTGGGTCGCAGTTTACCCTACCGGCACATTACATTCTCCCAACACAAATTTGACTGAGATTTCGTGGTTTAGAACGCATCGCTGAAACATGATGATTGGCAGGTTGGATATCAGCGTGGTACAAAGTCATTCTTCGCGTTCGGTCGCGGGGCGAAGACGCGGCAAACGCGAACGCGACATTTAAATTGAATGGATTAAAAAATGGCAACCGGTATTGTGAAGTGGTTCAATGATGCAAAGGGTTTTGGTTTCATTACGCCTGACGGCGGCGGCGAAGATCTGTTCGCACATTTCTCGGAAGTCCAGGGAAGCGGCTTCAAATCGCTGCAGGAAAACCAGAAGGTCAGCTTCGAAGTGAAGCAGGGCCCGAAGGGTAAGCAAGCGGCAAACATCACGCCGCTGTAACAGGCCGGGAACCCGTTCCCCCTGCTGCAAATGGCCCGCTTCGGCGGGCCATTTGCTTATGTGGCGGCGGTTTGGGACGGCCCACCGCCCCCCCGGCACGCCCGCGCCGTTGCAAAGACGCGACGAAGCGCGCCCAGACCGTCCGGACGCCGCGCCTCAAAGTTCCAGCAAAGCCGTCTTCATCCAGTCGTGCACGGCCCGGCTCAAGTCCTGCTGCGACGTCTCGCGCGATGAAAATTCCGGCCCCACGACCACCCGAATGTGCCCCTTCCGGTCCGGCCAGCCCTTCGCCGGCCAAACTTTGCCTGCGTTGTGCACTACCGGCACCACCGGCGCGCCGGTCGCGCATGCCAGACGAATACCGCCCGAGGTCAAGCGCGGCGGGGCATCGTGCGGCACGCGCGTGCCTTCCGGAAATATCACCACCACATCACCCTTGGCGAGCCGTGCGGCGCACTCCTGTGTCACCGCCTGATGCGCCTGGCGCGGCGAGCCGCGGTTCAGGCTGACCATGTCGAGCCCGCGCAGCACCCAGCCGAAGAACGGAATGCGCAGCAGGTCTTCCTTGAACACAAAACTGATCCGCCGCGGAAACAGCGCGAGAAAGGCCAGCGTCTCCCATGTGGATTCGTGACGGCACAAGAGGATGGAGGGTCCCGCCGGAAGATGTTCGAGGCCTTCCACCGAACACGTGACGCCCGGCAGCCAGCGCATCCATGCGACCATTGCACGACACCATTGCGCTGCCAGCCAGTACCGCCCGGCCCTGCCGACGAAAGGAAACAGCAGCAGAATCAACGCGGAGTAGACCGTGCCGCTGCCGAGCAGGCAGACAATGAAAAACCATTTGATGAACTTGGTGCGCATGAAAAACCGAGTGAAGAAGGAATGGAGCCGGAAGGTGTTGCGTCTGCGCTCGCCGGAACCGCACGCAAGGCGCGGCCTTCGTGCGGGATATGGCTGCTGACGCCTCACGCCACGAGACGTGAAAGCGCGGTCCTGAGCGGGTGAGCGAGGCGAACCGGGCGAAATTATGCGGTTGCGGCGCCGACATCGATCTAGTCTGACACAAATAAATTTTCGGCTCCGTCTCGGCGGCAATCATTCGCTTCCCGGCCCTTCCGGAAACCGCATCGCCGGGACGCAGTCTCTTCGCGATGCCGGCGTTGCCTGGCAAAGGCAGCCCACAGTCCTGTTGCAAAACCATTAAAAACCCTTCATCCCCGTGGCGACGTCCGGTTACGCGCGCTCAGCGATGATGTTCGTACGACCTGCTCCCTGGATTCGCCATGGGTCATGCAGATGCAGGCTTCCCTCACGCCCCTCCTCCCTGAACGAACAAGCCATGCCGAAAGTGCTATCTGTTGAAGACGATGAATTGATGATTCAGGAGATTCTGAGCGCGCTATCCGAGTCCGGCTATGAAGTGGACGTTGCGCGCTGCGGACGCGACGGCATCGCCAGGGTCATGGCGTTCACCTACGACCTCGTGACGCTCGACCGCACGCTTCCCGATCTGGATGGCTTGACGATTCTCGCCACCATGCGCGACGCGGGCATCGACACGCCCGTATTGCTGGTGAGCTCGATGTCGAACGTCGACGAGCGCGTTCGCGGCCTACGCGCAGGCGGCGACGACTACCTCACCAAACCGTTTGCACGCGAGGAGATGGCCGCACGCGCCGAAGTGCTATTGCGGCGCAAGACCCCGGTTCGCAGCGTCGAGACCTGCCTGCAGGTCGGCGAACTGGCGTTCGACCTGCTCAAGCGCCAGGCCAGTCATCACGGCGAGGCGCTGGACCTTCAGCCCACCGAACTCAAACTGCTCGAATACATGATGCGGCATCCGGGCCAGGTGCTCACGCGCACGATGATTTTCGAAGGTGTCTGGGGCTGCCGCTTCGACCCGGGCACCAACCTCATCGACGTTCACGTGGGGCGCTTGCGCAAGAAGGTGAGTGCGGCGGGCGAGGATCCGCAGATCCATACCGTCAGGGGTTCGGGCTACATACTCAGCTAAGCGCTGCAGCCGATTAAAAATCTCTTCACTTTCATGCTCGCGTTGCGATAGGCCTACCTCTCTATTCTGCTTCTTACCGAGACGCGCACCGCATGACGCGGTACAGCCCGGACCTCACCATCTTTTCCGCATGAAGGAGCAGTCATGAAAGCACTGAAGATCGCAGCCCTGTTGAGCATTCTCGCTACCGGCACGGCATTCGCCCAAAGCAATCCGGCCACCAACGCTCCGGCCGACAATGCCACGACCACCGTGGCGATGTCGAACGCCACGCCGCAAGTCGGCACATGGGTTCCGCCGACCGGCCAGGCCGTTGCACCGAAGACCCGCGCCGAAGTCTATGGCGAACTCGTACACGCAGAAAAGGACGGCCAGCTCGCCTACCTGAACAGCACCGTGTACGCGCATCCGTGAACGTTTCGCGCAACACGCGTCATCGCATGTGAATGGCCGGGCGAAGCGGACTGCCGGATCTCCTGCAGCCTGCTCGCGCCGGTCCGCATAGCGCGGGCGCGAGCCGGCCCGACACCCCACGCCAGGCTTTATCACGAAGCCAATTGATAGCCGAAGCGGCTAATGGTCTCGACGCGGACCCTGAACCCATTCAGCTCCAGCTTGCGCCGCAGGCGCGATACCACCAGGTTGACGCTGGCGGGTTCGACATCCTCCTTGTCCGGCCACGCGTAACGGATCAACTGATCTCTCGCTACCGGCGCCTTCGCCTGACGCAGCAGGCATTCAATCAGCAGATATTCGCGCTTCGTCAACAGCACGCGCTTGCCGTCTTCGACGAGATCGCGCGTCAACGGGTCCAGCTTCAGCGCCGGCGTCGTAACGGCCGGCTGCGCCGAACGCGCCACGGAAGTGCGATGAAGCGCCAGCATGCGCTCCTGCATCTCGAGAAACGAATACGGTTGCACGAAGCAGGCGTCCGCACCGGCGCGCAGCACGCGCGCGCGATCTTGCGAGGTACCGCTTGCAAGCGCAACGATCACCGACGGTGCGCGCGGCAGCCTGGCCAGTTCGGGCAGCGCGTCGAACAGTGCGGTCATCAGGGACAGCCCCACCGCGGAAACGACAATCGCATCGAACGCTTCATGCGAGGCCAGATAGAGGGCATAACGCAGGTTATCCGCTACGTGTACGCTGTGCGCGCTCTCCCTGAACGCCTTATGAAGGTAAACCGTCTCCGTCTCGGAGGACGACACCAGCAGAATTCTCATCTAGCGTTAGGACCTACTGCAGGTTGTGTGACCAGCAATCGATGGTGATCGTCGTGCCGCACTCTTCGCCGCCAATGCGGAGTTCGAAATCATGCAGACGGACGATTGCGGACACAATGCCGAGCCCAAGCCCCGTGCCTGGTATGTGACGCGTCTGCTCGACGCGGTAGAAGCGGTTGAGCACCGCGTTGCGCTCGCTCACCGGGATGCCCGGTCCGTTGTCGGCGATCACAAGTTGCGGACCCGCCTGGTCCGATCGCAACACCACGCTGACATCGCCCCCTTCCGGCGCGAACTTGATGGCGTTGTCGAGCAGATTGCTGAAAGCCTCGAACAGCAGCGCCCGATCGGCGTGGACCGAATCGACCGCTTCGGTGCTCAACTGCAGCTTGATCGACTTTTCCTCTGCGAGCGGTTGATACAGGTCGCACAGTTCCTCGACGAGCGTCTGCAAGGACACAATGTCGAAGCCGCTGCGCCGTTGCAATGCGCCGATTTCCGAAATGCGCAGCATGGCGCCGAAGCGGTCGAGAATGGAATCCGCCTCGACGCGCGCATGGGCAAGCAACGTATTGGCCGCCTCGTCGCCGTTGTCGCGCACCCGCTCCGCGAGGTTCGCCAACTGCAGGCGCAAGCGCACGAGCGGCGTGCGCAGGTCGTGCGCAATGCCGTCGCACGCGCCTTTGACCTCGTTCATCAGACGCTCCACTTCGGTAAGCATGTGATTGACGAGATGGCAAAGCATGTCCAGTTCATCGCGGCCGCCAATCGGCAAGCGTTGCGCCAGATCGCCATTGGCGATGCGAGTCGTGACGCGCCGCATGTCCGCCACCCGCCGCATCTGACGAAAACTCAGCAGGAGACCGGTGCCGAGACTGAGGACCAGACACAGCACGCCCCCGCCGATCAGCGCGCGGGTCAATTCCTCGCGCACTTGCCGCACATCGTCCAGGCTGCGCCCGATCACCAGTTGGTCGCCATTGGCGCGGGTCTCTCCCATCACGCGTACTGTGGGCGTGGAAGGATTCTCTGCGAGCATCAGCGTGCTGCCCGTGGTCGAACTGTGGGACTCGCTCGCCAGTTCGAACTTCAAGCCGTGCGGCAACGCCATGATGTCGCCGGCAATGCGCTGGCCGTCCGGCGTAAACAGGCCGTAGTAATTTGCGTGCCGGTTCTCCCGCTCGATCCGTCTTTCAATCGCGGACACCAGCCGGTCGTCGCCTTTCGAATCGAAGTAACGCATCTGCCAGTGAATCGCGCTGTCCGCCTCGCGTTCCATCGCCGCGCCGACCGAATATTCGAGGAACCCCAATAAGGCCATGAAACACAGCGTGAAGATCGCGGCGTAAGCCGACAGCCATCTAAACGTGCTCGTATGCCAGCGCTGGCCCGGACGGCTCGTCGAATGCGTAGCTCGTGTCTCAGTGGAGATCGCCGTTCCTCGTACTTTGCCAAGTTCCAGAGTGGACACGGTCATCGGCCCCTCGCGTGTTGATTCGTTAAGAACGTGGACCCGCCTGGACCGGATCGACAGCGATTAAATTCCTGAGCATTCATGCTGGTCGATTTCGTCTCGCGTCCTGGGATATGGGCTTCCGGATAGGCTCAACATTACAATAAGGATTCCATAGCTTACATAAACTGCCAAAGCATGGTCAGAATCGTCACAGTGTCGGCATCATAGCCTTACGCGAATAAATACCAGACCGCACAAAGATGAAAAACCCGTCACTTTGTGCGCATTGCATGAAACATCAAGATGGATTCTTTACATTACCCTCACTACCAACTATCACGTCAGGCAAGAAACTTAGCTTTAGCCCCTGCCAGACGTGTTAAAACGCACAACAATGAAAAAAGCACAGACCGGAATCCGGTCTGTGCTTTTGCATGTTGCAGTTAAATCGCGGACGCCTTAAAAGCGATGCATCATCGCAATGCGGTACACCATCTGGTTGCCGGTCGACGACTGACTCGGCGAGCCGACAATGTTCGCGTAATCGAAGTCCTGACCCGTCTTGCCGTCCGCGTGCTGATAAGCCCCTTGCACGTAGACAGAAGTGCGCGCGCTCAGATCATAGTCGAGCATGAGCGACAACTGGTTCCAGTTTGCATCCGAGCTGCCCGTCACCGTGGAGATATGGGCGCGCGTAAACGTATAGGCAGCACCGAGCCAGAAGTCATGCGCGAAGTAGTACTGGCCGTTGATTTCGAAGTTATCGAACTTCCATGAGTTTTGCGTACCCGCGACCGGTTGCGTGGTGAAATACTCGCTGTAGGTCGGGTTGTAGACATCGATGTGCGAATAGGCCAGCGAGACCACGGCCTTGTCGGAGAACTTGTACGAAGCACCGGCGTCGATGTTCTGTTGCGAGGACCCGCTGAACACGATCGTCGTGCTCGGCGATGCCCCGCCGGTATTCGCACCGCCGTTGTTGGTCTTCATATAGGCCAATACAGCGGAAAGCGCTCCCATCTGGTACTGGAGCGCCGCGCTGTACATCCGGTTGTCGGCGAAACCGCCGGCTTCGTTGCTAAAGCCGTACATGGCTTCGCCGGTGAAGCCCGCCACGGTCGGCGACACGTACTTGACCGAGTTCTGGATGCGGTAGTCCCAATCCGCGTTGTCGTTGTCAAGCGGATGCGCGCCGAGATCGCCTTCCCAGTTGCCGGCTGCCGTGAAGCCGCTCCACATGTCGATGGTCGGATCGTACTGGCGGCCCATCGTGATCGTGCCGTATTGCGCCGAGGACAAGCCCACGTATGCCTGACGGCCGAACATCAGGCCGCCCTGGCCCGCCGCACCCGTGTTGGTGTTAAAGCCGTTTTCCAACTGGAAAATGGCCTTCATGCCGCCGCCGAGGTCTTCGCTGCCTTTCAGGCCGAAACGGCTGCCGGCCGTATCGCCGCTCACCATCTGGTATCCCCGGTTGCCGGCCGCGTTGGTGGTGAAGTCGAGGCCCTCATCGATAATGCCGTAGAGCGTGACACTGTTCTGAGCATGCGCGACATTAGACAGCGCAAGTGCGGACAACAGTCCGGCCAAACACGTTTTTTTCATTTACCTTTACCTGATGAGTGGAGTGGAGAATCTCTGCCTGCTACGCGCTTTAGCGCCCTTCTGTGCGCCGTGACGCAGCGCCGCTGCATGCGGCTGCAGCGACATGAAAGTGCAAGCGAAGTTTAAGTAGCCGCTTTCTTTGGCGAGAGCTCTCAGGCGAAACTCAGTCTTTCAACAAGCGCAAGTGCGAAACGCGGACACGCTAGCGCCTTGAGCGAAGCGGGCTCGCATTTCTTTCTGGAAAAAAATTAGCGGATTTGCGATGCGTAAGTGTCGTGCCTGAGCGACAACGCGTCCGACGAGGTAGATAAATCTTTAATGTCGCTTTAATTCTCGCGCTGCGCCGAGAGACGCGTGACGGTGCAATGCCATCTCTGGCATTGCACCGCTTTTCCTGCACATGGCGTTTGCGAACGTTCGAAGCATCGCGCGATACCGCAAGGGCGCCATTTCGTTGCCGTCATCGGCCGCGGAAAATGTTGCAGCGGGGACCCGTTGCGCACCGCGGGCCACCCGACTCTGCGCCGAAATCGGCCGTGCCGCCATACGAGGCATGGGTGATGGAACCCGCGGTCGGCTTGCCGGTCGGCCCGGTTTCGCTGTAGGGCATATCCGTCGCGTCTTGCGCGGACTGGTTCGCGTTCTGCTCCAGGATGGCGCGGCCCTGTGGTTGGACGTCCATCGTCCTGTCCTGCCCGCTCGCCATGCCGGCTGCCAGAAGCAGGCCAGCGCTAGCCAACGGCAACACGAAAAGTGATTTCATCTCGACACTCCTTGCATCGGGTACCCATTACCTGGGTAACGGCTCCAATCGCCCAGCCTTGCTGCCGGACCGGCCCGTGCAATGCACCAATGGCACGCTTCGGACCGGCTGCGGCCGACCCCGATACACAGAACGACCGCGCCGCAACTCCGTTATAGGTCAAGTTCGCAAGACGTCAACGACGCCGCCGGCCAACCGCAAACGCGCGCCCTCAAAGACCCCCCGCCGCCGGCCCAGACCGCTTATGCGTGAGCGAAGCAGCACGGCACGACATCTGCTGAGGTTATATTTCGACATGGCGCGTTTCCCGATCGCGTTGATTCGTTCATCGCGCCGAACTGCCGGAGAAGTAGATGGAGCACGCGTATCTTCACCTGTTGCATCTGCTCGGCGGCCACGCGGAATGGACGCTGGCGGTGGTTTTCCTTGCCGCGTTCCTGGAGTCGGTCGCTGTCGTCGGCACTTTCATTCCCGGCAGCACGGCGATGTTCCTCGCCGGCGCCCTCGTGGGCACCGGAACCCTAAACCTCGGCTGGCTGTTCGCCTGCGCGCTCGCCGGCGCCGTCGCCGGCGACGGCATCAGCTATTGGCTGGGTCGCCGCTACCGCAGCAAGATCGTCCAGCTCTGGCCCTTCAGCACGCATCCACAGATTCTGCACGGCGGGAAACAGTATTTCGCGGCGCATGGCGCGCGCAGCGTCGTGTTTGCCCGTTTCATCGCGCCCTTGCGAGCGATCGTGCCGGTCGTCGCCGGCATGCTGGGCATGAGTCCGGTGCGCTTCTATGCGATGAACGTCGTGTCGGCCCTGTTGTGGGCGCCGGCGCACATTCTGCCGGGTGTCGTGTTCGGCGCGTCGCTGCAACTGGCCGGCGCAGTGTCGTTTCGACTCGTCGCCGTGATTGCGATTCTGGCGGCAATCGGTTGGCTCAGCTTCCGCTTGATGCGCCTGATCCTGTCGCGCGCACAGGCATGGACGATCGCCTCGCGTCTCAAACTGATTGCCTGGGCACGGTGTCACAACGGACGTGCCGCCACCTTCCTCCTGCAGGTGCTGAATCCCGAGCGTCCGGCCATGGGCATCGTCGCGATCATCTCCGTGCTGGTGTTGTTGTTCGCCGGCATTTTCTTCGGAGTATTGAAGGGCGTCGCCAATGGCGACCCGCTGGTTCAGGTGGATATGTCCGTCTATCGATTCCTGCAATCGATCCACTCCACCTGGGCCGACACCTTGATATCGGGCCTCGCGACCCTGGGCAGCGTCCCCACACTCGCAGCCGTCGTCGCAACCGTGATCGTATGGATGACGTATGAACGGCGCTGGCTGGCGGTTGCCTACTGGCTGGCTGCCGTCGCCTTTTCGCAGTTGCTGATCTTCGCGATCCAGTTGGCCGTGCGGCGTGCGCCACTGGGTCAAGGGAGTTTCGACGCGTATGCGTTCCCCAGCAATCACGTCGCGGCAAGCGCGATCGTCTACGGCTTCCTCGCGTTTCTGCTGGCGCGGCGGGTCGGCAAAATCCAGGGAATTCTTGCGACGACGCTCAGCACCGCGATTGTCATTGCCGTCGCGTTCGCGGGCCTCTACTTCGGACGTTTTTCGTTCTCCGATGCAGTTGGCGGCGCGGCATTCGCGGCGATCTGGGTCGCCGTCGTCGCACTGACCGCTGTCTGGCGCAACCCCACGGTGCCCGCTTCGCGCGAGTTCATGCCTGCCGTGATGCTGCTGGTGATCTGCGCGAGCGCGGCGCCGCAGATCGTCCTTAGCCGCGCCACCAGCGAACCTTCCAGCCTGCCGAATCGTCCCTTGAACGTGGTCACCGAAGCGCAATGGACCGATACGCTCTGGAAGACCTTCGCGTGCTACCGGTCCGACATGACGGGCGACCGGCGCGAGCCGATTACGGTGCAATGGTCGGCCAACCGCGAGCAGATCGAAGCGCAGTTGAGTCGTCGAGGCTGGATAGAAGGCACGCAACTGTCGGCACGCTCGCTCCTCTCGCTGGTGGCGCCCGATCCCGAAGCCACCGCCTTGCCGGTACTGCCGAAGCTCAACAACGGCGAACCGTCCGCGCTGGTCTTTACTCGCGCCCGCGACGCGCGCGACGAACGCGACGTCTTGCGTTTCTGGTCCACCGACTATGCCGTGCAACGTAAAAGCGGCACGCCCGCTGCGCCGATCTGGTTAGGCTCGCTCGTGCATGAGCGCTTGCGCCGTCCGTCGTGGCCGTTCAATGTGTTGCGTCCCGACAGGCAAATCGATCCGCTCATCTCCGTTCAAGGCGAAGCGAGCGGCTGGCGCGAACTGGAGGTATCGAGCAGCGCCGGATGCGAAGGTGTGCGCGTCACGCTGATCGATTCAAACGTAGAATGAACCTGTGCTGACGTCTGCCAGGATCTCCCGATTCCAGATACAGCACGCCACGAATGCAGGCACAGCAGACATGCCGCTCCCCCTCGTTCGTGACCTCAGGAGTACTGCAATTGATAGAGTTTCCGCAATCGGAAATTTCGACCTGGGGTGGCGGGGTCGTTTTTCTAAACGTGCTTCTTACCCGTCTTGGTGTGCCCATACCCGCGGTACCGGTCCTGCTCTTCGCCGGCTCCGCGATTGCCAGCGGAACCTTGTCGTTCTGGTACGTGCTGCCCGCAGCCGTGCTCGGCGCATTGATCGGCGACGGGATCTGGTTTATCGCGGGACGCCGGTACGGCCAACGGCTGATCAATGCCCTTTCGCGCCTGTCGATGTCCGCCGGTACACACGTGCGGACCGCGCGCTCGCTGTTTGAACGTTTCGGAGCGCCGATCGTGTCGGTGTCCAAATTCGTTCCTGGGTTGGGTATCGCCACTCCGCCGCTGATGGGCACAACCCGTGTCGACCCAAAAATCTTTCTCGCATGGGACCTGCTGGGCGCTTCCGTATGGGCAACATTCTGGCTGCTCGGCGGAGCCGTGTTCGAAAAGCAGCTCAGCCTGTTCGTGCTCTCCGTCCGGGCGCATGGCACCACCGTGATCGACCTGGTGCTGGCCGCGTCGCTGCTGTACTTCGTCTACCGCTGTATCCAGCGTTGGCGCTTTAGACGCTGGTTGAAGCGGGTTCGGATTACCCAGGAACAGCTTGAAGCGACGCTGCGCACCGAATCTCCGCCCATTATTCTGGATGCCCGGCCCGAGTCGGCGCTACTGGACGATACGCATCGCATACCCGGCGCGCAGCGGCTCGACGCGACCTCGCAGGCGGACATCGAGGAGGCTTTGCCCGAAAGGAATCGCGTGGTGTATTGCGTCTGTCAGGATGAGGCGACGGCAATGCGAATTACGCAACAGATGCGCCGCAAAGGGTTTACGCGTATTCGCGCGCTAAAGGGCGGTCTCGATGCCTGGGCGCGCCGCGGTTATGCCTTCGATCCGTTTCCGTCACGGGCCAGCGCAGCTGCGTTGGCGGCGCGCGTGAAAAGCCTGCGGGCGGAGACCGAGGCCGTTACGCTGCGCGGGGTAGCGCCGAAACGAGGGACTTCCGGCGACAGGCGGTAGCGACCCTGGTTGTGAATTGTCATTTGCCTGTGGTAAAAAGAAGCGTCGCGTCTTGCCGACCTCGGCTAACCGGCACCAACACAACGTCTTTTTTGGAAAATTCAGGAAAATGGCAACAGGTACAGTGAAGTGGTTTAACGATGCAAAGGGCTTTGGTTTCATTACGCCGGACGGCGGCGGTGAAGACCTGTTCGCGCATTTTTCTGAAGTCCAGGGAAGTGGCTTCAAATCGCTGCAAGAAAACCAGAAGGTCAGCTTCGAAGTGAAGCAAGGCCCGAAGGGTAAGCAAGCGGCCAATATTACGCCGCTGTAACAGCGCGCCGGAACTCGCGTTCCTGCATACACATTGGCCCGCCTTGGCGGGCCAATGTCGTTTCTAACAGGCGATCGAGCGGCCGGTTCCGTTACGCTGCAGCGCTCGGCGCGGCCTTTTTGGCGGCGGCCTTCCGGGCGGGTGCCCGCTTCGCGGTTGAAACCTTCCTGGCAACCGTTTTCTTTACGGCTGTTTTCCTGGCTGCGGGTTTCTTGGCCGCGGTTTTCTTCGTTGCGACCTTCCGGGTTGCAACCTTCTTCGTCACGGCTTTCTTAGCAACGGCCTTCTTTGCGGTGGCCTTCTTTGCGGTGGCCTTCTTTGCGGGCGCTTTCTTAGCAGCCGCTTTCTTCGCCGACACCTTCCTGGCCGCAGTCGTTGCGTGGCTAGCGCCGCTGCCGTTCAGCGCAATCGCCGCCGCCCCATCAATCAGGAAACGGGTGCGGTCCTTCACGTTCTTGATCCAGGCAGGCGGCCGCGCATGACCACTCCAGGTTGCGCCGGTTTTAGGATCCCTGTACTTGGGCGGCATCTTGCCTTTAGCGCTGGCGGCTCCGTTTGAAAGACGGCGTCCGGCCACCTTGGCTTCGCGCCTTGCCTTGGCGCGTGCTTCGATATCGACGGTGGTCAAGCCGTGCTTGATCATCAGTTCGCGGATCTGGTCGACAGCCGCTTGCGCCCGTTTGGCAAGCAACACTTCGGCTTGCGCCTGGAGTTTCTTCATACGCGCTTGAATTTGCTCTAGAGTGGCCATTACCGCCTCCTTACGTGTGGGCAATGGACGCACTATGCCATGAGCGCATGGCAAAACGCTATGGTTTCACGCACAACGAAGTAAAGCATAGGACGCTTCAATGCGCTTAAGCATGTTTGATGAACACACTCTTTGACCTCGCATCGAATCGCAAGGCGAGCTTTAGACCGACACGGATGAAGCTCGAGACTGTTTCATTAATAGAACTGAGTATGCTTCGACCAGAGTCGGCAATGCCGTCCACGTCCAACCTCGCGGGAAGAACCGTCTCACGGAACCGCATGATTTCCTCGTGGCACGAATAATGCTGCTCGGAGAACGAATAGCCGCGCGATAACCCCCACCCGACACCCTCCGCGGTGCCTCGGTGCGGACACAAACCAATAAGGGAAGACCGTGCCAAACGAACCGTTCGAGCCTGAACTCGTCGTTGAAGACGAGGCGGAACGCTCCTGGGCGAGACGCCTCGGGCCAGGCCTCGTGAAAGGCGCGGCCGACGACGACCCGAGCGGTATCGCAACCTACTCGCAGGCGGGCGCGCAATTCGGCTTCGGCCTGCTATGGACCGTGCTGCTCACCTACCCGCTGATGGTGGCGATTCAATCGATCAGCGCACGCATGGGGCGCGTCACCGGCAGCGGACTCGCGGCCAACCTGCGCCGCCACTATCCTTCGCAGATCCTTTACGCCGCCGTCATGATCCTGCTGATTGCCAACACGATCAATATTGCAGCGGACCTGGCGGCAATGGGCGCAGCGGTCACGCTCGTGCTCGGCGGTCCCGTGCAGATCTACATCGTGCTATTGGGCACCGCTTCCCTGCTGCTGCAAGTCTTTGTCCCCTACGATCGCTATGCGCGATTCCTTAAGTGGCTCCCGCTCGCATTGCTCGCCTACGTGGCAACGCCGTTCGTCATGCGGCTCGACTGGAAAGCGGTGGGCCTGAATCTCGTCAAGCCGCCGATACCCTTCTCGAGCCACTACCTGACCACTATCGTTGCGGTACTGGGCACCACGATCAGCCCTTATCTGTTTTTCTGGCACGCGTCGCAGGAAGTGGATGAGATCCGTTCGGAGCCGGCGCAAGAGGCCCTGCTTGACGCGCCCAAACAGGCTAGCGGACACCTGCGCCGAATCAACCTTGATACCTGGGTCAGCATGGCGATGTCGAACGGCGTGGCGTTCTTCATCATTCTCTCGACTGCGGCGACCTTGCACGTGCATCGCACGGGACTCGCAACGTTTGCCGATGCCGCGAGCGCACTGAAGCCCGTCGCCGGTCCATTCGCATTCCTGCTGTTTAGTCTCGCCGTGATCGGCACCGGCTTGCTCGCCCTGCCCGTGCTCGCCGGGTCCGCTGCGTATGCGGCCGCCGGTGCGATGAACTGGCGCAACAGTGTGGCGCTGCAGGTGAACGTCGCCAAGCAGTTTTACGTGGTGATGGCGGTTGCGACCTTTGGCGGCGTGACGCTCACCTTTGCCCATTTCGATCCCATCGACGCGTTGTATTGGGCCGCCGTCGTCAATGGCCTCGCGGCCGTGCCGATCATGGTGCTGGTGATGCTGATGTCAGGACGCCCGGAGATCATGGGTGAGTTTGCCGTGACGGGTCTATTGCGCTGGGTGGGCTGGATCGCGACCGCAATCATGGGACTCGCGGCGCTCGGCATGTTCTGGCCGGCGTGACGCGTCAGGCGCGCGAGCCGGGACCCGCATCGCCGTCTTCGGCCACGAAGGTCTGATTGCGGCCGCGCCGTTTGGCCTCGTAGAGCGCGCGGTCCGCGGCCGCCACGAGACTGGCCGCGCCGCCCCCTTCACGCGGCTGCCGCGCAGCGACGCCCAGGCTCACCGTCACCATCCCGACATCGCTCGCGTGATGCGGTACCTGCAGCCCTTCAACAGCACGGCGAATGCGCTCCGCCACCACGCGCGCACCATGCAGATCGGTCTCCTTAAGGATTAACGCGAACTCCTCGCCACCGTAGCGGGCCACGATATCCGTCGGACGCCGCGCCGACAATGCGATGGTCTGGGCAATCGTGCGCAAACAGTCGTCTCCCCGCTGATGGCCGTAGTGGTCGTTATAGCTCTTGTACGCATCGATATCGATCATCACGACCGCCGTAAAACCGGCGCCGTCGCCCTCTGCAACTTGCCGCCATTGATTGGCCAGTTCGAGGTCGAAATGACGCCGGTTGAAGAGTCCCGTCAGTCCGTCGCGAAACGCCAGTCCCTGTAGTTCGATACGCTCGTCGGCAAGGCGCTGCTCGGCCGCTTTGCGTACCGTGATGTCGCGTGTCGTCGCCGTGAGCGCTTCAGGCTGTCCGGAAAACGGATCGATCACCGGACGAAGATAGGTTTCCAGCCAGAGGATCTGGCCGTCGGGTCGTCTGAAGCGGCTGACCTGCGAGATTTCGCTCGCGCCGATCGCCAGATTCTCGATGGCCGTGGCCAGCGCATCGCGATCGTCAGCAATCACCAGGTCCGGCAAGTACGCACCGATCAGTTCGTCAGGATTGCGACGCATCACGGTTTGAGCACGCGGCGAAACATAGGTAAGCCGGCCCTCGAGCGTGACACTCATGACGATGTCGGTCGCGTTCTCTGCGAGTATCCGGTAGCGCCGTTCGCCCTCGCGCAGGAGTCCCACAAGGCGGCCACGCGACACTTGCGTCGCGCTGATCGGCAGTGCAATGCACAACGCGGCAAACAGGAACAGTTGCAGCGAGAAGATGCGGGCTTCCATGTCCTCATACGGGAATATCCACAGCGGTCCAATGCCGCGCATGGTGAACGACACCGCAATCGCAAGACACAGCAATAAGCCCACCATGACCCCTGCAAGGTCCACTTGAAACGCCAGCAGCACGATGGGCAGCAGCGCCCAGTAGAGCAGCGGGAACCGGCTCTGGGAAAATACCCCGGCGGTGACGGCGCACACCAGTAGCAACAGGGCCAAGGTTTTCAGACGCCGGTCCGCACGCAGGAGATCGGCGGCCTCGCCGTTCCAGAACACGACCGCCGCGGGCGTAAAGATCACGAGACTGAGCGCGTCGGAGACGAACCAGTTGGCAAGATTGGGCAGCAGATGGCCGCTTAACTGGCTGCGCAGCAGCGTCGTAGCAAGCAGCCCCGACAAAAGCGGCGCGAGGATCACGCCACCGGCCAGAAATCTCAGCAGCGCCTTGGGACGCAACAAATCGGCGACCGTGCTCAAGCGCGGCGCAAAGCTGAACGCAATCAGCACTTCGAGCGTATCGGCCAATGTATAAGAGAGCGATACCGCGAGGCTTTCGCTAATCAGATTGGCCGCCAGGTTCCCCGCTATGCCGCCGGCCAGCACCCAATAGCGCTGCCTGGGCGCAACCACCATCATCTGGCCCAGCAGCACCGCATTCGTCAGCCAGATAGCTGCGATTTCACCCGCCATGCTCTTGAGCGCGCCGCTCAATAAACAGGTGAGCGTCGTCACCACGAATGCCAGCAACACGCTCCAGCGTGTCGACACCACGCGCTGCGGACGTACCCCTTCCAGAAATACCCGCGGTTCTCCAGTTGGTCCTTCGGCTCGCTGCCCCATACGCTTGCTCTCAATTCTTCTTGTTAGCGTCGGCTCGCGCGGCACGTTAAAGCCATTCCCCGTTACGCGGCCCACACCTTGTTCTTCAGAACGACCTTGCGTTTCGTCATCGTCGAGCCAGTGTATAGATAATCAGACGAAACCGGAAAGCAGAGCTAGCCGCGAAACGTGCAGAACACCGCAGAAAACGAACTTTTTGGTGTGGGCCTCTAACTTACTTCGCCTTAACCGCTCCGTCGGCGCCGTTCAAGCCGTTTGCAAGGCGCTACGGCGTCGTGCCGGCCGGCATGTAAAGGCGCTTCCAGATCAGGCTTTCAGGCCCCCTTATGCGTTGTGAGTGGCCGCTTGCCGGCACGCTAACCCGCAAGCGAGGCCACCGCTTATCCGCCGCTTACCGCTTAACGTTCAGTGGCCGCCGATCAGCCGTTCCGGCGACGACGCCGACGGCTCCAGGTTGCGTTCGGTCGACCACACTTCATGCTGCAGCCAGTCGCGAAACAAGGCCAGTTGCGGCAGATCGCCCTGCTCCGGGCGCGTCACCAGCCAGTAGGACTGGTGACCGTCGACATGCACGTTCAGCACCTGCACGAGTTCACCGGTTGCCAGTTCGCGGGCAATCATATGGCGGTCGGCGATGGTGATGCCGAGACCGTCGACGGCCGCGCGAATCGCCAGATCGAGCAGATCGAATTCGTAGCCGCCGCTGGTATCGACGCCGTCAATCCCGGCCGCTTTCAGCCAGTGCTGCCAGGTGAGGTAACGCTGGTCGTCGCTCGCCAGCACGTGCAGCAGCGTGAACTGATTCAGGTCGATGCCCTGCTGCCCCGAGTGCCGGGCGAGCAGCGCCGGCGAGCAGACGGCGACGTGCCGTTCGCTCATCAGCAGACGATTGTCGAAGCCTTCCCATTCGCCGTCGCCAAAACGGATCGCGCAATCGAGCACGCCCGATTCGGCGAGCTTGTCCTCGACGCGCGTCGACAGGCTCAGTTCGAGTTCCGGGTGCGCGTCGCGCAGACGCGCGAGACGCGGCATCAGCCAGCGGCTCGTAAACGTGGGCGGCGCGTTGATGCGCAAGCGGTTCAGATGGGTCTTTTCCTGAATGCTGCGCACGGTCAGTTCGATCTTGTCGAACGACTGCTGCAGCGCCTGCAGGAGCAGGCGGCCGGCGGCCGACAGTTCGAGGTGGTGATGGCGGCGTTGCAGCAAGGCCTCGCCGAGTTGCTCTTCCAACTGACGCACCTGCCGGCTGACCGCACTCTGGGTGACGTTGAGCAACTCGGCGGCACGGGTGAAGCTGCCGGTACGGCCGGCCACTTCAAAGGCTTTGAGCGCGTTGAGCGCGGGCATTTTTCGTTTCAAGGGCGTCTCTGATCGGATGCGGCAAACCGGAGTGACATTTTACGCGTTCGCTCCACGGGCCTTCCGGACGGCAAGCGTTGACTCAATCAGCGGAGGTTCATGATGTGAGGAAAGGGCCGATAAACGACGAATACCGAAATCGGCAATATGTTTCGTATTACGAATTAAATTAGCCGCCACAAAATAGAAATAGTAGTTGCAAGCCGTATGCGTTTCACATATGACACAGGCCCGCCAGGCAAGGCGCGAGACCCCTCTGCGCGCCTAAAGGGCCGGAATGACACATATCTGTCACGAATGCGACATATTGATGAACCAACATAAAAAGTTGACGCGACTACCTTGGGGCTCACGCCATGCCGGAACTTTCGTACCCGCAGACGACCACCACCAACGCTCGAAGCCGCGGCATTGGTCTGATTATTTTCCTCCTTGTGATCGCATTCGGCGCGGTGTATTGCGCCGTGCATCTGGTAACCGATCTGCAGTCCGTACAGTCACTCAGTTTCCTGCCCTACCTGTTGCTCGGCGTCGCGTTGCTGATCGCGCTCGGCTTCGAGTTCGTCAACGGCTTTCACGACACCGCGAACGCCGTCGCCACGGTGATCTACACGCATTCGCTCACGCCGAATATCGCGGTGATGTGGTCCGGTACGTGGAACTTCCTCGGCGTGCTGACTTCGAGCGGCGCTGTCGCGTTTGGCGTGCTGCAGCTTCTGCCGGTCGAACTGATCCTGCAGGTCGGCAGCAGCGCCGGCTTCGCGATGGTGTTCGCCCTGCTGATCGCGGCCATCATCTGGAATCTCGGCACGTGGTACTTCGGCTTGCCGTCGTCGAGCTCGCATACGCTAGTGGGTTCCATCATCGGCGTGGGCCTGATGAATCAACTGATGCACGGCGCCAGCGGCACCAGCGGCGTGGACTGGAATCAGGCGCTGGGCGTCGGCAAGTCGCTCGTGTTTTCGCCGATCGTCGGGTTCCTGCTCTCAGGACTGCTTCTGATGGTACTGAAAGCCGTTGTCCGCGTGCCGGCGTTGTATGCCGAACCGAAGGGCTCGGAGCCGCCGCCATTCTGGATCCGCGGCCTGCTGATCCTCACCTGTACGGGCGTTTCGTTCGCACACGGCTCGAATGACGGCCAAAAGGGCATGGGCCTGATCATGCTGATCCTGATCGGCACGGTGCCCACCGCGTACGCCTTGAACAAGGCCGTCACGCCTGGTGAAACGCAGACCTTCGTCGCGGTGTCGCAACAGGCCTCCGCTACGTTCGCCAAATATACGAACGGCGCTCCGCCGTCGGCGCACCCGCGCACCGCCGTCGAAGCCTATGTCCGCACCCGCCAGTTGACACCCGAGACGCTGCCCGCGCTGCAGCAACTGACCGACCAGATCGGTCAGCAGGTCGGCGCATCGGGCTCGATGGCGAACGTGCCGCAAGATGTCGTCGATAACGTGCGTAACAACATGTACGTCACCTCCGAGGCGATTCGCCTGATGGAAAAGGCCAAACAGCCCGCCTTTACGCAGGACGACATGAAGCCGATCGACAACTTCAAGAAGCAGGTTGATCATGCAACCAAATTCATTCCGACCTGGGTCAAGGTCGCCGTGGCGATCGCACTCGGGCTCGGGACGATGGTGGGCTGGAAACGGATTGTCGTGACGGTTGGCGAGAAAATCGGCAAACAGCATCTGACCTACGGGCAGGGCGCCTCGGCGGAACTGGTCGCCATGCTGACAATCGGCGCGGCCGATCTCTACGGTCTGCCGGTGTCGACGACGCACGTGCTGTCGTCAGGGGTAGCCGGCACGATGGCGGCCAACGGCTCGGGGCTGCAGTGGAGCACGGTGCGCAGTCTGCTGATGGCGTGGGTGCTGACGCTGCCCGCTTCCATCGCGCTGGCAGCCGGATTGTATTGGGTGTTCCTGCACGTGTTTTGAAGGGACAACGGGGGCGCGAGCCGGTTGTTTTATGCTTTACGAGTTCACTAGTGTGATGTTTTACCATCACACTAGTAACCTGCCTCTCCCGCCACCCGCCTGCCGCAAACACCCGTCAGCCGCTCAATACACTTCCGGCACGATGATGTTAGCCGGCACCGGCTGCCGGATGTACTCCGTGTTGTACACGCGCTCCGGCAGCGTAATCAGCGGATGCTCGACCTCGTGATACGGCACCTGGCTCAGCAGATGGTGAATGCAGTTCAGACGCGCGCGCTTCTTGTCGACCGCCTGAACCACCCACCACGGCGCCTCGGGAATATGCGAGCGTTGCAGCATCACTTCCTTCGCATGCGTGTACGCCTCCCAGCGGCGCCGGCTCTCCAGATCCATCGGGCTCAGCTTCCACTGCTTGAGCGGGTCGTGGATACGTGTCTGGAAGCGGATTTCCTGCTCTTCGTCGGTAATCGAAAACCAGTACTTGAGAATCTGCACGCCGCTGCGCGCCAGCATCTTCTCGAACTCCGGCACCGAGCGGAAAAACTCCTCGTACTCTTCGTCCGTGCAGAAGTTCATCACACGCTCGACACCCGCGCGGTTGTACCAGCTCCGGTCGAATAGCACCATCTCGCCGCCGGCCGGCAGATGCGACACATAGCGCTGAAAGTACCACTGCGTGCGTTCGCGATTGTTCGGCGCCGGCAGTGCCGCAACCCGGCACACACGCGGATTGAGACGCTGCGTGATGCGCTTGATCGCGCCGCCCTTGCCCGCTGCGTCGCGTCCCTCGAAGATCACCACGAGCCGGTGTCCCGTGGCGACGATCCAGTCCTGCAGCTTGACCAGTTCGCCCTGCAGACGGAACAGCTCGCGGAAGTACTTCTTGCGCGCCTCGCGATGCTCGGCCGAAAAACCCGCTTCGCCGTCGTTGATGCGGTCGTCCACTTCCATTTCGAGCTCTTCGTCGTACGCGTCGATGAGATCCTCTTCAAAACGGCGCTGCCGCTCCGCCATCGACGCCATATCGGCTCTGGGATCCTGCTCTTTCATCGCGACTCTCCTGGAAACGGGAATAGGTAAGCCCACTGCGCCGGACGCAGCGGCGACCGGCCGATTATCGGCGATCGAGGTGTCACTGTTATTACTGGGGCGGCACGGCTTGCATCAACTCATGATAGCGAGTTTTCCACGCGATCCAATCCGGCTAGCGCAACGGCTTCGCGAAGCTCAACTCGTGGCCGTCCGGGTCGGTCAGGTGGAAATAGCGCTCGCCCCACGGCGCATCCGCGGGTGCGGACTCGGGCTGCAACCCGGCCGCCAGCGCCCTGCGATAAATCCCGTCCACGTCCGACACGTAAACGATCACCCGCCCCCACCAGTTAATCGGGCCGCGGCTGTCGGCAATCAGGTTCAGAAACGACGGGCCGAACGCAAAAGATGTAAACGCTTCCTGCGGACCGCCGTACTTCAGCGGGAAACCTAGCGCTTCATAAAACGGCACGGCCCGCGCCATGTCATGGGTCGCCAGCGTGATCGCGCTCAGCGACTCGATGCGCGGCGCCTCGGAGGGGTCAGCTTCAGTCATTGCGGTACTCCTTGCATCTGGCGCACGGGGCGTCGGCACGGCCAGTTTCTCACACCCGTACCCGCATCTTGAAAACGGATGGACAGCCCTGCAGTTACGCTCCCGCCCTGTCCGGAGCTTCGCCATGGGAAGCCGTCCCCGTTTTATTGATGATCTGTCGCGCGCCTCGTCCGAGCCGGACGCGCCCGTCGGCGCCGCCGCGTCCGCCACACCGTCCGCCCTGAACGACGACGCCTTGCTCGACGCCTACTCGCGCACCGTGATCGGCGCGCTGGAGCGGGTCCAGCAGGCGGTGGTGTTCATTGCCGTCGAACACCGCACGCCCGCCAATCCGGGCGGCCGCGGCACGCGCGGTGGCACCGGTTCGGGCTTCCTGTTCACGCCGGACGGCTACCTGCTGACCAATAGCCACGTCGTACACGGCGCCGCCCAGATCCGCGTCACCCTTGCCGACGGCAGCCAGTTCGACGCCGATCTGGTTGGCGACGACCCCGGCAGCGACCTTGCCGTGCTGCGGATCGGTTCGGCCGAACCCTTGCCGCACGTCGAACTGGGCGAATCCGGACGGGTGCGGGTCGGTCAGATTGCGATTGCGGTCGGCAACCCGCTCGGCCTGCAGCAGACCGTCACCACCGGCGTGGTCTCCGCGCTCGGCCGCTCGCTGCGCTCGAACTCGGGGCGCATGATTTACGACGTGATCCAGACCGACGCGGCCTTGAATCCCGGCAACTCGGGCGGCCCGCTGATCAACTCCGCGGGCCAGGTGATCGGCGTGAACACGGCGATCATCCCCGGCGCCCAGGCCATCTGCTTTGCCACGGCCATCGATACCGCGAAGTGGGTCATCATGCAGATTTTCGCGCACGGCCGGGTGCGGCGCGCGTATATCGGCGTAGCGGGCACCACCACGCCGCTGTCGCGGCGCGTCCAACGCTACTTTGGCCTCGACTCGGAAACCGGCGTGCGGGTAATGGAAATCGTCAAGGCCAGCCCGGCGGCAATAGGCGGACTGCGCACGGACGATACGATCGTCGCGATCGATACCCTGCCCGTGGATGGTGTCGACAGCCTGCAACGCGTGCTGGATGCGTCGCGGATCGACCGCCCGGTCAACGTGACGGTGCTGCGCGGCGCGCAGCGGCTCGAGTTGACGCTCACACCGGTCGAACAGGCTAGCTAAGGCCGAACCGCACGGCAGAAAAGCCAGAGAAATCCAACAGTGTCACAGCGATTTTCTATACTGAGGGAACCGACCCTCGGACAGCAAACCGCCATCACCTGGCATGGGAGATCGATGTGACAGGCAACTATCAGGTGCGGGTCACGCGGGACACCGCCGGCCCGGATGACGCCGGCGTGCCGCGTGTGAGCAAAACGCCGGCGCGCGTGGAGATTGCCGCATCGCGACGCGAACTGGTGTTTGCCGATCGCGACACCTTGCAGCAGTTTATCGATGCCTGCATCCGCGCCCGCGAAGAGGCGTTCGGCGTGACGTCGAACCCCACCCTCTCCACGACGGACAAGGAAGCATGGGAACGCTTCTTTGGGCGGTTTACAGAGCTGTAAGCGGTGCGGCGCGAAACGCGCTCACACCGCCGCTGCGTCAAACCCTCACTGGACCACCCGCGTCACACCGCGGCCACGCGGATCGGCAGCGGGCTCGGGCGTATCGCCATTGACCTTGATGACCTGAATGTCGCCGCTGAAGTCCTGGCCTTGCAGCTTGTAGCCCTTCGCTTCGATCTGCTGCGCGAGTTCGCCCTCGATCGGCTTGTACGGCTCCCAGAAGATCGTGTTCGGCGGCAGCAACTGGTGGTGGAAGCGCATCGCGGCCACCGCGTCCTGCAACGGCATATTGAAGTCGTAGACGTTGTTGATCACCTGGAAGATCGACGTGAAGATGCGCGAGCCGCCCGGCGTGCCGATCACCAGCGACACCTTGCCGTCCTTCGTCAGGATGGTGGGTGTCATCGACGACAGCGGCCGCTTCTTCGGTTCGATCGCATTCGCGTCGCTGCCCACCACGCCGAACTGGTTCGCCATGCCCGGCTTGGCCGAGAAGTCATCCATTTCGTCGTTGAGCACGATACCCGTGCCGTCCACCACGACGCCCGAGCCGAAGTAGCCGTTGATCGTGTACGTGTTCGAGACAGCGTTACCCCACTTGTCGATCACCGAGAAATGCGTGGTCTCGGCCTTCTCCGGCATCGAGGTGCCGAGTCCCGGCTGCACGCTCTTCGTATCCGAAGGCGTAGTCGGATTGACCTCGGCAGCGCGCTTGGCCAGATACGAATCGTCGATCAGCTGGGCGACCGGCACCTTGTAGAAGTCGGGGTCGCCCAGGTATTGCGCGCGATCGGCGAACACCCGCTTTTCGATTTCCGCGATCAGATGCACGTACTGCGCCGAGTTGAGCGGCACGTCCTTGAAGTCAGGCGCAAGGTCCGCTTTCATCTTCAGTAACTGCACGAGGCCGATGCCGCCCGAACTCGGCGGCGGTGCGGTGATCACGTGATAGCCGTTCCAGTTCGCCTCGACCGGCTGGCGCCACACGGCCTTGTATTCGTGCAGGTCCTGCTTGGTGATCAGCCCGTGACCGCGCATCGATGCGGCGATCAGGTCGGCCGTCTTGCCGTCATAGAAGTCTTTGGCGCCCTGGTTGGCAATGCGCGTCAGCACCGCGGCGAGATCCGGCTGCTTGAAATTGACACCCTGCTTGAGGTTGCCGAAGTAAGTATCGAAGTTGGTCTTGCCCGCGAAGTCTTTGGCCGCGTCGTCGCGGCGCTGCTGCAACTGCTCGCTCACTTCGAAGCCATCCGTGGCGTACTTGATGGCCGGCGCCAGCACCTGCTTCCACTTCAGCTTGCCGAAACGGCGCTGCGCTTCCCACATGCCTTCGACGGTGCCCGGCACGCCCACCGCGCGATAGCCGAACAGGCTCATGCCCTTGATGACGTTGCCCTTGTCGTCGAGGTACATGTTGCGTGTCGCCGAGATCGGCGCCTTCTCGCGATAGTCGAGAAAGTAAGGCTTACCGTCTACGTAGAGCGTCATGAAGCCGCCACCGCCAATATTGCCGGCTTCCGGATAGGTCACGGCAAGCGTGAAGGCAATGGCTACAGCGGCGTCGACGGCATTGCCGCCTTCCTTGAAGATCTGCTCGGCGGCGTCGGCGCTGAACTTGTCCGCAACGGCGATGGCCGAGGCGTTGAGAACAGCAGGTTGATCGGATGTTTTCGCGTACGCGGGGGCCGTTTCGAGCAAGCCGCTCGAGACCGTGACGAGTGCGGCAACGGCAAATGCGCTTGCGGACAGCTTGACTTTATCCAACGACATTGACTCTCCTCCATGACCATTCTTTCGCGGTGAAAAAAACGACTGCCTTCGCTTATAGCATGCGTGACGGTGTTTTGCGAAGCCACCGACTGCAGTCCTAACTTGCTGTGCTGCAACGAATTCATCCACTTCGTTTCTGTCTGGCGCTCGTGGCAGGGTCTTGCTGTTATGCGCGCCCTCTGCCGCCTCTGGCGATTTCGTCGCCGCTGCCTTGCGGCATGCGTGCGGTCACCGGAATCGAGCCCAATGAGAACAGCCCCACCACCAGAAACGCGGGCCAGAAGTCGGACCACACAATCGCCGGATGGCCTTGCAGATGATGCGAGATCTGCAGCACGAGCCCGCCTATCGTCACGCCGAGCCCAAGCGAAATCTGCTGGATCACGCTCGCCACGCTGGTGGCGCGGCCAATGTCGCGGCTAGGGATATCCGCATAAGCGAGCGTATTCAACGACGTGAACTGCAGCGACGGGAAGAAGCCGCCGAACAACACAACGCACCAGATCGCCCAATGGGGCATGCCGGGGAAAAACAATCCGTACACGGCGATCGCCAGTCCGGCGAAGCACGCATTGACCATCAGCACCTTGCGGAAGCCAAAGCGTCCGAGTACGCGCGAAGCGACCGTCTTCATGAAGATCGAGCCGAAGGCCGAGGCGCACGTAATCGAGCCTGACACGAAGGCTGTCATGCCGAGTCCTTCCTGCAACGCCAGCGGCAGCAGGAAGGGCACGGCGCCAAGACCGATGCGAAACAGCGAACCGCCCAGCACGCTCGCGTGAAAACTCGGGATGCGCAGCAGGCGCAGATCGAGCACCGGCAATTCGACCCGGCTCGCATACAGCCAGTAGACGAGCAGCAGCGCGGCGCCGGCCACGGTCATACCGAGCGACAGCGTATTCGACACCAGTTCTCCGCCGATCAGCGAGACGCCCAGCATGAACGACGAAGCCCCACCCGCCGACAACACGAAACCGGCCCAGTCGAGACGCCCCGGATGCGCCTCGCGCACATTGGCGATGTGCTTGTTCGCGAGCCAGATGCCGAGCACACCGATCGGAATGTTGATAAAGAAGATCAGGCGCCAGTGCAGATACGTGGTGATGAATCCGCCGAGCGGCGGCCCGAGCACCGGCCCGAGCAATGCGGGCACCGTGAGGTAGTTGACCGCGCGAATGAATTGCGACTTCGGCATCGAGCGGAAAATGATGATGCGCCCGACCGGCACCATCAGCGCGCCCCCCAAGCCCTGCACGAAGCGCGCAAAGACAAACGTGCCGAGCGAAGTAGAGGCCGCGCACATCAGCGAGCCGGTCATGAAGATGCCGATGGCCGTGCGGAACACCGTGCGGGAGCCGAAGCGGTCGGCCACCCAGCCGCAGATAGGAATGAAGACGCCGAGGCCGATCACATAACTGGTGATGGCAAGCTTGAGGGTGATGGGACTCTGACCGAGGTCACGCGCCAGAACGGGAAGCGACGTCACGATGACCGTGCCGTCCACGTTTTCCATGAACATCGCACACGCGACGATCAGCGGAACGATGAATGCACCCAGGGCAAGAGGCATTGGCAGGACGACGGGTGGCAAAGCCGTCGGCATAAAGCCTCAATTATGGCATCGACCCGGCAACAGATGTTGTCAGATTGGGCTAAAGCAGCAGCATAAGATACGGCCTCCCCGCGTGTTCGTCTCTCCGCGGACAGACCTCGTGGCGCTCAACGCGCAACGCCCGAGGCCACCGGGCGTTGGCGCGGCACCCGCATCAGCGCATTCAGGAAGCCAGATCCGGCGGCAGCTTGCCGCCGTTCGCGGCCAACGCAAGCATGACCTGCTTGTGCAACCAGATGTTCATGCTGGCTGAATCGTTCATGTCCCCGCTGTACTTGAGCTCCGTGGCGAGCTGCTTGCGATGGTCGAGACTGCTGTCGACGCCGAGGGCCTTCATCGTATCGACAATCGACACGCGCCAGTTCAGCGTTTGTCCGCTCTCGCTCACAAGCTGGTCCAGCACGGCAGCGACGTCGACATCCGTCAGCGGCGCGGGCGCCGGCGCGGCGTCGGGGGCGGCGGCCTGCGCGGCAGCCTGCGCAACCGCAGGGTCCGGCGTGGGCTCCGCGGCGGGCGGCGGCTGATCCGGCTTCGCCTTGCCGAACAGCTTGTTCACAATCTCACCAAAAATACTCATGTTGAAACCTCCTATGGGGTGGATGGCGAGCGGCCACACCAGACCGCTCCGGAACGCATGCTTTCAGTATGCTAGGCGAAATTTACCTGGATCACGCCGCTAATTGGTCAAGAAAGGTCAAGGCTTCGATGAATGTCCGATAAAGACGGGGAATCGCACTCGCGGTTATATGTCACGCGTATTGCGCATGTGCGTTTTCGTACATATAGGTCTGCGCACTTCAGCCGTTCATCGTTTCGTCCTCGCTTCGTTTGATCCACATCGTTTCGTTCACCTGGCGCGAAATGCCCGCCGGCGATTTGCGACGCCGATCATGAACTAGACTCCCTTTACCCTCCCGTGATTCGTTGACGTGCGCACTGAAACCGTCGCACATTCAATTTCATTATTTATTTAGTTTAACGAAACAATTTTCGTTGGACGCCGCTCTATTCAGCCTCGCCGGAGTCGCTCATGAAAACCCATGTCATTGTTGGATTGACGTTGCTGCTTGCGGCAGGCGCTGCGCATGCCAACCAGTTCAATACGCAGTGCGCCTACTCGCATACGCTGCCTGACGACGCCATCGTCTACCCCGGAAAGCCAGGAGAAGCGATGGTGCACGACTTCTTTGGCAACACGCATACGAACGCCTTTAGCACGCCCGATTCATTGACCCAAGACATCGCTACCACCTGCGATTCGCCGGCAGATCCTTCGGCTTACTGGTCGCCGCAGTTAAAGCGTGGCGCCGAGATCATCCCGCCGATGTACGAGAAGACCTACTACAGGAACGACCAGCCCGTGGTGCCCGTCAACGTGATTCCGGCCGGTCTGGAAATGCTGGCGGGAGATCACATGGGCACCCAGCAGAACCCGCACATCGATTTCCTGTGCGCCGGTCAGGGCTACGTCAAGGAGCCGCCGAAAACCTGTCCGCCGAAAACGCCGGGCGAACATTCGCAATTCAATATCTCCGTGCACTTTCCGGATTGCTGGGACGGCAAGACGTTGGTACCGATCCTGGGGAACAGCAGGGCAGCCCGTATGCAGGCCGCGAGAAAAGCGGGAAGCGGCCAGCTCAACGTGGCCTACCGAAACAGCGACGGCACCTGTCCCAGCGCCTATCCGGTGAAGATCCCGGAGTTGCAGATGAACCTTGCCTACGATCTCGGGACCAATCCCGACATGTCGGATATGCAACTCTCGATGGACCCGGTGTTCCAGAACGGTCAATGGGTACCGCAATGGGGCAGCCTGTACACCGCGCACGGCGACTTCATGAACGCGTGGCGCCCGGAGACGATGCAATACCTGATCGATACCTGCATGAACAAGCCCGCCACGCCGGGAAGCACCTGCGACAAAAACATCCCCACCTACTATTCGGCGGCCGCCGCGAACGTTCAACTGGATAGCAATGGCGTTGCCCAGCCCGCAGGCACAACCTTGGTCGCGGCGCCGGGCAACCTGGTTTTCATCCGGTTTCCCATGCCGGCCAATCTCAACGACTATCCGTACGCCAAGTCGTACTTGCAGTCATTTGGCGGAAACGTTACGGATACCGCCGCCATCACGATCCAGCTATACGCGGCACATACGGACTGGGACGAGACGGGGCATGCCCCTACCGTTGCGTCTTGCGATCTGAGCCAGCGCATCGGTGGGATCTACCTGGATAACGTTCAGCAGGTCCGGCTCAACGACATCAGCGGCTATATCGCGTCGCAAAGGGCCGCGGGTGCGTCGCAGATAGGCATCTGCATCAAGAATCCGGTCAGCCAGACCGTGAGCTTTTCGTCCCGTTCGGGCGCCTGGACACCGGGGCTTTATTTGAAGTGATGACGCCGCGGCTCTGGCGTGTGCCATGCGCAGGTTTTGGGAGCGACATGTGCCGTCAACAACCGGCACATGTGCGTCAAAGCAGAAGCGAGATGCGGCGCTCAGCGCGGCACAGTCACCAGCGGCTGCAATTGCGGCAGGATCTCGGCGCGAGCGCGCACGACATCGTTCGGGAAGTCGATTTCGATCCACGGCGCACCGGTCACGTCGGCGGTATCGAACACCTGGCTGCGCTCCAGCAGCAGATCGCGCACCGCTTCTTCGTGCGGCAGGTTCGAACGGCCGCTGTCGATGTAGCCCGCCACGATCTGCGCAAAGCGCTGTGCAGTTTCCTCACGGAAGCGGAAGAAGCCCACCGACTCGCCAATCGTGTCGTACTCCAGATTCACAGCAAGCTGCTTGCGCAGTTCGACCGGCACACCGTCTTTCAGGCACAGCTTGACCGGCTCGTCGCCCGCTTCGAAGTCGCGGTCGATCAGCAGGCGGTTGACCGTCTCGCCCGCCACCAGCGCGTTCAGGATGCGCTCGTCGTACAGCACGTCGGCGTCCATCAGCAGCACGTCGCCGCCGCGCGTCAGCGGATCGGCCACGGTGTGCACCGTCAGCACGCTGCCGAGGTCGAAACGCGGATTGATCACGATCTCGACCGGATGCGGCCAGTTGATGCGCTTCAGCTCGGCCTCGACCAGCCCCGGCTGGAAACCGAGCGCCAACACGACATCCGTGACGCCGGCGGTTTCGAGCATCTGCAGATGCCGTTCGAGCAGGCTGACGCCGTCGAACTGCAGCAGGCATTTCGGGAACTGTTCGCCCGGCGGGAGCTGAAGACGCAGGCCAAGGCCCGCAGCGAGAATAATGGCACGCATGCGTGGTCCCTTTCTAAAAGTAGGGTTAGTCGACAGCCGGCACGCGCGTCGCACGCCGACGCTGCCAGTTTCTTTCACTGAAATGCAGGTACAACAGGCCCGGCAGACCCAGCAGAATCTCGCGGGCGCGCTTGGCGAGCGACAACGCCAGCGCCGCATCCGGCGGCAGGCCAACGAGCGGCGCGAGCAGCAGATAGCCGCCCTCCTGCACGCCAAGCGAGCCGGGGATCGCAAACGCGGCACCGCGAATCGCCTGACCGAGGCTCTCGAGCAGCAACGCGTCGACCCAACCAACCGGATGGCCGAGGAAGCGCAGCGCGAGCCACACTTCCACCGTGCCGACGACCCAGCCGACGAGGCTCAGCGCAAAGCTCGCCAGCACCCGGCCGCGCTCGCGATAGAGCGCCTGCACGGCGCCGTCGACGGCGTCGGCGCGCATTGTCAGGGTCGACCAGTCGCGCTTGCCGAATACCTTCGAGACGACCCGCAGGAGCCGTCCGAACAGGCCGCGCCGCTGGGCGAAAAAGAACAGTGCGATCAGCCCGGCGAGTATAGCGGTGGCAATAAAAGTCGCGGTGCGCAAGTCGTGCAGCGCGCCCTGCGCCGCGTAAGCGCCGAACAGCAGCAAGCCGAGCACGGCAAAGACGATCTGCGCAAGCGCCTGCAGCGTGGTGCTGACCGTGATCGCGGCGGCCGCGTCGCGCATGCGCATGCCGCGCTGCGAGAGTTGCCGCACCATCACCACCGGACCGCCGATCTGACCGGCCGGCAGCAGGCTATTCACCGACTCGCCGACCCAGCGCGCGAGCAAGGCATCGTGCGCGGCGACAGGGTCGCGGCGCCGGTCGATCAGCACGGCGATCGCCGCCGAATCCAGTACCAGCGGCACGATATGGAACGCGGCCACCAGCGCGAGGCCCCAACCGGCGACCAGCAGCGTCGAGGTGACCGAACCCAGGCCCTGCCAGGCGAGCAGCGCGACGAACAGCGCGACGCCGATCGACAGCAGGATCATGGCCGCGCGAGTCATTGCCCCGCCCCTTTGCGCTGGATCATCTGACGGAACACCTGGCGAAAGCCGAAATAGGCAATCGCGTCTTTCATGTTCGAGATGAAACGGCGCCACGGGCGCATGTTCGGATCCGTGACATATTCGAACGTCAGCGAGACGCGGAATTCATTGGCGCCCGCCGGCGTGATGCGGTGGCGCAGCTTGTCGCCGTCGAAGAACACCAGACCGCCCGGCGGGATCTGCACGGAGCCGGGTACATCGGGCACATCCGGATTCTTCGTATGCAACTCGTAGTCGAGACGGCACGACGATTCGTCGACCACGCCGAGCAGCAGCGTATAGCGGCGGCCGTCGTAGTACGAGGTGTCGTAATGCCAGCCGATATGGTCGCCCGGCCGGGTGTAGTAATACAGCGCATAGGCGTGCGGGTCGTCGGGCGGGGACACCATCAGCTTGTCGCCGCTCAACTTCTCCAGCCAGCCGATCAGTTCCTTCGAGCGATACAGCTCGGCAATGAACGGCGCGAGGCGGTCGATCGTATGACGGCTCACGCTGCCGCCCTGCTTGTGGCCCGGCAGGTAGTTGCGATTCACTTCGTCGAGCAGCGCGCGGGCGCTATGCACGAGTTGCGCGGTGACCTCGGGCGCGAGGAAGTCTTCCATGTAGAGGAAGGCGCCCTGCTCGGCGAAGTCTTTGGAGAGGCGCGCCGTGTCGAACTGACGCGTGCGGCCGGCAACGGCGCGGTCCGCCTCGGGAACGGCCCCGAAGGCCTCTACCGAAGCGGGCGTGACGGGTACGCGGTCGGACGAGGCTTGGGCAATCACATCATCTTCGGCCTGCGTACTCATGGACTAACCTGCATTTGACTGGTTTCGGCGGCGGGCTGCGCCGTGCGGCGCAGCGCCCGGCGAAAGTCCACGATCACCCATACGGCAAAGAGCGGCGCGCCGATCGAGGCGGCCACCACAAACGGCGTGACGACGCCGGTCAGCGTCACGAGCGGCAGCAGATACAACACGTCTTCGGTCTCGAAGCCGGCCGCCGAGGCCTGCCTGGTGCCGGCCTTGCCTTCCATCTCCTCGATCCGCATGCGCAGGAAGAAAATCACTGCGACCGCTACGCCGGCGAGGCTGCCGAGCAATACGCCCGGCACGACCCGCTCGGCTACGTGAACCCCGCCCGTGCCGAGTCCCATGCCCACGAACAGAAGGATCGTCACCAGCGCATCGCAGGCCAGGTCGTAAAAATGACCGATCCGGCTCGACTTGCCGCTGATGCGCGCGAGCTCGCCGTCCGTGTGGTCGACGAAATTCGACAGGACGATCAGCAGCGCGCCCGCGTTGGTCCAGGAAAACCCGCCCCGCGCGAGGCACAGCGCACCTGCGAGGCCGATCAGCAGGCGCAGCGTGGTGAGATGATTGGGCGTGACAAACGTGTCCACAAGCGGCGTCACAAGCCGGCGAGCGAGCCTCGCGTCCCATGTTTTCGGGACCGGAACGTTTTTTAAAGATGATGGTCGAGAATTCATAACCCGGAAATATATACGGTTACGGGAAACCTTGCTGTTTTCCGCGCCAATTTCCTCGCGAACCCTTGACAGATACCGTTCGAAGCAAAAATACCCGAACGTTGGTAAAGTGCGAGTCCAGTTACGCCTGTAACGCCGCGTAATCGGATTCGCGGCAAATTCACCGAGGATTCACGACCTCGCGTGGCGGCGTTTCCAGCGTCTCTCCCTGACCTGCCCCGTTGCGAACTTGCCACTGTGCACACGTGATCTGAAGCTTATGAAGCACGTTTTTTCTTCCGTTCTGCTCGCCCTGTCCGCAGGGGTCTTGCCGCTCGCCTGCCACGCGAGCGCGCTCGACGCGCCGCTTGCCTGTAACGAATCGGGCCATCAGTTCATTGCGGACCTTGCCCAGCAGCAACTGATCGATCCGACGCCGATGCGCGTCGAAAGCAATTCGATCAACGCGTTCCGGCCCGCCAAAGGCGCCGACCTGAGCGCCTTCGGTTTCCATGTGTTCGCAGTGGTGGGCTTTGAGAAGGACGATCCGATGTTCCGCACCGGCGACGGCGAACCGCTTGCCAACTCGGCGTACGGCGCGGTGGTGTTCGGCAGCGACTCGAGCGTGCAGGACGCCGTCACCCAGGCCGGCAGCACGGCGATCGTGCATCACGTCGGGCCGCATATCACCGCGATTTTCTGCAAACGGAACTGAGGCAAGCGGGGACGGCGCCCCGCGGGGGCCTCAACCCGGCCGGCGGAACCCGTTTTCGACCCAGGCCGCGGCATTCGCCTTGCCTAACTTGAAGCTGGGCGCCACTTTCACCTGGGCGAGTTGCTCGCCGAAGGCGTCGAACGCCGTCAGCAGCGCGTAGGGGTCGTCCTCGCTCGGGACGATGTCGAGCGTGACCGCCAGTTCGTCGCCGGTGGGCGATTCCACCGTCACGCGCTTATGCAGCATGGCGTGCAACTGCTGCTCGTGCCGGCGCAGCACCTCCGACGCGGTCTTCACAAGCGTATTGAAAGCGCCCGTATCGAGCGGCTTCGGGTTCTTCTTGTCGCGACCCATGGTCCACGGTCCGACCAGAGCGGGCTCCGGCTCCCCGTCCTTGATCATCTCCACCGCCCAGCCGTCGTCGTCTTCATTCTTGATGACGCGCGCCGTCCAGCCGTCGTCGCGCCACAAACGCGGGTCGTGCTGGGTTTCGGGCAGTTCGGGGAGATCTTCCGTCGCAGGATCGGCAGCGGTGTCGGGCGATGGAAGGGGGGTATCGGTCATTGCGGGTCGCTCAGGTTCGGATCGGATTCGTCAACTAGGACCCGATTCTACCCGCCCCGGCTGCGCCGGGGTACGGCCTATGCCGAACGGCAGAGCCCATGGATTATTGCCAATTTCAAAAAAATATTTTTCGCGATCCGTTGGAACTTATAATCGAATTTAATACAGAATAAAAAAACGCGGCCCGCAGGCCGCGTATAAACAGATGAAAAAAAAGACACCCTTGGTCAAGGGGCAGCCGAATTGTAAAGCCACTGACCGGCCGCAATCACCACACTATCCGGAATAGTCTATTTCAAAAAACAAAAGAATTTAAAGTTAATGTTTCATTTGTAATTCGAAAGCCGCTCAGCCTTAATGGGTGGGCGTCGCGCAGGTGCAACAGGAAAAAGATTGACATACCCGCGATGGATTCTCCGCGACACACAAAATCGCTTTATTTACCTGCACTTACGAAAATAAAATCCGGTATTCCTGATTCTGGAAAGCATTGTTGTGCGGGATGAGGTTAATCAATTCATCAGGGGGAATACACTTCGCTGCGAATCCTCAGGCAGCCAGTGGCATCGGCGTTAAGTCCTGTCAGGCGATTCTCTACGGACTGTCTCGGAGTTTATAAAGCATGAAAAAAACCCTCATCATCGCGGGCATCATGGGCGCGTTCGCCATCAATGCTCATGCACAAAGCAGCGTTACGTTGTACGGCACGCTGGACGCCGGCCTCGTCTATTCGAACAACCAGGGCGGCCACAACAACTGGCAGCAAGGTAGCGGCACGGTGTCGGATACGTACTTCGGCCTGCGCGGCAGCGAAGACCTCGGCGGCGGCCTGCATGCCATCTTCACGTTGGAAGACGGCTTCAACCTGAACAGCGGCAAGTTCACCGAAAGCAACACGATGTTCAATCGTCAGGCTTTCGTCGGTCTGCAAAGCGACCAGTACGGTACGCTGACGCTCGGCCGTCAATATGACTCCGTGGTCGACTACCTCGGCCCGCTGTCGGAAGCAGGTTCGGGCTACGGCAACAACCTCGCCGCCCACCCGTTCGACAACGACAATCTGGACAACTCGTTCTCGATCAAGAACGCAGTCAAGTACCAGAGCGCCAACTACTCCGGCTTCCGCTTTGGCGGCTTGTACGGTTTCAGCAACGACGCTGGCCAGTTCGCGAACAACCGTGCATATAGCGCCGGCGCTTCGTACACCAACGGTGGCTTGAACGTTGCTGCTGCGTACTTGCAACTGAACAATTCGCTGGGCGGCTCGAACCTGAGCAACGGTGCAGTGTCGGCAGGCGACGGCAACAACGCCAACCTGACGGCTGCCCTGCAGCGCACGTATGGCGTGGGCGCGAACTACGCCTACGGTCCGGCTACGGTGGGCTTCGTGTGGACCCACACGCAAGACGACAACCTGATTGCCGGCGGCCAGGGCGGCGGTTCGATCTCGGGCTTCACGGTTCCGACCGGTACGAACCTGCACCTCGACAACTTTGAAATCAACGGCAAGTACGCTCTGACGCCGGCGCTGAGCCTGAACGGCGCGTACACGTTCACGGACGGCAAGGCGACGGGCGGCACGACCTCGGGTGATCCGAAGTGGCACACCGTTTCGCTGCAAGCTGACTACTCGCTCAGCAAGCGCACCGACGTTTACGTGGAAGGCGTGTACCAGCACGCTTCGGGCCAACTGGGCGATGGCCAGCAGAACGTCGCTATGATCAACACGCTGTCGCCGTCGTCGAGCGGCAACCAGGTCGCAGCGACCGTGGGTCTGCGTCACCGCTTCTAATGAAGCTGCAGGCCGGATCGACCGATCCGGCCTGTTGAGAAACGCGCGCGTGACACAATCACGCGCGCGTTTTTTTATGCGTAACTCATTGTTGCGTGCTTCGAACGGCCACGTGCGCGCAGGTATACTCGGGCCAGTTGCCTTCCGCGCGGCGATTTCACCATGAGTTCGTCGCGGCTGAACGGCGGCTTCGTCGCGGAGCACCCTGTTCCGCCCGTGCCCCTGTTCCCGTCGCTAATCGGGAACATCGACGATCCGATCATGAAAAAACTTCTCTTGCTCGCTCCCGCCGCTCTCGCGCTTGCCGCGTGCGGCTCGTCCGGTCCTACGCGGGATGCTTCACAGCCACTGGTGTTCGTGACATCGCAGCGCACGCCGTCTTACATCGCTGAATGCCTCCAAAGCCGCTTGTCGCGAGTGCAGGCGTCGTCGGTGGGCGGCGCAACCGAACTGGCCGTCGGCTCGGGTTCGGACACCGCATACTTCGTCACGCTGACGCCGGTCAGCGCCGGCTCGGTGATCAAGGTCATGCGACCGGCCAATGCACCGGACGATCCGCCGGAACCGGAAATGCGCTTTGATATCGCGCGTTGCGCGACTTAGGAATAGTTTTAGCCGGGTGTTCGTCGTGTGGTTTATTTAGGCAGCTGTGATGAACACTGAGCGTCGAGTGACCGGCGCCGCGCCTGCACAGCACGCGCGGCGCTGTCTTTTTGCGCGGGCATCTGCGAACATAACCGCCCCTTGCATTCAGACGGCGCACGTGGCGCCGCGCACTATCGATGGCCTCCAACAAAGCACATCACGCCACCGGCTTCGCGGCCGGCGTCATCGCCGCAGCCATCGTCGCGCGCAGCAGCGCGAACGGCCCCTTCCATGTATGGGTGTTGCTGAGTTTCATTGCCGCCGTCGCGGGCGGTACTGCGCCGGACTGGCTTGAAGTGGCGTGGTGGTCGCGCAAGCGGCGCCTGTGGATCACCCATCGCACCGTCACGCATTGGGGGATTGGCTGGATCGCGCTGCTGGTGTTTTCTTATCGCGAGCTTGCGCATCATCAGACGCTCGCGGCGCTTGCGTTCGGGTTCGCCTGCGGCGGTCTGATGCATTTACTCGCGGACTGGCCCAACCCGCTCGGCGTGCCGTGGATCGCTGGACGGCACTCGCTTAACTGGTGGAATAGCGGGCATTGCGATCTGCTGGTGGTGGGGGCTTCGTGGATCGCGGCGTGGTTTGTGGCCGGCCATGTCTGGCTGCATGGCGTGCATGGGTTTGGGGTGTTGCAGCATTTGCGGGTGGGGTAGTTCTCCACAGATAATGTTCGCAAGCCTGTGGATATCCTGCGGACTCGTCACGCAAGTGTTTGAACCCATTGGCATTCGCGGCATTGCTAGCGGTACGTCACCGCCATGACCTTAATCAAGCCGCGCCCCACATCCCCAGCGCCCGTTTCAAGCGCAGCACACCTTCTTCAATCTCACCCACGCCAGGCGCCGCAAACGACAGCCGCAGCGACGCAAGATCCACGTTGTCCTTAAAGAACGCCACCCCAGGCACGAACATCACGTTCTGCTCGATACACGCCTTCAGATAAGCCGACGCGTCGCCGCCGCCCGCAAGCCGGCCCCACACGAACATCCCGCCGGCAGGACGATGAAACGCAACGTCGTCCTTCAGATGCGTTTGCAACGCATCGCATAACGTCGTGCACTTCAGCGCGTAGGCGGCGATGATCTTCGGCAGATGCCATTCGAGCGCGCCGCTCGCCAGATACTCCGCGGCGATCGCCTGAGTCCACGGCGAACTGCACAGATCCACGGTCTGTTTGGCGACGACACAGCGCCGCAAGATTTCCGCATGCGCGATGGTCCAGCCCACCCGCAAACCGGGCGCCACGATCTTCGACAGACTCGAGAAATGCACGACCCAGTCACGCGATCCCGGCACCTCGGCGCTCAAGGCGAGCAGCGAGGGCAACGGCTCGCCCGCAAAACGCAGATCGCCGTACGGATCGTCTTCGACCACCAGAAAACCGTAGCGCGCCGCCAGCTTCAGCAATGCGATACGCCGCTCATACGAGAGCGTCGCGCCAGTGGGATTCGCGAAAGTCGGCACCGTGTAGAGCAGCTTTGGCAGACGTTCGAGCGTGCCCGCTTCGAGCAGTGCGGCCAGCGCGGCCACATCGAGGCCGTCCTGATCGACGGGCACCGTCACCACCTCGGCCTGCTGCAGCTTAAGCGCCTGCAATGTAGCCGGGTAGGCCGGCTGTTCGACCAGCACCACATCCCCAGCACCCACCAGCACCCGCAGCAGCAAATCGAAGCCCTGCTGCGAACCGGTCGTTACCAGCAACTCCTGCGGCCTACACGGCGCGCCGCGGCGCGTCATCAGCCGGGCGAGTTCGTCTTTTAGAACCGGCAAGCCGTCGGTCGGACCGTATTGCAGGCAGAGCGTTGGCTGCTGCGACGCGCGCGCAGCAGCCGCATCGAGGCCCGCACGATCGAACAGGTCGCTCGCCGGATAACCGCCCGCGAACGAGATCATGCCCGGCTGGCCCAGGTACTTGAACAGTTCACGGATCGGCGAGCCGGTCGGTGCTTCGAACGGAGGGGTGAACTTGAACATGATTGGCGGTTGGCGTTTGACCGCTAACGCGGCCGATAGTAACTGGCTTACGGGGTGTGGCCTGAACGGCATGCGGCATGTGACATGCGGCGGTCCGCGACTCACGATCCGTGACTGGCGTCGATTGTGGTCAGCAACGGCACAGGCGGCAAACGATATCTAGTCACTACCTGTTGAGTTTTCGGAATCATCTGGACATGCAGTACGCTAGGCAAGCGCGTTAGCAGCCTCTAAACCACATTCTTTTCGACGATAGGCCGGTTCTCGAGCACACGCCCGAAACCAAGCGACGACAGATCCAGCGTCGTATAACGGCCCTGCAAGATCAGCTCGCTGACGCCGCGACCGGTTGCCGGCCCCTGCTGCAGACCGTGCCCGCTAAAGCCATTGGCGAAGATGCAATTATCGACATCCGGGTGGTGTCCGATGATGGCGTTCTGGTCCAGCACGTTGTACTCGTAATAGCCCGACCAGCAGTTCTGCACGCGCAGCGCCTCGAATTGCGGCACGCGATGCGCCAGCGTCGGCCAGATCACCTCGTCGAACAACGCGTGATCGACCTCGTCGAGCGGCAGATCGTCCGGATCGTTGTCGGCGCCTGGCGACGTGCCGCAGATAAACGATTTGCCTTCCGGGCGGAAATAGACCCCGGTCGGATCGATCAGCAGCGGACAGCGTTCGAGTTGAGCGGGCGAGCTCACGTTGAAAATGCTGCGGCGGCGTGCAAACACCGGAATGTCGATGCCGATCATCTCCGCCACCTTCCGCGACCACGCGCCGGCCGCATTGACGACCACGTCGCAGGCATACGTCTCGCCGCCCGCCGTCACCACCTGGGTGACACGCTTGCCGTCACGCTGCAACGCCACGACGTCATCGGCCACGTAGCGCGCACCGAGCGCCTGCGCCTTCTTGCGCAAGGCCTGCACGAGACCATAACCGTCGAACCAGCCCTCGCCGCTCTCGCCATAGGCACCCGCCACCAGGTCCTCGGTATTGAGCCAGGGAAAGCGCGCCTGCAGCGCCACCCTGTCGAGCAGACTGATGTCGGCGCCGAGGCTCTTCTGCAGCGCGTGATTTTCGCGCAGGGTCGACTCGCCGGCCGGCGTGGCGAGGAACAGATAACCGCCTTCATGCAGATCGATGGACGGCCTGGCCCCGTCGATCTCGAGCCGCTCGCCGATCGAACGCAAGAACTCGATGCCGAATAGCGACATCTGGATCGACAGCGGCGTAGAGAACTGCTGCCGGATCGACGCCGCCGATAACGCCGACGACGAGCGTGCATAGGTGGGATCGCGCTCGATCACGGTGACGCTGACCGTCGGGTCCGAGGCACGCAAAAAATACGCGATCGAGCTGCCGATCACGCCGCCACCGACGACGACCACTTTCGAACTCCCAGGCACACGCCGAGCCGCCCCCAAGTCTTCCACCCCATAGGAAGTCCCCGTGGCGGACGAATCCGCGTGGAGGGGCTGGTGCGAAGCGGCAGGGTTGGGGGCACTCATGATCGGCTCACCGGAAGCAGGCGCCGGCCGCCTCAGAGTGGCGGCCAGTCGAACACAGGTTGATAGGGGCTAGCGGCTTCATCGCAAGGCGGCGCGGCGCGCGGAAGGATGGTGCACCCGCACGTCCCTCATCTCGCGCTACGACGCGCGCTCAGCGCGTACTAAACTCGCTGAGCGCACGACGTTCCGCCTTTAGCCGATGTTGAAGTCGATACCTTGCGCCAGCGGCAATGCCGACGAGTAGTTGACCGTATTGGTGGCGCGGCGCATGTACGCCTTCCACGCATCCGAACCCGACTCGCGGCCGCCGCCCGTTTCCTTCTCGCCGCCGAAGGCGCCGCCGATTTCCGCGCCGCTCGGTCCGATGTTCACGTTGGCAATGCCGCAGTCGCTGCCGGCTGCCGAGAGGAAACGCTCCGCTTCACGCAGATCGGTGGTGAATACGCACGACGACAGGCCATGCACCGCCGCGTTGTTCGCTTCGACCGCATCCGCGAAATCCGTGTAGCGCAGCACGTAGAGGATCGGCGCGAAGGTTTCCTTCAGCACCACAGCCGTTTGCGACGGCATTTCCACCAGCGCCGGGCGCACATAGTGGCCGCCTTCGTAGCCCTTCACTTCGACACGCTCGCCGCCGAACACCTTGCCGCCTTCCGCGACAGCTTGCTGCAGCGCTTCCTGCATGCGGGCGAACGATTGCTTGTCGATCAGCGGGCCCATCAGCGTGCCCTTTTCGAGCGGGTCGCCGATCGGCACCTTGTTGTAGAGCTGCTTCAGACGCTCGACGGTCTGTTCGTACACGCTGTCGTGCACGAACAGGCGGCGCAGCGACGTGCAGCGCTGGCCCGCCGTACCCACCGCCGAGAACAGGATGCCGCGCAACGCGAGCTCGTGGTCGGCGCTCTGCGTGACGATGCCGGCGTTGTTGCCGCCCAGTTCGAGCAGCGAGCGGCCGAAACGCTTTGCCACTTCGACGCCAACCGTACGGCCCATTTCGGTGCTGCCGGTTGCGCTGACGATCGACGCACGCGGATCGGCGACCAGCTTTGCGCCGACGTCGCGACCACCGTTGATCAGCGCCGTCAGTCCTTGCGGCGCGTCGCCGAATTCCTTCAGCGCGTCGAGCAGGATCTGATTGACGGCGAGCGCGGTGAGCGGCGTCTTTTCGGACGGCTTCCAGATCACGGCGTTGCCGCACACCAGCGCGAGCGCGGCATTCCACGACCACACGGCGGCCGGGAAATTGAACGCGGAGATCACGACGCAAGTGCCCATGGGATGCCATGACTCAGCCATGCGGTGACCGGGACGCTCCGAGGCAATGGTCAGGCCGTACAACTGACGCGACAGGCCGACCGCGAAGTCGCAAATGTCGATCATTTCCTGCACTTCGCCCAAACCTTCCTGAAGGATCTTGCCGGTTTCGAGCGTGATGATGCTGCCGAGCGCCTGCTTTTTCTCGCGCAGACGGTTGCCGAGCAAACGCACCAGTTCGCCGCGCCGCGGGGCCGGGACGTTGCGCCATGCGTTGAAAGCCTGCTGCGCATTGGCGAGCGCCGCGTCGACGTCGGCCACGGTATTGCTGGCCACACGGCCAATGAGCTCGCCGGAGATCGGCGAATGAACCGCGATGTCGCCGGCTTGCGCCGCCTGGGCGATGCCGAGATCGGCGAGGATAGTCGAAGCGTTCATATGAAGAATCCCTTTAATTTCCAATGCGAAACAAGAGTAAGTTCGGAAACTATACACGCGGGGTTTTATGGGGGCAAGCGTAATCGCGGCGGCGGGTTGGGGCTGATTTCTTCATATTCGTCCTTTCATAGGTCCATCTGGGGTTTGAAGCATATGAAGGGCAAGCGCTTACACCAGCCGGAACTGGCCGCGGGCAGCGCCTCGATCAGGGTTGGTCTTGTTTCTTATTGGAAAGTATCCACCCTTGCGACGCACCCCATCGACCCGAGCCCTCCAGCCTGTCAGACACCCATCATCAAGCGGTCGACCAAAGCCCGCGCGAACGGCGGCAAATCCTTGACACTACGCACGCAGATTTTCAGCTTGCGCTCAGCCCAACCATCATTCAAGCGCACAAGCGCGATCTGCATGGTCTTCACATGACGCAGCGCGACGGATTCCGGCACGATGCCGATGCCCACGCCCGCTTCGATCATCCGGCAGGCGGCCTCGAAGTTGCCCACCTGGATACGCAGCTTGAGCCGCACCCCGAGGGTATCCGCGGCGCTCATGACGAACGCATGAATCGCACTCGAGGTGGGCAAGCCGACGAAGTTGTCTTCGAGCGTCTGCGCGAAATCGACCGAGCGCTCGTGCGCGAGCGCATGATCCTTCGACGTGACGAGGATCAGCCGGTCGTCGCGATAAGGCAGCATCTCCAGGTGCTCCGCATGCACGTTGCCGGCGACGATGCCGATATCCGTGGCGCTGTCTGCCACGCCCTTGACGATCTCGCCGCTCAGCACCTCGCGCAGGTCGATGTTGACGTCAGGGTGATCGCGCAGGAAGTGACTGAGCACCGTAGGCAGAAACTCGCTGATGGCGGTGGTATTGGCCCAGATCCGCACGTGACCCTTGATGCCTTCGCCGTACTCCTGCATGTCGCCGGCCAGATGCTCGACGCGTTCGAGCACCAGCCGCGCATGGTGCACAAACGCGTCGCCGGCGGGCGTGGGCGTCACGCCCTGGCTGGTTCGATAGAGCAGCTTGAAGCCGAGTTGCTCTTCGAGGTTCTTGATCCGGTTGCTCGCAGCCGGCGCAGAGAGATGGGAGCGTTCTGCTGCACGCGCCAGGTTCTTCGTGTCGGCAATATTGACGATGAGCCGCAGGTCTACGAAATCGAAATGCATGATGAAAGCCGAAGAAGTGAGCGCGGAGGGGATAGCTGGTCGCGACCGGCAGGTGGGCGGCGGACGTGCAAGCAGGGCGGCACACGCGACGCTGTTGAACGGCAATCTTAACCGGAGGCGAACCATGCGTTCGAAAAAGGCGAATGCCCCCGACCGAAGCGACGTGCCCTGCGCCGCGGCCCTCAAGCAAACGCCAACAACTTCTCAGCCAGCGCGTCCGGCGCACTAATCATGGCATCATGCCCGGTCGCGATCTCATCCCACGCCCAATCGTTTTGCGATTTGACGAAGTCGCGACTGCTTTGCAGCGGCCCATAGACGGGATCGACGCATTGGATATACACCTTCGGCAGCGTGCCGCCCGGCGGGCCTTTTAGCACCATGGGGTCATCGAAGGTCTTCAATGGATGGGGCGTGCAATGACGCTCGAGCAGCGCCACCTGCTCCGGCTCGACCACACCAAATGCACTCGCGGGCGGCACCGGAATGGTTAGCCCATTGCTGGTTTCCGTTGCCTGTTGCTTGCGAGCGGCGACGATCTCCGGAGGGAGCCGCGAGAATGCCGTCTCTCCAGCAGACAGCACTACGGCATCGAGAAACACCAGTTGACGAATTCGCTGCGGCACACGGTCCGCCGCGCCGAGCAGGGTCACACCGCCAAAGCTGTGCCCAACGAGAATCACCTCGGACAGATCGTGCCGCTCGAGTACATGAACGACGTCCTCGATAAACACCTGAAGATCGATCTCCGGCGAAATCAGATGGGCCCGGTCACCGAGCCCGCTGAGGGTCGGCGTGAACACCCGATGACCGTGCGAGCGCAAGTTCTGCGCGACCGCGTCCCAGCACCATCCACCGTGCCAGGCGCCGTGGACGAGCACATAGGTGCTCGATTTTGCGCCGCCCGTGGCGCCGGTTGCGCCGGTTGCGCCTTCGGTCATTGCCGCGTTCGTATTCTCAGACATAGCCAGGCTCCCCTTCCTCACAACACGCGATATGCGTGTCTGGAAACCCTAGCTTATCTCCGCGGCACCGAGCCGGAAAGTCGGCCGAACGGCCTATGCCCTTACCTCATAGCAGCCGCTACACTGCCCCACTCCCCAGCGCCTGGCTCTCGCCAGTCTCCGGCACACTGAGATCCGGCGAGATCTCTTCGAGCGTTTGCTGACTCGTCTCGATACGCAACGCGAGAATCGCCACACTGAGCAACAGCAGCACGCCGCCCACCATCGCCACCACACCCGTCACGCCGAAATGCGTGTACAACAGCAACGCGACGTAAGGCGTAGTCATGGAAGCGGCGCGCCCGCACGTCCCGGCGATACCCGTGCCGCGCAAACGGTGTGCGGTCGGGAAGAGTTCGGGAATATAGCCGAACAGACCTAGCGTGCACACCGTGTAGATCGTCGTAACGAGCGCGAAGCCCATAATCGAAATCGCCGCCGGCGCGCGCATCTGCACATAGAAGAAGCCGAGTACGATAGTCAGCAGCGAGAACAGCACGATGCCGTTGCGGCGTCCGATGCGATCCGTCACGAGGTAGCCGACCACCGCCCCCATCGGCGCACCGAAGGACATCAGCAGCACGAAGCCCAGCGATTGCACGATGGTCAGCCCTTCCTTGACGAAGAAGGTGGGCAGCCATGCGACAAAGCCGTACAGCGACATATTGATCGCCATGCAGGTGAGCGCGGCCACCAGCGTGCGGCCAATCATGCCGCGCGCGAACAGTGCCGACAACGGCGCGGCGGGCACTTCGTGGCTCACCACGCGCGCCACCGGCGGCAGCTTGCCGACGCGCGCCTCGACCTGCCGCTCGATGGCCGCGACCGTCGCTTCCGCCTCGTCCAGACGGCCGACCGTTTCGAGCCAGCGCGGCGATTCCGGCATCCGATGCCGCAGGAACCAGACGATCAACGCGCCAATACCGGCAATCGCGAACATATAACGCCAGCCCAGATGCGGGATCACCCAGTAGCCCACTGCGGTTGCCCCAAGCAGACCCGAGTTGATGATCAGCGCCAGCAGCGAGGTCCAACGGCCTCGCGTAGCCGGCGGCACGAATTCGCAGAGCGTGCCGGCCGCCACCACCAGTTCCGCACCGAGCCCGATCCCCATCAAAAAGCGCAGCAGGATCAGCCAGTAGATGTTCGGCGCAAAGCACGCCGCGAGGGAGGCGAGTCCGAAGATCGCCAGATTGGCCTGATAGGAATAGCGCCGCCCGAAGCGGTCGCCCAGATAGCCCGACAGCCCCGCGCCGATCATCATGCCCATGAACGTGGCAGAGATGAAAAACGAGCCGAGCCGTAGGTCGGTAAAGCCGCTCTTGACCATCGCGGCGAGCGAACCGTTGGCGAGATAGATGTCGAACGCGTCGAGAAACGCACCGGCGCCGATCAGGCCAAGGATTTGCCAGTGAAAACGGCTGATAGGCAGGCGGTCGAGCCGCGCGCCGGAATTGACGGTTGCCAAGCTGTGTCTCCTTAACGCACACGCGGAAGCGTCCGCGATCAACAGAGCTGCATGGCCGTCTTTGGAGGTGTGACGGCTCTGGCGCAAGCTCCTGGGTGGCGCGGCCTCGATTGGCCATCGCCCTAACAGACTAAGAGTGCAGTACCCGGCGCAACGTGGGAATTGGCATTATTGGAAGCCGGTGTTTCGCTGGCGTTAATGAGGGGGACGAAGCGAACCACGCCCGGCAGCCCCGGCTACGCGAGGCAGGTGTGAGGGCCACCGCGGCGCTGACAACGCGCCCAGAAGCGCCCGCTCAGCTCTGACCGACAATCCGCCGCGCCTTCAGGATCACCGGCAGGTCGACCATCTTGCCGTCGACGGCCACCGCGGCGCCATGGCTCGCCTCCACCGCCTCCAGCACACGCGCCGCCCAGGCCTGCTCGGCATCGCTCCATGCATACGCGCGATGCACCGCCTCGATCTGCTTCGGATGGATGCACAGCTTGCCGCCGAAGCCGAAGCGGCGTCCGCGCCGCGCCTCGGCTTCGATCGCGTCGGTGTCGGTAATCGTGGTGGACACGCCGTCGACCGGCGCGCCGATGCCCGCCAGCCGCGAGGCCAGCACGATCTGCGAGCGAAACAGGTGCAGTTCTTCACCGTCGCCGTCGATGCCAAGGTCAATCTGGAAATCGAGCGTCCCGAACACGATACGGCCCACCCGTGACGCCGCGCACAACGCCGCAAGATTCGCAAAGCCGCGTGCGGTTTCGACAATCGGCAGCACGCTGAGCGCGGCATGCGCATGGGCCAGCACGGCGGCAATGTGCTCCTGCGTTTCGGCCTTCGGCAACACCACGCCCGCTATGCCAGGATGGCCGGCAAGCGCAGCGATGTCGTCGGCGAACCAGCGGGTATCGGAACTGTTGATGCGCACCCACGCCGGTCGCGCCGCATCCGCCGCAGCTAGAACGGCGGCGCGCGCGGCCGGCTTTTCGTCGGGCTGCACGGCGTCCTCGAGGTCGAGGATCACCGCATCCGCGCCCGCCGCACGCGCCTTCTCGAAGCGCTCCGGCCGGTTGCCCGGCACGAACAGATACGAACGGGGCAGCGCGGCACTCATGCGGTGACCTCGGCATCGAACACGGATTCGACGCGCGCCTGCGACGCGATTTGCCACGCCGTCTCCAGCAACCGCGACGCTTCCTCGTCCGAGGCGGCGCCGGAAAACGCCGCCAGCCGCCGCAGCTTGGTTTCGATTTCATCGCGCGACAGCGTATTGCCCGGATCGCCCTTCGGCTCGTCGACGCGGCCATGCAGCGTGCGGCCGTCGCCGGTCAGCACCGTCACCTTGCCGATCCAGCGGGCCGGATAGGCGCTGTCCACTTCGGTGTCGAAGGCCATCTCCACCTTGTCGCGGAAGGCGGCAATCGCGTCGGTGTCGAAGCCCTGCTCGAACTCGGTGACGCCGGCATAGCCGTGATACGCGACCAGTCCCAGCACGGTACCCATGTTGAATTTCGCTTGATGCACGGTGCGCGGCGTCACCACGGCACCCAGCACATCGATGGCGCCTTGATGCACGTGAGCCGTCACTTTCACGATATCGCGTGGCGCGAGACGATGTTGCTGGATCACCGCGAGCAACGCATCCGCCGCCGGATGAGTGTGGCGGCAGGCCGCGTGGTACTTGAACGACGTCTCGGCGATAGCCCAGCGGCTGCCGAGCCGATCGACCAGGCGCGCGGGATCGGCGTCGCTCGACATGCCCGCCGCCATCCCCTGCGCGCCCTCGAGGATATGGGTGGCGCCCTTGAAGCCGTCCGCGGCGAGCTGGGCGGACATCAGACCGTTGGCGGCGGCCATCGCCGTATGCAGTTGCTTCGAATCGGCGGCGTCGCGCAGGAATTCCCACAGGCCGCTCGCCTGCGTGCCCGCCGAGCCGAACGCGTCCAGCATCTGCATGGGCGTCAGGCCGAGCAGCCGCCCGGCGGTCGCGGCGGCGGCCACGGTGCCGACCGTGCCGGTGGTGTGGAACACCTTGTAGTGCGAACGGCCGAGAAACTCGCCGATGCGAATGCCCACCTCGTAACCCGCCACCGCCGCCGCGATGAAGTCGCGCCCCGACGCGCGGTTCGCCTGCGCCAGCGCCAGCGCGACGGGAAACACCACCGTCGCCGGATGGAACACCGAGCCGTTGTGCACATCGTCCTGTTCGGCGAAATGCGACGCGGCACCGTTCACCATCGCGGCAAAATACGGCGTCGTGCAGCTACGGTCGATCAGAATTTCGCACGGGTCATCCGGCAACCCGCCGCCCGCCTGGCGCGCGAAGCGCGCAATCGTCTCGACGGGCCGCGCGCCCTTCCCGGCGAGCGCCGAGCCCAGCCAGTCCACATACAGATTGACGGTGCGCTCGACAACCGCCGCAGGGATGGCGTCGAAGTCCAGTTGTGCGGCGAAGGTCGCCAGCGTGAGGCTTGGGTGATCGGTCATGATAGGAGCGGAGTACCGTGAGGTTCGTAGGGGACGCTGCTTGCGCCATCGCGCCGTGGATCCGGGTAGTCGGACTTCCAGGTCAGCGGCGTCGGCATGGCAGGCGTCATGAGCGTATTGCGTCAGATCGCGCCGGCTGCGCGCAGCGCATCGATCTGCACACTGTCGTAGCCGAGTTCGCGCAGGATCGCGTCGGTATGCTCGCCGAGCGCCGGCACCGGGTCCATGCGCGGCTCGAAGCTCGTGGGCAGACCCGGCGGCAGCAAGGCCGGAATCGTCCCGGCCGGCGTGTCGACTTCCTGCCAGCGCTCGCGCGCCGCCAGTTGCGGATGCACCCACACGTCACTGAGCGTATTCATTTGCGCATTGGCGATGCCCGCTGCCTCGAGCCGTTCGATCACCTGCGCCGCCGTCAGCGGCGCAAACGCCTCGACAATCACACCGCGCAGCGCTTCGCGCGCCGCGGTGCGTTTGGAATTCGAGGCAAAGCGCGGATCGGTCGCGAGTTCGGGTTGCACGAGCACCTGATCGCAAAACAGCTTCCATTCGCGCTCGTTCTGCAGACCGAGCATCACCGTCTTGCCATCGCCGGCGGGGAACGGACCGTACGGATAGATAGTCGCGTGCGCAGCCCCGGAAAGTGCCGGCGGCGTCTGGCCGTCGATGGCGTAGTAAAGCGGATACCCCATCCACTCCACCATACTCTCCAGCATCGACACATCGATGCGGCAACCCCGTCCCGTACGCGGACGCAGCAACAACGCGCTCAGGATGTTCGAATACGCGTACATGCCCGCCGCGATATCCGCGATCGAGCAACCCGCCTTGGCCGGCTCACCGGGTGAACCCGTAATGGACAGAAAACCGGATTCGCTTTGAATCAGCAGGTCATAGGCCTTCTTGTCGCGATACGGACCGTCCGCGCCGTAGCCCGAAATATCGCAGACGATCAGTTGCGGATACCTCTCGCTCAACTTCTCGTAGCTCAGACCCAGCCGGTCCGCTGCGCCCGGGGCGAGGTTCTGCACCAGCACATCCGCGTCGGCGACCAGCGCGTCGAGAATCTTCGCGGCCGCCGGCTGCTTCAGGTCGAGTGCGAGGCTTTCCTTCGAACGATTGGTCCACACGAAATGCGACGACAAACCCTGCACGCGTTCATCGTAGCCGCGCGCAAAATCGCCCACGCCGGGACGCTCCACCTTGATCACACGAGCGCCGAGATCGGCGAGCTGACGCGTGCAGAACGGCGCCGCAATGGCATGCTCCAGGGTGACGACCTTGATACCGTCGAGAGGTCTCATCGATGCTTCCTTCACCTTCACCATCAGAACGAACGCGGCAAGCCGAGAATATGTTCGGCCACGTACGACAGGATCAGGTTCGTCGAAATCGGCGCAACCTGATACAGCCGTGTTTCGCGGAACTTGCGTTCCACGTCGTATTCGCACGCAAAGCCAAAGCCGCCGTGGAATTGCAGACAGGCGTTGGCCGCCTCCCATGACGCATCCGCGGCCAGCAGCTTCGCCATGTTCGCCTGGGCGCCGCAGGGCTCGTGGGCGTCGAAGCGGCGCGCGGCTTCGAAACGCATCAGGCTTGCCGCTTCGACGTTGACGAACGAGCGCGCAATCGGAAACTGCACGCCCTGGTTCTGCCCGATGGGACGGCCAAACACGACGCGTTCTTTCACATACGCGGACACCTTGTCCACGAACCAGTAACCATCTCCGATACACTCGGCCGCGATCAGCGTGCGTTCCGCGTTCAGCCCATCAAGGATGTATTTGAAACCCTGCCCTTCCTCGCCGATCAGGTTTTCCGCGGGGATTTCCAGGTTGTCGAAGAACAGTTCGCTGGTCTCGTGATTGACCATGTTCAGGATTGGCTGCACGGTCAGGCCGTGGCCGATCGCCTCGCGCAGATCGACGATAAAGATCGACATGCCTTCGGATTTTTTCTTCACGTCGGCGAGCGGCGTGGTGCGCGCCAGCAGGATCATCAGATCCGAGTGCAGCACGCGCGAGATCCATACCTTCTGACCGTTGATTACGTAACGGTCGCCACGGCGCTCGGCGGTAGTCTTGATCTTCGTGGTGTCCGTGCCGGTGCTGGGTTCGGTCACGCCCATCGACTGCAGACGCAATTCGCCGCTCGCGATCTGCGGCAGATACTTGCGTTTCTGTTCAGCCGAACCGTGCCGCAGCAGCGTGCCCATGTTGTACATCTGGCCGTGGCACGCGCCCGAATTGCCGCCCGCGCGATTGATTTCCTCCATGATGACCGAGGCTTCGGTCAGACCGAGTCCCGAGCCGCCGTATTCCTGCGGGATCAATGCAGCGAGCCAGCCCGCTTTGGTCAGCGCATCGACAAAGGCTTCGGGATAGCCACGCGCTTCGTCGATCTTGCGAAAGTATTCGCCGGAAAACTGCTGGCACAGATCGCGAACGGCTTCGCGAATGTCCTGGAAAGAATCCTGTTGCGTCGTTTGCATGGAAATCGGGTTCGAAAGAAAACGGTGGTGATCAAGGGGCCGGCCATCCGGCGTTCAGGCGGTCCGGTGACGGAACCTCCCAACGCTCAGGCCAGCGCAGCAGTGGCACGCATCGTCAGATAGCCCTCGTGGTCTTTGGCCCACAGGTCGATGGTCTTGCCGTCCTCAGACGGCTTGCCGCACACCGTGAGCGGCCGGTTGGCGAAGGTGGGACGCACCGCCTTGAAGGCGAAGCTTTGCAGTGTGGCCTCGGGCAATTCGCGGCGCACGAGGTCGACCAGCAGCGTTGCAATCAGCGGACCATGCACGATCAGATCCGGATAACCCTCGACCTCGGTCACGTACGGATAGTCGTAATGGATGCGATGGCCGTTGAAGGTCAGCGCCGAGTAGCGGAACAGCAGCAAGGGGTCGGCATGAACGGTGCGGCGCCACGTTTCGCCTTCCGGCGCCGGGGCCGCTTTCGGCGGCGGCGCGTCGGGATGCGGCGCGTCGCGATAGACAATGTCGTGCTCTTCCTCGATCCTCAGTTCGCCGGCAACTTCAACGGTGTGCTGCACGGTGACGAACACGAGGCGGCCCGAGCGACCGGTTTTGTCCTCGATATTCGCAATCGTCGAAGTGCGGACGGCGCGCTCGCCCACCTTCAGCGGCATATGAAATGTGAGGCGGCCACCGGCCCACATGCGGCGCGGCAGCGGCACCGGCGGTAGGAACGCGCCGCGCTTCGGGTGCCCGTCCGGCCCGGCCTCCGCGAGAGGCGAAATGGGCAGGAAGTACAGCCAGTGCCATAGCGGCGGCACGAGATCGCCCGCTTCGTTCCAGTCCAGCGTCGCCGCCATTGCCTGCAACGGAAAAGCCGTGATGTTGTCTTTGACCACGTCCTGTTTGTCGAGCCAGGCGTCGAGATTCTGGGTGGAAGCAGACATGCGCGGTACTCCGGAGACGCCAAATAGAGCCTCACTATGAACCTTGCAGTGTCATCCGCGAAGTTCGCATTTCTGAAGCGGGTCTTTGGCTTTGGTTAAGACGGCAGGCAGGCTTACACGTTCGAGACCAGGCACTCAAGCCGGAGTTCTGTCGAATTGGAGAGCAAGACCCGGAGTGTCTAGCGTCGCGCGCGTCCGTACACTGAGTCTATTGAAGCAGATTTCGGAGCCGAGCATGAATACCGTATTGAAGCCCCTTCCCGGCCGCGAGCCCATCATGGACACCACAGGCGTTGCGACCGAAGCCCCTCGCGCAGAAATGACGCAACGCGTCGACGCGATAGATTGGCACACGGTGGAAGACGACCTGAACCAGCACGGCAGCGCGATGCTGCGCGGTCTGCTGTCGGGGCAGGAATGCGACGCGCTCGCCGCGCTCTATGCACAGGACGCGTTGTATCGCAGCCGCGTCGTGATGGCGCGGCACGGCTTTGGCCGCGGCGAATACAAATACTTCGGCTATCCGCTGCCGAATCTCGTCGATACGTTGCGGACCTCCGTCTATCCACATCTCGTGCCGGTGGCGAACCGTTGGAATCAGATCATGCGTATCGACGTGCGTTATCCGGACCAGCACGCCGAGTTCATCCAACGCTGCCACGACGCCGGTCAGATCCGGCCGACGCCGCTTATGCTGCAGTACACCAAAGACGACTACAACTGCCTGCATCAGGATCTGTACGGCGAACATGTGTTTCCACTGCAGCTCGCCATATTGCTGTCGGAGCCGGGGCAGGACTTCACGGGGGGCGAGTTCGTGATGACCGAGCAGCGGCCGCGCATGCAGTCGCGCGTGGAAGTTGTGCCGCTGACCAAAGGCGACGCCGTGGTGTTTGCCGTTCATCACCGGCCCGTGCAAGGCACACGCGGCAGTTATCGGGTCAATTTGCGGCACGGTGTCAGCCGGCTGCACTCGGGCCATCGGCACACACTGGGCGTGATCTTTCACGACGCGTCGTAAGCAAGTGCCTGGTTCGGCCATGGCGCGACGCAGGCCGTACAGGAAGACAGCGTCTCATCCCGCCTCGCCGTTCCACCCCTTGAACTCCTCCACCAGAAAGTCCACACAGGCCCGCACTTTCGCCGAACTCGCACGTCGCTCCGGGTAGACCGCCCATACGTTGGCCGGCTGCGACGCCTGCGGCAACACCTGCACCAAGGTGCCGTTCGCCAGCAGCGGCGCCACGTCCCAGATCGAACGCAGCACGATGCCGTAACCAGCCACCGCCCATTGCACGGCAATCTCACCGTGATTGGTCGACAGCGGCCCGGTGACCTTCAACTGCGACTCCTTGCCGTTGACCGTCAGCCGCCACACGCCGAACGGGTGATCGCGCTCCTTGATGACGAGGCAACGATGCGCCGCGAGATCGCCCAACTCGCGTGGCTTGCCATGACGCTCCAGATACGCCGGCGCCGCGCACAGCACGCGATGATTCGACGCCAGCTTGCGCGCAATCAGATGCGGTGCGATGTCGTCGCCGATCCGCACGTCCAGATCGAAGCCTTCGGCCGCCACATCGACGATCCGGTCGAACAGATCCAGCCGCACGTTCAACTGCGGATACGCCGCCGACAAGCGCGCCACCGCAGGCGCGACCACGTGCCGGCCGAAGCCGAAGCTGCTGGAAATGCGCAGCGTGCCGCTCGGTGTGCGGCGAGCGGTGGACACGTCTTCCACCAGATGTTCGACGTCGTCGAGAATCTTCTCGGCCCACGCGAACACCTGCGCGCCCGCCTCGGTGATCGTCACGCGGCGGGTGGAGCGATGCAGCAAGCGCGTGCCGAGGTCCGCTTCGAGCATCGCGACGCGCTTGCTGACGAAGGCGGGCGACACGCCCAGCAGCTCGGCCGTCGCACTGAAACTGGCATGCCGGGCCACCGCGCAAAACACGCGCAGGTCGGCGAGATTGGGAGTTTTATTCACGATTCGTGGAAAGTGGATTAACCGGTAGCAGGCTGTCGCGCCTCGTTCGCATCAATAGAATGGATTCAGTCGCGCGGCCTCCCGCGCATTGTCCTCTTTCAACGGCGCAACGCCACTTTCCCGGACGTTCGACATGACCCGCAAACAGCACCGTATCGCCGTAATCCCCGGCGACGGCATCGGCAAGGAAGTCATGCCCGAGGCCATCCGTGTCCTCGACGCAGTGAGCCGCCGCTTCGGCATTGAGCTTTCATACAAGCAGATCGATTGGGCCAGTTGCGACTACTATGCGCAGCACGGCCAGATGATGCCCGACGACTGGAAAGCCCAGCTCGCCGATTGCGATGCCATCCTGTTCGGCGCGGTCGGCTGGCCCGACACCGTGCCCGATCACATTTCGTTGTGGGGCTCGCTGCTCAAGTTCCGCCGCGAATTCGACCAGTACGTCAACCTGCGTCCGGCGCGCACCTTCGAAGGCGTGCGCTCGCCGCTCGCCGCCCACAACGCGCAGGGTATCGACTTCTTCGTCGTGCGCGAAAACACCGAGGGCGAATATTCATCGGTGGGCGGCACGATGTTCGAAGGCACCGAGCGCGAAGTGGTGATGCAGCAGTCCATCTTCACGCGCCATGGCACGAATCGCGTCCTGAAGTTCGCCTTCGATCTCGCGCAACGCCGCGAGCGCCGTCACGTGACGGTCGCCACCAAGAGCAACGGTATCGCCATCAGCATGCCGTGGTGGGACGAACGCGCGGCCGAAATAGCGGCCACCTACCCGGACATCACATGGGACAAGCAGCATATCGACATCCTGTGTGCGCGTTTCGTGTTGCAGCCGCAGCGCTTCGACGTCGTGGTGGCCTCCAACCTGTTCGGCGACATCCTCTCGGATCTCGGTCCGGCCTGCACGGGCACGATCGGAATTGCACCGTCCGCGAACCTGAATCCGGAGCGGCGCTTTCCGTCCCTGTTCGAACCGGTGCATGGCTCGGCGCCGGATATCGCCGGACAGCAGATTGCCAATCCGGTGGCCATGATCTGGTCGGCGGCGATGATGCTCGATTTCCTCGGCGAAGGCGCGGGCGCTGAACACGACGCGCATGAAGCGATTGTCGCGGCGATCTCCGAGGTGTTGAAACAGGGACCGCATACGCGCGATATGGGCGGTACGGCGTCGACGGACGAGATTGGTGCGGCGATTGCGGAGCGGGTTGGGAACCACGTTTGAGGTTGCGAAGGAGCCGGCTTCTTTCTGATGGAGCTGGTCGCCTTGCTTAAGCCATGACCGCGTGCAGGATGCGCGTGGTCTCAGCTACTCGCCGCAAGATACGCACTCGGCGTGGTCCCCACCGTGCGCTTGAAATGCCGCCCCAGATGGCTCTGATCGAAGAAGCCCACCTCCGTCGCCACGATGGACGGCGGCAAGCCCCGGCGCAATAGCCGCTGCGCATGGCGGATCCTGACGAGGCACACGTAGCGATGCGGCGAGATCCCCACCTCCGCACGGAACAGCGCGGCGAAGCGCGATACGCTCAGGTCTGCCTTCGCAGCCAGCGTCGCGAGCGTCACGGGTTGGGAGAACGAGGTTTCGATGAATTCGATCGCCCGCTCGATCGGCCGTGTCGCGCGACGCGGCTGGCCGAGCGCCGTGGACAGCGTGAGCGATGCGGCCGGCGCGTCGCCGGTCGTATCGTGCGTGTCTGCGCCTTCGTCCTCGTCTGCAAACAGCCCTGCAAAATGGGCCACATCAGCGTCCAGTTGAGCGGTCAGCATGATCTCGATTCCCTATGCGGCCTGCTGCGCCTGGGTAGCGACCGCAGCGAAGCGGCGAATATCGAAGGGTTCCAGCGGCGTGCTGGTCGCGCCGGTATCGATCAGCTCGGCCATCGTATCGCCGACGCCCGGTCCAAGCTGAAAGCCGTGTCCGCAGAAACCAAACGCGTAGTAGAGGCCGCTGACATTGCCGCTCGCGCCCATGATGGGCCGGTCGTCCGGCATATAGCCTTCAATGCCGCTCCACACGCGAATGATGTTGAGCTTCGCGAGCGCCGGCGCCAGCCGATGCATCTGCTTGAACTGCAGCAACGTGTTCTGCGGCAAGACGTACGCACGCCGCACGTCCGGATAAGCCGGCCCGCGAGCACAGCCGCCGATCACGATGTTGCCGCGCGTGACCTGGCGGAAATACAGCACTTCCTCGATATTTGGCGACGAGACGCCCACCACCGGTTGAATCCCATACGTGGTCGGTTCGGTCACGGCCATTTGCGGACCGTGCACGGCAATCGGCACCGGCTCGCCGAACTGTTCGCTCAGCAAACTGCCCCAAGCCCCCGCCGTCACCAGCAACACGGGCGCATGAAACGTGCGGCCGTCCGTACTGGTGGCGCGAAACTCCGCGCCTTCCTTTTCGACGGTGGCAATCTCGGTGTTCTCGACGATCTGCGCGCCAAGACGCGCAGCAGCGCGGCCGAATGCGGGCGCCGCGAGTCGCGGATTCGCGTGACCGTCCTTCTCCGAATACGATGCGGACAGCACTTCGGGTCCAAGAAACGGAAAGCGCGCTTTCATTTCCGCGCCGCGAAAGAGGTCGAGTTTCAGGCCGTACTGGCTGGCCTCTTTTGCATAGACTTCGAATTGATCGGCCTGCTCGTCGCGATAGCACACGCGAATATGACCGGACATCAAAAATTCCGCGTCGTGCTGGATCAGTTCAGGCAGCTTGCCCCAGATCTCACGCGAACGATTCGCCAGCGGCAATTGCGGCAGGAAGCGCCCCTGGCGCCGCACGTTGCCGAAGTTGGTGCCGCTGGCCTGCTGCCCTATCAGACCGCGCTCGAGGAGAATCACCGAACGGCCACGCTGGCGCAGGAAAAAGGCGGTGGCCGCACCCATGAAGCCACCCCCGACAATGACCACATCTGCTTGTGAGCGGCTCATTCGACCTCCTCAACAGTCGCGATCGAAAGCGGCTTGACGGGCGCTTGTCCGCGCAACCGGCCGACCATTTCGACCGGCACGCCTGCCGCATCCGCGATGATTTCCGCGGCCGCGTGGCCGCAATAACGTCCCTGGCAACGTCCCATGCCGACGCGGCTAAAGGCCTTCGCGCGGTTCGCTTCGCAAGCGCCTTCGTCGCGCGTGACGCGGCGCAATTCGCCCACGGTAATCCCTTCGCAACGGCACACCACCGTGTCGTCCGACAGACGCGCCGCCTGCGCGGCGGGCCACGGAAAGGCCTCCACCAGGCCCAGGCGGAAACGATCCATCTTCTGCTGCTGGCGTTTCAATTCGTCCAGGGTCGACGCGTCGATTGTGTGGCCGAGGTCGGACAAGGCGGCATAGGCGGCAAGACGCCCTGCCAGCTCCGCGCCATCCGCACCGAGCACGCGAACGCCGTCTCCCGCCAGATATACGCCCGCTTGCGAGCTGCGACCCAGTTCGTCGATCTGCGGCAACCATTGACGGGTCGGTTCATCGAAGCGAAACGCGCAGCGCGCGAGATCGGCCAGTTGCGTTTCCGGGCGCAAGTGATAGCCGAGCGCCACCGCATCGCAGACAATCCGTTGCTCGCGGCCGCTCGCGTCGCGATACGTCACGCCTTGCACACCGTCCGCGTCAGTGCCGACGATCTCCAGCGGTTCGATGCCGTTCACCACGCTCACGCCCGCCTTCTTCAACGACGACACCAGCGCCGCGCCCTTCTTCAGCACATCGGGACGCGCGAGCAGTTTCGGCAACGCACGCAGGCGCTGAGCGAACTTCGAGGTATCGAGTACGGCCGCCACTTGCGCGCCGGCTTGCACATACTGATTCGCCACCAGATACAGCAGCGGCCCCGAACCCATAAACACCACCTTGCGGCCGATCGAAACCGCCTGCGACTTCAGCGCAATCTGCGACGCCCCAAGGCTGTAGGTGCCGGCAAATTGCCAGCCCTTTACCGGCATCAGGCGGTCGGTGGCGCCGGGGCACAGGATCAGCGCGTCGTAGGGCAGCGCACTCGCATGCCCTTCGTGCACGAGATGCAGCTTGCGTTCAGCCACATTCCACGCCAGCGTGTTGGGCCGGTAGTCGATCTTCGGGCGCAGCCGCTCGAACGTCGTATGCAGGTCTTCGGCGCGAGCCGCTTCGGTGCCGTACAGTTTTGCGTAGGGACGCCCGAAGTTCTCCGGCTGCCGGCGATAGATCTGCCCGCCGTCGCGACGGCTTTCGTCAATCACGATCGGGCTGATGCCGGCGGCCAGCAGCGTCTGCGCGCAGCGCACGCCGGCCGGCCCGGCGCCCACGATGACGACGCGCGGTTGACCCGTCACAGGTTGGCCCATTGCGCCTCCGCTTGAGTGGTGACAATCTGCAGGCCTTCGCTGACCACGGTCGTACAGGCGCGCAGCCGCTCGCCCTCCGCAGTCCAGACCCAGCAGTCCTGGCAGGCGCCCATCAGGCAGAAGCCCGCGCGCACTTCGTTGCCGAATTCGGACTGACGCACATGATCCACCGAGCAGAGCATCGCAACCAGCAGCGTATCGCCCGCCAGCGCCTCGACATCCTTGCCGTCCACGCGAATCGCGACGGTCTTGCGTCCGGTCTCGCCGAGCCGGATAAATCGTCCATTCATGCTGTAGCTCCGTGCGCGCCGCTGTGGTCCGTAACCGCCGCGCTGTCGACTCGCTCGTCCATCCGCTCGTCCATCCGGTTAGTCAGCACATGGCGCAGAAATTCGCGCGTACGAGCCTCGCGCGGCGTACACAACACCTGCTGCGCGCTACCCTCTTCGATAATCTGGCCGCCATGCAGGAAGCAGACACGATCCGCCACCTCACGCGCAAAGCCCATCTCATGCGTGACCACCAGCATGGTCATGCCTTCGCGCGCCAGGGTGCGCATGACCGCGAGGACTTCACCGACCAGCTCGGGATCGAGCGCCGAGGTGGGTTCGTCGAACAGGATGGCTTTGGGTTTCATTGCCAGCGAGCGTGCAATGGCCACGCGTTGCTGCTGTCCGCCGGACAGTTGATGCGGATACGCATGCAGCTTCTCGCCCAGCCCCACCTTGCCCAACAGCTCGATGGCGTCGCGGCGCGCTTCTTGCGTCGGCTCGCCCTTCACATGCACGGGGCCTTCCATCACGTTCTCGAGCGCCGTGCGGTGCGGAAACAGATTGAAGCGCTGGAACACCATGCCCACCTGGGTGCGCAAGCGGTTGATCTGACGCGAACGCTGTTCGACGCGTTGGTCCAGCAGCTTGATCTCGCCGGTGTCGTAGGACTCGAGCGCATTGATACAGCGCAACAGGGTCGACTTGCCGGAACCCGATGCGCCGATCAGGCACACGACTTCGCCCTGCTTGATATTCAACGAAATGCCCTTCAGCACCGGGGTGGCGCCGAAGCTCTTGTGCACATCAACGATCTCGATCATGGCATCCTCGCTTAAGGCTATTTGGCCTTGTGCTTGCCGAAACGCTTTTCCAGCCGGCGCGTCAGGCTCATCAGCGGCAGGCTCATCGCCAGATAACCCAGCGCCACCAGCGTATACACCGTCACGTTCTGAAACGTGGATGCGGCGATCAACTGACCCTCGCGCGTCATCTCGGCGACGGTGATCGTCGAGGCCAGCGACGAGTCCTTCAACATCATCACCAGCGTATTCGCATACGGCGGCAAGGCAACGCGCACGGCCTGCGGCAGGATCACGCGGTACATCGTCTTCACGCGGCCCATGCCGATCGACTGGGCCGCTTCGAACTGGCCGGGGTCGACGGCCTCGATCCCCGAGCGGATGATTTCCGCCACATAGGTCGAGTAGCCGAACCCCAGGCCGATGACGCTCGCTTCGAGCGCCGTCATCTGAATGCCGACGTCCGGCAGCACGAAGTAGATATAAAACAGCAGCACGATCATCGGCAAACCGCGCACCACGTTGATCATCGCACTGACCACCGTGACCACGCCCGGGTGGCGCGACATCTTCAACAGCGCCCAGACCAGCCCGAGCACGGTACTCAACACCAGGCAGCCCAGCGTGATGACAATGCTCATCAGGGCGCCGCTGAACAGAATCGGAACAAAATCGGTTATATCGCGCCAATGCATAGTGTGCTCTTCAGAACGCGATCAGCTCGCCAGATTCCATTTCTTCAGGATCGCGTTGAGCGAGCCGTCGGCCTTCATTTTCGTCAGAGCGTCGTTGATCTTGGCGAGCAACGCGGCATTGCCCTTCTTCACGGCAATCGCGATGTCGAACTTCTGCATCGGCACGTAATCGTCCACCACGCGTGCGCCGCGCAAACCGCCCGAGGCTTCCTGCGCCTTCAGGATCGGATAGTCGCTAAAGCCCGCGGTGATGCGACCCAGCACCACGTCGCGCGTCATGTCGGCGGGGCTGTCGTACATCTTCACTTCCTTGAAGATGCCGAGCTTGACCAACTGGTCGCCGTAATCGGTACCGGTCGGCGCGCCGACCACGGTGCCCTTCAGGTCCTGCACCGACTTGTAGTTGGTCTTGTTCGAGTCCTTGACGATGATGCCTTCGCCGAACGCGGTGACCGGCTGCGAGAAATCGACCACTTCAGCGCGCTTCTCGGTCGGCGTCATGCCGGCCACGATGATGTCGATCTTGCCCGACACCGCCGACTGGATCAGCGCCGAGAACGGCACCGCATCGAACGAAACGTTAAAGCCTTCGCGCTTGCCGATGGCGTCCACCACATCGGGCATCAGGCCTTCGATCTTCTGCGTCTTCACATCCATGAAGGTGGTCGGCGCGCTCGACGGCGGCGAACCGGCGGTGAGCGTCGGCGTGTCGGCAGCGTGGCTCAGGCTGGCACCGAGCATGACGGAGAGGGCGACGCCGGCCTGGAGAGCGAAGCGTTGAACGGCTTGCAGGCGTGCTGCGGGGCGAAGCTCACGGGTGAAACGCAACATGGTCATCCTCAGAGTGGGTAGTGAACACTGCAACTGCTACGGCGCCGCGCGCGTAGCAGCCAACAACGGGTATTGCCCCTGCATCGCTTCAATGCAGAATGTCCTGCAAGCGGTAATACGCGCCGACGAGCGGCAGAAACCACGCGTGACCGAAATGGCCTGGAATCGCAGGCCATTCGAGCGTGCGCCACGGATTGCGCGTCGCAGCGCCGAACATCACGTCGGCCATCACGCGACCCATGTGCACCGACATCTGCACACCGTGGCCGCTATAGCCCATCGAGTAAAACAGTCCTTCGTGCTGGCCCGCGCGCGGCAGCCGGTCGGCCGTCATGTCGACGAGACCGCCCCAGCAGTAATCGAGCCGCACGTCGGCCAGTTTCGGGAAATAGCCGGCGAGTCCGGCGCGCAGAATCCGGCCGCTCTTTTCGTCGGAGCGGGGGTTCGACATCGCGAAGCGCGCCCGGCCGCCGAACAGCAGACGGTTGTCCGCCGTCGCCCGAAAGTAGTTGCCGATATTGCGCGTAGTCACATAGGCACGCCGCTTCGGCACGAACTCGTCGAGCTGGGCCGTCGTCAACGGTTCGGTGACGACGATGAAGCTGCCCACCGGCGCAATGCGCCGCCGAAACCATTGCAACGGCCCGATCTGCGAAGCGCCTGTGGCGACCAGCACACGTCCGGCGCGGATCGTGCCGAACTCGGTCGTCACTTCGTAACGCTCGTCTTCGAGACGCTTCAGGCCGGTCACCGGCGTGTGCTCGAAAATGCGCGCACCGTGTCGGGCGGCAGCCGTGGCGAGACCCACGCCGAACTTGCCCATATGCATCTGCGCGCCGTTACGCTGCACGAGGCCGCCGTAGAAGCCGTCCGAGCCGACCTCTTCGCGAATCCGCTCGGGCGGAATCAGTTCGACCTCCGAATCGACGTTTTTCAGCAGCGATTCGTAGGTCTTCGCGAGCTTGTCGAAGTGCTGCGGTTTCGCCGCCAGCTTGATCTTGCCGCCGCGCACGAAGTCGCAATCGATCTTCTCTTCGCTGACGATCGAGGCCACCGTCGCCACGGCGCTTTCATACGCACGATAGAAATCGCGCGCGTGGTCGGCGCCGATGCGCGCGGCCAACGCTGCGTAGTCGTGAGCAAGGCCGGTGTTGCACTGGCCGCCGTTGCGGCCCGACGCCTCACCGGCGATGCGCCCGGCCTCCAGCACGGTCACCGGAATGCCGCGCTTCGCAAGCTCGAGCGCCGCGGACAGGCCCGTAAAGCCGCCGCCGATCACCACCACATCGGAGCCGGCCTCAACCGGGCCTTGCTGCCCGTGCAAAAACGGCGGAGCGGTATCGAGCCAGTACGAATCGAGCTTCATCAGGTGCCTTCGCGCTTCGTTGCTTAAAGACCGACGACGCCGGCCAGGCCGCCGATGTCCTTGATCTCGGTGTAGTTGTAGTACGGCGTGGACGGCTCGTGACCGCGGGCGACGAACACCTTGTTCTTCACGCCGAGATCGTTGGCCGACATCAGGTCGTAGCGCAGGCTCGACGACACGTGCAGGATGTCTTCCGGGCCGCAGCCGAGGTTATCGAGCATGTATTCGAAGGCTTGCAGACGCGGCTTGTAGGCCTGCGCCATTTGCGCGGTGTACACCGCATGGAACGGCGCGCCGAGCTTGTCCACGTTGCTCTGGATCTGGTCGTTCGAAGCGTTCGACAGGATCACCAGCGGGATTTCCTTCGCCACCTTGGCGAGGCCTTCCGGCACGTCGGCATGCGGACCCCAGGTCGGCACGGCGTCGTAGAAGCGCTGAGCTTCGGCGTCGTCGTAGGCGAGCTTCCAGCGCTTGAGCGTGCGGCGCACGGCATTCTTCACGACTTCCTGGTACGGCTTCCATGCACCGAGCACTTCGTCGAAGCGGAAGGCGGCGAAGTCGCGCACGAACTGATCCATTTGCTCGGCGTTGACGCGGTCGGCGAAGATTTCGCGGGCCATGTCGCCCATCCTGAAGCGGGTCAGCGTGCCGTAACAATCGAAGGTGATGTATTTGGGCCTGAAGCGGGTCATGTCTATGTCCTGTGGTCGGCAAGTATCAGCGTTGGGCAGAGCGAAGAAGCGGTCGTTGCTGGCGCCGCAACGGCTACTGAAATGAATTACACCACCCCAAAAAATCGGGGTTGTCGTGTTATGGACGCCGCCGAACACACAATCCGCCGTTTTTTGCTGCTCACTCAGCACACTATGCGGCGGCACTCAGGGGGTGCCCGCGATGCGTTCCCATGGTGCGGGTATGCCCTGGTGCGGACGTCCGGAGCGAGACGATGCAAGGCTTTGCGGGGCGTCCGATGGGTCGGCGCGACGGCCGGCAGAAACGACAACGGCCGCGTCGGGAAGCGACGCGGCCGTATTGGCACGCTGGAAACCGCGCTTTCAGCAGCAGATCGTGCTGCACCTGCGCCGGCTTATGTATGAGGTTTGGCAAGCATGCGCGCCAGGCTCTCCAGCGCGAAGAGATGTAGCAAGCTCAAGCGCCCTGGTTCAGATCGATCAGCACGCTCTTGAAACGCAGATTCGCTTCAAACGCCTGGCGCCCCAGATCCTTGCCGAGCCCGGACTGCTTATAGCCGCCGGTGGGAATGACGAAATCGGCGGTACGTCCATAGCGGTTGATCCACACCGTGCCCGCTTCGATACTGCGCATCGCCCGTAGCGCACGGCTCAGGTCCGCCGTGTGCACACCCGAGGCGAGTCCATATTTTTCGTGGCTGGCGAGTGCGAGTGCTTCGTCTTCGCTGTCGAAGGTCTGTACGGTCAAGACCGGGCCGAACACTTCTTCGCGCACCGCTTCGGACGTCGCGCTCACATGGGTCAGGATAGTGGGCGCGTAGAAAGCGCCTTCGCCATCGACCGGCAGCCGCTTGCCACCCGCTGCGATCTGCGCGCCCTGCTCGACGCTGCGTGCGACGATGCCTTCGATACGTTGCGCCTGCTTGGCGGAGATGATCGGCGGCAGCGTGGTGCCGGCGGCCCAGGTGTGGCCAGGCTTCAACGCGGCGAACGCGGATGCGATGCCGTCGATCAGGCGCGGCGCGGCCGAGCGCTCGACGATCAGCCGCGAGCCGGCGACGCACACCTGCCCGGCATTGCCCGCAATCGCTCCAGCGACGCGGCGTGCCACCAGATCGAGGTCGGGGGCATCCGCGAAGACGATTTGCGGGCTCTTGCCGCCGAGTTCGAGGGTGACCGGCTTGGTGCCGGTTTGCGCGCACGCCGTCATGATGGCCGCGCCGGTCTGGCTCGAGCCGGTGAAGGTCACCTTGGCAATCTTCGGATGACGCACCAGCGCGTCGCCGGTGATGCGTCCATCGCCTTGCACGACGTTGAAGATGCCCGGCGGAATGCCGGCAGCGATAGCCAGTTCAGCGAGCCGCAGCACCGAGAACGGCGTCATCTCCGAAGGCTTCAGCACTACCGCGTTGCCTGCTGCCAGCGCCGGCGCGATCTTCCACGACGCCATCACCAGCGGGAAATTCCACGGGGCGATGGCGCCGATCACGCCGTACGGCTCGGCGACGATCATGCCGAGATGATCCGGGCGCGTCGCCGCGACCTCGCCGCCGATCTTGTCGGCGAACTCCGAGTAGAAGCGGATGCCTTCGGCGGTGAACGGCACGTCCCACTGCGCCGCATCGCGAATCGGCCGGGTGGAGCCGACCGACTCCAGACGCGCCAGCGTCTCGACATCCGCCTCGATCAGATCGGCCCAGCGGCGCAGCGTGCGGGCCCGTTCGCGCGGCGCGCGGCGGGCCCAGTCGCTGGTTTTGAAGGCGTGCCACGCATCTTCGACAGCACGATCCACCAGTTCGGCGTCGGCCACCGGCAGATCGGCGTACACCGCGCCGTCCGACGGGCGCAGCACATCGAGCGCGGCGGCGCCATCCACGTAGCGGCCGCCAATAAAGTGCGCGCTGCGCACGGCAATCAGAGCGGGATCGAAGCTGTCCATTGTGTCCATTCCAGTTCGCAGACGAGATGCGAATCATGGTACGGGCGATGCCGCAGCATTTGCTGCCATGATGGCCGGGGGCGACCGTGCGATGTGTGCGTTGTGGGGGGTGGGCGCAGTGGAGGATGCCGTATCCCTCCCGCAATAAGATCGTCCTAGCCGCCACGTCCACGCAGTGCGACATTACGCAGGCATATTGAAGAGGAGTGGAAAGTGACTCAACCGCTTGCTGGAGTACCCGTCCGGTTTCGGCCGCTGACGGCGGGCGATTTGCCTGCCGCGCACGAACTGTCGGTGGCGGTCAAATGGCCGCATCGCCGCGAAGACTGGGAATTCGCGCTCAATCTGGGCTCGGGCGTCGGCGCTGAGGACGACGACGGCCTCCTCGGCACGGCCTTGCACTGGAAATTCGGCGCGGACCACGCCTCGCTCGGCATGGTGATCGTCGCGCCCGAGCAGCAAGGCCGCGGCATCGGCCGCGATCTGATGACGCGCACCATGGATGCGCTCGGCACGCGCACCACCTTCCTGAACGCCACCCGCGCCGGCCAGCCGCTCTACGAAAAGTTCGGCTTCAAGGCGGTCGGCAGCATCCATCAACACCAGGGGACGGGCGGTGCGCATCCGCCGGCCGTGCAACTGGCGCCCGGTGAGCGCATCCGTCCGCTCGGCGCACGCGACCCAGATCGGCTCTCGGCCCTATTGAACCGCGCGGCCGGCTACGACCGCACCCAGGTGCTCGCCGCACTGCTGAACGTCGCAGAGGGCGTGGTGCTCGATCGCGATGGCGAGCCGGTCGGCTTCGCCTTGCTGCGCCGCTTCGGCCGCGGTCAGGTGATCGGGCCGCTGGTGGCGCCGCATATCGAAGGCGCCCAGGCGTTGATCAGTCACCTGGTTGGGTCGAACGAAGGAAAGTTCGTGCGTATCGACGTCACCGGCGATTCCGGCCTCTCCGACTGGCTCGACGACCTCGGCCTGCAACAGGTGGACGCCGTCGTCACCATGGTGCGCGGCGACGCGCCACAACCCGAGGGCGTAGCGCGGGTCTTCGCCATCACCAACCAGGCGCTCGGTTAAGCGCTACCCGACCTCAACGGACGCCGCGAATGACCTTCCTCTACAAGGCCGACCCGGTGCGCGGCGCGCAGTGGGCGCGCCTCTTTGCCGAAAAAGCGCCGCAGATACCGTTTCGCATCTGGCCGGACGGCAGTGCCTCGGCCGACGCCGAAGCAGTGCGTTACCTCGCAGTTTGGGAAGCACCGCATGACCTCGCCACGCGCTTCCCTAATCTGGAAGTGGTGTTCTCGGTCGGCGCGGGCATCGACCAGTTCGATCTTTCGGCGATCCCCGCGCATCTGCCGGTAGTGCGGATGATCGAACCGGGCATCGTAGCGGGGATGGTCGAGTACGTGACCCTCGCCACGCTCGCACTGCACCGCGACTGGTTCACCTATGCCGCGCAGCAGCGCGAGGGCCGCTGGCAGGCGCTGCGCACACGCGTCGCGAGCGAACGGCGCGTCGGGGTGCTGGGTCTTGGCGTCCTCGGCCAGGCCGTGCTGACGCGTCTCGCCAGCTTCGGCTTTCAATGTGCCGGCTGGAGCCGTTCGCCGCGCACGCTCGATGGGATCGAATGCTTCGCCGGCGCGGAAACGCTGCCGGCATTTCTGGCCCGCACCGACATTCTGGTGTGCCTGCTGCCGCTCACCGACGCCACGCGCCATATCCTGAACCGCGAGTTGTTTGCACAGTTGCCGCGCGGCGCGGCGCTGATCAACACGGGACGCGGCGGTCATCTGCAGCAGGATCATCTGCTGCAGGCGCTGGAAAGCGGGCAACTCAGCGCGGCCGTGCTGGATGTGGCGGACCCCGAACCGCTCGCAGCAGATCATCCGCTGTGGCATCACCCTCGCGTGATGCTGACGCCGCACGTTGCCAGCATGACCCAGCCGGACAGCGCGGTCGAAGTCGTGCTCGACAATCTGCGTCGTCACCGTGCGGGCCAGCCGTTGATCGGTCTGGTGGACCGCGCCCGCGGATATTGACGCACCCGCAGCGTGCATCAGGCACGCTGCGCCGCCATGGAGGTGCGCGTCTCAAACCGTTGTGCCCGCATCCATCCCTCTATCGCGCGCAGCACAAAATGCTGCGCCGCCCGCAAAAACACAATTCCCGCCTTCCAGCAGCGACGAATCCCCGCGTCTTCGTTGTTTCTGTCCCGCTACCATGGTTTGCATGCGGTTCGCGCCCGCGACACGCGTTGCGCGCACCTTCCCGGCACTTCGTGCATTGCTGCGCGCACAACTCACGCACTCCATACCATGTCCACGTCCTCACTGATCGAATCCGACCGCAAACATCTGATCCATCCGGTAGCCAGCCTGCGCGCGCATGAGCAGCGCGGCGTCACGATTCTCGAGTCGGGGCGCGGCGCCTGGCTGCGCGATATCGACGGCAACGAACTACTCGATGCCTTCTCGGGCCTCTGGTGCGTGAATACCGGCTACGGTCACGAAAGCATCGTACGGGTAGCGACCGAGCAGATGAGCCGCTTGCCCTATGCGACCGGCTATTTCCACTTCGGCTGCGAACCGGCTATCAGGCTCGCCGAACAACTCGTCGAGCTGGCGCCGAACTCGCTGCGTCACGTGTACTTCACGCTGGGCGGCTCGGATGCGGTGGATGCCGCAATCCGCTACATCACGAACTACTACAACGCGACGGGCCGCCCGCAGAAGAAGCAGTTCATTGCGTTGGAGCGCGGCTATCACGGTTCGTCGTCGGTGGGCGCGGGCTTGACCGCATTGAGCTCGTTTCATCAGAACTTCGATGTGCCGCTGTCTAACCAGCATCACATTCCGTCGCCGTATCTGTATCGCAGCGAGGTGGGCGACGATCCGCAGGCGGTGATCGACGCGTCGGTTGCCGCACTGCGTGCGAAGGTTGAAGCGCTTGGCGCTGAACGCGTAGCCGCATTCTTCTGCGAGCCGGTGCAGGGCTCGGGCGGCGTGATCGTGCCGCCGAAGGGCTGGCTCAAGGCGATGAGCAATGCGTGCCGCGAGCTCGACATCCTGTTCGTTGCCGACGAAGTCATCACCGGCTTTGGCCGCACCGGTCCGCTGTTCGCGTGTGCCGCCGAAGGTGTCGAGCCGGACCTGATGACGGTGGCCAAGGGACTCACCGCCGGCTATGCGCCGATGGGCGCCGTGCTGATGTCCGACGCCGTGTACAACGGCATCGCCGATGGCGCGGGCACCGGTTCGGCCGTGGGTCACGGCCAGACGTATTCGGCGCATCCGGTGAGCGCGGCGATTGGCCTCGAAGTGTTGCGGCTCTATCACGAAGGCGGGCTGCTCGCGAACGGCGTGGCTCAGACGCCGCGCTTCGAAGCTGGCCTGCGCGACCTGCTCGATCATCCGCTGGTGGGCGATGCGCGCAGCCGCGGCCTGCTCGGCGCACTCGAACTGGTGGCGGACAAAACCACCAAGCGCCGCTTCGATCCCGCGTTGAACCTGAGCGAGCGGATCGCCAAGACCGCCTATCGCAACGGCCTGATCTTCCGCGCTTTCAACGACAACATCCTCGGCTTCGCGCCCGCGCTGTGCTACCAGCGCGAGGAATTCGACATCCTGTTCGAGCGTCTGCGTCAAACGCTCGATACGGTGCTGGAAGCGCCCGAGGTGCGGGCCAGCGTTGCCTGAAGCAGTGCCCGGGATTTTGCCCCGGGCCTCGCCCAACGGCCTTGCAGCGCGCCGTGTAACCCGCCGAAAGGCTTGCTGCGTAAGGGTTTGCCGTGAAATTTTTCCGTGACGGGGCGTGCTACGATAGTCCCGTCACTGCGCTTCCATAGGTCATCGCCTCCGTGTCAACTAATGCTAGTTCAATGAAGCTGGACCGCATCGATCTGCGCATCCTGTCCCAGCTCCAAAAGAAGGGCCGCATTACCAATGTCGACCTCGCGGACGCGGTCGGCCTATCGCCTAGTCCCTGCCTGATTCGCGTGAAGCGACTCGAGAAGGCGGGCTATATCGCGGGCTATGGCGCGCATCTGCAGTTGAACAAACTCGGCGACATCCAGCTCGTGTTTACCGAAGTGACCTTGCAGGATCATCGCCGCGAGGATTTCGCCAAGTTCGAGGCCAGCATTCGCACCGTCGACGAAATCGCCGAGTGCCATCTCGTGAGCGGCGGCTACGACTATCTGCTCAAGTTCGTCACGCGCAGCGTCGTGCATTACCAGACCGTGATGGAAGATCTGCTGGAACGCAATATCGGCATTGAGAAGTACTTCAGCTATGTCGTGATCAAGTCGCCGTTCGTGAAGAATCATTACCCGATTGAGAGCCTGTTTCCGTTGACAGACTGAGCGGCGTGGCCTTGCGGGGGTCTGTGTCGACCGCGTCGGGTTCAGGGCATCAATCTATCCTTTCGTTATCCTTAACTCCCATTCCGGCGGTCGTCATGCCACTCACCTTGAAGCGTCCCGAACTCTCTCGCACACACAACTTCATCGCCGGTGAGTGGCGCGATGCCGTCGACGGCGCCCGCTACCCCGTCAACGATCCGGCCTCCGGCGTCGAGTTTACGAGCGTGCCGGACAGCAGCGAAGCCGACGCCCGGGCCGCCACCGATGCCGCCCACGCCGCGTTCGACGGCTGGCGCGAGCGCACGGCCCGCGAACGCGCGCAATTCCTCAAGCGCTGGCATGCGGCGATCGTCGCCAATACCGAGGACCTGGCGCGCATCATCTCGCGCGAGCAGGGCAAGCCGCTGGCTGAGGCGCGCGGCGAAGTGGCGTATGGCGCGTCGTATGTGGAATGGTTTGCGGAAGAAGCCGTGCGCAGCTACGGCGACATGCTCCCCGCCTTGATGCCCGGCAAACGGATGATGGCGGTGAAGGAGCCGGTCGGCGTGGTCGCTGCCATCACGCCGTGGAATTTCCCGCTGGCGATGATCGCCCGCAAAATTGCGCCGGCGCTGGCCGCAGGCTGTACCGTGGTCGCCAAACCCGCGGAGGACACGCCGCTCACGGCGCTCGCCCTCGCGCGGCTGGCTGAGGAAGCGGGGCTGCCTGCTGGCGTGCTGAATGTGGTGAGCGCCTCGCGCGAGCACACGCCCGCCACCGTCTCGAACTGGCTGGCCGATTCGCGTGTACGCAAGATCACGTTTACCGGTTCGACGCCGGTCGGCAAGCATCTGGCGCGCGAGTCCGCCGGCACGCTCAAGAAGCTCTCGCTGGAACTGGGCGGCAACGCGCCGTTTATCGTCTTCGACGACGCGGATCTCGACGCTGCGGTCGACGGTTTGATGGCGTCGAAGTTTCGTAACGGTGGCCAGACCTGCGTGTGCCCGAATCGGATCTACGTGCAGAACAGCGTGTACGATGCGTTCGCGCGCAAGCTGGTTGAGCGGGTCTCGGCGCTGCGGGCGGGCCCTGCCACGCGCGACGATTCGCAGATCGGCCCCATGATCAATGCGCGTGCTGTCGACAAGATCGAGCGTCACGTACAGGACGCTCTAGCACATGGCGCTGTGGTGCTGACCGGCGGGCGTCGTCTGCAAGGTGACGGTCTCGACGGTCCGTATTACTACGCACCCACTGTTCTGGGCGACGCCAACCGCGACATGGCCCTGTTCCATGAGGAAACCTTCGGCCCGGTCGCGCCGTTGTTCCGCTTCGAAAGCGACGCCGATGTGCTGCGCGAAGCCAATGACACGCCGTTCGGACTCGCGGCATACTTCTATTCGAACGATGTGCGCCGGATCTGGCGCGTCGCCGGCCGGCTCGAAAGCGGCGTGATCGGCATCAACGAGGGTGCCGTCGCCAGCGAGGCGGCGCCGTTCGGCGGTGTGAAAGAATCGGGTTATGGTCGCGAAGGATCGCGCTATGGGCTCGACGATTACCAGCACATCAAATATCTTTGCCAGGGTGGCCTGGTTTGAGCTTCGGCGAAGGCCACTTTCTTATCGACTGCGAATGGACACGCTCATGACAACCCCTTCCCCGCAGCAGGACCATGCCTACCCGGTCGACGTCGAATTCCCCGACCTCCGCCCTTATGCCGCTGGTAACACCGGTATTCCGTATGTCTACACGTTTGACAGCGGTGTGGACGGCCCTCATGTGATGATCAACGCGCTCACGCACGGCAATGAAGTGTGCGGCGCTATTGCGGTTAAGGCGTTGCTCGATCTGGGTGTCAAGCCGCGGCGTGGCAAGCTCACGCTTGGCTTCTCCAATGTCGACGCTTACCTGAGTTTTGATGCGGCGAAGCCGGATGCGTCGCGTTTTGTCGATCAGGATTTTAATCGTGTTTGGACCGCAGCTAAGCTTGATGACGCTAGCGTCGATTCCAGCGAGCTTAGGCGGGCTCGCGCTCTACGTCCGGTGATCGATACAGTGGATTTACTGCTTGATCTGCATTCCATGCATGAGCGTAGCGCCCCACTGATCGTTTCGGGTCCGCTGGACAAGGGGATTGAACTCGCTCGCGCCTTGGGGGCTCCGGGTACTGTCATCAGTGATGAAGGGCATCCGGAAGGGCGGCGCATGCGGGACTATGAAGGGTTTGGTGATCCGCTTAGCTCGCGGAATGCGCTGCTCGTGGAGTGTGGGCAGCATTGGGAGCCGTCGGCTGTTGTTGTGGCGAAGGACTGTACTGCGCGGTTTCTCGTGCTCGCTGGTGCGCTTGATGTTGGTGATCTTCCGGCTGATTGGTTTGCGGCGAAACCTGATGCTATACGTGTGATTCGTGTTACTCAACCTGTGGTCGCCAAGAGTATGGATTTTCGCTTCGCGGATGCGTTTACCGGATTGGAGATGTTTGCCAAGGCCGGGACTGTTATTGGTTGGAATGAGGGTGAGGCTGTGGTCACGCCCTATGACAATTGCGTGCTGGTGATGCCGTCGTTGCGGCAGCTTAGGCCAGGGGTGACCGTGGTTCGGCTTGGGCAGTTGCTGTAGGGATATGTGGCCGGCGGCCCATATCTGCACGCATTGGGACTATGGGCTATCGCGCTGATTGCGCTTTGCGTGTGGTTACGCCTCGGTGCAGTGCTGATCCTGCGGCGCAAAGCAGCAAGAGATTGGGTCGACACAGCGACTGTCGGACGCAGCATATAGGTCGCAGATCCGCACAGATGAAAGATGAAGAGTGACGCCCGCTTCGTGTGGGCATCTCTCTTAGGGTTTCAGAAGTTTGTACACCGTCGCCGACTTCCGCCAGGAGGATAGCAACCACGCGTCGATGACCATCACCGCGAGAATCCAGATGACAGGGCCGGTGGCACCGTGTTTTTCCCCAACAGCTTCGCCCAACCATCTGATAGAAAGGAGAACCGATATCAGAAGAGCAATCACGAATGACGCGAAAGACCTCGCTGGCGAATCGATACCGCAAATCTCGCCCGTCGCGTGATTCAGCCAGCCCACCAACGTTTGCCAGTTGTCCGTGTCACGCAATACCGCAGTCACGACCATGCCGTTTTCAAGCCGTGGTTCACCGCGCATCTGTACCGCGTACTGACGTTTGCCCGTGACGGTGACATTAAACGATGTCCTTGCAGCACCGTTTCTGTCTCTTTGGATAACGACTCCTCCAATGTTTTCAAACGTGACTGTGACGGCGTGATAGGTCATGGGAAACGGGTCGCCAACCGGGGCGACAGGCATTGATTCAGGGAGAGCTAATATAACCGCTACAGCATCTCGTATTAGCTGTGTTCCTTGAGGCGAATCGCTCATGATCGAATGCCGCGCGCACGCAACGCCATCACAGGCTGCTTCTACTTCATGTCGGCCCGCGCTCAGATATTCTGCACAAACATATACTGCTTCGTGACCTTCTCCGTCACTTCAAACACGCCCCGAAAGCCCTCCGGCACCATCACCGCGTCGCCCGGCCCAAACGGTTTGCGCTCGCCCTCGTCCGGCACGATTGCGCCGATTCCCGACAACACGTGGAAAAATTCGAACTGCCCCTCCGGGAAGTCGATCCGCCATGCGCCCGCCGTGCCGCTCCAGATACCCGTGCTGACCTTGCCATCGGCACGCTCGAATACCGGCCAGTCCCGACGCTCGGGTTGACCGCGCAGTAGCCGCTCCGGGCTCAACGACAGCAACGTGCCCTCGCCCTGCGGTTCGTTAAAGCACTCGCTCTGTACAGCATGCGTGGAAATGCTTTGTGACATCAATTGACTCTCTTTGAAGTAGTACGAATTTTGTTCTGCTGACGGCCCACTCTCTCGACTCCCCCTCAACTCGCGCGCCGCAACTCGGGCCACGATGCACAGAGGTCTGCAAAGATCAGGTCGATCGCCTCGGCATTCACGCCCTCCGTTTCAACATGCGCGTCCAGCGCATCGAAGATCCGGTGCTTGATGAAATAGCGCCATTGCACCGGTACGCCCGACAAAATGCGCGTGAGGGCCGCGTAACGTTCGCGCGTCCACTTCGCTTCGAAGGCCTCGCGGTATGGTCCGAACTCGAATGGCAACACTTCAATATCGCGCGCCAACGTCTGCGCCTGCTCGCGCAGCGCCGCCGTTTCGCGTGCGTCGATCTCGCCGTCGACAATCGCCACCGCATAGACCTCGCGCGCTTCCTGCTCGGTGACATAACCCCGTCGCACGTCGTCGCATACCCGTTGGACATCGCGATCAATCGGTCTGCCGTAACCGCCAGCCCCTGCGCCAACCAGGCGAATTACGTCCCCCGGATTGCAGATCACCAGGTCCGTGTTGCCCAGTTGCTCCGCATGCGGGGTATCCGGGTTCTTCGTGAAGCGCGCATTCGCGCCCGCATGACCGCCGCGCACGCCCCACGAAGCAAAATGCGTGCGGTCGCGGTTGCGCGCCGTCACAAGCGTGTTCGGTGCGAATACCTTGAACTCCATCACCAGGCCCTGGCCGCCGCGAAACTGGCCCGCGCCGCCCGAACCTGGTGCCACGCCATAGCGTGTGATGCGAATCGGCACCTCCGCCTCGTTGATCTCCACCGGCGTATTGCGCAAAAACGCATTGTTGGCGCCGGAGCCGTCCTCGCCGTCGTCGAATGACATGCCCCCCGCGCCGCCGCCAATCGGTCCGATCGACGCCATCACCGTACCGCCCTGCCGGTCCATCGTCTTTACGCTGAGAATCGACAGGCCGCCGGCTGGGCACGCTGCGAGTCGCTCCGGAATCGCGCGCGAAAATGCGCCGAATGTCAGCAGGTGCAGTAGCTTGCAGGTGAGGCTGCGCATACCGACCGCCGCCGGCCGCTGCGCATTGACGACTGTGCCCACCGGCAGCACGCAACGCGCCACCCGCAGCATGCCGCTGTTAAGCAGAATCTCCGGATTCAGCGTGTACAGCACATAGACGAAGCCCACCAGCGCGAGCGCATGACGTTCGCGGCCACCCGTGGGGATGTTCAGCGACGACTGCAGTTGCGGATCGCTGCCGGTATAGTCGAACTCGACACTGCCATCGCGGACACGCAGCGTCAGCGCGACGCGCATCGGTTTGCCGCGTACCGAGTCCTCATCCGCATACTCGGCGAAGAAGTACTCGCCGTCTGGAATGCCGCGCATGATGGTGCGCGCCTGTTCCTCCGAGTAATCGAGCAGCGCCTGCATGCCCGCCTTGAAGCCGTCAATGCCAAAGCGTTCGATGATCTCCAGCACGCGTCGCTCGCCGGTATGCAGCGACGCCAGTTGCGCATGCAGATCGCCGACGTTCTGGTCCGGCACACGCACATTGGCCGCCATGATGCGCAGCAGCTCTTCATCGAGCACACCGCCCCGCACGATCTTGGTGGGCGGAAAGCGGATGCCCTCCTGCTCGATTTCGGTCAGCGTGCGCGACAACGAAGCCGGCACGGCGCCACCCATGTCGGTGTTGTGGATGTGGCCGCCCACGAAGCAAACAATCTCGCCTTCGTAAAACACCGGCTTCCACAGCACGATGTCCGGCGTGTGCGTGGCGACGAAGCCGCTGTACGCGTCGTTCGTCATGCCGATATCGCCCGGCTCGTAGTGGTCGATCATGCCAATCACCGGGCCGTAGTCGAGGCCGACATACCAGGTCGCGCCCAACGTCTTCGGCGAAGCAAACGTGAGTCCATCCGGCGTCGTGATCGCGCACGAAAAGTCCTCGGTCTCTTTCACGAAGGTCGAGTGTGCGGTGCGCACCAGCGTGTACGCCATGCTCTCCGCTGCCGCGACGCAATAGTTGGCGAAAATCTGCAGTACTGCCTTGTCGAATTGCATGCCCCGCTCCGTATCAGTTCGCGCCAACATAGGTAAGGATCAGATTGCCGTAGGCATCGATACGTCCCGAGAAACCCGGCAGCACACAGGTCGTGCAATCGTCCTGCGCAATCACGGCCGGCCCCGCAAGTTGCTGGCCGGCCAGCAGCTTCGCGCGATGGAACAGCGCCGCATCGCGGAACGCGCCGTCCATCCAGACCTTCACCGTGGCATCCGGAACCGGAGGCTGCTCGCTTGCTTCGATAGGCCGCAATGCCGGCTTGGGCGTCACCGATGCAATCACGAGACGCAACGCGACCACCTGGATCTTCGCTTTCAGATCGCTATGGCCGTAGAGTCGTGCATGCTCGCGGTGGAAAGCCTCGCTCAGCGCGCCAATGTCGCGGTTCTGCAGCCATGCCAGTTCGAGCGGCGTGTCGATCTCAAAGGACTGGCCCTTGTAGCGCATGTCCGCCGAGACCGTGATGCGCGCCGCGCGGTCATTACCGGCATGGCCGGGCGCGGCGGTCTCAGCGGCCATCCACGCGCGTGCGGCCGTTTCGAGCGAGTGCGCATCGTCACGCAGCGCATCGAGCGCGGCTGCGTCGAGGTCGTAGTAGGTGGTCTTGACGAAATCGTTCTTCGTATCGGCAATCAGGCCGCCGAGTGCGCTCAGCACACCTGGCGTCGTGGGAACAACGACCTGCTCCATGCCGAGCGCCCGCGCGAAATAACACGCGAGCATCGGCCCAGCGCCGCCGAACGGCAGTAGCGAGAAAGTACGCGGATCGATCCCGAAGCGCGACACAATGCGGCTCACGCCCGCATACATGCCGGATACCGACACGTTAACGATCGCTTCCGCCGTCTTGTAGATATCCGAGCCAAGCCGTTGGGCCAGCGCGTCGATGGCGCGGCAGGCCGCGTCGTGATCGACCTTCACCGAGTTATAGCCGAGGCTCGCGTTGCCGATCACGCCCATCACAGCAAAGGCGTCGGTGATGGTGGCGCGCGTGCCGCCGCGACCGTAGCACACGGGTCCTGGGTTCGAACCGGCGCTCTCCGGTCCGACCTTGAGCACGCCGAAGTCGTCCACCCACGCAATCGAGCCACCGCCGTCGCCGATAGACGACACCGAAACCGAGGGAATATGAATCTGGAAATCGCCGATGTATTCGCCAGTGGCGTATTGCGGCTCGCCGTCGATGATCAGCGCAACGTCCGCGGTCGTGCCGCCGATGTCGAGGCTCATGCAGTGCCGCAGCCCGCAGAGTTGTGCAACGTAAGCGGCGCCGATCACGCCGGATGCGGTGCCTGAGAGGATCATCTGCACGCAGTTGGTCTTGCCGGTCTCAGCGCTCATCACGCCGCCGTTCGACTTGGTGACCTTCATGTCCGCCGCGATTCCCGTCTCGCGCAGTGCATGTTGCAGCGACGACAGATAGTGCGACACCTTCGGCTGCACATACCCGCCAATCACCGCCGTCGAGGTGCGCTCGTACTCGCGAATGATCGGCCATACGTCGGACGAACACGAAACGAAGAAGCCCGGCATCGCGCGCTCGAGTATCGCCTTGACCTCGTGCTCATGGACCGGATTGCGATACGAGTGCAGCAGCGACACCACCACGCCTTCGCAGCCCGCGCGCTTCAGCTTGTCGAGCGCGTCGAGCACGCTGGCTTCGTCCACCGGTGTCTCGACCGTGCCGTCCGCCGTCAACCGCCCGACGATGCCGAAGACGCGCTCACGCGGCACCAGCGGCGCGGGTCGCTTCGACATCAGGTTGTACATGTCGGGACCTTTCAGACGGGCAATATCCAGCACGTCCTCGAAGTGCCGCGTCGTAATCAGGCCGAGCTTCAGACCCTTGCGTTGCACGACGGCGTTGACGCCGACGGTGGTGCCATGCGTGAAATAGTCGACTTCATGCGGATCGACGCCATAGCGCTCGGCGAGACCTTCCATGCCGCGCAACACCTCGGCGCCAGGGCTGTCGGGCCGGGAAAACACCTTTAGCGTTTTCAGCTCCCCCGTTTCGTCATTCAGTACTGCGAAGTCGGCAAACGACCCACCGATGTCCACACCGATTCTCAAGCCCATGAAGTTTTTCCTTTAGTTCGGCGCTGCCCGCTGCACTTTGCCATTCGATGCGTAACGCCAATCCATGTCGCACATCCGGCTCAAGCATGAACGCACGGCGTCCTTTCTCACACTACCGTGCCTTCCCGCAACGCCGGGATCTGCTGCAGGCTGGTCAGATCGACCTCCGTGCGATGGCACAGTACTTCAGCACCATTCGACAATTGCCGGCGCGCCGGCGCCGTGGTGTTGCACAAGCCATCGACACGCAACGGGCAGCGTCCGAGGAACGTACACAGTTCCGAGTGTTCCGCACGCGGCCCGATTGGCGGCAACTCGCTGTGACAGCGGATGGAGGCCTCATCGAGCCAGCCCGCGCGCAGTTCCGGCGCCGACGAGATCAGCAGATCCGCATACGGATGGAACGGCGGCGCGCACAGCGCCGCACGGTCGCCCGCCTCGACGCGATGACCGGAATACAGCACGACGATGTCGTCACTGATGGCACGCATCTTGCCGATGTCGTGAGTAATGAACAGGTACGACACGCCGAGCTTGCGTTGCAGATCGGCGAGCAGATCGAGGATCGCCGCGCCCACCACGGTATCGAGTGCGGACGTCACCTCGTCGCAGAGAATCAGATCCGGCTCGGCAGCGAGCGCACGCGCCAGGTTGATCCGCTGCTTCTGACCGCCCGACAGTTCGCCCGAGCGGCGCGTCGCGAGTGCAGCCGGCAGACGCACCAGATCGAGCAGTTCGGCGACGCGCTGACGCGCGCGCTCGCCCTTCATGCCGTGATAGAACGCAAGCGGGCGGGACAGAATCCGCTCAACGGTATGCACCGGATTCAACGCCGTGTCCGCGTTCTGGAACACGATCTGGATGCGGCGGAATTGTTCCTTGGTGCGCCGGTTCAGACGCTTGGGCATCGGCTCGCCATCGAGCAGCAACGAGCCGCTCGCCACCGGCACCAGGCCCGCAATCACCTTCGCCAGCGTGGTCTTGCCCGATCCGGATTCGCCGATCACGCCCACGGTTTTGCCGCGACGAATCACCAGATCCACATCATCCAGAATGCGTGCGGCCGGGAAACCCTTGGCGTCGACCTTGCCGTAACCGGCGACGAGACGCTTGACCTCCAGCAACGGGCGCGCTTCCGCACTCGTAACAGCGCGCGTTTCGGGACGCGCCCCGCGCGGCGTCGGCATGACTGCTGCAATCAGGCTCTGTGTATAGGCATGCGCCGGTGCATGGAGAATCTGCGCCGTGCTGCCCACTTCGCGGATCGCGCCGTCGCTCAGCACCACGATGCGATCGGCCATCTGCGCGACCACCGCCAGATCGTGCGACACATACACGGCTGTCGTGCCGAGTTCCTTCACGACCCGCTTGAACGCCTGCAGCACGTCGATCTGCGTAGTGACGTCGAGCGCCGTGGTCGGCTCGTCGAGAATCACCAGCTCGGGGTCCGTGATCAGCGCCATTGCCGCCAGCAGCCGCTGCAACTGCCCGCCCGACACCTGGTGCGGATAACGCTTGCCGATCAGCTCCGGCTCCGGCAATGCCAGCGCACGGAACAGTTCGACGGCTTTCGCCTGCGCCGCGGCCTTGCTCATGGTCCGATGGATCAGCGCGCTTTCGATCACCTGATCGAGAATCGTGCGAGCCGGATTGAAGGCCGCCGCCGCGCTTTGCGCGATATAGGCCACCTTGCGGCCGCGCAGCGAAGCCAGTGCGTCAGGCGACAATGCCCGCACGTCGCACTCGCCGACACGGATCGAACCGCCGGCGATCCGGCAGCCGGTGCGGGCATGTCCCATCAGCGAGAGCGCAATGGTCGTTTTGCCCGAGCCGGATTCACCGATCAGCGCGAGCACTTCGCCACGAGCGACCGTGAAGTCGATATCGTTCACGATGGTGGTTTCCGGGCGGCCCTCGCTGCTGCCGACCACCCGTAGACCGCGCACTTCAACCAGATTGGCAGGTGTGCTGTTCATCTCAACGAGCCTCCGCGGCACGGCGCAAACGCAGGCGCTTGCCGCGCCCAGGCAGCCCGTCGATCAGCAGGTTGACGCCGACCGTCAGGATCGCAATGGCGATGGCCGGCATCAGCACGACTGGCGCACCGTCACCCAGCCCCGCGATGTTTTCCCGCACCAGCGAACCGAGGTCCGCATACGGCGGCTGAACGCCGAGCCCGAGGAAGCTCAGGCTGCTCAGCAACAACACCACGAACACGAAACGCAAGCCGAGATCCGCGAGCATCGGATGAATCATGTTCGGCAGGATCTCCACGCAGCAGATATAGATCGCGTTCTCGCCGCGCACCTTGGCGACCTGCACGTATTCGAGCGCGCTGATGTTCACAGCCAGCGAACGCGCAATGCGATACGCGCCAGGCGTGTAGCTGATTCCTGCGGTCAGGACCAGCAAGGTCAGCGACGACCCAAACGCCGCGACGATCATCAACGCGAACATCTTGGTGGGAATCGAACTCACGGCGTCGAGTACGCGGCTCATGGTCTCGTCGACCGCGCGGCCCGCGACCGCCGCCAGCAAGCCGAGCCCGGTGCCGCACACGGCGGCGAACAGCGCCGCCGCCAGCGCGAGCAGCACGGTGAGGCGCGTACCGTACATGATGCGGCTCAGCATGTCGCGCCCCAGGTAGTCGGAACCGAGCGGCAGGTGGGCGCTGAACGGCGCGAACACGTCCTGCGTCACGATCGCGCCAACCGGATTCGGCGCGAGCCACGGCCCGAAAATCGCCACCAGCAGAGCCAGCGCCACCATGGCCGCGCCGATCCAGCCGCTCAACGACAGCGAAGGCACACGACGGCGCGCGGCGCGTTTGGCCAGCGGCGGCGGGACAGAGCCACCGCCCCCGGACGGTGCGGGTGAATGAGAGGCGGGCATGGCAGGACTCCTTATGAGCGCCGCGTCGGCCTGCGTCGGCCTGCGTCGGCGAGCGAGGATCGACAGGTGACGGATGATGGAGGTTCATGTCCGCAGCCTCGGGTTGGAAACGATCGCGCACAGATCCGCGAGCAGCACCAGAATCAGATAGCCGAGGCAGAAGATCAGCGTGCAGGCTTGCACCAGCGGCATGTCGCGGTTGCTGACCGCGTCCACCATCAGGCGGGCAAGACCCGGGTAGTTGTAAATCGTCTCGACGATGATCACGCCGCCCAGCAGATACGACAGGCTCAGCGCCACCGCATTGGCAATCGGGCCGATCGCGTTGGGCAGCGCATGCAGCAGCACCACGCGTGCCGGGCGGGCGCCCTTGAGGATCGCCATCTCCACATACGAAGAGCCGAGCTGTTCGATCACCGCGGCCCGCGTCATACGTGCCATCTGCGCGACGATCACGCAGCACAGCGTGATGACGGGCATCGCATAGGCGCGCATGAAGTCATGGAAACTGTCGATCTCGCCGCCATACGAGAGGGCCGAGAGCCAATGCAGCTTGACCGCGAACACCAGCACCGCGAACGTCGCGATCAGGAACTCGGGCGTCGCAACCAGCGCGAGCGTGCCGAGACTGATGATGCGATCGAGCAGCGAGCCGCGCTTCACGGCGGCGAGAATCCCCATCGAAATGGCAATCGGCACCGAGACGAGCGTGGTGATCGCAGCCAGTTCCAGCGACTTCGGCAGGCGGCCGGCAATCATCTCGCTGACCGGCAGATTGCTCGACAGCGAGAGGCCGAAGTCGCCGCGCACGAGGCCCGCGAGCCAGTGCAGATAGCGCAGGTAGGCAGGCTGGTCGAGGCCGAACTGCAGCCGCAAGGCCGCGACCGTCTCCGGCGTCGCCGCCTGGCCGAGCGCCTGTTGCGCGGCGTCGCCGGGCAGCAGGTTGGTAATCGTGAAGATGATCATCGACACGATCAGCAGAATCAGCAGCGTCAGCGCAATGCGCTTCACAATCAGCGCTGCAATGGTCTGGTTCATCGCACGGGCCTCCTACGAGGATTGCAAAGGCCGGTGGCGAACCCTGGGGTTCGCCACCGGCAAGCCGGGTCAACGCGTGACCTGTCTGGCAGATCGACAGGTGCAGGCAGGTCAGGCGTCCCACCATACGTTTTCGGCGAACGAGAAGCCCATCATCCCGCCGGTCGGGATCGAACCCAGACCCTTGAGACGCTTGTCGTAACCGTCGAGCAGACTGATGAACGACGGAATGCCGATGCCGCCCTGGTTGCTGACGATGGTCTGCATGTCAGCGTACATCTGCTTGCGCTTGGCGTCGTCCGTTTCGGAGCGTGCCGAGATCAGCAACTGGTCGAACTGCGGATTCTTCCAGCCGGATTCGTTCCACGGCGCATCCGACTTGAAGAACTGCGTGAACAGCACGTCGGCGCTCGGACGCGGGTTGATGCTGCCGAAGCCGAGCGGATGCTTCATCCAGTGGTTCGACCAGTAGCCATCGGGCGGCACGCGGTTCACCGTCAGGTTGACGCCGATCTTCTGCGCCGACAGTTGCATCATCTCGGCCATTTCGATCGAACCGTTGGCGTCCGAGGTCGCGTAGATCGGCGGCAGCGTCAGACCCACGGCGCCCGCTTTCTGCAGATGAAACTTGGCCTTGTCCGGATCGTACGGACGCTGCGGCAATCCGGCGAAGTAGTAGCGATGGCCAGGAGGAATCGGCTGATCATTGCCGATCACTGCATAGCCGCGGAACACTGCGGTGCGGATCTGCTCGCGGTCGAACAGGTACTTCATGCCCTGCACGAAATCCGGGTTGCCGGTGAGCGCGTTGTCGCGCCGCATGATGAGGTCGGTATAGAGACCCGACTTGGTTTCCTTGATCGCGTAGCCGGGCGTCGCCGCCACGCGCTGCGTCGCACGCGGATCGACTGCGCTGATCAGATGGACGTCGCCGGAAAGCAGCGCATTCACGCGCGCCGAGTCGTCGCCAATCCCGATCAGCTCCACCTCGTCGAGGTAGGGCTTACCCGGGCGCCAGTAGTTGTCGTTGCGCGTGCCGACCGTGCTGACACCGGGCTTGAACGTCTTCACCTTGTACGGTCCGGTGCCCACGGCCGTCGAAAAGTCCGTGGTGCCGTCCTTGATGATGACCAGTTGCGGCGTGGCGAGAATCGCCGGCAGGTCGGCGTTCGGCGAGCTCAAGGTGACCTGCACTTCATCCGGGCCGCTCGCCTTCACTTCGTCGAACTGGTCCGCCACCGACTTCACTTTCGACGCCGTCGCCGGGTTCTTGTGGCGCATCAGCGAGTACACCACGTCAGCCGGCGTCAGCGCCTTGCCGTCATGGAAGGTCACGCTCTTGCGCAGCTTGAGCGTCCAGACCTTCGCGTCGCTGCTGGTGAACGATTCGGCCAGCGCCGGCTGCGGCGTCAGGCTGGCATCGAACTGGGCGAGGCCGCTATAGAACATGAAGAAGCGGATGTAGTCGGCGCCGGTCGAGCCCTTGGCCGGGTCCAGCGTGTCCGCGGTCGAACTGGATTCGTAGGCAGCCCGAATCTTGCCGCCCTTCTTCGGCGTGTCGGCGAAGGCGCTCGTTGCGCCTGCAAGCATACCGGTGGCCCCCGTGGCGAGCATTCCGCCCGCTGCCAATACACGCATCATGTCGCGGCGGCTGAAACCGGCTCGTTTGATTTCGTCGTCGTTCATGGAATCTACTCCTGGGACCAAGGGAAGAATGAATACGGTTTGTGTAGGCAGCTTCACCCGTCAAAGCGAGAACGTTGCGGGTTGAGTGAATTTAAGCACCGCAAAATTAACGGAATGTCCTGATTCGGCATCGCGCGCAAGCGAAACGAATCGTTTTGAGGGCGCTTCACAGCATGAATTGCTGCGCGCGTGGCGGCATGCGGCTGTCAGGCCGGTGGGATGGGCTTTGCAGCGTCCGCGGCGGGCGGATGGACGGGCGACGAGGCGTTGTGAGCCCGGTTTGGCAGGCCGTGCGCCTTTGAGGACGGTGGCCGCGAAGCGCGTACAGCAGAATTAAACGCTTGCCGGATTGAAGGTCAGCGTTTTGTGCTGCGCAAAAAAAAGCTCATCAAGTACCTCGCGATACCCGATGAGCCAACAAAAGACATCACGTCACACGTAGTGCATCACGTGATGCCGCGTGGTCGTGCGAAAAACTTAGAACTGGTGGCGCAGGGCAACCCGGACCACGGTCTGGCTCGAGGTCGACGACGGTGCGTCGGTACCGAGCACGAAGCCATCGTCCAGAACCGAGTTGGTCTTGTCGCCGCCGACCTTCTGGTACACGCCCTGGATATAGACGTCCGTGCGCTTCGAGAGGTTGTAGTCAGCCATCAGGCCCACCGTTTGAATCTTCGGCTTCAGGTTACCCGTCGACGCATCGAAGCTCTCGATCGTGTAGACGTACTCCGCGCCCACGTAGAACGTCGGCGTGATCTGGTACTTGCCGTTCACTTCGATGTTCTGGAACTTGAGGGTGTTGAGCGTCGCACCCGTCACAAGGGGAGCGGTCGTGCTGATGTAACCGTTCGCCGTCGGATTCTTGTAGTTCGAGTTGCTGTACGCGAGACCCACTGTGGCCGGACCGAACGTGTAGTTGACGCCGGCGCCCCACACGCGCATGCGCTCGGCGATGAAGCTCGCGTCATTGGTCGTGATCGCACCGCCGGTCGTCACACCCGGGTTGTCGGCTTGCATATACGCGGCGGCCACCAGCAGGCCGCCGTTGGTGTACTGGCCGCCGAAGCTATAGGCGCGGTCGTTGGCGAAGTTGGTGTCGTTGCTGAACGCATACGCACCGCCGAACTGGAAGCCGCCGATATTCGGGCTCGCGTACTTGACGGCGTTGTCCAGACGGAACGAGTTGTCGGAGTTGTCGTTATCGTACGGGTGGGCAAACAGGTAGCCGGCCCAGTTGCCGTTAGCCGTGGTTTGCGCGAAGTAGTCGACTACGGAGTCGTACTGGCGGCCGAGCGTGACCGTACCGTACGTGTTGTCCGCCAGCCCGACGTAAGCCTGACGGCCGAACAGGCGGCCGCCTTCGGCGAGTGCGCCGTTACTCGCGTTGAAGCCGTTTTCCAACTGGAAGATGGCCTTCAGGCCGCCACCCAGATCTTCCGAACCCTTGAGACCCCAACGGCTGCCCTGCGCATAGCCGCTCGCCATCTCAAACTCATGATTGCCGCCGACGTTGCTCGTGTAGTTAATGCCTTGATCGATCACGCCATACAACGTGACACTGCTTTGGGCGAATACAGGGGCGGCAAATGCTGCGGATACAGCCAATGCGATGAGTTGCTTTTTCATTACGATCTCCGGGCTTTTAAATATTCAAACGAGGCATTTTTTCGAACTGCGATTACAGGTTCAACGGCGAACCTGGTGGGCAGTTTCGGGTTCGGAAACACACAACGGGACGGATGCTTGCACGCCGATTCCAGGTCGTCCATTGGGAGTGGACGCGAAGTGGGAAAAGCGTTGTGAAATGCCAACCTGGAGCGATGCAATACTCAGGATTGACTTCGCGGCAAGGCCTTAAATGCAGTCATTTCCCCGCTTTGCCACCCTCGTTGAAAGCGCAACGTTTTGCATGGAAGGCGCGTAGTTTAGCCGCTGGCGCAACGCAACATGCAAAGAAACTGGAAATCGTTCCGATGTAAAACCGGAGTGGTTTATTTGATTAGGAAGGCATATTAAATACTCTTGCGGAGCGACGAACTTTCGCTTTTGCGATTCACGCTCGCGACTGCGACGCGCCCTTCGGGAGACGTGCGTGGGTTGGGGTCTTCTGACGCATTTCGGGGCCCGTCACGCCGTCCTGCATGTAGTCATGCGTCCGGTCCCGGGCTGCCGTTACTTTCAATATCCCTACGGAAAATACGGCTAATTTGACTTGCTTTGCTGGACACAGCGAATTTTGACCAGATATGATCCGGGAAAACCCGAACATGCCGCCGCTCCGCAGGAGCTTTTCGCTGCGGCCGATGCGGTCATGCGCGGGGTTGTCGTTCGTCGTCGAACGGGCTGTTAGCTGGTGATCCCGGCTAACAGTCCAGCTCGGCGATCTGAAGCAGGCGGGCTTGATGCCCGCCCTGTCGCAGTCGGCCAAAAGCCGGTCTGGACTATTAGCCTGGATATCATCGATCATGATTGCTGTCGCGTTCTCACGCGTCGCCGGCCGCCTGCTGGTTGCGGACCCGGGACTCGTACGCCTCCACATCGCCTTGCGCGTCGCCCTTGCCAGCCTGTTGAGCGGCATCGCCTGCGTCGCATGGACGGCCGGTCATCACCAGCCAATCACCCTCGCCGCCCTCGGCGTCCTGTTCAGCATGATCGCGCCACTGTTCGTGCGCGACGCACGCCGCAGCGCGTGGTTCGTCACCCTGTTCTACCTCTATCTGTGCGGCTGCGCGAACTTTGCCGTGGCCGCTGCCTTGAGCCGCTATCCGCTTGCGGGCGACGCCGGCTTTCTGCTCGTCATGTTCAGCGGCATGCTGTGCCAGGCTTGCGGTCCGCGCGCGCTCGGCTGCGCCATGATCGGCGTCGTCATGTTTTATCTCGGGCTGTATCTGCACCCGACTGCCGTCGAAGCGGCGCAATCCGTTGCCTTGTCGATGGTCGGTCCTGCGATGGTGGCGCTCGTCGGACGCGTGATCGTCCCCATGCGGGCGGCGCGGACTCTGCAGTTGGCGATCCACACCGTCACGCTGCGAGCGGAGCGCGTGCTGGCCGCCGCGGTTCGCGCTGCGCAAGTGCAAGCGCTATCGCCAGCGCAGGGCATGGCCACGGCCGCTCGCGTCGCCGAAGTCTCTGAAGTCGCCGAGGTCTCCGAACTGAACGCGGCAGCGCTCGCGCTCGAAGAGCAACTCGCGCTGCTGAATCCGCCTGACGCGGCCACGCTACGCGAACGGCTCGTCGAACTGGAAGTGGCAGCCGGGCAGATGACGTTCGGCTCGGCCCCCTCGGAAGCGGCGAGTACTGAACCGCTACGCCGTGCCATCGAACGGCTCAGGCAAGCTGCCGGACCGAGGCGCATCTCGCGGACGCAGCCCGCAACACGCAGCATGAACAGCGCCGCCGCATGGTTCGCCGAGATCCGCGCGAGGCTCGCCTGGCTACCGGCGGCGCGTGCCACCACGGCGGCCTTGCTCGCCATGGCGATCGGCCACTCGCTCTCGCCGGAGCGCTGGTTCTGGGCGGTCATCACGACCTTCGTCGTGTTTCTCGGCACCCGCTCGCGCGCCGACACCGTCTATCGTGGCGCGCAACGGCTTGCCGGAACGCTGGCCGGCGCGCTCGCCAGCATGCTGCTGGCAACCACCCTGCACGACGCCCCGCTGCTGATGATCGCGGCCATGGTGGTGTGCGTGTTCGGCTGGGCCTATTACATCCTGAATGCGTATGCGCCGGGGGTGTTCTTTATCACGGTGCTGGTCGGGCTCGTCTACGGACAACTGGGCTTTGCAATGGGACCGCTCGTGCAGTTGCGCATCGAGGAAGTGATGGTGGGCTGCATCGTTTCGTTTGCGGTCGCGATCCTGATGATGCCGCTCGCGGCCACGCGCCACGTCGAAGCGCGGATCGCCGCCGTGCTCGCGGCGCTTTGGCAAGTGGTACGGCTCGCCACGGAAACCGGCGCCCAACCGGACGCCGCCAACGCGAGTACGGCGATGCGCACGCTGGACCGAAGCTGGCATGACCTGCGCGTCGCATTGCGACCGTTGCAAACGCAACGAGTGTTCGTGTGGAATCCTGGCGTCGAACTCGCGACCGGTTCCCTGTTGAGCTGTCTGCATTGGGCACGCGTGCTGAGCCGACCGGACGATACAGACTATCCGGCGAGACACGATGACGATACTGCGTCGCAGGATGCCGGCGCCGCGCACGCCGCGTCGATTCTCGCGCGGCTCGACGCCATGATTGCCCGTTACGACGGAGCCGCTGTGTCGTCTGTCACGGACGACCCGATCCAGACAGCGGGCAATACAGCGAGTGTGACGGCTCATCAAGGCCATCAGCATGCGCAAACCCTGGCGCAACTGGACGGCGCCGTGGCCCAGCTCGCCGACCGCCTCGCTCATCCGAACGCCAGCATGCAAAAGCGTTTGAACTGGGCGTTAAGAACCCGAAGCGCGTAGGACCAGACCAAGCTCAACGCGCGGGAGGCGACCAGATTTGCGACTGGCACCCCGCCGCGTATCCCTCACAGCACGCACCGCATAGCGCTATCGACGTTCTCCCGAAGACCCGATCGGCTTCAGCGCCTGGATCCGCCACGCATTAAATCCCGCTCCCTGCTACCCTTGGCGTTCTGCGGCGCCTTGGGTGAGCTATGCTGTTGCCGAGCGCGCCCTGTGCCACCCCTCCCTGACCTGTCAGCCCTGAAAGGCCGAAGCGATGTCCGATACTCCGATCCCTGCTGCTGTCACCCACGAACCGCAAGCCGTGTCCGTGCAGGTAACCCCCAGTGCCATCTTCATTGTTGCAACCGTCAACCCCGACCCCGCCAGTCGCGAAACCGTGCGCGCGTGGTGCGCCGATATCGCCGCGCTGGTGCGCTCGGTCGGCAAGCGCGTGCCGGCGGGCGGCCTCTCCTGTGTATGCGGGTTCGGCTCAGAGGCCTGGGACGCGCTGTTCGGCGCCCCGCGCCCGGCCGGTCTGCACCCGTTCCGCGAATTCGGCTCCGGCGAGCGGCTCGCGGTGGCGACACCCGGCGACATCCTGCTGCACATCCGCGCCAATCAGATGGACCTGTGCTTTGAACTGGCCACGCAGCTGATGGGCCGGCTTGCCACCGCCGTGACCACGATCGACGAAGTGCACGGCTTCCGTAATTTCGATCAACGCGCCATGATCGGCTTCGTGGACGGTACTGAGAATCCGACCGGTCACGAGGCTGTCACGTTCACGGTGGTCGGTGCGGAAGATCCCGGGTTTGCCGGCGGCAGCTACGTGCTGACGCAGAAGTATCTGCACGATATGACGGGCTGGAATGCGCTCTCGGTGGAAACGCAGGAGCGCATTATTGGCCGCACCAAGCTCGCCGATATCGAACTGGACGCCGCGGTGAAGCCGAGCTCGTCGCACAGTTCGCTCACGACGCTCGACGAGAACGGCGAAGAGGTCAAGATCCTGCGCGACAACATGCCGTTTGGACGGCCGGGCTTCGGCGAGTTCGGCACCTACTTCATCGGCTATGCACGCTCGCCTGCGCCGATCGAGCAGATGCTGGAGAACATGTTCGTCGGCCGTCCGCCCGGCAACTACGACCGCCTGCTCGACTTTAGCCGCGCTGTCACGGGCGGCCTGTTCTTCGTGCCTTCGGCGCCCCTGCTTGAGGCGCTGGCCGAGCGCAGTCCCTCGACGGTTGCGAGCGCAACCGATACGTCCGAATCCCTGCCGTCTGCCGAGGCTCTCAGCGATGGTTCGCTGAACATCGGCTCTCTCAAAGGAGCACCTCAACATGAATAACCTGCATCGCGAACTCGCCCCCATATCCTCGGCCGCCTGGTCGCAGATCGAGGAAGAAGTCGCACGAACCTTCAAGCGCTCGGTGGCGGGTCGCCGCGTGGTCGATCTGCAAGGCCCTGGGGGCGCGAGTCTGTCCGCCGTGGGCACGGGTCATCAATCCACCATCGCGCCGCCGCAGGCCGGCATCAGCGCGCGTCAACGCGAAGTGAAAGCGCTGGTGGAACTGCGCGTGCCGTTTGAATTGACGCGCGAAGCGATTGACGACGTGGAGCATGGCGCGGAAGACTCGGACTGGCAGCCGGCGAAAGATGCCGCGCAACAACTGGCGTATGCCGAGGACCGCGCGATTTTCGATGGCTATAAGGCGGCGAATATTGTTGGGATCCGCGAAGGGTCGTCGAATCCTAAGCTGAGCTTACCGGCTGACGTGAGCGGCTATCCGGCTGTGATCGCGAAGGCGCTCGAGCAGTTGCGGCTTGCGGGGGTCGATGGTCCTTATTCGGTTTTGCTGGGGGCTGATGCTTATACCGCGGTTAGCGAAGCGAGCGATCAGGGTTACCCGGTGCTCGAGCATATCAAGCGGCTGGTGAACGGCGAGATTATCTGGGCGCCGGCGATTGACGGCGGGAGTGTGCTGTCCACGCGCGGTGGGGACTTCGATCTGCATATTGGACAGGATCTGTCCATTGGCTATCTTAGCCATACGGATCAGGTGGTTAAGCTGTATCTGCAGGAGACGTTGACGTTCCTGTTGCTGACGAGTGAGGCTTCGGTGGCGGTGTTGCCGGAGTGAGGGGGCACTAGGCGAAGTTCTTCACGGGAATCGTTCACAAGGGTGTGGGCAAATCACACCCTGTGATTCCTTACGGCACGCTCCATCGCCCGCTGGTACGCTTCCATGCGCTGCCACGCATCAGCGAAGCGCACCTGCGGGCGCTCGCGGTTCGCCCTGATCCGCCACGGCCTGCCCTGTTTCACATACCAACGCCACACTGCTGCTTCGCAGATTTCGTGTTCCGTGTCGGGACATACCCCGTCAATCACGTCCTCGAAGTGCAGCGCATGGGCAACGCCATACTGCCAGCGACACCACAGGTCGTCCGCGATGAACCCCACCGTGAAACCCAGCAGGATCAGCGGGTATTGCGCCCATGCCGGATCACCCAGGTCCTCCGCAGCAAACCATCCCACCACGTTGATGTAGATGGCCAGTATGAGCATGCCTGCCCACGCGAACTTGACGAAAGGCGGGACCAGCAGAATGCGCATCCGCCTCAGTTGCCGGGAGCGCGCCATCATGCCTCCCTGCGATACAGGCTCCAGAAGTCTTCAACAAGACGCCTGGACCGGAGGTATCTCTCCACAAAAAATGCGGCGATCAGAAGCGGCCACGCAACGGCGATCGTGGTATCGGGACCGCTTGACCCGCTGCCGCTGTCGAGCAGCAACAGGCCAATCATCGACAGCGAGATAAAGACAAACTCGGCAGTCGGGATGATCCAGTACCCATAGCTGTCCTTCCATGGTGCATTCACCGGCTGCGGCTCCCTCACAGCGAGACTAAGCATGACGCCCTTCTCCCCTGGTTGCGCCACGAGCTGCGCGCCCTGTCCGAAATACGCCATCCGTGCCGCGAGCGCATACAGCAGCCACCGCGACATTGGAGCCTGCGGCCCGATGGCCGGCTCAAGTGCATGCCCGGAGACTTCCAGACCGCTGTCCCTGATCGCACCCAAGGTTGCGTGCCGCGCGAGGCCTTTCAGACGGCTATGCCAGAAATGGCGGATGCGTTTCGTCTCCACCTGCCCGGCCTGAAGCAGCAGCGTTAGCGCGTCTTCGACCTGATCGGCCTCCGTTGCGATCCCTCGTAGCAGCCACGCCTGCGCCCGGAGCTTGTCACGTTTGTCGTACATGAGTTGGGACGACCCGAGCAGTAGTGCCACGGCGAATTCCGAATAGTCCTCTGCCACCTCCGGGCCAGCATCATTCAGATGCCACGCCAGCACGAGGCGGTGGTACGGCCCACAGTCAGCCGGGAACCACCTTTCCGCGAACTTCGGTTCCGTCGTAGGCCGCATGCACACGATATCCGGTGCGCCCGGCAGCTCCAGTTTCTTCCATACGGCGTGAATGATGTCGGACGATTCGTCCCGGTCGCCCTGCATCATCAGTTGAAACGAATTGCTGTGCATGGCTGCGGCCAGTTTGGGTGCGAGCGGCATCAGCAACTCTTTCAGCACGGCATACAACCTGGATTCGGCGCCCGTCTCATTCATGTCGAGCGCCATGACCTTGCCGGGATTCTGTGGCGGCGTACCGTCCAGGCTCAGCATGCGTTCCGCCAGATCAGGTTCTGGTGCGAGCACCACACTGTCCAGCACGGCGACGCCAGAGCGGCTTTCGTACTGCCACGACCTGCGCAGTCGCCAGCCCTCCTGGTTGAAAACGGCTGCGTCGAACGCGTACATTCCGTGGGCACCGTAGTAGACGAACGCGCATACCGCCCCCCAGAAGACCGGCCCGATCAGCAGGACTCCTCGTAAAAATTCCTTTGGCGCGATTGGCTTGCCCGTGGGCCACGTAGCCACGGTAAGCGCTAGCGCAACGCACTCCACTGCAATGAACAGCACGAGATAAATCCAGATAGGTGGCGGCTCGCTCGCCTCCTTCTCGTCCGGTATCACCTGATCCCAGCGAAACTTCATCCTTCCTCCGTGTCAGCTTCCGTAGGTCCAGACGCGCTGCGAGGCAATCAGCGTCGGAGGCGGACTGCAGCGACAACGGCAGAAGTCGTCCTCAAGCGCAGGCAGCTTGCCGTCCATCGCGTCATCTTCTGAACGCGGGCCACTCGCGGCGATGAGTCCGATCGAGCCACACGCGGGACACTGCACGCGCGCCCCGAGGTAGCTCATGCCGCGTTCAACGGGGCCAACGCCGTCGATGCCGTCGAGTACGGTGCCGTTTGCCGTAGTGCGGTCCAGGCGGAGAATGCAGGCGCGTTCGCTCACGTCAGACTCCCAGCCATTCCCACTCGGTCCCTTCGGCTGCGGCAGGCATGCTTTCGCCACGTCGCCGGGTGACGATGCCCGCGAGGTCGTAGCGGTACGACTCGCCGGTGGACAAACTGCGTGAATAGACACGTGCAAGCCAGCAGCCACTGCGCGGGCAAACGGTGCGTGGCTTGCAGAAGTGTTCCGTGCCTTCAGTCATGTCGAACGACCACTGCCTGACTGGCGTCGGTGCGCTGCCCTCCCATATCCATTGCACTGGACCGTCGAACTCGGTGCCGCTGGCGGACGCCATCAGCATTTTCACGTTGTCTCTCGTGGCAACGTCCCCGGCCTTGAAGGGTACGAGCTGCAGGCTGCGGGAATCTCCACCGGTGCGTACCGCGCGATATAGGCCGTCCTCGGCGAAAGTCTCGCCGGGGTTGACCGGAAAATATGACAGGCGGGTCCTCTGGTACGCTTCCCACCGCTCGCGCTCCTGCGGCGTCGAAGGATAGTCGCGGTCGAAGGTAACGTGAGTTGGATTCTTGGAGTCCGACTGAAAATCGACGCGCACAAGGCTGGACTGGATTCCAGTGACCTCCATGTTCATAAATACACCGACATCCAAACTGTAGTCACCAGCAGAGAATTTATCGATGGAACCGGCCTTCACTTTCAAAACCACGGAGCTGTGCGGCGCAAGATTGACCTGATCATCAGGAAATTGCTTTGGATCGACAAGAGGCTGGCCGGCCAGCCCAAGACCAAATTCAGGTTCACGGGAACCTGCACGCGAGCCGCTAACACCCAACATATCCATACGCCTGCCAACTTTGGTATCCCACTTATCCGGCGTCTTAAACCTGATCGGGTGGTCTCCGCTATTGATAAACCTGACGGACACCAGAAATCCATCCGTGGCGCGCTCAATGGAAAAGAGTGAAATGTCGAGCTTCACGAGCTTCCGTCCATCCTGAACGCCTGCATTTCTTAGCGAATCCACCAGATCAGCAATCTTGATAGCAACAGGACGACTAAAATCCTTCACGTAACTGCTCCTGATCTCTCCACCACATTTTGCGACGTAAAGATCGGGGATCGGTACATCGCTTTTCGGATCTTTCGGTGAGCACAGCAGCTCCGCAAGCTTCCTGGCCTCTTCCAAATTCTGGTTTGACAGTTTCAACTCATATATCCCGATTCCGCTTGCATTCCGGTTGTTAATTGAATCACCAATCTGGACCCGCAACATCTCACCCAAGACAGATATTTCATTGTTTCCATAGGTATTAACGCTGCCATCCGCCGCGCCATTTGTCGTGTAGCTAAATTGCATAGCGTGCTTCTCCCTATTCACACTCCCTCCGTTTGCACACCCCACCAGAACCAACGGGGAGATTGCCAGGATGCCCAATGCGATACGCCAAAAATTACGAATCATGGCCAACCCTCCACAACCTGCTTGTAGAAAGCGAAAATTGACGTCGCACATATTCCAGGTAATAAGGCTTGATACTTGCAGTAACACTGCCCGATTGCAACGGTGCATTGGCACCGTCACCCATCAGATTTGTCGGCGAATGCGCTTGCCATGCCATGGTTCCTGCTTTCGCATCGACCAGCGAAAAATCGATCTGCTCGTCCTTTATATAAGACTCGTGAAGCCAGCCACCCTGGTCGTAGTACTCATCGGGGAAATTAAAATAATGCCCGCATTCATGTGCCTCGACATTCGCCTGCGGATAGTCGAAAATCTTATTGTTGTACTCATATTTATGCCTCTCCCCCCAGGATGACGTATCTGCCCGAAGAACGGTCGGAAAAAGGTGATTCGAAACATGCGGATTAAATCCAGCAATGGACACACCCTTGACCGATACGCGGAGATCAACCCTGAAATTAACCTTTACCCGGCATCCGCATGCAGCGCCCTTGGAGCAACCGTCCAGGATCAACTTGTAGCCACCGTGGTTCAGCACAGCCTCAATACGACTCTTTAGCGCGCCGACATCATATTGATCCCCGACTGCATCGCGATAGTCCATCTTCACACCATTGACCGTGGAACCGGGCATCATTTTCCAGTGAGTGGTCGTCTCATATGGGACAGTTTGCGGCACAACCGTAAGATCACGATTTCCAGTGGCATCGACCGGAAACAAATCCATCGGGATTAGCATCACCCTGACAGTGCAGGTGATCGCCTTGTCCTGCTCGCTGTACGCAAATTCGAAGTTCGAATCCCTTGAACCACCACCTCTGATCTGGTTTCCGCGACCATCCTTCCACGGACTCCGGTTGCCCAGCATGCCCCAATACGACTTGGCTTCGATATGCTCACTAACATCGGCCTTTACGTCCGAGATCTTCCAGTCGCAGGGAGCCGCATTTGCGAGCTTGATTGGATCGGGTGCAACGTAACTTTGCGTCTGATCGTCGGGACTGTTTAACGTGACCTTGGCCTTAGGCACGTTTGAATCCACATTTGACGACTTTCCATCAAATGGTGAGAAACCGCTTATCTTGCTCCCAGCAAGCGGCGGAGCAGGCGCAGGTACAACACCTACCGTATTACCCAGCGATTCCCAAAGCGACTCATTGACCTCGGGCACCGGTGCTGGCGGCGATACGAAGTCCGGGTTAGTCCTCCACACTTCACATCCAGTCGTGAACGGCACAAAGACCGGCGCGAACGCCGCGCCACCCAGGTCCATCTGTGCGGGACCCACCTTCTTCAAGCCACTTGTCTTGAACACGGCGCGACCCCGCGAACCGAATTCGATCCCATCCGGCGTCATGCGCACATACGAGCCACCGACATTCAGCACGATCTCCTTCGAAGACTTCATCTGCAGCACGCCATCCACCGTCTCAACGGTCATGTCGTTCTGTGACGCAAACTGCATCGATCCGCGCTGGGCCTGCACGACAACCGCGCCCGCTGCCGCGATCAGGCTCATGCCTTTCTGCGAGAAGACGGATACCAGATCACGCGCAGCCACGGTGAATCGCTTGAGCGTGCTGAAATGCACACCCTTCTTTGCGGTACCGATAATCGAACCGTCGGCGGCAAGATGCACTCCGTCGCCTGATACGACGCCAGCCGGCCCAGGCGCGGTGACGAGCGCACCCGGCTGTCTAAACTCGTCCAAGGCATCGCTGATCGCCCGCTGTGCAACGGTATCGGCCGGCGCCGCCTTTGAGGCGCTAGCGGATTTCGCCAGAGATACAGACAGCGCCTGATGGTTCTTCAGTTGCGCCTGCGTCTCCGACGTGTCCAGCACCTTGCCGTTACCACCGGCCTGGTTATAGGCCGACAGCATCACGCCTGCTCCGCCGCGCCCGACCAGGTGTCCCGCCGTCCGCAGTTCTGCGCCCGCGCCACGCTCCTTCAGTTCACGGTCCGGTATGAAGCCGAGGTTGAGCTGCGAACGGCCCGAATGCTCCGTGCTGAGTTCAATGCCTTCCTGGTTGTCCCAGTCATCCATCCACAGCTTGTTGCCTGACTGCGTGCGGATCTCGTTACGCGACATGCGCCGCCGCGACGAGTTGACGAGATCAGGACGCTGGCTGTTGTGGACGAATCCCACCAGGATTGGCTTGTTTGGGTTGCCCTCACGGAAGCCGACCAGGGCTTCATCCCCATCCACTGCGGGCATGTGCAGGCCCGTATGGTTCTTGCCGGCAAAAGGCTTCGCCAGCCGCAGCGGCACACTCTCCGCGCCTTTGGGCCAGGTGCCGAAGTCGCAGTGAAAGCGCGCGATATACTCGCCCTTGTCGGTCAGGTAGGCGAATTTGTATTTGTCAGGAGAGCAGATCGTCGCGCCCAATGTCCCGTGTATTTTTGGCCACCGGCCATCGTCCATACGCATCCGGTAGGGACGGTCGGCAGGAATGGCGGTGAAGCGGTTCATGTAGCTGTCGGAACGCGCACCGCTATGCACAACCTTCGTGACAAACATGCCACGGGGTGCATCTTCAAGTAGTCTGTCCGACCGCACGATACAGCCGGGCCGGATCGCGAGCACGGTTGACTTGACCTTGTAACTGACCTGCCGGACAAGCGCCGACTCGTGCCGCAACAGCGCTTCACGCTTCGCACCTGCCGTATCTCCGTGATGTGTGCCCCACACGTAAGGCATACCAACCATCGTCCCGTCGTCCGGTACAACGCGGCTTTCGTTGCGCAGAACTTCCCACGCACTTTCCGGGTTGTAATCGGCAACGGCAAAGGACTCCGGCACGGTCCGGGTGCGGATCCTAAAGGAGAAGATCGCCTCCTCGAACGTCGACAACCCCGCAGTGGGACGGTCAGGCACCACCATGGGAGGACGCTCGTAGCCGTCGATGTCATCGGCAATCACCAGCACTTCGCCATGCTTGCCGGTCGTCGTAAAACAGAACAGGCCAGCCTGTTCCATTTCAAGCCTGATGTAATCCCAATCCCCCATGTTGAACTGGAACCGGAAGTCGTGTTTCGGATGTTCACGCCTGAGGCGAAATTCCACCTGCATCCAGAAGCGGATTTCATGGCGCTCAAGAATCGACTTGATGATTTCCCACGACGCCTTCTGCTGGTACGTCACGCAGTTGCTCGGGCCGTCGAGGACAGCGAGTCGCTGGCGGATCACCACGCAGTAGGTGCAACCGTCACGCGATTCCGATACCAGATCGAAGCGCGACACAAAGCCGTTGAACTGCCGCCGTCCACGCCCGTCTTCCGGCTGGATGGAGAACTCCGCGATCTGTCCGAGCACCTTCTTCCTGCTGACAGGTCCCGATGTTGCAATCACAGCCTTGATACGGTACGGCTCGCAGACTTCTTCGTGCACCTCCCACGATACGACCGACACCACAGGCATGGGAGACTTGCCGGTCTCCCGGTCAGTCTGCGGCTTGCGTGGCATCAGTTTCAGGTGCGCAGATTGCCGTCCTGTCAGATACATCCTCAAACGATCAGATTCCGCCCTATCCATGTTTGTCTTTTTGCGAAACGTTACGAAAAATCCAAGGCGCCGACTGTCAAAAAAAAGGAGCGCCGAAAAGGCCCTCCAAAGATAGATGTGTAGCGAGATGACGCGTCACGTCCCGCATGGTAGTACCGTCTGGCATCTCTAAAATCCAGATTCACCCTGGTTCATCAAGTGACTTGCAAAAGAGAGGGCGGCGAACGCCGCCCCAAGAGAGTAGGGTCTAGCCGTGCTACGGCAACACCGCGGTTATCGTAAGACCAAGCAGCGTGAACGTTAAGGAATACAGATAAAAAAATGGGCGACCGAAGCCGCCCAATAACAAAAGTACCCGACAAAACCGAACCAAGGAGAAACCAGGACCCGCGCCTGATTGCAGACGCCGCATCCTGTCAGCCTCATACAGCACGTGAGCCGCGAAGCTTATCCACAGATAACGTTCATAAGCCTGTGGATAACCCAAGAGCAAGCGCACCAACCCATTGATGCAAAGGAGTTCTAGCGTGCTGCATCAACCGCACCACACCCACCCCCTACCGCGGCCCCACCCGCCGATACTCCGCCGCCACCTTCTCCGCAGCCGGCCGACGCGCCGCATGGTTCTGCGCGTTGCGCGCCTTCACCCGCTCAAGCACCGCAGCCGGCGCCGTCTCCGGACGCCCGGCTTGAAACGGCGGCTGCGGCGCGTACTCCAACCCAAGCTGCACGGACTGGGCCGTGAGCTCATCGGTCAGCTCGGCAGCCAGCGTCAGTGCAAAGTCGATCCCCGCCGTCACGCCGCCTCCTGTGATCACGTTGCCGTCCCGCACCACGCGCGCATCGTCAGGGATCGCGCCGAACAGCGACAGCATGTCCCGCCACGCCCAATGGCAAGCGGCACGCTTGCCCTCCAGCAACCCCGCCGCGCCGAGCACCAGCGACCCTGTACACACGGAGGTGACATAGCGCGCCCCGAGCGCCAGGCGCCGCACGTGATGCATAAAGACGTCGTCCTGCATGGCATCGGTGACACCGCCGCCACCGGGTACGCACACCACGTCACAACGTTCGATGTCTTCAAGACGCGCGAGGTCGCTAAACGTCAGGCCGTCCGCATTGACCGGCTTGCCGCCGGCCGACGCCACGATCACGTTGACGCCCGGCGTGAACGCCAGCACCTGATGTGGACCGGTGAAGTCCAGGTGGGTCACGCGCGGATAGATGGGAATCACGACGGTAAAAGGCTGGGTCATCGAGCGGTTCTCCGGAACTTGACCCATACAGTCTAGCGGACTCAGCCCGTCACTTGCCCGACACCGTCAGCTTGAGCTTGTTCGGACCTGCGGTGGTCGCGGTGATCTGCGTACGTTTATCGCGCGGACCCACATAGAAATGCTGACGAGCGGGCGTATTCAGATCGTGGGTTGCCTCGGGCAAACAGGAGGCGACATCCGCTGCGACCGACTGCAGCGCGTCCGCGCTCGACCCAGCGTCGTGATGCGGCGTCCACAGGCACTGGTAACTATCGTGGCTCGCGTTGCACTGCGCGTCGTCGCCGTATGGCTGGGCAACGCCATTCACTTCCGCCGGACTCAGACCGGTAAAACCATCCGGCGCAGCGGCGACGATTCGTTTCAGGGCCGCGCACGGGGACGGCGCATCATCGGCAACTGCGATGACGGGCGAGAAGGCGGCCATCGCCGCCAGGGCCATCGCAATGCATAAAAGCGGCTGTATTGGGCGTTTCATGGATACGGCTCCTTCCTGATGGGAAAGCAGATGGAAGGCCGCCGGACGCAGCGCGGCCATCCTGCCACCGTCTACCAGCACGATTCGTGCCCCACAGGTCGCAAAAGTCACTACTCACACGACTCCCCGCCCACGCCGTCAATCCTCCTCAGCATCCACTACCGGCGCAGCGCTTCGCGTTCGCAGCTTTTTGCGGATTTCCGAGTCGAGAATCAGCCTGCCGCGCAGCTTACCCTTCATACGTTTGACGTAGCGCGGCGCCTCGGTCATATGAGTGACCATCAGTTCGCGCACCTTCTCGACATCGCGGGCACGCGCCGCCCTGGTAATGGCCTTGTGAATCTTCACATTGGCCTCGCCAAACCGTTGATGTTCGGACTCCGGAGTATCGTTACGAAACTCGATCAACTGACGGATCATTTCGTTGATCAGCTCGCAACTGAAGCGCAGAAATGGATTCGGATTCGCAGCTGCAAGGATGTCGTGGAAATTCACGTCCTCCTGGCGCTGCTTCAGGATACCGCCCACACCATGCCCCGACGCCGGCCGATCGCAACAGGCAATGCTCGCCTCGAGCGCGACGAAATCCTGCTCGGTGAGATGCGGCACCGCACCCGCCGCGAGTTCCGGTTCGAGCAGTTTGCGCACGGTGTAGATGTCGTCGATCGTCACGTCCTTGAAGAACAGATAGTTCTGCAGCAACTGCAGCGTGCGATCCAGCGGCACCTCCACCACCATGCCGCCACCGTTGGGCCCCGTCGTCACCTTGATGAGGCCTTGCACCTCCAGCGACTTCAGCGCTTCGCGAATCGTGCTCTTGCTCACGGAGTACAGCGCCTGCAATTCGACCTCGCGCGGCAGACGGTCGCCCGGCTTCAGGTCCTTCTCGGTGATGAGCCGCTTGATCTCCTCGGCAACCAGATCGGGACGCTTCTGCTGCTTGATTTCGACCGCGACACCGGCCTTGGCTCGGTCCATGACCATCTTCGATGCTCCCATTTAGGAAAACCCTGGCTCGCTGCGAGACAGGAATTTTGCCTTATTGACACCCGAATTTATTGTACCTAGCATCGGGATCATTCTATTTATCATGATAAATAGATTCCCGTCAGCGTGGTCAAAAAAGACCGCGGGCGGCCAGCCCGGTTTCGCAGTCGGTTGCATGCGTGTCTCTTTCTCCCAAGGAGCGTCATTTTGAATCGCCGAAATATGTTGAAGCTGGCCGCTCTGTCGGCCGTCCCAGGAACGCTCGGCTCGCTGGTCGCGCGCAACGCGTTTGCCCAGGGCGCGCCGCTGCAGTTCGCTTGCCCCGTGCCGATGTCCGGCGCCTTTGCGGCCAACGGCAAGTACGCCGATCTCGGCATGAAGCTCGCCATCGAGCAGTACGGCAAGGTGCTCGGCCAGCCGCTCTCGTACACCGTGCTCGATACGGAAGGCAAGCCCGCCACCGCCGTGCGCCGCGTGCAGGAAGTCGCTCAACAGAAGAACGTGCGCTATTTCGCGGGTGGTATTTTGTCCTCCGAAGCGTTGGCGATGGGCAACGAGGTCGAAAAGGACGGCGGCATCTTCATCACCACCGCGGGGGCCGATGAAATCACCGGCAAGGACTGCAATAGCGCCACCTTCCGCTGGTCGGTGCCGACCTTCGGCGCCATCGATCAGACGGTGCGTCCGCTGATCCAGATGCTGCCCAAGGCCAAGCGCTGGTACACCATCACGCCGCAATACGTGTTCGGCGACGGCTTGCTGTCGGCGGCGAAAGCGGTGTTCCAGGAAAAGGGTATCGAGCATGTGGGCAACAGCTACCACTCGCTCGCGGAGAAAGAGTTCAGCGGCTATCTGACCAACGCCGTGGCCGCCAAGCCCGACGTCTTGCTCATCCTCAACTTCGGTTCGCAGTCCTCGGATACGCTGCGCCAGGCCATCAGCTTCGGCATGAAGAACAACTGCACGATCCTGATTGCGTGGGCCTCGGGTCTCGAGCAATTCCAGGCGCTCGGCGCCGACCTCTGCGACGGCGTGTACTTCGGCGCGCAGTACTGGCACGGCATCGACTCCCCGCTCAATCACGATCTGGTCGCACGCTCGAACGCGGCGTTCAAGGAGAACCCCAACTACAGCCTGGCGGGCTCGTATATCTGCACGAAGATCCTGCTCGACGGCATCGTCAAGGCCGGCTCGGCCGATCCGAAAAAAGTCGTCGCCGCGCTCGAAGGCATGAAATACGCTGGCCTGACGGGACCGGAAGAAGTCCGCAAAGGCGACCATCAGGTCATCAAGAATTACTATTTGCTCAAGGGCAAGGCGAAGAACAAGATGAAGAATGCCGACGACTTCGCCGACATCGTCAGTTCCGGCCAGTCGTTCCTGCCGCTCGACAAAACCGGCTGCAAGCTGGCCTGAGCGGCCCCGCGTCATGCCGCCGTGCCGCCCGGCTGTGTGCCGCCTGACGGTGTACGCCCGGCATGTGCCGGCGATGCAACGCGGGGGCGCGTGCTTCGTGTTTGAGAGCACGCACCGCCCGCCCCGGAACTTTCAGCGACGGACGCCATGAACGTTTATCTCCTGCAGATCGTCAACGGCATCGGAGTGGGAATGTTGTATTTCCTGCTGGCGGTAGGCCTGTCGATCGTCTTCGGCCTGCTGCGCTTCGTCAACTTCGCGCACGGGGCGTTCTACCTGCTCGGCGCGTACTTCTGCTATCAGGCGATGCAGTGGTCGATGAGTTTCTGGACCGCGCTCGTCGTCGTGCCAATTGTGGTCGGCGCACTGGCGTGGGTGGTCGAGAAGCTGATCCTGCGACACGTCTACGAACAGCAGCACGAGTTTCACATTCTCGTGACCGTGGGTTTCGCGCTGGTCCTGCAGGAATGTGTGATCCTGATCTGGGGGCCGCTCGGCAACAACGTGCCGGTGCCCGATTCGCTGAACGGCGTGGTGATCTGGGGGAGCTTCGTTTATCCGAAGTACCGCCTGTTCGTGATCGGCTTTACCGCCGTGCTGGCCGGCTTGTTGTGGTGGGTGCTCGAAGGCACGCGCCTTGGCAGCGCGGTACGGGCGGGCAGCGAATCGACTGAGATGGTGTCGCTGCTCGGCATCAACGTATTGCGCGTGTTCAGCCTGGTGTTTGCGCTGGGCGCGGCCACCGCCGCGCTGGCGGGCGTGCTCGCGGCGCCGATTCGCGGTGTCGATCCGTTCATGGGTATCGAAGCATTGAGCGTCGCCTTCGTGGTGGTGGTCGTGGGCGGTCTGGGTAATTTTCTGGGGGCGCTGGTCGGTGGACTGCTGGTCGGCATCGTGCAAAGCGTGATGAGCACGCTGTGGCCGGAGGGCGCCAGCCTCATGATCTATGTTGCGATGGCCGCTGTGCTTCTGCTGCGCCCGAACGGACTGCTCGGGAGAGCGACATGATCGAACCGGCGAAGACGCTCGTGCACGACAACACCTCGGCCCCGAACGCGAGGCGCACGTTCAAACAGGCGCTGCATCACTACCGTTTCATCCTGCTCGCACTGCTGGTGGTCTGCATCCTGCCGCTCACGTTGCGCTCCGGCTCGCTTGCCACTGAGGTACTGGTGTATGCGCTGGCCGCGCTCGGTTGCAATCTGCTGCTGGGCTTCACGGGTCTGCTTTCGTTCGGCCAGGGGATTTTCTTCGGCCTCGGCAGCTATACCGCGGGGATCGTATTGACGAAGCTCGACGGCACACCCGTAATGGTGGCGCTGGCGGCCGCGATGATTGTCGGCGCGGCGGCAGCGATGCTCGTAGGATGGTTCTCGATTCGTCAACGCGGCACATACTTCGTGATGTTGACGCTCGCGTTCGGGCAGATGTTCTACTTTCTCGCCTATACGACACCCAATCTCACCGGCGGCGACGATGGCCTGCTCGGCATCCCCCGCCCGGCACTGTCGCTGTTCGGCAAGACACTCGTGCCGCTGACCTCGCCATGGCAATATTACGGCTTCGTCGCGGTGCTGTTTCTGCTTGCGTTCTGGGTGCTGATGCGGGTGTCGCATTCTGTTTTCGGCCGCACGCTACTGGCGATTCGCGACAACGAGGCGCGCGCAGCCGCAGTCGGTTACGACGTGAGGCGCTTCAAGTTGATGGCGTTCGTGATCTCGGGTGCGGTCACGGGTCTCGCCGGCGCACTGCATGCGCTGATGACCGGCATCGCGCCCTTGTCGAACATCGACTACCACACGAGCGAAATGATTCTGGTGATGACCGTGATCGGCGGCACCGGCAATCTGTTTGCATCTGTGTTGGGGGCGGCTTTCTACGTGCTGTTCGCCGACTGGCTGTCTACCCTATGGCCGCGCTGGCTCCTGCTGCTCGGGCTGGTGCTGATCGCCGTAAGCCTCTTCATGCAACGTGGACTATGGGGTCTCGGCGAGCGCATCTGGCAAGCCATGCGGCGCGACACGCCGGCTGATTCAGCAGAGGAGCAAGCATGAGCGACGCCATCCTGCAGGCCAGCGGCATCGTGAAGCGCTACGGCAAATTCACGGCGCTTTCCGAGGTCGATCTGCGCATCTTGCCGCGCACCGTACATTCGGTGATCGGACCCAATGGCGCGGGAAAGACCACGCTGTTTCATGTCCTCACCGGCACCTTGCCGATTACGGCGGGCAAGATCATGTTCGACGGTCACGACGTGACGCACGAACCCGATTACAAGCGCGTGCGCCGCGGCGTTGCGCGCTCGTTCCAGGTGACGAGCCTGTTCGCCAATCTGAGCGTGCGCGAAAATCTGCGGCTCGCCGCGCAGGGCGTCGATGCACGACGTGCACTCAACGCATGGACACCACCACGCGGTGCACTCGAACACGCCGACGTCGTCGATAGCGTGCTGGAGCGGCTCGCGTTGCAGCGCTTCGCGGGCACTGCCGCGGCCGCGCTGTCGCACGGCCAGCAGCGCCGGCTCGAGGTCGGCATGGCACTCGCCGCGCGCCCCAAAGCCATCTTTCTCGACGAGCCGACCTCCGGCATGGGTATCGACGATCTCGACGACATGAAGCAGTTGATTCGCGGCCTGCGCGACGACTACACGGTCGTGCTGATCGAGCACAACATGGGCATCGTAATGGATATCTCGGACACGATCACCGTCATGCAGCAAGGCCGCGTGCTAGTCGAAGGCCGTCCCGACGAGATTCGCGGCGACGAGCGCGTCAGAACCGCTTACCTCGGCAACATGATCACGGGAGGCCGCGCATGATCCTGGACGTCCAGCAGATTCACGGCTTCTACGGCAAGAGTCATATCCTGCAAGGGGTGACGCTGCGCATCGACGAAGGCGAGACCGTCACGCTGCTTGGCCGCAACGGCGCGGGCAAGTCCACCACACTCAAGAGCATCGCCGGAGTGGTGACACCTCAGCGCGGCACAGTGACCTTCAAGGGCGAACCGATTCACAAGCTCGCACCGCATCGTATCGCCGCGCGCGGCGTGTGCTTCGTGCCAGAGCATCGCGGCATTTTCCGGCTGCTGTCGGTCGAGGAAAATCTGCGTCTGGGCGCGCGCAAAGATTCGCCGTGGCAACTCGGCGATATCTACCGCATCTTTCCGCGCCTGAAAGAGCGGCGCACGAATGGCGGCGCGCAATTGTCCGGCGGCGAGCAACAGATGCTCGCCATTGGCCGTGCGCTGATGAACCATCCGCGTCTGCTGATGCTCGATGAGCCGGTGGAAGGCCTCGCACCGGTGATCGTCGAAGAGATCGTCGCGCAACTCAAACTGATCGGGCAAGCGGGTGTCGCGATCCTGCTGGTCGAGCAGAACCTCGAAGTATGTTCGCAACTTGCGGACCGGCACTACATCATCGAGCAGGGCGTGATTGTCTACGAGGGCGACAACGCCGCGTTCATCGCCGATGAATCGATCAAGGACCGCTATCTGGGCGTGGGTGTCGTCTGAACGCCGCGCTGTTTATCGCAAGGAATCGCTGATGCAAGCTCATGATTCGAACGTGGATGCGCCGGGCTGCGGCGCCGTGTTTCCATCGTCATTACTCACGTTGCGTGACGCGCAAGGCGTAGAAGGAGCATGCGTATGAAGCTCCTGATCGCGCGGATGAATCACGAAACCAACACTTTCTCGCCCGTCGCGACGCCGCTCGAAGCCTTCGGCCGTCACGGCCCAAGCTACGGCGAAGCCGCATGGCGCGAGAACAAGGGCATGCAGACTGCAATGGCCGCGTTTATCGATGCCGCCGAACGCGAGCATGCGCAGATCGTGACGCCGGTTTCGGCGTCGGCCAACCCGAGCGGCCCCGTCGCCGCGGCGGCCTACGACGCGATCTGCAATGCGATCGTCAACGCCGCGGCCGGTTGCGATGCCGTGCTGCTCGATCTGCACGGCGCGATGGTCGCGGAAAATTCGAACGACGGCGAAGGCGATTTGCTGGCCCGCGTGCGTGCCGTGTTGCCCAATGCGCCCATCGCCGTGGCACTCGATCTGCACGGCAACGTCACGCAGAAGATGATCGACCATGCCGACGTGATCGTCAGCTTCAAGACCTATCCGCATGTCGACATGTACGAAACCGGCGCGCACGCCGCGCGTCTGCTGTTCGACCTGATTCACCGGCGAGCCCGGCCCGTGATCGCCTGGCGGCAACCGCCGCTACTCACGCATACGCTGCGTAGTGCGACCGCCGAAGGCGCGATGAAACGCGCGGTCGATGCGGCCCGCGCGGCTGAAGCGGAGGGGATGCTGGCGGTGTCGGTGCTGTCGGGTTTCTCGCTCGCGGATATCGCCGCGCCCTGCATCAGCGTCGTGGTGGTGGGCGACGGCGATCGCGCCGCAGCGGATGCGGTCGCGCAACGCATCGCGCAGCAGATCTGGGACGAGCGCGACGACTTCTTCTATCGCAGCGCGCCATTGGCGGACTCCGTGGCGCAGGCGGCCAAGCTCGCTCATGGTGCCGACAAGCCGGTGCTGTTGCTCGATCACGGCGACAACTGCATGTCGGGCGGCACATGCGACACGATGGATCTGCTTGAAGAGGTGCTGAAGCAAGGACTCGAAGGCGTCGTGAGCGGGCCGCTGTGCGATCCTGAGGCGGTGGCTGCCATGCACGCTGCGGGAGCGGGGGCGACTGTCACGCTCGCGGTCGGGAACAAGCTGGCCAGCGAAGCCGTCAAACCGCACCGGCCACTCACGGTGACCGGCGTGATTCGCGCACTGACCGACGGCGAGTACACCATTAGCGGTCCTACCTATACCGGACAACGCGCCTTCATGGGCCGCGCCGCCGTGCTCGATATCGGAGCCGCCACGCTCGTCGTGACGGAGCGCACGCATGAGCCGTGGGACTTAGGGGTGTTCGAAAGCGTGGGCGTCGATCCGAGACGCGCCCGCTTTCTGCTGCTCAAGTCACGCATGTATTGCCGGCCGGTGTTTGTGCCGATCGCCGCGGCACTGGTGGAATGCGATAGCCGCGGCGTGACGAGTTCGGACTATGGTCTTTTCAGGTTCGAGCATGTGGAGCGGCCAGTTTATCCGTTGGATGCGGGAACGGAGTGGAAAGCCTGAGCACCATGCAAGCCTCGCCATGAACCGCCATCAGGCGTTACCGAGGTGCGCCTTCAAAAACTCGATAAACAACCGCGTCCTCGCCGGCAACAAGCGGGTCTCCGTAATCGCGTGCACCTGAACGGGCGACAGGCTCCATTCCGGCAGAACGCGAACCAGCCGACCCAAGTCCACATCGTCTCGTGCGAGCTCAGTATCCATCGCCGCGATGCCGACCCCGTGCGCCGCCAGCGAACGGGTCAGCCCGACGCTGTTCATCGCAAAGCGCGTGGGCGTCGTCACCTCGACGGATTCGTCGCCGCGGTAAAGCGTTCGCACCACATCGCCCTGCCTGAGCGTCCCCTGTGCAATACACATGACGTGATGGCGTAGATCATCGGGAACGGTCAGCGGCGGCGCCTTCTTCAGATAGCTGGGCGCCGCATACAGATAGCGCGGCAGCAACGCAATCTGCCGCGCCACCAGCATGGAAGGCGCGGTAGGCGGCGGACCGATGCGCAGCGCGAGATCGAAGGGATCCGCCTGCAGATCGATGCGCCGCGGCGTCAGGTCGAATTCGAAAGCAATCAGCGGATAGGTCGTGGCGAAATCGGCCAGAATCGGCGCGAGGTAGCCGGTGGCGAGATCGGCCGGCATCGATACGCGCAACGTGCCGCTCGGACGTTCGACCACGTCCAGCAGCGATTCATGAGCAATCCGCGCCTCCTCGACAATGCTCTGGCAGCGCTTGAAATACACATCCCCCGCCTCGGTCAGTTCGACCTTGCGGGTAGACCGGTGCAGCAGCCGCAGCCCGATGGTCTTCTCCAGCTCCGCAATATGCCGCGACAGCGTCGAATTCGGCATGTCCAGCGCCTCGGCCGCCCGACGAAAGCTCCGGGTCCGCGCCACTTCGACAAACAGGCGCATGTAGCTCAACAGTTCCATGTCGATTGCTCCACTGATGGATCACTGTATTCAATTATAGGTCTTTATCTCTCAGATGGATCAGTCCATCCTGTCGTTACACCCTCACCAAAGGAACCGACATGAACGCCCTCTACACAAGCACCCGCCTCGGACGCTATACCCTGCGCAATCGCCTCGTCATGGCGCCGATGACCCGTTCGCGAGCCGACGACGCCACCGGCGTGCCCTCCTCCCTCGCCGAGCAGTACTACGCCCAGCGCGCCGAGGCTGGCCTGATCGTGACCGAAGGCACCTTCCCCTCGCCGACGGGCAAGGGCTACGTGCGTACCCCCGGTATCCATTCCGCGGCGCAGATCGAAGCATGGAAGCGCATTACCGCTGCCGTGCATGCAAAGGGCGGCCTCATCTTCCTGCAGTTGATGCATACCGGACGCATCTCGCATCCGAGCATGCTGCCGGATCATGCGACGCCCGTCGCGCCTTCGGCGATTGCCGCGGAAGGCAAGGTTTTCACAGCCGCCGGCCCGCAGGACTTCGTCGTGCCGCGCGCGCTGGAAACGCAGGAGATTCCCGGCATCGTCGAGGAATACCGGCTCGCCACACGACACGCTCTGGAAGCCGGCTTTGACGGCGTCGAACTGCATGCCGCCTCCGGTTATCTGCCGGAACAGTTCCTGTCTTCCGGGACCAATCAGCGGACCGACCGCTACGGCGGCTCGCTTGAAAACCGCGCGCGCTTCGTGCTCGACGTGTTGACGGCCATGACGGAAGAAGCGGGCAGCGATCGCGTCGGCATCAAGATCGCGCCGGAGATGGGCTTCAACAGCGCGAGCGACGCCACACCGCAAGAGACCTATCAATACCTGGTGCAGCGCATCTCGCGGCTCAAGCTGGCTTATCTGCACGTCGCCCGCACCAGAAGCGCGTTCAACTACCGCGCCCTCTTGCGGCCCTTGTTCGACGGCCCGTTGCTGGCCGGCGGCGGTCTCGACCAGGCGAGCGCCCAGGTACTCGTCGCGGACGGCGGCGCGGATGCAACCGTATTCGGCAGTCTGTACCTCGCCAACCCGGATCTGTCGCAGCGATTCCTCGCGAACGCGGCGTTCAACACGCCTGAGCGCGACACGTTCTACTCGGCCGGCCCGGAAGGCTACATCGACTATCCCACTCTGGAGAATGCACAATGAACCGCGCCCTTCGTATTCACGCTTATGGGGGCGCCCATGCCGTCTCGATCGATCAGATGGACGCCCCGCACGCCGCATCCGGCGAAGTGCTGGTCCGTGTGCACGCGGCCGGCGTCAACGGACTGGACTGGAAGATTCGCGACGGAATCCTGCAGGACGTTTTCCGGTTGCCGCTTCCGGCCACCTTGGGCATCGAGCTCGCAGGCGAAGTGGTCGCAACAGGCGCCGGCGTCACGGGCTTTGCCGTCGGCGACCGCGTGATGGGTGCATTGGGCGGCATCGGCGCCTATGCCGATCACGTCGCACTTGCGGCCGACAAACTCACGGGGATTCCCGCCGGTTTGAGCGATACGGTTGCCGCAGCGACTCCGGTCGCCGCGCTGACCGCGTGGCAAGCCTTGTTCGAAGCGGGTGAGCTGAAGCGCGGGCAGACCGTGCTGATTCACGGAGCGGCAGGCGGCGTGGGCAGTTTCGCCGTTCAGTTCGCGCGGCGCGCCGGCGCGCGGGTCATCGGCACCGCGCGAGGTATCCATGCCGGCTATCTGCGCGAACTGGGCGCGGACGAAGTCATCGACTACCGCACCGAGTCCTTCTGGGACGTCGCGAAGCATGTGGACCTCGTGCTCGATCTGGTGGGCGGCGAAGCACTGGCGAAGTCCTGGCAAATCGTCGCGGCGGACGGCAAGGTCGTCAGCACGGCCGCGCCGGAGATTGCGACGCAAACGCCGGCGGGCAAACGCGGCGTGTGGTTTCAGATGCGTGCCGACGCCGGACAGCTCGCGACAATCGCCCTGGACGTGGCACGAGGTGATTTGAAAGCTGAAGTCTCCGAGATCGTCGCCCCGACCGAAGCGGCTGAGGCAATCGAGCGCAACAAGACCGGACATGGGCGCGGCAAAACGGTCGTCCAGTTCCGCTAATTGACATGGTTGAACACGCAGCAGGGAGTCCATAGATCGATTTCAATTCGTTATCCGAAATAAATCTATGGACTTTCGCTCGCCCAATGACGAGCGGTGTCCCACCCCATTAGGCGGATGTCACTAAAAATTAATGTTGCGACGCAGCATTTATACGCCTATGCTGAGTTCAGCGGAGCCTGGGGCCTTATTGCCCATCGGGCCCCCTAACTGCGGAGGCATAGATGACATATCCGCGCTCATCTGATTTGACGCTTCACGTGTTTGAACAGGATGGTGGCTGGCATTGGGCTCTCACAACCGAACGGCAGCACGGCACGGGCAAGAAAGTGGTGGCATACAGCGAGGACATGTTTGCCTCGCAGGCACAGGCACGCGCCGAAGGGGAACGGGCCGCTAACGACTGGCAACATGGCGCGGGGCTGCGCCGATCGGAATTCGCGTAGAGGTGGCGGCCGTGCGATGGCTATGGGCGCCGGGTTCAACTCTCAGCCGGCCGTTCGCAATACCTCGTGAACGTGGTGCATATGGTGCGCAGTTTCGCTTTGCAGATGCGCGATTGCCTGCTTCACCCGCTTCGCCTCACCCAGTTGAAATGCATATTCGCGAAGCAACGCTTCGCTCGTCACCAGATCATTCAAGGTTCCGAGTTCGTCTTGCACCACCGTGAGACGTTCGATGACAGCCTGATGACCGCCACCCAGAACCGGCGCAAAGAACTGCAGCAGGTAGCGCAGTTTTTTCCCCGCGATCCGCACCTCGTGAAGCGCCGCATAGTCCGAGGCCTGCGCCGATACCGCTCGCCTGACACGCTTTTTCAGAGCCTGCTCGGCCGCTTGCACACGCTCTTCGGCGAAGCTTGCAATGGGCCGACCGGCACCTTGCAAATCGAGTTGCTGATGCGCGCTCGTCAAGGCCTGCTCGAGTATCCGTTCGACGCCCGCATTGCCGATGGCCTTCAGGCTGAACGACAGCGCCTCGGCACGGTGTTCGTCGATCGCTTTGATCAGCAAGGCCAATGCGTCGTGCTGATTCGACGGATTGGCCGCGGCGATCAGGTCGTGCAGGACATCCCAGTCCCTCGTCCGGCCGGCGGCGTCGGCGAGCGCCTTGAATTCGCGGCGTTGCAGCTTCGCATCTTTTTTGTCGAGCAGCGGTTGGTACGCCCACCAGAGCGTGCGCAACCGGCGCAGCGCCACGCGCAGCTTGTGCAGATCCTCGGGGGCGCCGCCGCCATCGAGCTTACGCACCCGCTCCACGGCCTCTCCGGCAATCGACGTGGCAAGCAGCGCAAACGCATCCACCACGCTCGTCGAAGGGGCGATGAGTCCAGCCCGCGCTTGGGCCGACGTTGGGGACGGCGCGGCTGTCTCTGAGCTTTCAGCTACAACGGGACGGAAACTCATGGTGGGGTGCGCCTTGTGAAAAGATGCCGCGATAAGGATATTGTCACGATACCTGGGTAAAGTCGAAACCATCAAAAGCACCGTTTCATTCGGCCCTCGCAATCCTGCGTGCTGCCCCGCTTTGTCCGCAGCTTTACCCGCACCTGGTGCCCCCCATGACCACCCTTCTCAGTCACCACGAGATTGCCACTCTATTCGTGCTGTACCACTCGCCGGAACGCCTTGCGCTGCCCGACCTCGACGTCCTGCCGCTTGAGCATGCGCACCTGGTCGAAGTCGTAGCCGCGGAATCCGGCCATGCGCATTACCGCGTGACATCAAAAGGTCACGAACTCGTGAGGCGTTTTGGCCTCGCAAAACGTAAGGAACGGTGCGCCGAACCTGCAGCCCGTGTCGCGGTCGAAGCCTCGGAACGCATGCATGCGTAAAGGCGCGTTGGACCGTGCCTGAGCGAGCGCTCGGCGCGGTGCAATGCATATCGGGCTTCGAAACGAGATCAACGAGGGAGTGTCTATGGCTAACCAGCTTGCCGCGATTGAGCATGTTGTCGTCCTGATGTTGGAGAACCGATCGTTCGACCACATGCTGGGTTTCCTCTACACGGACCAACAGAATAAGTCGCCTGCAGGTCAGGCTTTCGACGGACTGACCGGCAACGAATCCAACCCCGCTGCGAATGGCGAAGCCGTGAAGGTGTACGCGATCCAGGCAAGCGACAGCAACGCATATTTCCAACCCGGCGCCGATCCGGGCGAAGGCTATAGCGCAACGAATTCGCAGTTGTTCGGCACGGTGAAGGCGCCCACGCCGCCGGTCGCCACCAACCAGGGCTTCGTGAGCGACTATGTGTACACGCTCGGCTGGGAATCGAAGAAACCCAGTTGGTCGGTGCTGCCGGGCACCGTTGCCTCGGACATCATGGGTATGTACACACCGGCCATGCTACCGGTGCTTTCTGGACTCGCGCGCGGCTACGCCGTCTGCGACCAGTGGTTCAGTTCGGTGCCGACCGAGACCTTGCCGAATCGCGCGTTCGTGTGCGCGGCGACGAGCCAGGGGCACATGGACGACAACACCAAGACCTATACCTCGCCGAGCATCTTCGGCTTGCTGTCGCAGCACAATCAGAGCTGGGTCATCTACGGATACAATCAGCCGCCGCTCACGCGGATGAACTTCCCGGACACGACGAACGCGTCCGACGATCACTTCGGTCTCTTCACCGACTTCCAGAGCGCGGCACAAAACGGCACGCTGCCGGCCTATGCGTTTCTCGAACCGAGTTGGGACGCCGCCGGCAACAGCCAGCATCCCAACTACGACGTCGCGCTGGGCGAGCAGTTGATCCACGATGTCTACTACGCCTTGCGCAGCAACGAAGCGCAGTGGAACAAGACCCTGCTGATCGTCACGTACGACGAGCATGGCGGCTGCTACGACCATGTTGCCCCGCCGTCGGGCGCCGTGCCGCCGGACAACTCGGCGGGCGAATACGGCTTCGACTTCACGCGTTTCGGCCTGCGTGTGCCGACCGTGCTGATTTCGCCGCTGATCGCGCCAGGCACGGTGTTCCGCGTTGCGGAAGGCACCATGCCGCTCGATCACACCTCCATCCTGAAGACGGTCGAAACGCGTTGGGGTCTGCCCGCCCTCACGGCCCGCGACGCCGCCGCGCCCGACGTGGGCGATGTGCTGACTCTCACGACGCCGCGTAGCGACGATCCGCTGGCCTCCGTGAGCGTGCCGAAATCGACCGGCAGCAGCGCTGCGGCAGTCCAGCAGCCGTCGCATCTGCAACAGGTCCACGCGGAACTGGTGTCGCGCTTGCCGGTGCCCGATGCAAAGGGTGGCGCGTATCATCAGATGCCGGCCTTGACGACCAATGCCGAGTACGCCGATTACATTGCCTCGCGTACGAAGGCGTGGCTTGCGAGCCGCAAGACGGCGGCTGCGGCGGATCCGCACGGTTGAAACGAGCGGCCGGAGCGGTCGCAATCAGCATGGCTGTGGCGGCTAAGGCTACGGCTACTGCGATCCGCCTGGAGTGTTAAACATGGACATCCGCCCCACCATCCAGCGAAGCAGCTCATCCGCAGCGGCGGCCAATGGCCGCCCTGCCCGAACCAAAACACGCGCCTTCGCCGAGGCGAACAGCGGATGATCGATCTCCAGCGCGACCAGCTCACCGGACGCGATCTCATGCATGGCCGCAAACCGCCCTATCAGCGTCGCGCCGTCCCCTTTCTTCACGAAGCGCCGGAGTAAGGCCACCGAGTTGGTGAGGACCGTGGGCCGGATCTGGATGTTTTCGGCAAACGCGAGCATCTGCACGACCTGGCCGAGCCCGAAGGCCGCCGGCATCAGCGCGAGCGGATACGGCAGCATGTCGCCGACAGCAAGCGGTCCGCTGCGCGCCGTCAGCGGATGGCCGGCACGCACCAGCAATACGACGGGCTGCGACGAGGTCGCGCGATACTCGATGTGCGGATGCGACGGCGGGTTATAAGCCAGCCCAATGTGCGCGCGTCCTTCCACCACTTCGCCGACCACGTCGTTGACGGGTAACGCATCGACGCTGATATCGAGTCGCGGATACTGCGTGCAAAAATCGGTCAGCACCTCGTCCATCAGACCGTCGATATAGCCTTCGCTAATCGCCAGCCTCACATGGCCCTGCTGCAATCCCTGCAGCGCTTGCAACCGCTGCTCGAACTGTTCCTGTTGCGCCTGGCAGCCGCGCCAGAATTCGACCAGATGCAGCGCCGCCTCAGTCGGCGCCACACCACGGGCACGCCGCTCGAATAGCGGCGCGCCGATCTCCTCCTCCAGCAGCCGGATCTGCCGCGTAATGACCGAGGCTGCCGTATTCAGCTTGTCCGCCGCCCCGCGGATCGAGCCGTGGGACAGCACTTCATGGAAATAGCGCAGCCGGCGCTGGTTGATCTCTCGCATCGTCTGGGTCCTTTGTCTGGCCGCTGGAGCGTGTTGCCCAACGGGCAACATTACTTCACTTTAGTTGCTCTTGCTTGCCCGTTATTGGCTGCCGACTATCGTTCGGTCACGCACTGCCCGTCTGCCAACCCTCATCTGGAGATCGTCCGTGTCCGCTATCCCGTCGAATCCGAGTGCCGATCAGAGCACGGCGCTCTACAACAGACTGAACTGGCGTCTGCTGCCCTTTCTGCTGATCTGCTACCTGTTCGCTTGCCTCGACCGCCTCAACATCGGCTTTGCGAAACTGCAGATGCAAAGCGATCTCGGCTTCTCCGACGCGGTGTACGGCGTCGGCGCGGGCATTTTCTTTCTCGGCTACGTGTTGTTCGAACTCCCGAGCAATCTCTTGCTGCCAAAACTCGGCGCCCGCAAAACGATCAGCCGCATCCTCGTGCTGTGGGGGCTGACGTCGGCCTCCATGCTGTTCATCCATAACGTGACGATGTTCTACGGGCTGCGGTTTCTGCTTGGGGTATTCGAGGCCGGCTTCGCACCCGGGATGATCTTTTACCTGACCTACTGGTACGGCGAAGCGCGCATGGCGCGCGCCATCGCCACGGTGATGATCGCCGGACCGCTTAGCGGCGTGGTGGGCGGTCCGCTGTCGACCTGGACCATGACAGCCTTTGCGGGCGCCTTCGGTCTCGCCGGCTGGCAGTGGATGTTTCTCGTGGAAGGCTTGCCCTGCATCCTGCTGGGGGTCGTCGCATGGTTCTTCCTCGCCGACCGTCCGGCCACGGCGACGTGGCTGTCGGCCGACGAGCGGCGCACGATCGACGCCGGCCTCGCCACGCCCGGCGCCGCGCATCACTCGTTCGGCCAGGTGGCGCGCGATCCGCGCGTGTACCTGATGGCGATCGCGTACTTCTGCGTGATCTGCGGCATCTACACAGTCAACTTCTGGTTGCCGACCATCCTCAAGGCCGATGGCGTGAAAGACACGCTGCAGATCGGCTTCTACTCGACGATCCCATACATCGCGGCGGTGATCGGCATGTACATCGGCGGGCGCAGTTCGGATCGCTTTCGCGAGCGGCGCTGGCATAGCGCCGTGCCGGCTTTGATCGGCGCGCTCGCACTGGCTGTCGCGACGTGGGCGAGCGGGCAACTCGTGCTGTCGCTGATTTTCATGACCGTCGCCACGGCGATGATGTGGATCTCCTATACGGTCTTCTGGGCGATCCCGTCCGACTATCTGAAAGGCGACGTGGCTGCGGGCGGCATTGCGTTGATCAATACGATCGGCCTGCTGGGAGGCTTTCTGAGCCCGACGATCATCGGGTGGGCCAAGACCGTCACCGGCAGCCTGCAGGCCGGCTTGTACGTGATGGTCGGGCTGTTGGCGCTCGGCGCGATTCTGCTGCTGGCGAACCGTTTGCCCGCCCGCCGGACTGCGGCACCCACGCAGTCCACACAACCCGCCCAGGCTTGAGGCATTGCAGGCATCGCCCACGCCAGGTCTACGCAAATCACACGCCGGCGCAAATGCCTGCGCCGGCCTTCATGGAGACAACGAAGTGGCATTCAAGATCCTGATCGCTGGCTTCCAGCACGAGACCAATACGTTCGCGCCGTCACCGGCGACCTATGCGAGCTTCGTCCGCGGTGAAGGTCATCCGCCGATGATGCGCGGCGAAGCCGTGCTGGCGCTGCGCGACGTCAACCTGCCGATTGGCGGCTTTATCCGCGCGAGCGAGCAGCACGGACATACGCTGATGCCGGTGATCTGGACCGCGGCCAGTCCGTCGGCACAGGTGACGGAAGACGCCTACGAACGGATCGCCGGTGAGATCGTCGCGGCGGCGGCCGCAGGCGGCTTCGATGCGATCTATCTCGACTTGCACGGCGCGATGGTCGCGCAACATGTCGACGACGGCGAAGGCGAACTGCTCGCGCGCATCCGTACCAAAGTGGGTGCGGTCGTGCCGGTGGTCGCCTCGCTGGATCTGCACGCCAACGTGACGGAGCGCATGCTTGCCAGCGCCGACGCGCTCGTCGCCTACCGTACCTATCCGCACGTAGACATGGCCGACACCGGCGCGCGTGCCGAGCGGCTGCTGGCGCGCCTGCTTGCCGGGCATAAGCCACTGGTGAAAGCGGCACGGCGTCTGCCGTTCCTGATCCCGATCAATGGCATGTGCACGCTGCTGGAGCCGGCGCGCTCGATGTATGCCGAGCTCGGCACGCAGGAAGAGGACGCGGTCGTGTCGCTGTCGTTCGCCCCCGGTTTTCCCGCTGCCGACTTCCCCGAATGTGGTCCCGTGATCTGGGGTTACGGCGAGGACGCCGCAGCGGTGCGGCACGCCGTGGACACGCTCCACGACAGGATGCTGCGCGACGAGTCGCTGTGGGCGGTGCCGTTTCTCTCGCCCGACGCCGCCGTGGCCGAAGCCATGCGTCTGAGCGCGACGGCGCAAAAACCCGTGGTGATCGCCGATACTCAGGACAACCCAGGAGCCGGCGCGGACTCGAACACCACCGGCATGCTACGCGCGCTGCTCGATAACGGCGCCCAGGATGCGGCGCTTGGCCTGATCTGGGACCCGGAAGCCGCGGCACAGGCTCACGAGGTGGGCCTCGGCGCGACGCTCGAACTGGCGTTGGGCGGGCGCTCGGGAACCCCGGGCGATACGCCTTTCGTCGGGACCTTCAAGGTCGTAGCGCTTTCCGATGGCCGCTGCCGCTACGACGGACCGATGATGCACGGCATGCAGGTCGAGCTTGGACCGGTTGCCTGCCTCGCGATCGGCGGGGTGCGCGTTGCCGTAAGTTCGACGAAGGCGCAGATGCTCGATCGCAATCTCTATCGAGTGGCCGGCATCGAGCCTGAAGCGATGAAGATACTCGTCAACAAAAGCTCCGTGCACTTCCGGGCCGACTTCGAGCCGATTGCGCATGCGGTGCTGGTGGCGAAGGCGCCGGGTCCGATGACCGCCGACCCGGCAGATCTGCCGTGGACACGCTTGACGCAAGGTATCCGCGTACGGCCGATGGGGAAGCCGTTCGGCGCTTAGGACAACCGGCCGCCGCAGCCGTAAGGCGGAGGCTGCGGCGGCCACGCTCATTATTCCAATCCTCGATTACCCCTAATTACGAAAAGCGCAATGAAATCCGCATTCCAAATCCGCATTGACGCTTAGACCTTCCCGAGGTCGTAGTTGAGCAAATCAGCGTCGCAAACCGATGAACAGCCATACATCGCTGCTGTTACTTTTAGGTCGCCGGGGATAGCAAATAAAACCGATCCCGATGTCTGAAAGCCCGATACGCAAGCGAGAACGCTCATGAAGAAACTGAATGCCGCAGTCTTGTCCGGCCTTGTGCTGATCATAGGCTGCGCCCCGGCCTCAAGCCATGCGCAGAGCAGCGTGACGCTCTACGGCGCCATCGATACCGCCGTGGGTTTCGTGACCAACGCCGGCGGATCCAACAGCGCCAACAGAGTGGGATTTATCAACAGCAACATCCAGACCACCAGTTGGGGCTTGAAAGGCACGGAAGCGCTAGGCGGCAATCTGAGCGCTGTCTTCAATCTGCAAAGCGCTTTCAATCCGAGTACGGGAAGCTTGTCGGAGTCAGGCGTCGAATTCGGCGAGCAAGCTTATGTGGGCCTATCCAGCACGGACTACGGAACGCTGACCTTCGGACGGCAATTCGACCCCGTCACGGACGTACTGGAACCGCTCACCGGAGATATCTACTTCGGCTCGCTCTTCGCAACCGTCGGCAACGTCGATAATTACGACGCACTCCTGCATATCAACAACTCTATCAAATACGCGAGCCCGGTACTGGCCGGCTTTCAGTTCGAGGCGATGGCCGCTCTGAACGGTATCGCCGGCTCGGTTTCGGCAGGCAGCTTCTACAGCCTCGGAGCGTCATACACGAATGGCGGCCTCTCCCTCGCCGGCGGCTATACCGTCAGCAAGGTGGACAACACCACGGCGCTGGTCGACGGCGTCGCCAGCACCACGGCATCAACCACTGCTGAAGGTCTGGCCTACGACAATCCGATCGTTCAGTTTGAAAACATTACGTCGAATGAGATCGGCCGGATCGGCGGTCAATATGTGTTCGGGCCTTTCATTGCCGGTGCGGCGTATAGCAACTCGAAGTTCCATCAATTCGATTCCGGCGCAACCCTGACGTTTAACAGCGGCTCCGGATTCCTTCATTACGCGCTGAATTCCGCACTGAGCCTCGCCGCCGGCTACAGCTATACGAAGGCGACGGGCGAAGGCGCGTCGGCAAGCTACAACCAGCTCTCTCTTGCCTCGGATTACTACCTCTCCAAGCGCACCGACGTCTACCTCAGCGCGGTCTACCAAAGAGCAAACGGCCAGACGCTCGACAACCTCGACAATCTGGTGCCGGCGACGGCTTCAGTGGGTGACGAAGGCTTCTACGGTACGAGCCGCGAGCAGGCGTTGGCGGTGCTCGGGATGCGTCACCGGTTCTAGCTGTTCGAGCTCTTCTAGCTCGCGCCTTTCGAATATTTGAACGTACCTTGTGCGCTGGCGATCAGGATATGGTCGTCCACCCAGGCCTCGCCGCGCGAGAAGAAGATCGAGCGCCCCTGACGTTCGAGAAAGCCCTTCGCGGTCACGTATTCGCCGAGTCCCTTGTCGAGATAGTTGGTTGTCAGCGACAACGTGAACGCGTGCCGTGCGGCTTGCCCCGGCTCGGCGTATAACCCGGCGTATCCGGCTGCGGCATCGAGCAGGGTGGCGATCGCGCCGCCCTGCAATACGCCCTGGCGGTTGAGCTTGCTGGGATCGATCGACATGCGCAGCTCCGCATAGCCCTCGCGCCATTGCGTCAGGCGCACGCCGAGCGATTCGAGGAAGGGATTGTCGATGGGATGGTCCGACATGCTGGGGCCTTTTGAAAACGCGCTGCGGTTAGCGACGGTTGCGGAAGATTGAGACGCGGCTCAACCGCACCAGCATACCCGCTCGCCCGAAATGCCGTCGCCCCACTCCTCTCTTACCGCGTCCCGCCGTCCTGCGTCATCACCAGCGCGAGCGACGACGCCAGAATCGATTTGGCCAGCGCGTCGTCATCTACGGCACGAGCGAGCGTAATAGCGCCGACGATCGTCGCGACGATGCCAAGCGCCGCTTTCTCGTCGCCATCGCCGGCGCCGGCGCCCTCGCCGCCCGACGTGGCCTGCGCAATGCGTGCCGTAAATTCGTGCAGATAGCGCGTCAACAATGCCCGGATGTCAGGGTTCGCATGCCGCGCCTCGCCCGCCAGCGCACACAGTGCACAACCGCTGCCGGGATTCTTGACGTGGCGCTCGTCGAGGAACGCCTCGGCAATCGATTGCAGCGGTGTCTCGTTCCGCTTGCCGGGTTTGCTTTCGCGCGCCGCCATGCGCGCCCGGCTTTGCGTGAGCGCGTACTCGAGCGCCTCCACGATCAAGGCATCGCGCGACGCGAAGTGACCATAGAACGCCCCATGGGTGAGCCCCGCACTGCGCATGCAGTCGGCCACGCCGAGCGCCTCGATGCCGTGCTCGCGAATCTGCCGCGACGCATTCTCCAGCACCCGCTGCCGGCTCTCAGCCTTCTGTGCCTGCGAATAGCCCATTTTCTTCTCCGTGACGCTTGACAATCTGCATGATGAGCATAATACTGAAATTGTGCATGATGATCAACATACAGATTTCGAGTGTTGGCAATGCTCGTGATGGTTCGGATGCGGCGGCTGCCCAGCGCCGCGTAACAGGTTCTGGCAAGGCGAGCCGGCGCGGCTTTGGACGCGATCTCGCGGCGCTTTACACAGGAGAAGGAAGATGCGTTTTACTGGAAAAACCGCGCTCGTGACGGGCGGCAACAGCGGGATTGGCTTTGCTGCGGCACAACTTTTGATCGCAGAAGGCGCTCGCGTCGTCGTGACGGGGCGCGATCGCACGAAGCTGGATAACGCGGTGGCCGAACTGGGTGAAAACGCCCTCGGCATCGCTGTGGATCTGGACGAACCGGCCGCGATCGATTCGATGTTCAAGCAGATTCAAGAGACCTACGGGTCGCTTGATATTGTGTTCGCCAACGCCGGCATCTCCGGTCCGACGCCGCTCGGCGGTACGACCGCGGCCGCGTTCGAAGCGATTCTGCGCACCAACCTTACCGCGGTTTTCCTCACCGTCCAAGGGGCGCTGCCGTTGATGAGCGCGGGCGGTGCGGTCGTCCTGAACGGCTCGGTCATGCGCGAACTCGGCTCGCCGGGCTCGGCAGCTTATTCCGCCACCAAGGCAGGCGTGACCGGCATGGCAAAAGTGTTTGCCTCTGAACTCGTCGCGCGCGGCATCCGCGTGAACACGGTGATTCCGGGCGGCACGCGCACGCCGATCTGGACGCGCGGCGCGAGAACGGGCGCAACCATCGACGGGACCGAGCAAGCGCTTGCAGCAGGCATTCCGCTCGCGCGTTTCGCCACGCCGGAAGAAGTGGCCAAAGCCGTGCTGTTCCTCGCGTCGGATGACGCCTCGGGCACCACTGCGGCGGAAATCGTGGTCGACGGCGGCACGACGGGTGCACCGTGGGGCGCGCCGCTGTTTCGTAAGGGGTAAGGAGAGGGCCCGAGGCCCGCTTTCCTGATGCAGTGCCGTCGACGGCCGTGCGCCCGAATCCGCGTACGCGATTCGGGCGTTAGCCTTAGCGGCGCTTCATCAACCAGATAAAAAAGATCCCGCCAATTGCAGCCGTCGCCACGCCGATCGGCAAGTCTTCGGGCGCAATGAGCGTGCGGGCCGCCACATCCACCCAGATCAGGAAGATCGCGCCGGACAGCGCGGTCACCGGCAACAGGCGCCGGTGATCGGTGCCGACGAAGCGGCGTGCGATATGCGGAATCATCAAGCCGACAAAGCCGATCGACCCGCTCGTCGCGACCATGACGCCGGTCATCAGGGACGCCACCACGAACACCTGAACACGCAGCGCAGAGACGTTGATGCCCAGGGTCGACGCGGTCTGGTCGCCCGCCATCACGGCGTTCAACGAACGCGCCGTTGCGCTCAGCATCACGAATCCGCCTGTGAGGACCACGGCAGGGATCACGAGCAGATTCCAGCGCGCGAGGCCAAGACCGCCGAGCATCCAGAACAGTACGGATGACGAAGCACGGTGGTCGCCCATAAAGAGCATCAGGTTCGCCATTGCCATCACAAAGAACGACACCGCGACGCCCGACAGCAGCAAGCGGTCCGAATTGAGGCGGCCATGCCGCATGGCCACCGCGATGACGACAAACATCGCCAGCAAGGCGCCGACAAACGCGGCAATCGGCAGCGTCGCGATGCCGATGGTCTCGCCCAGAAACAGGATGACGGTCACGGCACCGAGCGTCGCGCCCGAGGTCACCCCGAGCAGATGAGGATCGGCCAGCGAATTGCGGGTCACGGCCTGCAGGACCGCACCCACCAGCGCCAACCCGGCCCCCACCAGTCCGCCGAGAATGATGCGCGGAAAGCGGATCAGCCAGACGATGCTGTCCTGTCCGGTGGACCATGTTCCAGCGCGCTCGCGTCCCGTGACCAGTCCCAGCAAATGGCTGCACAGAATCCGCCACGTCACCGACGGCGCGATCCGCACCGGCCCGATGCCGATCGACACGACCGCGGATACGGCGAGCAATGCCAGCAGGCAAACCACCAACACGTTCACGCCGTAACGCCGCTCGCCCGCAGCAATCCACGCACGTCGTGGCGCCGCCCCGTCGTGCGCTGCTCCGCTCACGCTGTCATTGCGTCGGATAGACATCGGTATGGGCCGCCGTGATTACTGGAATGCAGCCGGATGCAGTCCCTTCGCGATCGTCGCGATGGCACGCACGTTGGCGACGCCGGGCGTCGCGTCGTCATACGGAAGGACGATGAAACGGTTGTTCTTCACCGCATCCATCTGGTTCAGCGCGGGGTTGTTGCGCAGGAAGGCTTCCTTTTGCGCCGCGGTGACGCTGCCGTAATCGACAATCACAATCGCTTGCGGATTGCGCGCCACCACCGTCTCCCAGTTCACCCGTGTCCAGCTATCGTCGAGATCGTCCATCACGTTACGACCGCCCGCAGCGGCAATCAACGCGGTGGGAATCGCTTCTCGGCCCGCCGTAAAGGGACGATCCTCGCCGCTATCGTAGACGAACACGCTGACCGGCTTGCCGTCGCCGGCCGCTTTCGACGAGAGGGCCTGGATCTTCGTCTGCATATCCTTGATGAGCGTATCGGCGCGGTTCTCGACGTCGAAGATCTTGCCGAGATTCGCCAGGTCGTGATACACGTCGCCGAGCGAGGCAGGCGGGCGCTTCATCACATGAGCGCACGACTCCGTCAATTCGTAGACCTTGATACCGAGCGGCGCCAGCGTCGCAGGCGTGAGATCGCCGCCCACCTTCATGCCGTAGTTCCAGCCCGCGAAATAGAAGTCGGCGTTCGCGCCGACCAGCGTCTCGACCGACGGATACTCTTTCGAAAGCTCCGGCAACGTGCCGAGCGCCTGCTTGAGTTCCGCCGTGCCCGTGTTCCAGCCGCTCACGCCGGTATAGCCGACCATGCGGTCTTTCAGGCCGAGCGCGATCATCATGCCGGTCAGATTCACGTCGTTACTGATGGCACGCTGCGGTGGCCCTGCGAACGTGACGTCGCGGTTGCAACTGCGGATCGTCACGGGGTAGGTCGTCGCCGAAGCGGTGGACAGCGTGGCGGCGGCCAGCAGGCTGGTCACGATCGCGCCGCTCAGGCAGCGGGACATAAAACGCTTAGGCACGGGTTGTTTCTCCATGTGTGAGTAAGGTAATGCGCGGATAGCCGGACACGGGATGCGCATCGACAATCGCGGCCACCCCGAATACGTCGGCGAGCAAGGATTCGGTGATCACTTCGTGAGGCCTGCCATGTGCGACGATTTCGCCGTGGTGGATAACGTACAACCGGTCGCAATAGGCTGCGGCCAGATTCAGGTCGTGAATCGTCGCCAGCGTCGTCATGCCCATGCGGCGCAACAGCGAAAGCAATTCGATCTGATGCTGCAGATCGAGGTGATTGGTCGGCTCGTCGAGAATCAGCAAGCTGGGCTGCTGGGCGAGCGCCCGCGCCAACAACACGCGCTGCTTTTCGCCGCCGGAGAGCGTGTCGAAGTGCCGCTCTCTCATGGCAGACATGCCCACCTTTTCAAGCGCGGCATCGACGATGGCGGCATCTTCCGGCGTATCGCCGCCAAACAGCCTCTTATGCGGCGTACGCCCCATATAGACCACGTCGAGCACGGTCAGGCCGAAATCCTCGGGGAATTCCTGCAAGACGACCGCAGCGCGCAAGGCGAGCCACTTCGCCGGCTTCTTCCAGATGTCGTTACCATCAAGCTGGATCGTCCCGGCGAGCGGCGTGTTGAAGCGGAAGGCGCAACGCAACACGCTGCTCTTGCCGCTGCCGTTCGGTCCGACCAGGCCGACGAACTCGCCCGGTTTTGCAGCGAGCGTGACCGCCCGAAGAATCCTGGCTGCGCGCTCGCCCTCGGCGCCGGGCGACCAGTCGATTTCCGACACCTGCAATAGCGACATGCCTGATTCTCCGGGACACAAAATAGCCCACTTAGAACGTGTAGGAAACCTTACCAAACGCCGTCCGGCCCAACGAGTTGTAGCCGTATGCCGTCACGTACTGGCGGTTAAACAGGTTCGACAGATTCGCAGACAGCGTGAGGTGCGAATTGACCTTGTACGCGGCACGCAGTCCGACCGTGGTGTACGACGGCAGATAGATCGAGTTCGCCTGGTCGTCGAACGTCGAGCCGCCGTAAAGCAGCGTGACCCCCGTGCTAAGCGCGTGCAGGTGGAACTCGTCCCACGTGTGATCGAGATTCAGGCTGACGGTTTGACGCGGGCGGCGGTTCAGCCAGGTCTGGTCCGTGACGTCCTGCGGATTCAGAATGCCGATCGCAAGACTGATGGGCGTCGAGTTGCCGAGCGTGCCCTTGTACGAGAGATCGATACCTTGAATGTGCGCCCGGCCCACGTTCACCGGCAGAAAGGTCACCGAGTCGTACGTAATGAGGTTGTGGACGCGCGTGTCGTACACCGCGGCCGTGAAGGTGCCGAACGAGGTGGCGGCATCCAGCGCGGCTTCGACCGTATCGCTGCGCTCGGGCAGCAGGTTCGGATTCGCGTAACCCGGATAGTACAGATCGTCGAACGTCGGCAGACGGAATGCATTGCCATACGAAAGCCGCGCCGTATAAACCGGCGTGATCGCATAGGCCACCGCGACATTGCCGGTATTGACCGACTGGCCTTCGACAATCTCGTGGCGTCCAGCGAGGAACACCGTCAAGTCACCCAGCGTGGCCGATTGATGCAGCGACACGGCCGAGTCGTTGCGAGTCGGCACGCCCGAGGGAATGTCGATGGGCAGGAAGGCTTGCTCGCGCGAAAAATCGTACGCGAGTTTCGTCTCGCCGGACAGCGGCAGATTGAACAGCTTGAGACCGCGCTCCTGATGCGTCAGCGAAGTCGACGTGCTCAGGCGCGTCGAGTCGATTTCGTCAGTCGGGATACCGGGCGTGTTCGAGTACAGGAACTGCCGGTCGTTGGCGTAGCCGAAGGACTGGTCGAACTGCGTGGACGGCGTGATGTCCAGGTGGAACGCTACACCCGTCGTCAGTTGATGATCGAGTTGCCGGTCGTCGCCGCCCGCATTGTCGTACGAGAGGTCGGACTTGTGGTACAGCGCAAACGTGGAGATCGACCAGTTGTCGTGCGCGTAGCCGAGGCGTGCGTCGATGTTCTGCGCATGGTACGGGTTACGGCCATCTTCGTGGCCATAGGCCCAGGGCTCGGTCGCGTCGATGCCCGCAGTGTTGTAGTCGTGCAGGCCCAGCGAATAGGTCAGCCCCGACAACGCGGCGAGGGGTCCGGTGGACGGAATGCTGCCCGACGTGCGGATCTGCGTATCGAAGGTCTTGTTCGAGCCGCCGCCTGCGGAAACCGTGGTCTGGTTCGGTTGATTCGAAGCGTGATTGGTGAACAACTGCACGACACCGCCCATCGCATCCGCGCCGAACGATGCGGCCGCCGGGCCCGAGATGACTTCGACGCGATCGAACGCGGCGGTCGGCAGATCGGCCCACTCGGCCTGGCCGGTAGTGGCGGAGCCGACCCGGACGCCATCGATAAACACCGCGACCTGATTCGCCGACGAACCGCGGATACTGACGCCAGCAGAAGAACCGGGGCCGCCGTTTTGCGAAATCGTCACGCCGGGCAGCGTGGCGAGCGCTTGCGTGATGCTGGGGTCGATCGGCGACAGACGATCCAGATCCGCGCGGGTGAGCACCTGCGTCGAGGCGTAGCGTTGATCGAACGATTGCGGCAAGTGCTGGGTGTCGCCGGTCACTAGAATGTTCGGCAGCGTGGTGGTGGCCGGAGACTGCTGGTCCGCCTGCGGCAACGACGAATCGTCCGCGGCATAGGCCATCTGGCACGTCGAGACGGTCAGCGCAGACGTGATGATGAAACGACGGAACTTCATAAGGGACATCCTGATTATTAGAAGACTGGATGACATGCAGCACGCGCGGACGCGGTCATTCGGTGTCCGATCCAGGCCATGGCGAAACGCATGCCTCATGAAGGGAAGCGCAGTACGGTCAGGCCATGGTGGAGGCGACGCAATCGCGCGCTTAACGCGCCTCAGCGGCGCGGCTGTTCATGCGCCGAAGCAAGCGTCGACAGACAGGCGCGACGAATATTCGCCACAGGCCGCGAAGCGGGACAGTCAAAGGAATACGGATCTGGCGGTGAGTCCAGATTGCAGGCGAAGTCGGCCATGCGGATAGCTCCTGGGGATTACGCGCCCCAAAGTCGGAAGAGGGATACGACGCCGAGGTCTGACTTCCGGTTCAGGCTGAACCGGTCACAGTGGCGCGACCGCGCTGGAGTTTCACCAGCTTCCACGAGTCGTATGCGCGGCATTTTACGTGCGAATCAATGCCGCCTGGATAAATTCCGGGCCGGCGTTGGATGGATGAGACATGACAGGACGAAGCTCATGCCGGTCTGCGTGACAATGGATATCGCTGCATCGAAAGAAGCCGCGCGAGCGAGGGCGCTTGAACTGCTATGCTTGCCAGTCTGAGAAACTGGATGACCCATGCTTAGATTCGACAATCTGTGCAAACGCTACGGCGAGCGCACTGTCTTTCAGGGACTGCATTTCAGCGCCAGCGCCGGGTGCGTTGCCTTGAACGACGAAAGCGGTAGCGGCAAGTCGACGCTGCTAGGCGTCCTCGCCGGCGAGATCGAAGCGGACGCGGGCGAGGTCTGGCTCGGCGGCCATTCGCTGCGCAGCGCGCCGCTCGCGGCGAAGTCCGCCCTCACCTACGTGCCCGAAGACTGCCTGACGTATCCGCTCGAGACGGGTCGAGATTTTCTCGAACGCGTAGCCACGCAAAGAAAAGCGGTGCTAGAGAATCGCACGCTGGAGCTGGCCGAACGCTTCGGCCTCGCGCCTCATCTCGAGAAACGCTTCGAGCAGATGTCGTTCGGCACGCGCAAGAAAATGTTCCTGACGGCGGCATCGATCGGGGCACCTACCGTCCTGATTGCGGACGAACCGGGTGGTGGCCTCGATGCCGCCGCGCGCGCTGTCCTGATCGATCTGTTCAAACAGTTGGGCCAGGACCGGGTGGTTTTCTTCACCAGCTACGATGCGGCCTTGACGCAGGCGTGCGAAGCGAAAGCGATCAGCTTCGCGGATCTCGCCAGGCGCGCCTGACGAAGACTCTCTCGCCGTTCGCTCGAACGAACATGCGCGAACCCGCAGCCCGCCATCGTACGCATCAAGGATGCAGCGATAGCCCCTTGACCGCCTTGTCGACCATCTTCCTCGGCCCGCGCAGCGCAATGCCGACCAGCTCGGGTTGATCGACGGATTCGGCATGGAACGCGGCGCGATTGTCGTCGTCGTTGCCGGTGGAGAACATCGCCTTCACGTAGACCGCAATGGTCAGCTCGCGTTGCTGGCCCTGCTGAAACGCTCGCAGAAGCCCCGACGCGTCGCCGCCATAGATCATCATGGGCTGCCCAAGCAAGGCGGCGTATTGCCGTCCGTTCGCGTCCTCGTAGGGTTTCCCGATCGCTTCGGGCGCTGCCGCCGCCATGCCGGTGGCAAGAAAAGCGGTGACGTTCAGCTTCTGCCACGAGGCCAGGTCGTCACGCACCACCAGCGCAACCTTCGTATCGAACTCCATTCCTTCCATTCCTTTGCCGTATCACGTTGACTCATCCCCTGAACGATGCCCGCGGGACAATGAGACCTGCCGAAGCCGTGCTACGCTGACTTCGCGGCACGAATCCCGTCAGACCTTCTCAGCAAGACTAAACGTGGCTTGACGCCAAGTCTGGAAGATTTGTGCAGCGTTTGCCGTAGTGCGCAGGGGTCAGCCCGTAGGCGCGACGAAACCACCGCCCCAGGTGACTCTGATCGGCAAAGCACAGCGCGTGTGCGACCTCGGCCGGCGCCATGCCGCGTGCAAGCCACTGGCGTGCTTTGGTCAGCCGCAACTGGATCAGATAGGCATGCGGTGCAAGCCCGAAACTGGCCTTGAACGCACGCGAGAGACGAAAGCGGTCCACCCCGCAGGCCGCCGCCAGATCGTCGAGGCCGATGTCGTCGTACAGACGCGCGTGCAGATAGTCACGTGCACGTTGTGCGACCGGTGGGATGCAGGGATCGCCCTCATGACGCACACGCCAGCCGAGATGGCGGCTCAGGTGTTCAAGCAGGCTGTCGGTGGCCGCCTGCTGGACGAGGCGAGTCTCTTCGTTACGCAACACGCGAAACAGTGTCGCGATCGACGCGACGAGTCCCATGTCGTCGCTCAAGGTTGCGGGGAATTGCGGCTGCCCCGTCGCGGGCACGGCCTCCGACCATGCTCTCAGCTCGCGTGTGAGCCAATCGGGCTGCAGGTACAGCATCGAATAGGTGAAGCCGCCTTCCGCCGGAGCGTGGCCGTCGTGGATATCGCCCGGCTCCAGCATGAGCACGTGGCCCGGCGTGCTTTGCACGCGCGCGCGGCGGCAATCGAACTGCTGCACGCCTTGCTCGGTGAAACCGATGAGGTACGCGTCATGCCAGTGCGGATCGTAGGCATGCCCTTCGAAATGCGCACGCAACGTTTCTATCCCGGTGCGTTCGTGCTGGTGTAGATCGACCCAGTTGTGTACAGGCATGGGACGTCACTCCCGGCGGCCCGGCCAGCGGTCCTGAACATAGCGCGCCCAGCTCCGCCACGGCGGATCAGCGAACAGGATCAGCGCCCCGAGTGCAAGCAAACCGCAGAACAGGAACGTGCCTCGATAGCCGACCCCGGCGACCAGCAAGCCCGACAGCACGCCCGACAGAATCGAGCCGACCCGGGCCGAGTTGAAGAACAGCGCGGTGGCCTGGCCGGGCGAGCGCGGCATCAGGTCCTGCACATAGGTCATGCCGAGGCACGAGGTCACCGCGACCACGAACGCGTTGAGCGCCTGCATCGGAATCAGGAACGACACCGAACCGACCGCGGCCACGCAGATGAAATACAGCATATGCACGCCGGCGCACGCAGCGAGCCAGCGCAGCTTGTTCAGCGAGGAACCGCGCGCGCCCAGCGCCAGCATCATCGGAATTTCGAGGAAAGCGCCGAGGCCGAGCATGATCGAGACGTCGATGCGGGTGCCGTGCAGACCGTGGACGACGTAAAGCGGCAGCACGATCATCGTCGCGTTGGCGGCGAGGCCGATCAGTGTCAGCGCCAGCACCGAGCGCCAGATGACGCGCGCCGGCGCAACCGGATGGACGAAATCCGGCTCGACCGGCGTCTCGGGTTCGACGGTGGTGACTTCGAGCGACGAGGCCGGGTCGCCGGGGACATGGTCCGGCACGCCGGGCACGTCGCCATCCGCGGCCTCGGGCATGCGCCAGATGATGGCGCCGCACGCGACAAAGCACGCCGCCGCGAACAGAAACAGGCCGTAAAAGCCGATCCCGGCGAGCACCAGCGCGCCCACCGAAGGCCCGAACACCCACGCCACCGAAAGCACCGTGCGCAGCGTCGCCGTGGCAAAGGTCCGCTCGGACTCGCTCGTCACCGGCAACGCGGCGCGGCCGAACGAGAACACCAGCGACAGCGCCGAGCCGCCCGCGCCGAGGAAGGCAATCCCAATGATGAGGAGCGCGCGGTAGTCGCGCACGAAACACAACAGCAGGAAACCCAATGCCGCCGCGCCCAGCGCCGCCAGCAGCAGTGTGCGGTGATGCCCGTGGCGATCGGACCATTTGCCGGCCCAGCCGCTCGCCGCCACCCCGCTCGCCGCAATCAGCGTCATGAACAGGCCGAGCCTGAGCGGCGTCATCCCGGCTCGCTCCACGCCGAACAGCGACAGGTACGGCGCGGTGAACGACATGGCAACCCCCAGCATCAGGGTCGCGCCCGCCAGCGACATGAAGGACGGGATGCGCGTGAGACTGACGAGCCGGGAGTAGTTCATCGATGACGCGAAGTAATGCTGACTGCATGCGTCATCGCGGCGAATCCGCTCAGTGCGCGCAGCTGGCTAACGGCAATGCGCGTGCACCGACAGCCCCAAAAAGTAGCCGGTACGACGCACGGGGGAACCCGCAGTATGCCAAAGCTTGCTGGATCGTGTTAGCACGTTGGCTGTCGACGTCAGTGCATTTCGATCCATGCCGCCACGTCGGACGGCCCGGTTTCGCGGCCGCCCAGCACGAAACGCGCGCCCTCCGGGGCCGGCACGCGCCATGCGGTGTCCCCGTAATTAAAGGCGAAACGCAGGTTGCCGAGACGGCGCAAGCGGCCGCCCTCCGGCAGCGTCAGCACCTCGATGCCGGCGTCGTGTACGCAGCGTTCCAGCACGGCACGCTGCAACGCCGGATCGAAACAGGCCGTCGTCATGCGAACCCGGCCGGCCTGCACGACAGCCGGCACGCCGTCGTCGAACACCGCCGTGACGTCGACACCGGGCCCCGGCTCAACGTGGTCGCGCCAGCTTCGGCCCTCGCCTCGTACGCCGTCGAACGTCGCCGCCGGCCGCAGTGACGGGCGCAGCGATTCGCTTTGCGACACCCGCACGTTCAGAACGGCCTGCAGCGGGCCCGGAGGAAGCGTGGCGGGGATCGTGAAGTCCGCGGTCTTCGAGCCGGTCCTCGGCCCGAATAGCCAATGTGCCTGGCCAGCCTGGATCTGCGCAACCAGCGCGTCCGGCACGACCGGCAACGACGGCGCGACCACCAGCCGGTAGCCGCTCAGATCGGCGGTCGCCGGCAGCAGATCCACGTCCACGCCCATCTCGCGCAGGCACGAGTACCACTCGAAGACGAGGCGTTGATAATCGAAATCGGCGCCGTGGCGCTGGATCTGCACGATCCAGTCCGCGGGATAGTCGAACAGCATAGCCACGCGGGCCTGCGTGACCTGGGCCGTGGCGGCCGGGTCGAAGGTCGGATCGAAGGTCGGATCGAAGCTTGCCAGTTCACGCGCCACCTGGGCGATCTCGTGGCCGCCGGCGGTGAGCTTGTCGTCCGGCGCGTTGATGCCCGAATGCATCTGCTCCTGCGCGAAAGGCGCCTGGCGCCAGCGGAAATACGACACCAGTTCGGCACCGTGCGCGAACGCCTCCCACGTCCAGAGACGCGCCATGCCCGCCTTCGGCACCGGGTTGTACGGCGCCCAGTTGACCGGCCCGACCTGCTGTTCCATCACCCACATGCGCCCCTTGCCGACGCCGCGATACAGATCGTGATTGAAGGCCGGAATGTCCGGATGCCCCGTGCGTGCCCAGCGGTGCTTGTCGGCGTCGTCGAACCACAGCACCTCCGTGCGCGGCAGCGGATAACTGTCCCACGCGGCGACATCCAGCCCGCTTTCGGCGAATTCGTAGTGATCGAAGCTCGTGAAAAAGCCCATGAAGTTGTGCAGCAGGTCGCGCCCCGGCGCATGCTCGCGAATCAGTTCGCCCTGCAAGCCATGGAAGCTCGCCACCTCGCTCGACATGAAACGCCGGAAGTCGAGCCAGTGGCTCGGATTCGCGTCGGTGGGCGTGCGGTTCGGCAGACCGATCTCTGCGAAGCTGCGGTACTCCATGCTCCAGAACACGTTGCCCCACGCTGCGTTCAAGCGCTCCACTTCGCCGTAGCGCGCCGCGAGCCATCCGCCGAAACGCCGGCGGGCGGCCTCCGTGTAGCTCGGCGCGGTGTCATGGCAAGCCAGTTCGTTATCGGTCTGCCATGCGATCACCGCGGGATGCGTGCCGTAGCGCCGCACCATCTGCGTCACGATGCGCGCGCAGTGCTCGCGGTAGATCTCGCTCGAGATATCGTAGTGCCGCCGCGAGCCGAAATTGAGCGTGATGCCGTCCTTGTTGACCGGCAAGATCTCGGGGTGCAGGTCGACCAGCCACCTGGGCGGTGTCGCCGTCGGCGTGCCGAGGATGACCTTCAGACCGTGCGTGGCGAGCACCTCGATGGCGCGATCGAGCCACGCCCATTCGTAGCGCCCCGCTTCGGGCTCCATCCTGCTCCACGCGAATTCGCCGATCCGTACGCGGCTGATGCCCAGTTCCGCCATCCGGCGCGCATCGCTTTCCCATTGATGCTGCGGCCATTGCTCGGGGTAATAGCAGACTCCTAGATGCATGGTGCTCCCGCTAGATGTTGTGATCGTAGTGACCGTTGCGCTCGCAACGGTCGCGGCCCGCGCGGCTATCCCTTGGTGGCGCCGAACGTGAGTCCGGTCACAAAGTGCTTCTGCATGGCAAAGAACATCGCGACCGACGGCAGCGCGGCCAGCACCGAGCCTGCGGACACGAGATTCCACGAGGTCGTCCACTGGCCCTTGAGCGCCGCGACGCCCACAGTGATAGGCGCTGCGTCATCGCCTTGCGTGAGACAGAGCGCCCAGAAATAGTCGTTCCACACAAACGTGAAGACGAGGATGCCGAGTGCCGCAAGTGCGGGCCGTACCAGCGGCAGCACGATGCGCGTGTAGATCGCCCACTCGCTCGCACCCTCTACGCGCGCGGCTTCGATCAGTTCGTACGGCAACGCGCGGATGAAGTTACGCAAAAACAGCGTGCAAAAGCCGGTCTGAAAAGCCGTGTGAAACAGCACCAGTCCTAACACCGTGTTGTACAGGCCGAGCGCCAGTGTCAGTTGCCGGACCGGAATCATCAGGATCTGCACCGGCACGAAGTTGCCCGCCACGAAGATAGCCAGCAGCAGCAAATTGCCGCGAAAACGGTAGTTCGCCAGCGCGTGTCCCGCCATCGAGGCCAGAAAGATCGACACCGCCACCGACGGCACCGTGATCAGCACGCTGTTCCAGAAGTAGTGGAGCATCGGCGTTTGCGTGAGCGCCGTGCCGTAGTTTTCGACCAGCGCGAAGTGTTCGGGCCAGCCCCAGTAATTGCCTGCCGAGAGTTCGTCGCTGGAGCGGATCGACGTCACCAGCACCGCGAGCAACGGCAACAGCCACAGCAGCAACGCGCACGGCAACGAGAGCTTGTAGAGCAGGCGGCTGCCTGGGCGCCAGCGGGAAACGGGCATCGGATACATGTCGGTTCCTCAGGTTTCGCTGCGCACGAGACGCCGCAATTGCCACACGATGAAGATCAGCATGATCATGAACAGCACCACCGCGATCGCTGCTGAGTAGCCTTCGCGGTAGTACTTGATCGCCTGGTCGTACATGAAATAGGCGAGCACCGTGGAGCTGTCGAAGGGGCCGCCGCCGCTCATCACCGAGATCAGATCGAAGCTGCGCAGCGCGCCGATCACCGTCAGCACCACGGCCATGAACGTGGCGGGCCGCAGTTGCGGCAGGATCACGTGCCATAGCAGCTTCAAGCCCTCGGCGCCCTCCATGCGGGCCGCTTCGATCACTTCGCTGTTGATGCCCGTGAGCCCGGTCAGGTAGAGAATCATGCAGAACGGAATCTGCGGCCATAGCGCGGCGAAAATGATGCCGTAGGTCACGTAACGCGGATCGCCCAGCACCGGCACGCCGTGTCCGACGATCAGCTTCAGCAAGCCGAAGGTCGGATCGTAGAACCAGCCGAACACCAGCCCCACCACCACGCCCGGCAACACGAACGGCGCGAAGAACAGCGATTTCACCAGCCGGATGCCGCGCACGCTCTGGTTCAGATACAGCGCGAGCGCGAGACCGCAGGGTGGCGCGAGCAGAAACAGCACGAGCCAGATGACGTTGTTTTTCAGCGCCGTATAGAACGTGTCGGAATGCAGCAGTTCGCGGTAGTTGTCGAGTCCCGCGAACACGCGCGGCGTCATGCCGTCCCAGTTATAGAAGCTCAGCACGATGCTGCTGATCACCGGGTAGATCACATAGACCGCAAACAGCAGGCCGCCCGGCAACAGGAACAGCAAGGCCGCGCGATTGCGCCGGCGGCTGAGCGGCGCGGGCGCCTTGCGGCGCTCGCGGCTGACGGGCACGGCTTTGTCGGACAGGGTGGTGGACACGTTCGCCTACTTCTTGTAGATCCGCTGGCGGAACTGTTCGAGGTGGTTCAGGATCTGGTCGATCTGGCCAGGGTCGCTATAGAACTGCTGCATGCCCTTCATGCCTTCGTCGGCCATTTCCTTGGTCATGTCGCGGTCGTAGAACTGCGCGACACCGCCAGGGGTGCTCGAGAGGATCTGGAAGCCGATCTTCGAGATCGGATCCTGCGGCTCCGGCGCCTGGTTGTTCGACGGCAACTGACCCCAGCCCTTCGCCAGTTCGCCGTTGATCTGCGGTTGCGCCATGAACGCGAGCAGGCGGTGCGCGTCCTTCCTGTTGGTGGCCTTTGCGGGGATCATCAGGATGTTGACCGGACCGTCTTCGGCCATCGGCACGGCCGCGTCGATCACCGGGAAGCGGAAGTAACTCATCTTGTCGCGCGTGGCTTCCGGCAAGCCCGCCGCGAAGAACGTCCCCATCAGCATCATCGCGGCCTGGCCGTTGACGAGCAGCGGGCTCACCGAATCGACGTCATACGAGAGCGCGTTGTCGACGAAGTACTTGTCGTCGATCAGCGTCTTCCACGTCGCATAGACCTTGCGCACGCGCGGGTCGGTGTAGGCGATCTCGCCCGCCATCAGTTGCTCGTGAAACGCGTAGCCGTTGATGCGCAGGTCGAGATAGTCGAACCACGCTGCCAGTGTCCACGAATCCTTGGCCGGCACGGCGATCGGCGCAATGCCCGCCGCCTTCAGCTTCTTGCAGTCGGCGAGGAACTCGTCCCACGTCTTGGGTTCGCCGGCAATGCCTGCTTTCTCGAACAGGTCCTTGCGATAGAAGAAGCCGTACGAGTCGTAGCCGAGCGGCGCGGCGTATTGCTTGCCGGCGTAGGTGGAAGGCGGTTTGACCGCGGCGTAGGTCTGGTTCCAGCCGTCCTTCTGCCAGTCGGCGCTCAGATCATCCAGCAGGCCGCGCCTCGCGAAATAAGCCATGCGCTCGCCGTTGTGCCAGCTCAGCACATCAGGCGGATCCGTCGCGAGCCAGCCGGACATCTGCACCTTGTAGGCCTCCTCACCGACGTAGGTCACTTTCAGGTCGACGTCGGGATTGGCCTTCTCGAACTGATCGAAAGCGCTTTGCCACACCGCGCGCTGATTGCCGCGTGCGGATACCGTAACCCTCAGCGTCGCGGCGTCCGCATAGCTTGCAGCGGTCATCGCAAGACACGCGATACCCGCCAGCAAAAACTTCCCAGCTTTGAATTTCATGGTTGTCTCCAATATTCAATTTATGGTGGCTGTTTCCGGGCCGCGGCTCGCAGAATTTAAGCGCTTAAATTTTTCGGCGTAAAAATCGCTCTTTGAATTAACATGTGTTCCTCCTGTGTCTGAACGTGAAAGTAGCCGAGCTGTTCCGGACACGCAACCCTTACGACAACGTCTCAACATATGGGCGAAACGCTCCTCAAGCGGCCATACGCCACAGCTCGCCGCTCGTTTACCCTCGCTGCGGTGCGCCATTCATGGTGACGCTCGCTGAAGTCGCGCAACGCGCCCAGGTCACTGCGGCCACGGTATCCAACGTGTTACGCAATCCTCAGAAGGTTAAACCGACCACCGTGGAACGCGTCATGGCAGCGGTGCGCGAACTCGGCTACCGCCCTAACCTCACGGCACGGGCACTGGCCGAAGGACGCACTTCCACGCTCGCGTTGATGCTGTCGAATATCTCGAACCCGTTCTATCCGGAGTTCGTGCTGGAGGCTGAAACCGCGGCGCGGCGGCGCGGCTATTTCCTGCTGGTATGCAACACGGACGACAACCCGGCGATTGCGCGTGCTTACCTCGACAAGATCGCCGGCACGCTGGCCGCCGGTGTGATCGTGATGAACACCGACGTCAGCGCAGGCGAACTCGCCGACATCGCGCAGCGCGGCTCGGCGCTCGTGCTGTGCATGTGGGAGCGCGCGCAGGCGACGCGGGCGCTGCCATGCGTCACCGTCGACTACACGCACGCGGGCGGTCTCGCCGCTGCGCATCTGTATGAACTCGGTCATCGGAGGATCGGCGCGCTGCTGGGGGAAGGGTCCGGTGGACCGCAATCGGTGCGTCTTCGAGGCTTCGTCGAGGCATTGGCGGCGCGAGGTGTCGCTGCAGACGCCGTGAAGGTTCATGCGTGCCGCGATTCGATCGAGGCGGGCTACGACGCGGCCCGCGCGCTGCTCAGCGAGCAACCCAAGCTGACGGCGCTATTCGCGACCAACGACCTGATGGCCATCGGTGCGATCCAGGCCGCTGCGGATATCGGCAAGCGCGTGCCGCAGGATCTGTCGGTGATCGGCCTCACCAATATCCACCTCGCGCATCAGTTCCGCCCTGCGCTCACCACGGTCGGCTTTCCGACCGCCGCGATCGCATCGATCGCGGTCGCGCTGACCATCGACCGTATCGAAGGCATCAAACCCAAACGCGATGCGTATAAGGTGCCGCTAGCGGAACTGGTGATTCGCGATACGACGGCGCCGGCGCCAAAGGCATCGCGCCGCAAGTAGCGCGACGAACCGGCGCACAATAAAAAACGGCCCCTCGTTGTCGAGGAGCCGTTTGCCTACACATCCAAACTTGATGCGGCTTAGCGCGACATCATGTTCATGGCGACGTTATGCATGATCCACAACGAGCCGACAATCAGAATGACCGCGGTCAGCACGGTAAAGCCGAACGCCATGACGTTCCAGCGTTGCGCCGACGACGTGTTCATATGCAGGAAGAACACGAGGTGCACGATGATCTGCACGAACGCCAGCCCGGCAATTGCCAGAATCGCGCTTTGGCCGGTCAACGAGCCGGTCATGATGATGCCGAATGCTGCAGCAGTCAGCAGGACGGACAGGATGAAGCCGGCCGTGTAGCTGCCGAAGCTGCCGTGGCTTTCACCCGAGTGAGCAGTATGGCCGTGGTCCATTTAGATCACACTCGTAAGATAGACAAAGGTAAAGACACCGATCCAGACGATGTCCAGAAAGTGCCAGAAGAGGCTCAGGCACGTCAGACGCGTCAGTTCGCGCTCGCTCAGTTCAGGACTGCGGATCACCTGCACGCTCAGCACGATCATCCACAGCAGGCCGAACGTCACGTGCAAACCGTGCGTACCAACCAGCGTGAAGAACGACGACCAGAACGCGCTGCGGTCCGGACCTGCGCCTACGGCGATCAGGTGCGAGAACTCGCGCAGTTCGAGCACGAGGAACGACGCGCCGAGCAGGAACGTCACAGCGAGCCAGCCGAGCACCATGCCCTTCTTGCCCTTGTGCGCGCCGATCATGGCGAAGCCGTAGGTGATCGAGCTCAGCAGCAGCGCGGCCGTTTCCAGCGCGACACCCGGAATCTCAAACAGGTCCTTGGCGGTCGGGCCGCCGGCGAACTGGTGGCTCATCACTGCGAACACCGCAAACAGCGAGGCAAAGATGATGCAGTCGGTCATCAGGTACAGCCAGAAACCGAACACCGATTGCGACGGTACGTGATCCGCGTCGTGATGGACGTCGTGTCCGTGCCCTAAAGTAGTCGTCTGTGACATTAATCCACCTCTGCCAATTCAAGCGCCTTACCTGCGCTGCGTCCTTCTTCGATCTGTCGAACCGTATCGGCAGGAATGTAGTAGCCGTGGTCGTCGCTGAAGCTATGGACGATAACCGTACCGATCGCCCCGACGATACCGATGATCGCGAGCCACCAGATGTGCCAGATTGCTGCGAAGCCGAGCACCAGGCTGAACATGGCGATGATGAGGCCCGCGCTCGTGTTCGACGGCATGTGAATGTCGCGGTACACCGGCTTGGCCGTTTCGGTCTTCGCGCGTTGCTTGATGCCGGTGAATTCATCGAGCTCATGCACCGTCGGCACGATCGCGAAGTTGTAGACCGGCGGCGGCGACGTGGTCGACCATTCCAGCGTACGGCCATCCCACGGATCGCCCGAAACATCGCGGTTTTCCGGCAGATTGCGGTCGCGAATGCTCACGAAGAGCTGCAGCAGTTGGCATGCAATACCGATCGCAACCAGGATGGCGCCCACTTCAGCCAGCAGCAGCCACGGGTGCCATTGCGGGTTGTCGTAGTGGTTCAGACGACGCGTCATGCCCATGAAACCGAGCACATAAAGCGGCGAGAACGCCACCCAGAAGCCGACCTGCCAGAACCAGAACGCGGCCTTGCCGAGCTTTTCGTGCAGCTTGAAACCAAACGCCTTCGGGAACCAGTAGTTGAAACCCGCCAGATAACCGAACAGCACGCCGCCGATGATCACATTGTGGAAGTGAGCGATCAGGAACAGGCTGTTGTGCAGCACGAAGTCCGCACCCGGGATCGCCATCATCACGCCGGTCATGCCGCCGATCGTGAAGGTGACCATGAAGCCGAGCGTCCACAGCACCGGCGTCGAGAACTCGAGACGGCCCTTGTAGATCGTGAACAGCCAGTTGAAGATCTTCACGCCGGTCGGAATTGCAATGATCATGGTCGCGATGCCGAAGAAGGCATTCACGTCCGCGCCCGAACCCATGGTAAAGAAGTGGTGCAGCCACACGAGGAACGACAGCACCATGATCGCGCAGGTCGCATAGACCATGGTCTTGTAGCCGAACAGCGGCTTCTTCGCATACGTCGCGATGACTTCCGAGAAGATACCGAACGCCGGCAGGATCAGGATGTACACCTCCGGATGGCCCCACGCCCAGATCAGGTTCAGGTACAGCATGGCGTTGCCGCCGCCTTCATTCGTGAAGAAGTGCATGCCGAGGTAACGGTCGAGGCCGAGCAGCGCCAACGTGACCGTCAGAATCGGGAACGCAGCCATGATCAGCACGTTCGTGCACAGCGCCGTCCACGTGAACACCGGCATCTTCATGAACGTCATGCCAGGCGCGCGCATCTTGACGATCGTGACGAAGAAGTTAATACCCGTAAGCAAGGTGCCGATACCCGAGAGCTGCAAGCTCCAGATGTAATAGTCGACCCCCACGCCTGGACTGAATTTCAGCTCCGACAGAGGCGGATACGCCAGCCAGCCGGTCTGCGCAAATTCACCGATCACGAGCGAGACGTTGATCAGGATCACGCTGACTGCCGTCATCCAGAACGACAGCGAGTTCAGGAACGGGTATGCCACGTCGCGCGCGCCGATCTGCAGCGGCACGATCAGGTTCATCAGGCCCACCATGAACACCATCGCCATGAAGAAAATCATGATGACGCCGTGCGCGGAGAAGATCTGATCGTAGTGATGCGGCGGCAGATAGCCGGGCGCGTGATAGGCCAGCGCCAGTTGCGTACGCATCATGATGGCGTCGGCGAAGCCGCGCAGCAGCATGATCATGGCCACGACGATGTACATGACACCGAGGCGCTTGTGGTCGACCGACGTCAGCCACTCGCTCCACAGGTAGCGCCACTTGCCGAGATACGTCACGGTGCCGAGCACCGCCACTGCCGCGATGCCCATCATGGCAGCGGCCATCATAATAATCGGCTCGTGGTACGGAATCGAGTCGAGGGTTAATTTACCGAACATGCGTTACCCCTTGGCCTTACAGTTGCTGTCGTCTTTCAGATCCATGACGTTGCCGTTGTTATAGCGGGCGATGATGTTGTGAAAGAGCTTCGGATCCACCGACGAGAAGTAGGTGACCGGCGCTTTCTCGCCCGGCTGCGACACGACGTTGTAGCGGTTCATGTCGAGGCTGTCCGACGAGGCGCGCACTTTCGCGACCCATGCGTTGAAATCTGCGGGCGAGGCGGCGATTGCACGGAACTTCATGTCCGAGAAGCCCTTGCCGCTGAAGTTGGCCGATTCGCCTGCGTAGTCGCCGGCTTCGTCAGCGATCAGGTGCAGCTTCGTCTGCATGCCTGCCATCGCGTAGATCTGGCCGCCAAGCTGCGGGATGAAGAACGAGTTCATCACCGAGTCGGACGTGATATTGAAGTTCACCGGCGTGCCGACGGGAATCGCGAGCTGGTTGACCGAAGCGATGCCGAGATCCGGGTAGATGAACAGCCACTTCCAGTCGAGTGCGACCACTTCGACGTTGATCGGCTTTACGGCCGATTCGAGCGGACGGTACGGATCGAGCTCATGCGTGCTCTTCCAGGTCAGCACACCCAGGAACAGAATGATCAGCGTGGGGATGGTCCACACCGCGATCTCAATACCCGTGGAATGCGACCAGTTGGGACGGTACTCGGCGCTCTTGTTGGATGCGCGATAGCGCCACGCGAACAGCAGCGTCAGCGCGATGACCGGAATCACGACGATGAGCATGGCCCATGTCGACGTAGCGATGAGGTCGCGTTCGGCAACGCCCACACTGCCTTTAGGGTTCAGCAGATCCAGGTTGCTACAACCCGAGAGCAGCGTTACCAGCCCGATGGCGACGGAACTCATCGCCCCCCGTAGAGTCTTTTCTTTCATATCGATTGCCTGCTCTTTACGTCTTCAATGAACATCATCCGACCGCTCTCCATAAGTAAGCGGTCGCATGGTAAAGCCTCGTCATCCTGATATAAAGAACTATTTTTGCAACGATCTCTTGCGTGTCAACATTGTGCGACACGTTGCCGCACAGCGCTGCGCACACGACCGGTGCTTGCCTTATATCAAAAGATGATACGACTGCTAACGCTACGAACCGCAGGCCAGTAACGACCGCACATCCAGGCGGCTACGCGCCCTTGGGTACAACAAAAACGAGCGCGTCGTATCCGCTTTCGCAGACACGACGCCGCTGGACAAGCCGTGCAATCAGCCCGGCGCGTGTGTTGCGTTTACCGCAGCACGGGCTTGCAAACGTTCGCCGTTTTCGACCGAGGCGGCCTCGACCGGTTGTGCCGTGCGATTGGTCTGCGCGAGCAGGCTGGTCGACGACGGATTGATCGCATCGGTAAAGGGCTTCGGATAGATGCCGATCGCAAGGACCAGCACCGCCATCGCGCCCAGCAGCAGGAACTCGCGCTTGCTCACGTCGCTCAGCTTGGCGACGCGCGCATTGGCGATCGCGCCGAAGATGACGCGCTTGTACATCCACAGCGTGTAGCACGCGCTCAGAATCAGCGTCAGTGCCGCGAGTGCGCCGATCCAGAAGTTGAAGCCGACTGCGCCCATCAGGACCATGAACTCGCCGACGAAGCCAGCGGTACCCGGCAGGCCGACGTTCGCCATCGAGAACAGCATCACGAAGACCGCGAACTTGGGCATCGTGTTGGCCACGCCGCCGAAGGCGGCGATCGAACCGGTCTGGGTGCGATCGTGCAGCATGCCGGTGCACAACAGCAGCGCGCCGGAGACGAGGCCGTACGAGATCATCTGCATGATCGCGCCTTCCTGACCCAGCGGATTGAAGATGAACAGGCCCAGCGTGACGAGGCCCATGTGCGACACGGACGAGTAGGCGAGCAGCTTGCGGATGTCGGTCTGCACCAGTGCGAGCAGACTCGAGTAGATGACGGCCACGAGCGACAGCGTGATCATCGCCGGGGCAAAGAAGTGCGCCGCTTGCGGCGTGATAGGCAGCGCAAAACGCAGCAGGCCGTAGCCGCCGATCTTCAGCATGCCGAGCATCACGGCTGCGCCGGTCGGTCCGTCGAGGTGGACGTCCGGCAGCCAGGTATGCACCGGCCACATCGGCACCTTCACGGAGAAGGCCGCGAGGAAGCCCAGGAAAACCAGCATCTGCGGCACGAAACCCAGTTGCGCCGAACGCCAGATTTCGAGGTCGAAGCTGTGGGTCTGCGCGTACAGGTAGAGCATCGAGATCAGCATCATCAGCGAGCCGACCAGCGAGAAGAAGAAGAACTTGACCGCCGCGTAAGTGCGATTCTTGTTGCCCCATGTTCCGATCAACAGATAGAGCGGGATCAGCGTCGCTTCGAAGAAGACGAAGAACAGCATGCCGTCGAGCGAGCTGAACACGCCTTGCATGAAGCCCGACAACATCAGGAACGAGCCGAAATACTGTGCGCTGCGCACCGTAATGGACTCCCAACCCGCGATGACGATGACGAGCGTAGTCAGTGCGGTCAGGACGATCAGCCACAACGAGATCCCGTCCACGCCCAGGTGCCACGCAATGTCGAACGACGGCAACCACTTGACGTTCTCGACGAACTGCATGGCCGGCACGCCGTTCTGGAAGCCAGCGACCAGCGGGATCACCGGCAGGAGGCCGGCAAGTGCACCGATGAGTGCGAGCCAACGGGCGCGGCCGGGAGAACCGGAACCCGCTCGCAGAACGATGATGCCCGCCACGATGGGGACCCAGATCAAGAGGCTTAAAAGCGGTGCGGATTGCATTTGTTCTTTAAAGGGCTGAAGCAGGAAAACGTCCGGATCAAGGCCGTCAAACTGAAAGCATTGAAATACACATTACGGTCTTATTACGCCAAACAGGCGCAACGCTTGATTCGGGGGCCAGGTCAACGCGTCCCAATGTCGCATACACGTCAAGGGTTAACGAGGATAACCCGAAATTAAGATTTTTGCAGCGCCGCAAACAACTGTTAAGCGATTAGTGCAGTAGTCGATGAACTCTATTGCAGACTTAGGTGTTGCGCGCATGGGGTGAGATGTGCAGTTGCACAAAATTTGGCCGTTTTCACTGGGAAAACGACCTGTTTTGGTGCACAGCGGAGGCAGTTCGAATGGATTAACAGAGTTGAAAGCTGGCGTGGCGTAAGGCGGATTTTTATTACGAATAGAAAGCTAATGTCGATCGATACTCTTGAAGCTTACAAATAAATTCACCCCATCTATCCTTCAATCTCGGCGCTTGCCGACGCATATCGCTCGGGTTTCCGGAACCCAGATGTTGGACAGTCGCGTTGATGGCGTTTCCCGTAAACGCACAAACCCCACCTTTGCGGGGTGGGGTTTGTGCTTGCTGCTGGGGAGCCTGACGATTACCTACTTTCACACGGGTAATCCGCACTATCATCGGCGTGGAGTCGTTTCACGGTCCTGTTCGGGATGGGAAGGGGTGGTACCGACACGCTATGGTCATCAGGCATGACTTGTTGCCGCACTGCTCATGGAGCAGTACAGCCAATCGGGAAGAAGTAGTTTCTGGTGATGCCACCAGAGGGTGAAGCGGTTGGGGTTGTGTTGTTTCCGGCACAACACGTGATCACTCAACCGTGTGCGGGGTTCATCTGAACCACAAGACACACCTGTTATAGGATCAAGCCTTACGGGCAATTAGTATCAGTTAGCTTAACGCATTACTGCGCTTCCACACCTGACCTATCA